>JAPPFE010000023.1 GCA_028823955.1 Candidatus Dadabacteria bacterium
CGTTCCCGAGAGTCGGATACAGCCTGTTTTCCCATTGGGCGTCTTTTCCACAAAGCCGCGGAGAACAACACGGAAACTATAAGAAGCGAGTTAAACAAAGCTCCCCCCCTGGCGGAAGTTGCGGCGACCGCACACCCTCCATCGTCGTTGCTTGTTCCAGGATGGTATCCGGAACCGACTATAAGTGGCTGGCCACCGAGAAACCCGGGGAAACTTACCCGTTCCACGTAGCTAAGCTTCGGCACATCACCCGGGGCTGTGCCTTCTCCCGGGAGAGCAGGAGCGGAATCAGTCGGATCATCCCAAAGGTACTCAACAAAACCCTCTGCATCCCCGGGCAGCAGCCCCAGGTCCCTGCACTGCCTCGGCTCATTATTCACTACCCTTACCACTTCGTCGCCTACATTACATCCGTTGTCGTCCACAACATCAAGAGTCCCGTTTTCAAGCGCCGGGGAATTCCCGTTAAAAAACACAAGCTGGTCGCTCTCCGTCATCACAAACAGGTATACGGCCCCGTGTTTCCACGGAAGCGCTCTCCAGCAGTTGCGCACAGAAGCCAGACTGGCGGGAGTCTGCCCGGCTTGTTCTACCTGCTCCGTGAAATGCTTTTTGAATTCTTTCACAAAATTCTTCAGCGTGTCGCTGTCTGTAACCTTGTTGGCAGTTATCCCCTGCTTGAAATAGGGTTCTTCATCAATGATCTCACTTATGAAATAAGGACATCTTATGTTGTAAAAACTTACGTCACCAGACTCATGGTGAAGTCCGCCGATGAGTATGAGCTCGCTTTTCCAGACCGGATGCTCAAACTTGACGGCACAGGCCACCCTGTTTTCGCCGTTCAGGACATAATCAACGCAACCGCCTTCATCGGCTTTTGCTATGAGTTCCGTAGCATTCAAGGTTCCGTTCTGCGCCTCAGGGTCGTGCGCGTGAGTATAGATCGTTCCGTCTTCATCTATCACCATGAGGTATATGGTGCCGTTTTTCCAGTCCCCTCCGTCAACGGTCAGGCTTTTCTCGAATCTTATGTTTTCGTTCGGATCGTCTATGGCTTCCCAGTGAGCTTTCGCGTGCAGAACGAATTCGAGCATATCATCCTGGTCCGAAGCATCTACACCTCCGGCAATTATGCTATGGTTGTGTTCGCCCTCATGGGCCACAGCTGTGTCGGGACCCGAGAGAAAAACAAGTGTCGCCAACGCACAGACAAAGAAGGCCGCCGGTCCGCTTTGCGCAAAGGCTTTCTTTATTCCTGAGCGTTTTTTAAGGAAAACCGCAGGGAGCAATATGAGAACTGTCATGAAGAAGTTGAGCAGAACGCTTCCAGGCGCGTCCGCTCCCCCCGCGATCGCACAGCCATTGTCGTCACCTGTTTCGGGATAGATGCCGGAACCCCAGATGATCTGACCCTGCCCATCGGTTGACGGAATCGACGTGACATAGGTTATCTTGGGAGAATTGCCGGGAGCCCTGCCGGGTATCAGATTTCCTTCGGCGTCGCGTATATCGTCATCAGGCGTAGTCGGGTCGTCCCAGAGATACTCAACAAACGCTCCTTCGCCGGAAGGTAAATGCGGCAAATCCTTTACGGCTTCTACCAGCAGATCCCCGACATTGGTTCCGTTGTCGTCTTCAACATTCAGGCTTTTGTTCTCAAGGCTGGGCGTGTTGCCGTTTAGAACAACTAACCGGTTATTTGCAGCCATTGCGAAAAGGTAGATGGAATCGTTTTTCCATGGCAAGACCCTGAAACAACTCACCGAGTTGATAAGCTCAAGCAGGCCTACCCTTTCCCGCCACTCAACATAGAATTGAGCGAACTCGTCTACAAACTTCTTGAGCGTATCCCTGTCCACCACGTCGACGGCGCTTGTTTCGGGAACATAATGAGGGCATTTCAGATTGGAAAAGGACACATCTGAGAAATTATGGTGAAGCCCGCCGACCAGGATGGTCGGAAGCGGAAACGAAAGACTGTCGAGGTGCAGGTTAAATTTAACGGCGCATGCCGCTCTCTCTTCATTCCTGAAAGTGTAATTGCGACAAGCCACTCCATCTTCTTTTTCTTGTAACTCGTCCATGAGCCCTTTCATAACGGGATTTTTGTGTGACAGGATTCCGCCTTGGGCGGGAGGATAATAGGGGTGGGGTTGCTGTATTACACCATCTTTGCTCGTCCGGAAGATATATATGCTGTCTTTGCGCCAGTCACCTCCCTCCTCTTCAATGAGCTGCAGAAAGGGCGCGAGGCCGGTGTTGTAGTCTATTAGCTGCTCCATGTGAGCCATTGCGTGCAGCATGAAGGCTTTCATGTCTTCCATGTTCCCGGCTCTGACGTCTTTTGCTGTTATGCTGTCGGGGCTGTGGTTGTCTTCTGTGCCTGCGCGGCTCGGGATACCAGGGATTTCATGGGCCTGAAGCGGACCCGCGTGGGAAAAGAAGACAAGCAGTGCCAACATGCAGAGAAAGAAGACCGGATTTTGTATCTTTATAACGGCACTGGAATTAATGGAACTTCCCGGTTTTCGTAAGAGTACAGCACTCATCTTCAACCCCCTTTGCGTGTTTTACATAGATAGTTACCTCACGTTAGTCTTCAGGTCAAACCCGCCACCTAGAATCAGCTTGGCTTTGCAACATGAATCCCAACGACATAAATGTGATTATCCCATTTTGGAGCAATGATGTCAACCTGATAAAGTGCCCTGTGCAGGCGGATTGCTTGACTTGCTGTTGTTTCTGCCGCAGACCCCTGCGTCTTTTCGGCCGCGCGTGGGACGGGTCAGGCGAAAATCCGGGCGATTTTCCGTACGCCTTGCGGGATGTCAGACGGTATCCTGATTCTTGCAATCCCCCTTCCCGTTTCGTCAAGAGACCTGAAGTCTCCGGTGGCCTGGGCTGTTTTGAGTACCTGGAAAGAGAATGCCGATTCCGCAGAACCGACGTCATCAGGTATGGGCAGATCGTTTTCATTATCGCTTACGATTTGAATGAAGAATCCTTCTCCCGAGTCTCCTTTGTGAAGCTGACCTGTTGAGTGAAGGAATCTCGGGCCGAACCCCAAGGTTACGGGTACGGGTGATATGCTTTCAATCTGTGCGCGAAGGGAAAGAAGCTCTTTTGAATTTTCTTCTGCGGGGTCTACGTAAGCCTGAATCGATACGTACCCTTTTTTCTTTGAAGAGATGATATCTTTTAGCTGCTCCGGGGATTCTATGTTCCTGTTACTTGAGAAAGCAAGACCGTTTCTGGAAAAATCGGGCTCTTCTGGCTCAAGTTCGCCCGTTTCCCTGTAGAGTCCGAGAAAACTTCTTGCGAAGGCCTTCGCGGATTCGACGTCGGGCTGGTCAAAGGGATTTATTCCCATTATGCTTCCGGCAAGCGCCACGGCAAACTCGAAGCGGAAGAGTTCCGCGGCTATCTGGTCGGGACTGTCAACTACTATTTTCACGAAGGGAATCTTGGAGTTCCTGATGCGCGAGGCGGCCGTATCCACAGTTCCGTCCTCCCTCAGGGAAAGGAGAATGTATGCCCTGTCGTCTCCCGGCCGTGGGCAGTCCGGGACCTCTTCGTCAAGCAGTGGAAGGATGCCCGTTCCGTTTTTCCCGGTGCTTTCGGCGATCAGTTGTTCCACCCAGCAGCCGAAAGGAAAAAGCTTTTCGGAAAAGACAAAGCCCATCTTGTCTCTTCCCTGCTCGGCCATGACCCCGAGGAAGGTTCCCAGGCGAAAGGATGGGCTCTCGTGGCATTTTCCTCCGACCGCGTTTTCAAGTTCGAGCAGCACGGAAGAAGCCGATTCAAGTATCCTGCGTATATTGATGCCCGCAAGAGATGCGGGAACGAGACCGAAGTAGGAAAGGGCGCTGAACCTCCCGCCGACGTTCGGATCGTTGATAAATACTCTGGCGAAACCATGTTCGTCGGCTGTCTGGATGAGTTTTGATCCGGGATCCGTTATGCAGATGAAATGTTCTCCGGGGGAAGCGGTTTTTCTTGCGAGTTCGCCGTAAAAGTATTTCATGAGGGAAACGGTCTCCACTGTCGAACCTGATTTTGAGGAGACTACGAAGAGAATTCTTGACAGGTCTATGCTCTCCCGGGTCTTGAGAATGAAGTCGGGATCCGTGGTATCAAGAAGGGTGAGGCGCAGAAAGCCGTCGCGGAGGGTGAATATGTTTCTGAACACCTCGGAGGAGAGACTCGAGCCCCCCATGCCCAGAACAACGACGTCGGTGAACCCTTTTTTCCTTATTGATTCCGAGAAGTCGTCAATTCCATTTGCTGCCGCAAGCATCTGCTTCGGAAGATGGATCCAGCCGAGGCGATTTGCGATCTCAGAAGGATTGTCTGCCCAGAGCAGATGATCGTAGTCGAAAAATCTTTCGGCGAAGCGGTTTTTCTCAAGTTCGAGGAGCCGGGATTGGATTATGCTTCCGTAATCGCCCGCGTATTCGGTGTAGTTTTGCGACTCCGAGCCAGCTTTGTTTTCAGTGGACACGGCACTAGTTACCAAGCAGCTTGAGGCATTCCCCAAGGATGGTGTCAGCGTTAAAACCGAAGTTGTTCATCACGTCCTGGTATGGCGCGGACTCTCCGAAGCGGTCTATTCCGTAGGCCTTGGCAGCGGGACCCGACCCCGTGAATTTTTCCCATCCGAATGTTGCCCCGGCCTCGACACTTAGTCTTGTGCCGACGGAAGGCGGCAGGACGCTGTCTTTGTACTTCTGGGGCTGGGCTTCGAAAAGACTCCAGCACGGAAGGCTCACAACTCTCGGATTTCTCCCCGTCTCGCGCAGTTTTTCATAAACTTCGAGACAGATGTGGACCTCAGAGCCCGTGGATATCAGTATGATGTCAGGCGTGCCGTCTGAGTCAGCGAGCACGTAACCACCTGCAAGCGCTCCCTCGGCCGCAGCGTAGCGGTCCCTGTCTATTACCGGAACATTCTGTCTTGTGAGAACGAACGCGGCGGGACGGTCAAAAAGTCCCATCACGTGTTTCCAAAGAGTTGCAAGCTCGTTCGCATCGCAGGGACGGATGACATCGATATCGGGTGTTACTCTGAGGGCCGCCAGATGCTCTATGGGCTGATGAGTGGGCCCGTCCTCTCCGACTCCTATGCTGTCATGAGTGAAAATGTAGATTACGGGAAGTTTCATCAGGGCCGCGAGCCTTATCGAGGGTTTCATGTAATCGGCAAACACGAAGTAGGTCGAGGCGTATGCCCTGAGTCCGCTGAGACACATGCCGTTTGCTATCGCGGCCATTGAATGTTCCCTGACTCCGAAATGAAAGTTTCTTCCCTCGCGGTTCTCGGCGGAAAAACTCGTTGTACACTTAATATAGGTCTTGGTCGAGGAGCCTACATCCGCGGCGCCGCCCATGAACCACGGCACTTTTTTCCCTATGGCGTTAATTATGCTTGAGTTCGCGGAACGGGTAGCAACCGGACCCGCGGGACAGGGAAAAGACGGGATGTCGCTGTCCCATCCCTCAGGCAGCTTCCTTTTATTGAGCATCTCAAAGTCGTGAGCAAGTTCCGGATACTCGTTTGAGTACTTCCTGAAGTTCTCCTTCCAGGCCGCTTCGGCATCGCTTCCTCTGGCAACCGCTTCTTTCATGTAGGAGAGAATTTCTTCTGGGACGTGAAAGTTCCCTGGGGCGTCCCATCCGTAAAATTCCTTCACCAGCCTGACTTCCTCCTCGCCAAGCGGCGCTCCATGGGCCTCGCACGTGTTCTGCTTGTTGGGGCTTCCGTAGGCTATCTGGCTTTTCAGTATGACAATGGAAGGCCTTCCGGTTTCTGATCTTGCATGCTCTAGGGCTTTTTCAATTTCCCCGAGATCGTTCGCGTCCGAGACTTTCTCCACGTGCCAGTTGTATGACCCAAACCGCATTTCCGTGTCCTCGGAATACGCAAGCGAGGTACTGCCCTCGATTGTTATGCTGTTGCTGTCGTATATCCAGATCAGGTTTCCGAGCCCAAGATGTCCCGCTATGGATGCGGCTTCTGAGGAAATTCCTTCCATCATGTCCCCGTCGCTGCAGATTGAGAACACATGATGGTTTATTATGTCGTAGCCTGGACGGTTGAAATGCTCGGAAAGCCACTTGCTGGCTATGGCCATTCCGACCGAATTCGACACTCCCTGTCCCAGAGGCCCGGTCGTGGTCTCGACCCCGGCCGTGATTCCAAGCTCCGGGTGACCGGGACAGCGGCTGTGGAGGCTTCGGAATTTCTTTATATCGTCAATCGAGATGTCGTACCCGTTTACGTAGAGAGCCGCGTAGAGAAGCATGGAAGCGTGACCTGCGGAGAGGACGAAGCGGTCGCGGTTTGGCCAGTTCGGGTTTCCCGGGTTATGTCTCAGGAACTTGTCGAAAAGCACAAAAGCCGTGGGAGCGAGAGCCATCGGGGTTCCCGGGTGGCCGGACTTCGCTTTTTCCACGGCGTCCATCGCGAGCGTTCTTATGCAGTTGATTACAAGATTTCCCAATTCTTCATCCTCGGGGAGAAGTCCGCGCGAAAACATTGAAAATCCTTTGCGGCTGGTACCGGATTCATGTAAAGCAACGGCCTGGGTTTCGCCTATGCGGGCCGTTTTTGAATTTACTTATAATAAACAATGGGAATAATATATCAACACACACTAAGGCGGTTTTCACAGCGTGCCTGAGATGAAAACCGCGGTTTCCCGTGCGAAATGAAAAAATGGTTAGTCAAGTATATAATCCCCCAAAAGCGGCTCTGGTTACAGGCGGGGCGGTGAGAATAGGAAAGGAGATATCCCTGAATCTCGCCCGGAAGGGCTACTATATCGCCCTTCACTACAATTCCTCCGAAAAAGAGGCCCTGGCTACAAGGGAACTTATTCTCAGGACCGGTGTTAAGTGTGAGCTTTTCCGCTGCGACCTCTCCTCACCTGATTACGCAAAAGAGCTTGTCCCGAAAGTCACCGAAAGATTCGAGGGGCTCTGTGTCCTTGTTAACAACGCCTCGATTTTCGAGAACGTCGGATTCCGTGACGTGACCCCCGAATTTCTTGAAACCGATATGGCTATAAACTTCAAGGCACCTTTTTTCCTCTCCCAGTCTTTTTCCACTGAGGCGAGCGGGGGACTTATCGTTAATTTTCTTGACACGAGAGTCAGAAAAAATCCCGTCGAGCATTTCTGCTACAACCTGAGCAAGAAATGCCTTTATCACCTGACGAAAATGCTCGCAAGGGAGCTTGCTCCCGATTTTCGGGTAAACGCCGTTTGCCCGGGAGCCGTTCTCGCTCCCCCGGGGTTCGGGGATGACTATCTTCACAGGATGACGCGGGGAGCTCCGATGAAGCGTCCGGGCTCTGTTGAGGATATAATAAACGCGTTTAACTATCTTCTGGAGAATAATTATGTCACCGGAGAGTGTCTTTTCGTTGACGGAGGCATCAGCCTTACCTGATAAGATGATAATAAAGATCGAAAACCTGAGACTTCGCACTATAATAGGGGTTTATGACTGGGAGAAGGAGAACCGCCAGGACCTGATCATAAACGTCACCATCGATTTTGACGGACGCAGGGCCGCCGAGAGCGACAGCATAGATGATACTTTGGACTACAAGGCCATAAGCAAAAAGATCATAAGCTTTGTGGAGACAAACGATTTTAACCTGCTTGAGAGAGTTGCCGGGGGTATATGCGATATAGTTTTTGAGGATCCTGCGGTGAGGTGGGCGTCGGTAAAGGTGGAGAAACCCGGGGCGCTTCGCTTTGCCGATTCCGTTTCGGTGACCGAAGCAAGGGAGAGATAAACACCAGAATTTTCCCCTGCTATCCTGAAAGTAGTGCCACTTGCGAGTTTTTCTGCAATTTTGAAACTGTATTTGACATTTAGACGTCTAAATATAAAATATAGCTGTGATTAGACGCGAATACTGGTTAAATCGATTACAGGAAGCTTGGTCTCGCCGTCCTGTTGTCTGGCTTGCTGGAGTAAGGCGTGTGGGCAAGACGACTCTGGCAAAAATGCTGCCGGAAGCGACTTGCCTGAATTGCGACCTTCCTTCCGTGCGAAGAGCCTTGGAGGATCCCGAGCTGTTTTTACGGAGTCACCCGGTGAACAACCTTCTGATTCTAGATGAAGTTCACCGGTTGGAGGATCCGAGCCTGTGCTTGAAAATCGTCGCGGACGAATATCCTCGGTTGCGTGTGCTGGCCACCGGTTCGTCCACGCTTGCAGCCACGCGGAAGTTCCGCGATGCGCTTACGGGCCGAAGACGGACCATTCATCTGTTTCCTGTTCTCTGGGGAGAATCCATTGAGGCGTTTGAAATAAAGGATCTTGACCGCCGCCTGCTTCATGGTGGTCTGCCGGAACTGCTGCTTTCGGAAAAAAGAGACCCTGCTTTCTACGGCGAGTGGATAGACAGCTTCTATGCCCGTGACATTCAGGAACTTTTCGGCGTACGCAACAGACAGGGATTTCTCTCCTTGCTGCGTCTGCTAATGCGCCAGAGCGGTGAGCAGGTGGACTATTCGCGCCTAGCCTCTGACAGCGGGCTGAGTCAGCCTACTGTAAAGACTCATATGGAATCCATGCAGATTGCCTGCGCGATACATCTCGTTCCGCCCTTTCACAGTGGTGGAAAACGTGAGATAGTGGCCCGCCCGAAATGCTATGCATTTGATACCGGGTTTGTCTGCCACGAGAGGGGCTGGGATTCAATAAGGGACGAGGACCGTGGTCTACTTTGGGAGCATCTAGTGCTTGACGCGTTGCGCAGTTGCCACGCGGATGACTCTATCTTTTACTGGCGGGACAAGTCGGGCCGCGAGATAGACTTTGTCGTACGTCGCGGACGAGAACGCATGGATACGATAGAATGCAAAATCAATCCTGAAAAACTGACTACAACGGCTACGGAAGTTTTTCGCGGTTACTACCCCGAAGGCGACAACTATGTGGTGAGCCCAGGTGTCGGGACATCTTACGGCGTTCGCAGAGGTGGCCTGATGTACACGGTCTGCGCTCCTGACAGCGAACCGGGCTGGCCGTGCATTCCATGAGCTTTGCTAGGGATGTTTCCAGAGATTGCTGGCAAAAAACAGTGACACCAGCGACTTCGGTCCATGCGATTTCAGTTATAATTTCCGGGTTCTAAACCATTAATGTAAGGTAACTGGGTTGAATACAGTTATTATTGGAATTGGTTCAAACATAGATGCCGAGAGGAACGTAAGCGTCGCCAAAAGAATGCTCGGGGAAAAACTCAATGTTCTCAGAGAATCGAAATTCTTGAGAACCAAACCCATAGGATCCCGGGACCAGCAGGATTTTCTAAACGGTTCCTTGCTGGTAGAAACCCGTCTTGGCTTTAAGCAACTGAAAACCGTGCTCAAGGGAGTGGAGATTGCTCTTGGAAGAGATGCCGGGGAGGATCGCTACGGCCCGAGAAAAATGGATTTGGATATACTCGTGTGGAACGGAGAGATTGCCGATCCCGACGTTTACGAGCGGGAATTTCTTCGCCACTCCGTGATCGAACTTTGTCCTGAACTTGAAAAAACTTTGAAGGAGGGGCGAGGTTCTGTCTGAGGAAATTGAAATCCTGGAAGGCGTCGCGCTTAAAAAGTTTTTCTTAAAAGACGACATAAAAACCGCCGTTTCTAGGCTCGCCAAGCAAATTTCGGGGGACTACGAGGGAAAAACCCCCGTTGCGGTCTGCGTTCTTAAAGGGGCGCGTCCTTTCTTTGAAGACCTTCTGGCGCAGGTAACCGTGATAGTCGAAAGGCAGTTTCTCAGGGTTTCAAGTTACAGAGAGGGAACACTGCCTAGGCGCCTCAAGCTCTTGAGGGATATTGAATGCGAAGTGGAGGGCAGGGACGTTATAATAATTGAAGATATAGTTGACACTTCGGAGACGGCGAAGTTTATCCTGCAGCACATAGAGTCTAAAAACCCGGGTTCGCTTCGGATATGCGCGCTTATAGACAAAAGAGGAAAGGGCGCGACGGGTTCAGAGCCCGATTACACGGGTTTCCGGGTGAATGAAGGGTTTCTCGTGGGCTACGGAATGGACTACATGGAAAAGGGAAGATCGCTTGAGGATATATACCTGCTTCAGGAGTAACTTGATTTTTGCTCCCGACAAAGAGCTACGGAGACGGACATGGCGAAGGCAGAAGGCATAAGCTGGGATCTCTCGGACCTTTACGAAGGAATTTCCGACCCGCGCGTGGAGAAGGATTTCGAGAGGATATCGACGCGTGCAGACAGGTTTGAAAAAAAGTACAGGGGGAAGATAAAGTCTCCTTCGCTTACCGCCGGGAAGCTAGCGGAAGCGGTGAAGGAGCTTGAGCGCTTGTCGGAAGGAATCGGAAAGATACTTTCCTTCGCTCACCTTCTTTTCGCGGCCGACACCCGGGATCCCAAAAACGGCGCCTTTCGTTCGTCAATGCAGCAGAAGGCGACGGAAGTTCAGAAAAAACTCATTTTCTTTTACGTTGAATGGGTTTCGGTTCCGAAGAAAAGAGCGAAAAAACTTCTTAATAACCCGAAACTTTCGAAGTACAGGCATTTTCTTGAGCAGGAAAGACAGTACGGAGACCACACTCTCTCGGAAGCCGAGGAAAAGATACTTCAGGAGAAGTCAAACACCGGGCAGAGGGCGTTTTCAAGGCTTTTTGACGAGATCGTGAATAATATCCAGTTTCGTGTGAGGCTCTCGGGCAAGACCGAAAGGCTGAACCAGTCCCGGACCCTCTCGCTTCTTTACGACCCGGACAGAAAGAAAAGAAAGGCAGCTTGGTCCGGTCTCACAAGGGGGCTTAAAGAGAACTCCCATGTACTTACCTACATATTCAATACGCTTGTAAACGACCACTCAATAAACGACAGGCTTAGAAGCTACGAGGATCCCATGTCGGCGCGTCACCTTAGCAACGAGATATCCCACAGTGCCGTGGAAGCTCTGCTTGAATCGTGCGAGCGAAATTTCGGATTCGTAAAGCGCTACTACGGACTCAAGGGAAAACTTCTCGGATACCGAAGATTCTACGATTACGATCGCTATGCTCCCTTGGGTTCGGAGAGGAAGCAGGTCCCATGGGACAAGGCAGAGGAAATCGTGCTTTCTTCGTTCGGTGAATTCTCATCCGAGATGAAAAAGACCGCGTCTTTGTTTTTCGAGAAAAACTGGATAGACGCCGAGCTTCGGGACGGGAAAAGAGGAGGCGCTTTCAGCCACGGTACGGTTCCCGGCGTTCACCCCTATGTTTTTATGAACTACACCGGAAAACCGAGAGACGTGATGATTCTGGCTCACGAGCTAGGCCACGGCGTGCACCAGTATCTTTCGAGACGACAGGGTTATTTCCAGGCCCACACGCCCCTTACCACGGCTGAGACCGCAAGCGTCTTTGCGGAAATGCTCGTGTTTCACCGCCTTAAGGAGGAAGAAACCCGAAGGGAAGGCAGGCTGGTTCTGGTAGCGGAAAAACTCGAGGACATAATGGCCACGGTCTTCAGACAGGCGGTGCTTACAAGGTTTGAGCAGAGCCTTCACAGCGAAAGAAGAGATCAGGGGGAGCTTGCGACCGCGAGAATAAGCGAACTCTGGATCGAGGCTAACCGCGAGATGTTCGGAGATTCCGTTACCCTGACCGAAAACTACGCTTACTGGTGGCTTTACATTCCCCATTTCATACACTCTCCCTTTTACTGCTACGCATATTCCTTCGGCGAGCTGCTCACCCTAGCACTTTACGGAATGTTCCTGGAGCGGGGAAAGTTTTTTGTGCCCGATTACATGGAGCTTCTTCGGTCCGGGGGAAGCGCCTCGCCCGCAGAGCTTCTCTCTGGAGTGGGGGTGGATATAAACAACCCCGGTTTCTGGCAGACGGGACTTGACGTGATATGTGCGATGGTGGAGGAGGTTGAGGAACTCGCAGAGCAGTCTGGACTCGACTGAGGGTTTTTACCGGGAAAGAGAAGAGGTTTTCTCGTATTCGCTTACGATCTTGCTCACAACCGAGTAGTGAACTGAGACCGCGTCGGCAACCTCTCTCAGCGTGTAGTCCCCCGTAAGGTAGGTTTTAGCTATCGCTTCCTCTCTTGAGTGTCCGCTTCGCATGAAACCGTCTATCATGCCCGGTACAGGTTTTGTGAGCTGATACTTGGGAATATCCTTTGACTGCGAATCCCTCTTTGTTTTTTCCTGCACAAGTTCTATGAATCCATCATCGCCGAGATATATCTGCTTTCGGGTTTCCGAGATCACGTCGCGCGAACTATTCTCTTCGAGAAACTCATCAAAAGCGCTTGTATCCGAAGAGAATCCTTCTGAGAACCACTCGAGGTCTATGTATCCTGGCGCTTTATCCTTTCCATAAAGGTACCTGCAACTGCTCCATTTGAACTGGTTGGGATGTTTTACGAAGCCGGCTCGAAGGGGTAGAAGAAAGATATGGGCCATAAGGGATAGAAGATATTTCTCCCTCTGGACAGCTATGGATTTATATCTTCCCCGGAAAACGTGACCATCTGTATCGTGCAGCCTGTTTGAACGCTGGGTGTAAACGCCGTTTAGCTGTCTTATGGCTTTTGAGAGGTTGGGCTTCGGGGTCTCGATGACCAGATGATACCCGTCGGACATTAGACAGTAGCCAAAGCAAAGGCATCCGAACCTTCCGCATACACCCTCGAGGATTTCTATCCAGGCGTTGCCGTCGGCTGAGTTCTGAAAGACGCTCTGCCCTCTGTTTCCGACCGAGGAGATGTAATAGACGGCCCCTGCGTATTCCGGTCTTAGCGGTCTTGCCATGGAAGGGATTATAATGAAGACAGGAAATCATGTCAAGACCTGACCCTTGAACCCGTATTGTTCTCTCAAGGGACAAGCGCTTTCATTGCAAAAGCTGTCTGCTCTCTCGAAGCGTTGTAGGGAAACATGAGAATGGGAAGATCAGAGCTCTCGGCGAACTCCCTGAGCTTTGCTCTTCCCTCCTCCGGGGAACCGCTCACGGAAACAAGGTCAAGCAGTTCGTCACTTATGCTTTTTATGGCTTCCGCCCTGTTTTCCCGCCAGAGCTTTTTCGCCCTGTTCGCTTCCTCCCCGAATCCGTAGCCGCTTACGAGCTTGTGGTAATAATCTCCCATGGAGCATACATAAAGGGCCACGAACTCCCTTACGATTTCTCTTGATTCGCTTCGGTTCTCGGAAACCATCGCCGGAAGAAACGGAGCCACGGTTATTCTTCTTCCGCCAGAAGCAAGCACCTTTTTTCTTTCGTTTATAAGGCTCACGGGGCAGAGATAGGGAATCCAGCCGTCAGCGACCCGGGAGGTAAGCTCGATGTTTCTCGGTCCCATGGATGCAATATATATGGGAATCTCGCTTCGCCGGGGCTTAAAAAGAAGCCTGAAGTTTTTAAGCCTGAAAATCTCCCCATCATAGTCAACCCTCTTTCCCGCAAGGATCGTCCTTATTATCTCGACGCACTCAAGCGTCCGTCTCAGGGGACGCTCGAATTTCGTGCCGTGCCAGTATTCGTTGAGGTAAACACTGCTTATCCCGAGTCCGAGGATCAGTCTTTCCCCGCAGTACTCATCCACGGTGGCCGCCGTCTGCGCCATGAGTGCCGGAGACCTGCTGTAAACGGAGATGATACCGGTGGCCAGATTTATCCTTTCTGTGACCGACGCCATGTGGGATATCAAGGAAAATGCGTCCCGTCCCCACATTTCGGGAACCCAGATGGAGTGATAGCCCAAGTCTTCTGCCAGTTTCGAAAAATAGGTGAGATCATCTTTTTTTACGTCGGCCCAGTACGGTACGACAATTCCGGGAATAGACAACTGGTTCCTCCCAAATGCGGATTTGCTCAGACTCATTCTACTTGAGAGCTAAGACCGTGAGAAGCGCGGAGCATCTAGGGCTCTTATTTTTGCTTCCGGATACCGGTTCTCCTGAGACGCTTTTAACGTTCATCCGATAAGTTGGTTAAACTGTTTAGACAACATCTGCCCGTCTGTCCTTGCAGAAATACAATTCTTTACTACGGGAGTTAGCAGAATGCGCAAATTACCCCAGAGAATGCAGACAAAGCTCTACAAAGAGCATCTTTTTCCCGAGGAAACGAGGGAAGTGAGGCAAAAAGTCAGGGCTTTCGCGGAAAGAGAAGTCCTTCCGCTTGCCCGGGACATGGGAGAGAAAAGCGAGAAAAACGAGAATTTTCCCCGTGATCTTTTCAGGAAAATGGCGGCCGAAGGGTTTTTCCGGATTCCGTTTTCAAAGGAAGACGGGGGACTTGGTCTTTCCTACCCCGCGTGCGCGGCGACGGCCATGGCGGAGGAACTTGCCTACATAAGCGCGAGCGTTGCGGGAACGATAAACGCCCACTTTCTGCTCTCGGGAAAAACCCTCGCCATGGGATCCTCCCACATAAAGGAAAAATATCTCGCTGCGGCTCTTGATGGAACTTCGGTGGCGTCATTTGCGATGACGGAGCCCCAGTCGGGTTCCGACGTAAGGACCGAGTCTCTTGTAACGAAAGCCCGCAGGAAGGGCAGAAAATACATTGTAAACGGCCGCAAGCGCTACATAACCAACGCCGGGGTGGCTGATTTCGTTACTCTGCTAGCCTCAGCGGGGGACAAGTCCATAATGATAGTGGTTGATCTTGATTCGCCGGGTTGTTCCGTGAGTCCCCCGGATAAGAAACTCGGAAACAGGGGAGAACTTACCTACGACATATACCTTGAAGATGTGGAGGTGCCCCGGGAAAACCTGATAGGGAAGGAGGGAGATGGCCTTCGGGTCGCCGTTAATTCCCTTCTTTACGGAAGGACGGGAATCGGGGCAAGCGGGGTGGGGATGGCGCAGTCGGCGTTCGACGAATGCGTGGAGTTCATGAACGAGAGGGAGGCTTTCGGAAAAAAGATAGCCGATTTTCAGTACTGGCAGTTTTTGCTGGCGCAGAGGGCTGTTGAGATAGAAAACGCTAGGAACCTGTATCTGAAGGCCGCGCTCTGCCTTGACAATGGGGATCCTTTCCCGACTTTCGAGACATCCGCCGCCAAGTACTACGGCTCGGAGATAAGTGTTACCATGGCCCGCGACGCCGTTCAGATATTCGGAGGTCTCGGGCTTATGGTGGAACTTGCCCACGATTCTTCTACCTACAAGGTTGAGGAGATCTACAGAGATTCCAAGGTCGGGGAGATATACGAAGGCACAAACGAGATACACAAGATGATAATAGCGAGATCAATTTTCGGAAGGAGGTAGTTTTGCTTTGCAGTCGATAAATGGGAAAACCCACGATAATGGAGTCTTGAAAAGCTTCCCGGATCACTTGTGGAAGGATATTGTGGTTAACGCGAAAGAAGCGTCCTCCGGGGAGAAGAAAAAAATCAGGACCGGTATGTGCATTGTCTACGGAGTTCATGGCACCCCGTTTGGAAAATGTCTTGTCGGGATCTGCGAAGAAGGCATATGCCATATGAGTTTTTTCCGCACCGATCCTGAAAGCCACTTGAAAGAATTCAGGAAGGCATGGCCGAACCCGAAGAACCAAAGGGATGACGAAAAAACGGCCGAAGTATTGCGGAAATTGCTGTTTTCCCCGGGAAGACGGCCTCCGGAGATACTGCTCCTAGGAACACGGTTTCAGCTCAAGGTATGGGAAAAGCTGATGCAGGTCCGGGAGGGTGAGACCTTGTCCTATTCAGAACTCGCGGAGTCGGCAGGAGTGCCTACTGCCGTAAGGGCCGTCTCAAATGCCGTGGCGGGAAATCCGATTGCTTATCTGGTGCCTTGCCACCGTATTATAGGGAAGGCGGGGGATCTTCACGGCTACCGCTGGGGGCTTGACGTGAAAAGGGCGATTCTTGAGTACGAAGGGGTTAACCTGGTCTCGCGGTGATTAACTCGGTCTGAGTTTGCACGGTCAGCGAAGAGGCTCTTCCTTTGTCATGCAGTGGATAGCTCCGAATCCCCACACAAGGTCGATGCAGTCAATTCCAACCACATGTCTTGCGGGAAAAAGTTCCGACAGTACGCCGAGTGCCTCACGGTCTTTCGGATCGTTATAGACGGGGACGAGAATTTTTTCGTTTGAGACGTAGAAATTGGCATAAGTTGCCGGAAGTCTTTCTCCGTCGAAAAAAAGCGGCGATGGCATCGGGAGGGGGACGATTTCAATCTTTCCCCCATCCTCAAGCTCTAGGCCCTGGAGTATCTCAAGGTTTTCGCGAAGCGGGCGGTAATTCGGGTCCCGGGAGCTGTTCTCAAGGCATAAGACAACCGTGCTGGGACCCGTAAACCTGCATATATCGTCAACGTGGCCGTTTGTATCATCTCCCTCTATGCCTTCGTTAAGCCAGAGAACGTTCGTTGCGCCGAAATACTCAGAGAACACCGCCTTGTAGTCGTTTTTCCCGAAAGAAGGATTCCTTACCTGTTTCTCGGTACTCAGAAGACACTGCCTAGTTGTTATCAGGGAGCCCTCTCCGTTTACGTCAATGCTTCCGCCCTCAAGAATGATTTTCTTTCCAACACATGCAGGGGTTTCTGAGTCAAGACGAAGGGTCTTGGCCACGAACCCTGGAATCATGTCGTCATTTTCCCAGTCCGGGTACTTGGCCCATCCGTTAAACCCGAAATCAAGCACGCTCAGCCCCCCGGAACCGTCTCTTGCGAAGAAGGGGCCGGAATCCCGTATCCAGGATCTGTCCGTGGAGCACTCGTAGAACTCCACGTTGCCAAGATCAGTTGATTCTTCCCTGAGAAACCCCTCGGCCCGCTTCTGTGTTCCTCCGGGGTCAACTATTATTCTCACCTTCTCTGATTCTGACAGGTGGCTTACGATCTCGCGGTATACCCTCTCGATCCCCGAGAATTTTCCCGGCCAATCGCTTACGTTCTGCGGCCACACAAGCCAGGTGGCGTCGTGAGGTTCCCATTCAGCTGGAAGTCTGTAACGAACCGCTGAAGAATCACTCAATTTCAGGTACCGGAATCATTGTCGATAAATCTTTGCCGAAGCTCGGAGTAGGAGTCAATTCTTCGGTCCCGAAGAAAGGGCCAGTTCCTTCTGGTCTCCTCAAGCTTCCTAAGATCGATGTCGGCCAGTATGATCTCGTCTCTCTCGCCGGAAGCCTCGCAGATCACCGTTCCCTGGGGGTCACACACAAAGGAATTTCCCCAGAAATTTATTCCTTCACCGGTTTCTCCCGATTCCTCGAAGCCCACCCTGTTCACGGCTGCGACATAGATTCCATTTGAGACCGCGTGGGCGCGCTGAACAGTTTTCCATGCCTCAAGCTGGGTATTTTTCGAGTGTTCATCCTCGTCCGTGCGCCACCCTATGGCGGTCGGGTAGAAGATAATGTCCGCCCCCTTGAGCGATACTATGCGTGCCGCTTCGGGATACCACTGGTCCCAGCAAATAAGTGTGCCTATCTTCGCAAAAGCGGTTTCAAAACAGGAAAACCCCGTGTCTCCGGGAGCAAAGTAGAACTTCTCGAAATAGCCCGGGTCATCCGGTATGTGCATCTTTCTGTAAATGCCGGAAATCTCTCCCGAGGGATCGATAAGGACAAGGGAGTTGTGATACACGCCGGACGCCCTTTTCTCAAAAAGCGGGCACACGATGAAAACTCCTCTTTTTTCCGCTTCCCCGCAGAATCTGTCCGTTGTGGGTCCGGGGATGGGTTCGGCGAGATCAAAACAGCCTGTGTCCTCAGATTGGCAGAAGTACCTGGTGAGAAAAAGCTCGGGAAGACAGACTATGTTCGCTCCGAGCGCAGAAGCTTTCTCTACGTTTAATATGGTTTTTTTCAGGTTTTCGTCTTTGTCTTTGTGCACCCGGTTCTGAACAAGGGCGATTTTAAAGCTGTTCATGCGAATACGATAACTCCCAAAGGCGGAGAATAAAAGAAGATGGAACGGCTTCTGTATATGACTTTTTGATTAGGAACCTCGGATTTAATAACTGTTTTATTCGAAAGGCAGTGTCTTTTAATTGTTTTTTTGGTTTAATAATCGTTTTTTTAGAAATACTGGAAAAATTAAAAGTTTTATCAAAACTTATGGTTTTTAATAAAATTTTTTTGAAAATAGACAATTTTTAATCATTTATTTTGCAAAAGCCAAATTTTTAATTATATTATGAGGAAAATAACGATTTTATTGGATAAGTCCATGAAAACAAGCGTTTCAAGAATACGGCCCGCAGGCTACGCTTGGCTGCTGAGCAGATTTGGATTGACCGCACTGCCCAACTGGCACAGTTCCTTTGTTGCGGCAACCGGTGGTCGGCAGCAGAAAGTACAAGGTGGTAGAGTTGAAGATATTTATTCTCTTCAATACTGGCCTGGTGAAAAAATAGGAGACCATCTGGAATTTGCCTTGAAATATGATGGCGTAAGCCTTAGCTCCTTAAAGGTTGTTTTTGATGCCGTTGCGGAAACTGAGCTTGTCGATTACATCAAATCCAAGCCAACGGGAAAGTATGCTCGTCGCATCTGGTTTTTTTTCGAGTTTTTAACTGGTCGCAGGTTACCCATTGATGATTTGTCCAAGGGGAATTATCTGGAAGCGCTTGAACCGGACATCTATTACACTCTCTCCCGGGGTGAAAAATCTCAAAGACACCGTGTTATCAATAATTTGCTTGGACCAAGGGAATTTTGTCCTATTGTCAGAAAAACGGAGAAGCTTGGAGAAATGGATCAGACTGATTTTCGAGACAGATGCGAGAAGATAGTCGAATCGTATCCTCCGCAACTACTTAGGAGAGCATTAAGTTATCTTTACAGCAAAGAAACCAAATCTTCTTTTGAAATAGAAAACATTAAACCCGACGCGTCGCGGACCGAAAAATTCATAGCGTCCTTGGAGATGGCGCGACGGCAGGATTTCTGCGACAAGGAGTTGTTAATCGCCCTGCAGAATCGAATTGTCGATCCACGTTTCATAAACGAAGATTATCGAACGGTTCAAAATTATGTAGGTCAGACGATTTCCTATCAAAAAGAGTTAATTCATTATGTGTGTCCCAAGCCGGAAGATCTTCCCGACTTGATGCGGGGGCTCCTGACTTCTCATCGGCTTATGATGACCGGCGGTGTTTCAGCTATTGTTCACGCTGCCGTAGTAGCCTACGGGTTTGTCTTTATTCATCCGTTTGAAGATGGTAACGGTCGAATCCACCGGTTTTTGATCCACAATATTTTTTCCATTCGAGGAATGGTTCCGGAAGGTCTGATGTTTCCCGTGTCTGCTGTAATGCTTAACAATCCGGAAGGCTACGATGATTCTTTAGAGGCATTTTCACTTCCCTTGAACCAACTTGTGGAATACAGCTTGGATGGGCTTGCCCAGATGACCGTCCACAACGATACTGCGTACTGGTATCGTTACATTGATATGACGGCACAAGCGGAAGCTTTGCATGATTTTGTCGTTCAAACCGTCGAAAGCGAACTTGTAGAGGAACTGAACTTCCTCGCAAACTATGACAGCACAAAAAAGGCGATTCAGGATGTTATCGATATGCCCGACCGCCTGATAGATTTGTTTATCCGGATTTGCCTTGAAAACAAAGGCAGACTGTCTGCGAACAAAAGAAAGTCGCATTTTGATTTCTTAAGCGACGGCGAACTTTTTTTGATGGAAAGTGCCGTCAGGGAAAAATACCGTGTGTTAGCGCAATAGCTTCTGACCGCTAAGGGTGGACCGGCCTTCGAAGTCTCATTCCGTCCGGGTTCCCCGGGCTGTGGTTGTTAACGTTGCGAAAGTGGTATGCGGATGACAACGCCGCCCATGGTCTTGCCAAGCTTGAAATCGCTTCGCGGACTGTCTTTGTGATTGTTATGGCAGTTAATGCATGCGGGAGCCACGGCGACATCCGGGTAGACCGCCGTGAAGAATGTTTTTCCGCCCAGCGTCTCTTCCGCGTAAAAAGGCTTCTGTTTCTTTGCTACCGCTTCAAGCCCTTGCTTTTCCACTTCGGTTTTAGGCGCGTTCTGCTTGTTAACCGGCCAGAGCGAAAGAAGGGAATAGGTGAAAACATCGGTTTTGTCCGAAACCATCTTGGCTCCCATGCGGAACATCTGGGCCGGTAGTGGGAGCGCCTTGTCATCTTTCCAGTGCTCGCTCGCCTCGATAACTTTCTCTTCGTCCTGCAGACGATCGACCACTTTGCGGGTGTAGACGGTCCGGTCGGATTCTATGACGGCGTAAAGCGCGTCGGCCATCGTTCTGGGAGTGAAGGTAGTGCCGGATTCCTGGTTGTTCCCGCTGCCCCCGCCACTGCCGCCGCATCCTGTTGCCAGGGCGGCCAGAAGAAGCCCGCCCAGTGTTAATGTGCGGACAGTTCTGTTCATGATCATCATTTCTTTTTTCTCCTCAGGTCTTCAACCGCCCGCTGCACTGCCATATCGACGCTTTCGACATGGCGGGACGGCTGTCCCTTGAAATTCCGCTCGATGAGGACCGGGTCCGCAAGAGCATCGATCGAAAAAGGAAGTCCGTGACATTTCATGCAGACGCCGCGGATCATCTTCTCGTTCGGCTGCAGGTTCATATTTTGATTATGCTGAACCAAAACCCGTTTGTCATCACTTTTTTTGTGCGTCTCCCGGGGCAGGTGACAGGTGGCGCAACTCACACCGCTTCCCGGGGCTCCGAGGCCGCTTGCCTCCGCCTGCCAGAGTTCGAAGTGTAGGGAATCCTTGTAGGAATTGCTGTGGGTATCTGTGTGACACCCGAGGCAGGAATCCACCGCGGCCTGGGCGGTATCGAATTCATGGGCACCGTGGCACGACGTGCAGCCGAGTTCGCGTTGCGCTGCCTCGGAGTCCATGGGCAGACGTGCGAGCGACGGCGACATGGGCGAGAGGCCCGAGGCAAGGCGCATGCCGTGTTTTCCCGCAAGAAACCCCGAGACTTCGTTTTCATGGCAGGACTCACACGCCTCGTGAGTCAGCGAATCGCTCCACCGTGCTCCGGGGCTCTCACCGACATGGCAGTTTGAGCAGTTGACCCCCGCGCGTGCGTGGACGGTGCCAGCCCATTCGGCAAGCAGAGCCGGGTCGACCTCCCTGTCTGTCGGTGCGTCGTGCTCCCTAGAAGAAAGAAGGGGTCCGACAGCCTCGGGTTCGTCTCTTTCAGCCACAAGCGGCGTTGCAAGCAATCCGGGCTCGTCGCTGTGCTGAAGCAGAAAGTCCTCATAGAGAGCCCTGTTATCGTGGTAGTTGTGACAACCAGCCGCGGCACAGGTGTTAAAGTCCATCTCCGTGTGGGTCGGGCGCTGCTCGGCGATATCAAAGTGGCAGTGAAAGCAGTGATCATCGGGCACCGTGACTCCCATAGTGGTTACCATTTCCGGGTGGTGTTCCACATGGCAGCTTACGCACAGGCGCGCGTTTAGCAATTCAAGCTCCGCTAGGCTGCGCGGATCGGTAAATACACTTTCGGCGTGGGAATCATTGGCTATCTCAAGTTCCTTGGCGTGACAATCAATACAGGCTTGCTGTGGAACGCCTTCAAAAGGGATGTGACACGCCTCACACGCAAGTTCGATCTGGTGGTGTCCGTGGGTTGCTTTGCCGGGCAGAAAAGCCTGCTGGTTATCAGTCTGGAGTCGCCAGATGAAGAATCCCGCCAGAAGGAGATTGAGGGAAATCAGAAATCCCCAGAAAATTCGAGCGCGTGTCACAAGTGTATCCTTAGAAGTAATAGACTGACAGGATGTGCAGGGCTATGAGGGCGGGGAGCGGCGAGAGCATCAGCACGTGTATCCAGACCATGCGTCTTCTCCATCTATGGCTCGGATGTCTTGTGAACTGATACCGCGACCATATTCCGGCTGCCGCAAATGCGCCGCCGAGATTAGCGGCTACAAACACTATCATCAGCGCCAGGTTCAGATTCGAGCCGAACCGCATTCCCGTATGGGCCACCAGCACGATGAGTCCCGCTACGCCCAGTATTCCGTGCAAAACGCGCCAGGATGAAAACGAGCCGAACCGCAGCTGTCTCCAGTGCTTGCGGAAGTAAAGCGATAGGCCTATAAGGGAGAATCCTAGCAGCAAAAATCCCGTGACCTGCTGCCAGAAACCGCTACGCCAGAGTATATCTAAAGGTATGTCCTGGCGGACTGTCCGTGAGTACGGAATCGTCATCACAGAGATTGCTGTAACCAGTATAACGGCCGAAACGGCGGCCGTGACGAGCCCTCTGACTTCCATTCCGTGCCACGGCTTAGTGGGCTGTGACATCCTCTGTGCGCTACGGGACATGCTATCAGAATATATGCTTTTCGGGGCTCTTGCCAAGCCAGTTCGGACTGGTCATCTTCTAACTGGTGATTAGTTCCCCCGAAAGCTTAAAAGGCATGAAGTTCCGTTCGACGCTTGCAGTTTCAGTGTGCAGATGTACCAATCCGCTTTTCTGCCCGTGATGATCAGTCATTACGCCAATTCCGGAGCTTTCGGAAGAATTCCTTCCGGGCGCGTCTTCCGGGAAAAACTACCGAGAACAAAACAGAAGCTGTCAGAAACAGATTGAGCAAAGCTCCCTGAGGAGTATTGCCTTTCCCGGCGACTGTACACGCTCCGTTGCCTTCATCAGATTCGGGATAAACCCCTGAACCAAAGATGTACATGAAGCGACCGACAGGATCTTCATGATGACCTACGTCTGCTGCTTCAATGTAACTTATCTTGTGCGAATTGCCTGGAACTAGGTTATTTTCCAGCCATTGCGGAGTTGGTTCATCGCCGGGACGCAACCAATGATATTCGACAAAGTCGCCCTTTCCATCTTTGGGCGTCCCGTTTTCTGTTACCGAGTTCCTAAGCAGTTCCGCAATATTTTTGTTTTCCTCCCCGTCAATCGGATTTGGATTCGGATCCCTAAGCCTAAGATTCAGTCCGTTCAGTTGAGGACTGTTTCCGTTTAGAACCACCGTGGCGTCTTCATCCAATTCCATGATGAAAACGTATATGCTGCCTTCCTTAAAATCTCCTTCTGAAAAACAAGCGATTTTCTTCTGAAACTCCGTGTACCTTATGGAAGCCATATCGTCAAACCCTATAATCCTATCAGGATCCTCTTTCCTCAGTTCCTCCATCGCTTTTCTTCTGCCATCCACAAGCAGGTCTTGAGTGACGGAAATAATGCTTTTTACATACAGCTTAAGAAGCAGTTTCTGCGTATCCAGACTCTCTTCGTTTTCAACATCCCCGGCGGTGGTATCAAGTTCGAGACCCGTACAGTCGGGTTCGATTACAGCGGAGTCTTCTTCGTCGTGATGAAGACCCGCTATGACTACGAACTCTCCATAGATAGTGTCTACTTTTTCTCCGCAAGCCTGTCTGTCTTCTCCGCCGTATCTGTACGCCGCACAGCCCTCGTCTTTGATTAACTTCCTTAAGGCATCCCCGATCTGCGAACCCTGGGCGTCCGGGTCAACCACTTTGCCATACAATCCGGGATGTCCCGGGTGATTGTCTATTATATTGGCGGAATTTATTATAATGGAGTACATGTCGTCGCCATCGTTAAAAACCCCTTGCTTTCTTAGTTCCTCGAAAAATATCACCCAGAGGCTTACCAGTTCTTTTTGTTCTTCCAGAGTGGGGTTGGGGTTGTTGACTCTTAATAACGGATTAAAATGTTCAATTATGTGGGAAAGGAACTCTCCCACCTCCGCTTCGCTTGCGATATTGACATCTTCCGCCATCTTGTTGCCCTGACTTTCGTTATGAGCCGAAGCTTGAATGCTGAACGAAAAAACAAGCACTAACGAGAAAAACAAGCCCAGAAGCATTCCGTGTGTTTTAACTTTCATCATCTTCCTCCTGATACCGCAATTCCTGATTTCCTGACATTACGCTTTGCCCTGCCTGCTCTGAATAATTTCACAGCCACATGTTCGGACAGTAATTTCGCAGTCCTCCGGACAACCAGATTTTTTTCTTCCTTAAATTCTAACACATCTGATGCATTTGCGTAGTAGAGTAGTCCTACAGGGCAAGGGTTTTGTGAAGAGGCAAAAAACTTTGGGAATTACATACACCACTTGAATCATAAACCAAGAGGATTTTTCAGTAATTCCGAGCTGCTTTGCTAATTGGAGGCTTGATATTCCTTTTCTTTGCATTCTTGCCACACTTACCTTGTACATAGCAAAAAGCCACATTCTTACAGGAAGCTTGCTGGACTGCATAACAGTACCAGTCTTGCAAGAGAATTGAGTCCTGCATTCCTTTTCTCTGCAATGATCGTAGAACTTCCTAGAGGTATGAGGATATGTGTCTCCGCTCCCGCAATTAAGACAGGTTGCGCCATCTTTCCATCTTAGCTTCTCGAAAAATTCAACGGCCTCTTCTTCGGTGTTGAATCTCTTTAGAAAGTTGTATTCACTTATGGTCGTTTTACTCCTTTGACTTCTTTCTGCTATACTTTTAGACGTTCACGGCTGAAAAGAACCCGCTACGCCGGGTTTTTCGCCT
>JAPPFE010000054.1 GCA_028823955.1 Candidatus Dadabacteria bacterium
ATTGTCAATTTAAAAAGAACAAGAAAAACAAAACAACTTCAAACAAAAAAATGAAGGTGAGCCATCATACTAACGGACGGTTTTGCTTTGGCAAGCTTTTTTTTCACTTTGAAGAAAAAACCGCTGGAAAGGGGCAAAAATCCGCCTTCTTTGCCCAGATTTTGAGAAAAGAGCCCCGATCGCCTTGCGCACGTGCGCCCTCCTCTTGAATTTAGGGAACGAATACGTAGAATTTTCCTTTCGAAAATACCGCGGGACAGAGAAACCCCGCTACGGTCTCCCCGAAAACATGCAAAAAAAACTTCCCAAGATAAAAATCTACAATTCCCTCTCGCAGAAAAAAGAAGATCTCATTCCCTTTGAGGGAGACAAGATCCGTATGTATGTCTGTGGTCCCACGGTGTATGACTCCGCTCATCTGGGACACGCCCGCTCGGCGGTATCTTTTGACGTGATACAGAGATTTCTCAGATACGCCGGCTACGACGTGCTGTTCGCGAGGAACTACACCGACATAGACGACAAGATAATAACCCGTTCAAACCAGGAAGGTGTAAGCTGCGATGAGATATCCGAGAAGTACATAAAGGAATACAGAGAGGACATGGCTTCGATAGGGGTTGAGACTCCAGACGTCGAGCCCCGGGTAACCGAGCATCTGGAGCAGATAATAGCGCTCATAGAGAAGATAATGGAAAAGGGCTTCGCTTACCGCTCGGGCAACAACGTCTTTTTCTCCGTAAGAAAATTCCCGGACTACGGAAAGCTCTCCTGCAGGTCGCTTGATCACATGCTCGAAGGCGTGAGAATAGACGTAAACGAGGAAAAGGAAGACCCCCTTGATTTCGCGCTCTGGAAGGAATCAAAACCCGGCGAGCCTGCCTGGAAAAGCCCATGGGGAGACGGAAGGCCCGGATGGCACATAGAGTGCTCTGTTATGAGCATGGAGTATCTGGGAACGAATTTCGAGATACACGGAGGGGGAAAAGACCTCATCTTCCCGCACCACGAAAACGAGATAGCCCAGTCGGAGGCCGCCTCCGGAGAGCCGTTTGCAAAGTACTGGCTTCATAACGGTCTCATAAGAATAAACAAGGAGAAGATGTCAAAGTCCCTGGGGAACTTCTTCACGCTTTCTGAGGCAACAAAGAGATGGTCCCCGGAGGCCATAAGGCTCTTCTTCCTCTCGCACCACTACCAGAACCCCGCTGATTTCTCGGAAAAAAGTATGCATGACAGCGAGGCTGCGCTTGAGAGAATATACCTCGCCCTGCTGAGAGCCGCAGAGGCGCGGGAAGCCAAGGGCTCCGACCCCGCACTTGAGGGTTCGATCAGGAAGTTCGAGGAGGATTTTCACTCCTCGATGAGCGACAACTTCAATACTGCCGACGTGGTGGGAAGCCTTTTTGATCTGATACGCTCGATTAACAGGTCGCTTGATTCGGTGGGAAAGACTCAAAGCGCGTCCCTAGCGCTTGAGAAGATAAAGGAGATATGCGGAGTGCTCGGAGTCCTCTCAGAGGAACCGGCCGAGTACATGGAGAAAAGAAAGTCCACCGCCAACCTCTCAGACATAGATCCCTTTGAGATAGAAAAGCTGATAGAGGAGAGAAACTCGGCCAGAGAGGAAAAGAACTGGAAAAAGGCCGATGAAATAAGGGACTACCTAAGTTCCAAGGGAATCGTGCTTGAAGACCGCCCTGGCGGCACCGACTGGAAAGCACAGAGAACCTGATAGCAGTCCCTGAAGAAACGCTGCCTTTTTTCCTGCTTCGTGAAAACTGGTGGCGCGCAGTCGGGCAAAGCGGGAAAGAGCACGGACAGGAGGCAACACTATGTGGGGAGCCATAATTGGAGATATCGCGGGTTCGGTCTATTTATTCGTACCCTTCGAGACAGAGGAGGTTGAGCTCTTACAAAACAACTGTTTTTACACCGACGACTCGGTGTGTACCGCAGCGGTCGCGGAGATACTCCTTGACAACCTGCCCGCCGCGCCCACCCTGCAGCGATGGGGCCGGAACCATCCGAATCGTGGCTACGGCACCATGTTCAGAAACTGGATCGCGAGCCCTGATCCCCAGCCGTATCACAGCTATGGAAATGGAGCGGTAATGCGGGTGTCGCCGGCTGCCTTCCTTAACCGGAGCCATCCGCTCGAAGAGGCGCTTGCGGCCACCGACCGGGTAACCAAGATCACTCACAACCACCCCGAGGGCATGAAGGGAGCGAGGGCAGCGACGCACGCCATCTGGCTTGCCTTTCAGAAATACGAACCGAAGGACATACGCAAGACCATCGAGCGCGAATACGAATACGATCTCTCCAAGGCAGTTGATGATATCCGATCCGGATATTCCTACAGCAACACCTGCCAACAAACCGTTCCCGAAGCCATCACGTGCGCACTTGAATCAACAAGTTTTGAAGACGCCGTTCGAAACGCTATCTCTCTAGGAGGCGACTCCGACACACTGGCGGCGATAGCCGGGCCGATTGCCGAAGCTATGCATGGCATTCCTGATCACCTTGTGGCGCAGGCTGTGGATCAGTCCCTTTCCGGGGCCCCGGATATTGTCAAGGTGATGGAACGAATGTACAAGACGGCAGTCTGAACTTGAACGCAGGTCTAAGTACGAAGGGGTGCTAGAAAATCATTTCCGGACTTGCGACAAAACACAGGGCGGTTTATTTTTCGGTTCCTACACTTTTGATAAAGCCGCCCAGAAGCTGCAAGGGGCAAAAACACCGTAGAGAGGTTATTGATCACGTATCCTTCGCCTACAATTCAACCAAGTCCGACAAAGGCGTAATCAGATTAAACACACAGAGAGTATCGAAAAGGACCCTAAACGTCCGGGCTAAATATAAATTCCCATGTATTCCATGGCCCTTTTGACGTTCGCCGGGCTCTGGGTCTCCCCCCTGCAGCTGTACCAGCAGGAAGTGCACTTGGTTTTTTCGTAAAGATCCGGTTTGTAATCGCTGTAGTGGGCGGCTACGGGCATCTCGGAGCAGCGTTTTAAGTGTCCGCTCGGGGTAACGTGTATCTGATTGATGCCGGCCAGGCAGTCGGGAACGCTTCCCCTCTCGAAATAGCCCGGGATTTCCCTCAGGTAGTACTCGGTTGAGAGTATCGTTCCCTTCCACTTCTTTCGAAGCGCGATCAGTTCCTCTACAAGGTCACTTACCTTCGAGAGAGCTTCCCTTTTCACGAAGTGGTCTTCGTTGTTGGTTTTCATGACCGAGTAGGAACTGAAAGATATGGCTATGCCCCACTCCCTGGCCTTCTTCGCTATCTCGACCACCTCGTCGAGATTGTCTTCCATTATTATGGTGTTAAGCACGAGGCTTTTGTCGGGAAACCGCTCAGCCAGCTCGGGCAGGGTTTCTGACAGCTTTTTCCAGAGACCCGGAATGCCTCTGTATGTGTCGTGTTTTTCGCCCGGAAAATCAAGGGAAACGGCGATCTGATCCATCCCCGCGTCGAAAAGCTCTTCAGTTTTGTCCTCGGTAAGGAAATCTCCCTTGGTGACCATGGAAGTGAAAATGAATATGGAGCATCCCTTTATCTGTCTCACGATATCGGGAAGATCCTTTCTGATCATGGGCTCCCCGCCCGTGATTACCGTGACGAGGGGGTTTATTTTCTTTATTACGGGAGTGTAGTCAGAAAGACGCTCTTCGTGTTTTGTCTGCCAGTAGTCGCAGAAATCGCAGCGGGCGTTGCAAAGCTTTGTTATCTCAAGATTGAGGAGTTTCGGCCTTCCGGTGGCCTTTATGTAGAAATACTTTAATGTGCCGTTTAGGGCCTGTCTTGGATGTATCATCAACTCTATCCTTCCCGTCTATTATAAATTATCCGCGTGATTTACCAAACACCTACGCAAAACTGTATAATTAATGAAGAAACCAAGGGGAGGTAAAGCACTTGTCGGTAAAAACAATAGAAGTTGAAATCTACCAGTGTGATCACGTAAGTCCCGGAGGGGAGCAATGCGAACTTTCGGGAGAAAGAAACCAGATCAAGCAGTGCGTCAGGTGCGGAATAGATATCTGCAGTCGCCACTACCAGTTGATCACGGTTAACCGAAGCGGCAGCACTCTTCTTTCCTACTATTTCTGCTTTGATCACGCCGAGGAATTCATCAGCGCGCATATAGAAAACCTCGGAGATACAAGACCCACCGGAGCAGGCGGTATGGGGAAATAGGCAAATCCGGGGGACCAGCTCCAGAGAACCATGAAACTCTCAACCAAGCAGATCTCAAGGGAAATAGACCGAAGGACGATTGAGGAATTCGGAGTTCCGGGCGTCGTGCTTATGGAGAACGCCGGAAGAGCCGTGGCGTCGGTCATCCTCGCCGAGTGTCCCTCCGCAAAGAAGATGGCGGTTATCTGCGGCGCCGGAAACAACGCCGGGGACGGTTTCGTAATCGCGCGCCATCTTATTTCCTCGGGAAAAGAGGTAAGCGTCCACATCGCAGAGAAAAAGGAACGCTACAGGGGTGATGCGAAAACGAACCTCGACTCGCTTCTCGAGATCGAAGCCGACGTAAGGGAACTCGGCGGAAAGCTTCCCAGGATAAAGGACACGGAAGTCATAGTCGACGCTATCTTCGGTACCGGGCTCGACAGGAAGGTGGAAGGATTTTATGAGAAACTCATAAAATTCATAAACCGCCAGAGCGCCCGGCGCATTTCCGTCGACATACCCTCGGGACTTGACGCCGATACGGGGCAACCTCTCGGGGCAGCGGTGCAGGCCGACGTTACCGTCACCTTCGCCCCGGCGAAACTCGGGATGTGCATTCACCCGGGAGTGGACTACTCGGGAAAACTCTGCGTAACGGACATAACAATCCCCAAGACGCTTTGGGAGGATCTTCCCCTTGAACTTCTCACGTTTCAAAAATGCCGGGGCCTCATTAAAAAAAGGGCCGCCGATTCACACAAGGGAACCTACGGACATCTTCTCGTGCTTGCAGGCTCTCCGGGAAAAAGCGGGGCTGCGGTTCTCTCTGCCGAGGCAGCACTTCGCACCGGAAGCGGACTCGTAACCCTGGGGGTTCCAAAAAGCATATCCTCGGCTGTTGAGGAAAAGACAACTGAGGTAATGTCCGTTTCGCTTAAGGACTCAAAGGACGGAACCTTCCATCCCGACGCCTACGAAGAGGTGCTCCGGGAACTTGAAGGGAAAAAGACGGCGCTTGCCGTCGGCCCCGGGATATCGACCTCCAAAAGCGCAGGGAAGTTTCTTGAGAAGGTGATAACCCAGTGCGAAGTGCCGGTCACGCTCGATGCCGACGCTCTTAACATAATTTCAAAGAACCCCGAGATTCTAAGGAAAACAAAAATTCCCGCGGTGATAACCCCGCACCCCGGGGAAATGGCAAGACTCTGCGGCGTAAGAACAAAACAGGTGCAGGATGACCGCGTAGGGATCTCGACCCGTTTTTCCGAAAAATACGGCTGCTACGTCGTTCTTAAGGGAGCGAGAACGGTCGTCTCCACTCCCGGCGGGGAGGTGTTCATAAACCCGACCGGAAATTCCGCCATGGCCACGGCCGGAACCGGAGACGTGCTTACGGGAATAATCGGGGGACTCGCGGCCCAGGGATACGACCCCCTTCAGTCCTGCCTGCTCGGCGTCTTCCTCCACGGCCACGCGGCCGACCTTCTTTTAGATGAAACGGGCACCGCGGGCTTTACCGCCTCTGAAATATCGCGTAAAATCCCCGCTTCAAGAAATTCCGTCATCTCATCCACGGAAGAAAGGCATTTCGCCACGGTAAGATAGTTCCCATGGACCCCGCATTCCTCCTAGAAGTAAGCAAACCCGAGCAGACTATGCTTTGCGGCGAGATAATGGGGAAACTCATACCCCGGGGCTCCGTAGTGGGACTCACGGGAGATCTCGGAGCGGGAAAAACGGTTTTCGCCAAGGGTCTTGCCCGTGGCCTGGGAATAGAGGATGAACCCAACAGCCCCACATTCGTCATAATGAACTGCTACGAAGGCAGCGTGCCTCTTTTTCACTTCGATGTCTACAGGCTGTCTGGCGGGGCGGAGTTCGAGGATACGGGTTATGAGGAATTTTTCTACGGAGACGGAGTTTCCGTAGTGGAATGGGCGGACAAGGTGCGGGATGTATTACCGGGAAACGCTGTTATAATTGATATCCAATTCCCGCCCCGAGGGGATGAGGAATCGAGAACAATAAAGGTTGCAGGTAAGGGAAAATGGCTCTTGTCGTTCAGAAATACGGCGGAACAAGCGTTGCTAGCATCGAGAAAATAAGGCGCGTAGCCGAGCACATAGTAGCAACGAAAAAGAAGAAAAACGACGTGATAGCGGTGGTTTCCGCCATGGCTGGGGAAACCGACAGGCTGGTCGGCCTCGCAAAAGAGATAATGAATCCTCCCGATGAAAGGGAGTTTGACGTTATAACCTCAAGCGGGGAGCAGGTATCCTCCGGCCTTGTGGCGATGACTATAAAATCGCTCGGGCAGGACGCGATATCTTTCCAAGGACACCAGATAAGGATCACCACCGACAACATTTACTCCAAGGCGAAGATAAAATCGATTGACGACAGAAACATCCGTGTCGCCCTGGGTGAAAAAAAAGCGGTCGTAGTAGCGGGATTCCAGGGAGTCGACGAGAACGGGAATCTTACCACGCTCGGGCGGGGAGGCTCCGACCTGACCGCGGTGGCGCTCGCGGCCGTGATGGGAGCCGACGCGTGCGAACTCTACAAGGATGACGTGGACGGGGTATACACCACGGATCCCGGGATCTGTCCCGACGCAAGAAAACTCAACTGTATCTCCTATGACGAGATGCTCGAGATGGCGTCCTTGGGCTCCAAGGTGCTTCAGGCCCGCGCGGTGGAATTTGCAAAAAAATTTAAAGTGCCTATACATGTTAAGTCAACTCCGAGGCCCGAGGACGAAGGAACGTGGGTCTTGGATGAGGAAAAAGTTATGAAATCCATGGAAGAAGTTCTGGTATCGGGAGTTTCTTACGACAGGGATCAGGCTAAGATCACCGTGACCCAAGTGCCCGATCAGCCCGGCATAGCGGCCAAGCTCTTCTCGTCGCTAGCGGACAATAACATCGTGGTCGACATGATTGTTCAGAACGTGAGCACGGAAGGGTTTACCGACCTCACGTTCACCGTGCCCAAGTCGGATTTCAAGAAATCAATAGAACTCTCTGAGAAGATGGCCCGGGAGCTAGGGGGAAAGCAGGTGCTCTCCGACAACCTTATCTCCAAGGTCTCCCTGGTGGGATTGGGGATGAAGACCCACTCCGGAGTGGCTTCGCGCATGTTCAAGACCCTTGCAAACGAGGGAATTAACATTATGATGATAAGCACTTCGGAAATAAAAATCTCCTGCGTGCTTGAGGAAAAAGACACGGAGACCGCAGTAAGAACTCTTCACAACGCCTTTAATCTTGGAAAAACCGATGAGTAATTCGAGAACCGTTGAGATATACGACGTGACCCTGCGTGACGGAACCCAGGGGGAAAACATATCCTTTTCCATACACGACAAAATCCGGATAACGCAAAAACTGGATGACCTCGGGGTGCATTACATCGAGGGCGGATGGCCCGGCTCTAACGAGAGGGACAAAGGGTATTTTGAGGAAGCGAAGAAACTTGGGCTTAAAAACGCGAGCGTCGCGGCTTTCGGAAGCACAAGACGCGCAAGGAAAAGCTGCGAGGAAGACGCTAGCATACAGGCGCTTCTGGAGGCCGAAACCCCGGTTGTGACGATCGTCGGGAAAAGCTGGGACTTCCAGGTCACAGAAGCTCTCAAAATAGAGCTTGAAGAGAACCTCGAGCTCGTACACGACTCGATCGAGTACCTGAAACGCCACGTGGACAAGGTATTTTTTGACGCCGAGCATTTTTTTGACGGCTGGAAGAGAAACTCCGAGTACTCGGCGAAGGTTCTTGAGACCGCCTACGGGGCGGGAGTCGACACGGTCGTTTTATGTGACACAAACGGCGGCTCCATGCCTTGGGACGTCGAGGGCGCCATAAGGGAAGTTAACGGCATGTTCGATAACCCGAGCCTAGGAATACACACCCATAACGACAGCGAAGTCGGGGTCGCTAACACCCTTTACGCCGTAAGGGAGGGAGCATCCCAGGTCCAGGGAACCATGAACGGCTACGGGGAACGGTGCGGAAACGCCAATCTCTGCGCCATAATACCGAATATCGCCCTGAAGCTCGGGATGGATTCCATCTCCGCAGAGGACCTGAAAAAACTCTATTCCGTGTCCCACTTCATTCATGAACTCACCAATCTTGCACCTCTTAAGAAACAGGCATTTGTCGGTGAGAGCGCCTTCGCTCACAAAGGGGGAATACACGTAAGCGCCGTAATGAAGAATTCAGACACCTACGAGCATGTAGAGCCCCAGAGCGTCGGCAACAGGAGGCGGGTGCTGGTCTCTGACCTCTCCGGACGGGCCAACATAGCTTATAAGGCGCAGGAACTGGGAGTGGAAATAGACCCCAAGGACGAAAGGATCATCGAGATACTGAACGAACTTAAGGTTCTGGAGAACCAGGGGTACGAGTTCGAAGGGGCGGACGCGTCCTTTGAACTGCTGGTGAGAAAAACCCTCGGAACATACAAAAAGCGGTTTTACCTGAAAAACACCCGGACACTGGTCGAAAAGCGGGAAGGAGACGAGGAGCCGCTCTCGGAGGCCACCGCGGAAGTCCGGGTAAACGGCGTCACGGAATATACAGTGGCAAGGGGAACCGGCCCCGTAAGTGCGATAGACAGGGCGCTTCGGAAATCGCTTGAGAAATTCTTCCCGAGTCTTAAGACCCTGAGGCTGTTCGATTACAGGGTAAGGGTAGTGTCGAGGTCGGGCGGTACCGACTCCGTGGTAAGGGTGCTTGTGGAATCGGGAGACGGGGAGAAGAGGTGGAGCACGGTGGGGGTTTCCGACAACATAGTGGAAGCGAGCTGGAAAGCTCTTGTCGACAGCATAGACTACAAGATCTTAAAGGACGAACTCGAAGCCCGAGATTAACCCTGCGCCCGTTTCGCGCTCCCTCTTTTTATTACAGCCCCGAGATGTTTGCGGTTTCTCTCTCTGGCAAGCCTCATCTGCTTCTGTCTTTCCTCAAGCGATGAAATCCTCTCTGGAGTAAGCTTTGCGTGGCAGCGGGGGCACGATATTCCCTCACGGAACTCCTCGGATTCCCTGTCCTCCGGAGATACGGGGGCCCTGCAGTTTCTGCACGTGCTCCAGATTCCCCTAGAAAGGTCGTGGCCGACCGAGGTGCGGTCGTCAAACACGAAACACTCTCCTTCCCAGAGGCTCTGCTCGCGCGGAACCCGCTCGAGGTAGGAAAGCACCCCTCCTTCAAGCTGATACACCCGCTGAAATCCCCGCTCGAGAAGATAGAATGTCGCTTTCTCGCACCTTATCCCGCCCGTGCAGAACATCGCAACCTCCTTGTGCTCCGCGGGGTCGAGGTTTTTCCTCACGTACTCGGGAAACTCCCTGAAGTGCTCCGTCTCGGGATTCACGGCGCCCCTGAAGGTTCCGACGCGGTTTTCGTAATCGTTTCTTGTGTCTATAAGAAGCACGTCGGAGCGGCTTATAAGCTCATTCCACTGCTCGGGCGGTATGCGCTGCCCCGAGAGACGCTGCGGCTTTATGCCGCTTACGCCCATGGGGACCAGCTCCTTCTTGAATTTCACCTTAAGCCGGTGAAATGGGCTTTTCTTGTTGTAACTAAGCTTGTACTGCGCGCCCGAGAGCCTGGTGTCGCTCTCAAGATGGGCAATAAGCCCGTCTATGCCCTCCCGGGGACCCGCCACGGTGGCGTTTATTCCCTCAGAAGCGAGAATGAAGGTGCCGTTTATGCCGTTTTCCCCGCAAAGCGAGAGCAGGGAGTTCTTTATTTCGAAAAGGCCGTCAAGATCAACAAACTTGTAGAAGGAAAGGACGGCAATGTCGCGGCTGTCGGGCTGCTTACTCATCCGCCCCTGCCCCACTCAGGCTCTCCCACTTTGAGAGGTAAGCCAGAAGGTGCCGTCGCCTTTCGGGGCTCTCGGCCTCTTGCCTTATCATTTCGCGAAGCAGCCGCTGCTCCTCCGCGTACTGCTCTGAATCGAAGTGTCCGATCGAGTGGGCCATCCTGAGCCAAAGAAGATAGGTAGTAAGAGCGTCGCACTCGTTATAGGCGACTATCTCGTCAAGCCTTCCCTCAAGCCACATCGGAGCAACCTGCTTTCCATCCACTCCCTCCATCTTGCCCGGGATCCCGCTTACAACCGATATTTCGTGAAGAGACGGGGTGCCTTTCCCCCAGGCGCTTACGCAACGCATCAAATCGACGTTCCAGTCGCTTCCGCGGGCAAAAAAATCGGCTCCTTCCCAAGGCCTGTTAGGTCTCTGCGTGAAAAAACCACCCTGGAGTCCGTGCTTGATCATTCTTTGGGCAAGAATCGGTATGTCGGAACCCGAGGAGTTATATCCCACGAGCTGCGGGTGGTGTTTGTCGAGAATCCTGAAAAAGTCTTCTATGATTCTTCTCTCCGAGCAATCCTCTTCAGAAGTCGGAATCGACGGAATCGAGTGAAGCTTGAGCCTTGAAGCCGTTCCGTCTCTCTCCGCTTCCCGGAAGACCATCGAGATGGAAACTATTTTCGAGAGGACCGTCTTGAGAAACGGCATCGGCTCTTCCTCGGTCGCCCCGCCCTGCTGCCACATGAACTCGATCACCTCGCGATCGGACATATCCCCTGGAAGTCCGTACGCGGCCTTTCCCGACTCGGGGTCGGGAACCCACTCTATGTCAAAAGCTAGAACCCGGGATTTTACGTCTCTGAACATGCGCCTTGGTCAGCTCCTTATGTAGGTGCGCATGAAAAGTATTATCGCGAAAAGGGTCGGTACAAGCAAAAACGCCTGGGAGATAAGTATCCCCTTGAGCCTTGTTATCTCGAAACCGCGCTCAACAACCAGGGTGTACTGGGAGCCTTGCGAAGGAACATCTGAGAAAGATTCGATCGAGTAATCTGTCGCCCCGGGGTTTTCGAACTCGAATATCTTCACTCCCCTCCTTCCCATGTAACTGTATCTTTTCTTGGAATCGGGCACCTTGAGTTCCACGTTTTCCGCGTCGAAAGCTTTTCTCAGGTAAACGACTATTGAGTTCCCATCGACGGAGCCCCCGCCTGTCTCTCCTTCATCGAAAGCGCTCTCGTACTGGTGGTAAATTGAATAAACCCCCTTTTCCTCAAGCCTGATTGAGTGACTTCCCGGAAAAGCGTATTCGTTAAGCGTCGCGCCGAGCCCCGTGAAACTTTTCACTACGTTATAAAAGAAAAGCCCCCCTCCGAGCAAAAACAGCGCTACGCAGAAAATGTAGATTCTTTTTTTCTTCCTGTCTTCCATTGATTTTATACCTGCTTAAGAATCCGCTTTGTGCGGATTTGAGATGCACGTAATTATACTGCGAAAAGTTCTGAGAGCCACTATATAGTTTCCTCCTAACCTAGAATTTTTCCTGGGAAAGGAAAAATTCCGTTTGACAAAACGATAGAGGTCTGGAATAATCCCGCGGATATTAAATTTCTAGAGGTAGGTATTATAATGCAGGGAACTGTAAAATGGTTTAATAGCTCCAAAGGCTATGGATTTATAACATCCAACGAAGTGCAGGATGATGTTTTTGTTCACTACACCGCTATTGAGGGCGAGGGTTACAAGACTCTCAATGAGGGTGACGAAGTAACCTTTGAGATCACTCAAGGGAAAAAAGGACCCACCGCAACAAACGTTGTGCCTGCTTAAGGATTCGCTTCGCGCGGATTTGAGATCCACGCAGGTATACAGCGAAACACTTTGAGAACTACTGTATGGACTCCTCCGTACCCAGGATTTTCTCTGGAGACGGAGGAGGTACAGTTTGACAAAGCAATAGAGGTGTGGAATAATCCCGCAAATATTAATTTAGAGGTAGGTATTATAAATGCAGGGAACTGTAAAATGGTTTAATAGCTCCAAAGGCTATGGATTTATAACATCCAACGAAGTGCAGGATGATGTTTTTGTTCACTACACCGCTATTGAGGGCGAGGGTTACAAGACTCTCAATGAGGGTGACGAAGTAAGCTTTGAGATCGTTCAAGGCAAAAAAGGACCCACCGCAACAAACGTAATAAAGACTTCCTAAGGGAATTCAGAATCCGGTTATTTTGTTTCCTGGGGAAAAATCCCGTTTTTTAACTGACGGGAAAGTTGCGTTTGCGGTTTGAAAATACGCAAATCATGTACTAACTTTACTGTCTGAATATTTTAGATCGCAAGGAAGGTATTCAAAATGGACTTGAGCAATCAGGAGATAACTAGGTACAGCAGGCACCTTATAATGCCCGAAGTCGGCATTGAGGGACAGAAAAAACTCAAAAACTCAAAGGTCCTCTGTATCGGTGCCGGAGGGCTCGGGTCTCCGCTTGCTCTATACCTCGCAGCCGCGGGGGTCGGCACACTGGGAATACTGGACTTCGACGTTGTGGATTTCAGCAACCTGCAAAGGCAGGTGATCCACAGCGAGAAGACCGTCGGCACTCCCAAGGTGGAATCCGCAAGAGACCGTCTCCTGGAACTTAACTCCGATACCAATGTCGTTACCTATAACGAGATGCTGAATTCGGACAACGCCATGGACATAATGAAAGACTATGACGTGGTCGTCGACGGAACGGACAATTTCGCCACGAGGTATCTCACAAACGACGCCTGCGTTTTCCTCGGGATTCCGAACGTCTACGGAAGCATCTTCAGGTTCGAGGGTCAGGTAAGCGTGTTCGACGCGAAAAGAGGCCCCTGCTACAGGTGTCTCTATCCGGAGCCCCCTCCCCCGGGACTCGTCCCGAGCTGCGCCGAAGGAGGAGTGCTGGGAATACTGCCCGGAGTCGTGGGAACCATTCAGGCATCAGAGGTCGTAAAGCTTATAATCGGCGAGGGAACGCCCCTTATAGGAAGGCTTCTCTTTATTGACGTCCTCAACATGGAGCCGAGGATACTGAAGCTCCGAAAAGATCCTGACTGCCCCGTCTGCGGCGAGAACGCGACCGTGACCGAACTCATAGACTACCAGGAGTTCTGCGGTATCGGCCGAGGCGAAGAGGTCGAAGAGGAAAAACCCAAGGTCGAGGAGATAACCGTTGAGGAGTTCAGCTCTATCAAGGAAAACGAGGCCGACTTCGTTCTGATCGACGTGAGAGAGCCCCATGAGTACGAGATATGCAACATCGAGGGCTCAAGGCTTATTCCCCTCGGTGAACTCAAGGACAGAACGGACGAACTTGACCCCAAGGACGACATAGTCGTTCACTGCCACCACGGTGGGAGAAGCATGAAGGCTGCGACTTTCCTTGCCGAGCAGGGTTTCAGCAAGGTTAAGAACCTGAAGGGCGGCATAGACGAGTGGGCTGAGAAGTACGACTCGGAAATGGCCAGGTACTGAGGATACGGGGGTTTGGAGAGAGGGAAGCGGAAGCTTTTTTCTGGGCGGAGAGGGAATCGAACCCTCACGGGCTAAAGCCCAACGGCTTTTGAGGCCGTCGCGTCTACCTATTCCGCCACCCGCCCTTAAGATAGGGGACTATTATTCTCGCTAAACCCGGAGAAATCAACAGGATCACTCCCTGAGAAAGTAAAACCCGAATGCCGCTATCACTATGCAGTGATCTATGGTGCCTTCCCTTATGTATCGTTTTATTTCCTGCGGAGCGACAAGCAGGGTTTCTATGTCTTCTGTAGTGTCAAAAGACGGTTCCGATGTCCGCTCACAGCCAGATGCAAGGAAGGTAAAGCAGGAGTTCGACATGAAGGCCGGGTTCGGCCTGACGCATCCTATCTGCTCCCACTGAGTGGAGGTGAACCCAGTTTCCTCAAGGAGCTCTCTGCGCGCGCACTCAGCAGGGCTTTCCCCCGGATCGATCATTCCGCCCGGGATCTCAAGCGTGATCTCTCCGGTGCCGTGGCGAAACTGCTTTATTAAAACGATTTCACCGGCGGGCGTAACGGCGATAATGTTAACCCAGTCGGGAGCGTCCATTACGTAGAAGTCGTGGACGGTACCGTCTTTGGGCGAGACGGTGCTTTTCTTTTTCGTCGAAAAAATTCTGTAGTCGTTGAGTGGAGTGCTCTTTTGAAGCTTCCATTTCTCTGGCATTTTGATAGTTTAACAAACCCCGATTCTCTTGTTAAACTAGAGAGGGTTTTTCACAAGCTGCGGAAAATTGTTTATGAAACTCCCGAAAAAACGACAGTTCCGTAGTGTCATTAGAACAGAAAACTGTACGGAGAGATGACCGAGTGGCCGAAGGTGCACGCCTGGAAAGCGTGTAGGGGGTTTACGCTCCCTCGTGGGTTCGAATCCCACTCTCTCCGCCATTGACTTGAAACAAATTTCTTACGCCCCTGACGGTATAATTTCAAAAGCCAGAGATTGGTACTAACCTCAATTGCAAGAGAAATCAGAATGCGGAATTAGAGATGAACTGGGAATTATTGATTGACTTGCACAAGAGCAACGACCGGCAGGGTCCGGGAAGCGAAGAGCAAACGAAAATGGCGATAACCCTGTCGGGTTTATCCTGTGCTTCCGAGATACTGCAGGTTGCCGATATAGGGTGCGGAACCGGAGCCTCAACGTTGGTGCTGGCGGAAAATCTGAATGCCAACATCACAGCCGTTGATCTGTTCCCTGAATTTCTGAGTGTGCTGACGGCCAATGCTGAGAAACAAGGACTGGCCGACAAGATCAGAACACTGGCCTGTTCCATGGACGACCTGCCGTTTGAAGAAGGAAGCCTTGATGCCATATGGGCCGAGGGCGCAGTTTACAACATGGGCTTCAAAAAAAGCGTTACCTATTTCAAACGCTTCTTAAAACCTGGCGGCATACTAGCCGCATCTGAAATCACGTGGCTGACGCAGAGCCGCCCGGATGAAATCAGATCCTACTGGGACAATGAATATCCGGAAATTGCCACCGCCGCGGATAAAATCAGGGTGCTTGAGGAACAAGGATTTATTCTGAAGGGCTATTTCCCTTTGCCTGTATCTTGCTGGATTGATAACTACTACGATCCGCTACGAAGCGGCTTTGATGCATTTCTGGCCAAGCACGATACCGAGGAAGCAAAGGAGGTCATTGATGCGGAAACAAACGAAATCACGCTCTATGAAAAATACCGGAACTATTACAGCTATGGCTTTTACATTGCCCGCAAGTCCTGAAGTGACCAAGGTAAACAGGCAATCACAGCGTAATTTACGGCAATTGCTGTTTCCCGTATGGTTCAAACACACCGCAAGACTCAGATAAGCCCAGGTACGATCATTTTATAAGCTCTATCTTGTCTTCAAGATTCGGCACAAGACACAGAAACTCAAAAGGCTCATCGCCATCAACTTCATACCAGTGCGGCACCCCGGCAGGAATAAAGACTACGTCATCCTTCTCGACGTTATACACCTCGTCTCCAATTCCAATCCGAGCCCTGCCACCAAGCACGTACTGCTCATGCTCAACTGCGTTGGTATGAGCGGGGATATCACCCCCGGGCTGCATAACAAATTTTCTCATCGCAAAGTTCGGACCTTCCTCCGGACTGATGAGAACCTGCCTTGAAGTACCCTGCCCTGCTCCGATAATCGTACTCTCTACTTCTTTAACTTTCTTTACATACATAATTTTTATTATAGCACAGAAAAGACGGATTATTCCATAGACATTTAGGGGAATTACATGCAGTCCCAGCTGACCTTAACGAAGGGGCATCGGCCTTTCCTGTCTTTTCTGGAGCGGCTATTTTGCGAAAACCATTTCGTTGTCTTTATTCGGCAAAACCGACAGAAGCTCAAAAGGCTCCTCTCCGTAAGCTTCATACCAGTGCGGCTCTCCGGCAGGGATAAACACAATGTCGCCCTTCGCTACTTTATAAACCTGATCCCCGATTCCGACTCTGGCCGTACCGCCTAGAACATACTGCTCATGCTCGGCGCCACTTGTATGAGCGGGAATGCCGCCCCCAGGTTCGATGACAAGCTTTCTCATAGAGAAATTAGGACCCTCCTCGGGACCTATGAGCATCTGCCTTGAAACGCCATTGGCAGACTCCAGAACCTCGCTCTCTATATCGTCAATGTTTTTTACGTGCATGCGCTTTTACCTCCAACTGATTCCGACTTTTACTTATAGTATCCCACGATTTTATATACAGATAGTTTATTAAAATTTTATTTATCTTTTGTTCAATACAAGTGAAGCCTCGCAGGGAAATAGACAATCCAAGCAAAAAGGCATTGCGAGGAAGATCCGCCAACCGTAACATTGTGCCGTTTTCCCCTGATATAAAACGAAATTCCCGACCGCGCATTTCTAAAAAAGCCGTTTTTGTGTAGATTGATTACCTACCGAGTCGCGACGGTTCATATGTTTGGAGAATGCAATCCAGTGGCCGGGCCCGTACGACTGGGGCTTGCGAACCCCGCCAGGCCCGGAAGGGAGCAACGGTAGCAAAAACCTCCGTGCGTTACGGATACCTGGTCGCTGGTTTTAATAAAATGGCATATAGAGTACTCGCCCGCAAGTGGCGCCCCCAGACTTTCGAAGACCTGATAGGTCAGGAATTCCCCGCCGTCACCCTCAGAAACTCAATCGAATCCGGGAAGATAGCCCACGCACTGCTTTTCGCCGGCCCGAGAGGCACGGGAAAGACATCCACGGCGAGAATCGTCGCTAAGGCCATAAACTGCGAGAGAAAAGACGGGGAGAGATACCCCTGCTCAACGGACCAGTGCCCAAGCTGCGAGGGGATATCGGAGGGAAAATCGCTTGACGTGCAGGAGATCGACGCCGCGTCGCACACGGGCGTGGCCGACGTTCGCGAGATCATAGAGAGCGTTAAATACTCCCCGGCTTCCGCAAGAAAAAAAGTCTACATAATCGACGAAGTGCACATGCTCTCCCAATCGGCCTTTAACGCCCTCCTTAAGATAATGGAAGAGCCCCCGGAGCACGCGATCTTCATACTGGCGACCACGGAGGCCCACAAGGTTCCCCCGACCATTATGTCCCGCTGCCAGAGATACGACTTCAAGAAAATACCTGTCGAGAAAATAAAGGAGTCTCTCGAGAAAATAACAAAGGCGGAGGGGATAAAAATCGATACGGAAACCCTCTACCTGATCGCAAGGGAATCTGAGGGCAGCATGAGGGATTCACTGAGCCTGCTTGACCAGCTGACCGTGTCCTTCGAAGACAAAATAACCCACAAGGACGTGATAGGCCTGCTCGGCATACCGGATAACGAGTCGCTCAAAAGCATCCTGAGAGCCGTTTTCGCCAAGGAACCGGCAAAATGCGTGGAGCTCGTGCGAAACGCAGCGTCAAAGGGGATAAGCCCTAGGAGGATGGCCCAAGACATCATTTACATGTTCAGGAACCTGCTCTACCTTAAAATCTGCGGCAAGGATTTTACCTCCGACCTGTCCCCGGATGAAAAGGACGAGCTTTCAGAACTGGTAAAAGACGAATCCACGGAAACCGTAGAGCTTCTCTTTAACATAATAATCGACGGGGGAGAGAGAATACGCGGCTCCTTTTACCCGGAAATCGTGCTTGAGCTCGCGCTTGTAAAGATGAGCACCGTCGGAAAAGTAGAGAAGATAGACGACATCCTGAAAAGGCTTGAGAGACTGTCTCCGCAGGCTTCCGGCACGGGAAAAACACCGGGCTCCCCTGGAGGACAGACTAAAACCGCAGAGCGCCGTCCCGAGAAACGGGAAGACAAACCCGCGGAGAAAGAGAGCAAGCACGTTGAAGAAAAAGACGCGGGCGAAAACGAAAAACTGGCAAAGCAAACACCTGCGTCTGCGGCCGGGGAGCAGACCTCGGGCGACGGTCCCGCAAAACAGGAGATCGTCAACTTTGTGCACGGCAAAGACAAGTTTTTAGCAAGAAAGCTTGCCCAGGCCCACCTGCTTGAAGTAAGTGGGAACCGGGTAAGCATAAAATTTCTTAAAAACGGCATAAATCATGAAAAAGAGCTTAAAAAATCAGGAAAATTAAGAGAGATACTAAAGGAGATGCTAGGCGTTGGGAAAGTAAAGATCGAGGTGGATACCATAAACGATGAGGGGATTAACGGAACCGGCGGCCCCTCAAGAAAGCCTGATCCCGCAGAGGACGAGATAGTTAACTACGCAATCCGGCAGTTTGACGCCAGCGTGATAAAAAGAAAAAATTTAAGCCAGGGGTGAAAAAATGAAACTGGGCGGAAACATGAAAAACATCATGAAGCAGATGGGGAAAATGAAGGAGCAGATGGAGCGCCTTCAGAACGAGGCCGGGGAAAAGACCGTGGAGGCTTCTTCCGGAGGAGGAATGGTCACGGTTACCGCAAAGGCAAAGGGGGAGATAGTATCAATAGTCGTAGAGCCCGAAATAATAAGCGAAACCGACATTGAGATGCTACAGGACCTAGTGACAGCTGCTGTAAACGAGGCCCTTTACAAGGGACAGGAGCTTATGAAAGACGAAGTCTCGCGCTTCACCGCCGGCATGGGGCTTCCGCCGGGGCTTATCTAAGATGCCAAGAACCGGCCTTCCCGAGCCGATCTCAAGACTAATAGAAGAACTTTCCAAACTTCCGGGAATCGGCGAAAAAAACGCGACACGCCTTGCATTTCACATATTCCGATCATCGGAAGCCTACGCGCGCAGCCTCTCAAGCGCAATAATCAGAACCAAATCCGACGTAAGCACATGCGGCACGTGCTTTAACTTCACGGAAAAGGACCCGTGCGCGATCTGCTCGGATCCTTCAAGAGACCCGCAGGTCCTCTGCGTCGTTGAAGAACCACTTGACCTGCTGGCAATTGAGAGAAGCGGGGAGTTCCGGGGAAAATACCACGTCCTCCACGGGGTAATCTCTCCTCTTGAAGGCGTAGGCCCAGAAGACCTCCGGATAAAAGAACTTCTAGCGAGAGCGGAGCGTGAGGATATAAGAGAGATAATAGTCGCGACCGGCACAAACGTCGAAGGCGAAGCCACCGCGGTTTACCTCTCAAGAACAATAAAGCCCCTCGGGATCAAAACCTCGAGAATAGCCTACGGAATACCCGTCGGCGGAGACATAGAGTTCATAGACGAACTCACGCTTGGCAAGGCGCTTCGGGACAGAAAGGAAATGTAACGCAGAGTCTCAGCCGTCGCCCGGGGTTTTCCTCGACACGACTGCAGCCTCAAAAATCAGCCAGACGGCAAGAACGAACATTATCGCCGAGAGACCGAAAAGAAGCGCGTTATCCAGAAAATACTTAAGGTTGAAAAATATGGAGGCAGTAGTCATGGCCACCAGGAAAATCATAGGCACGAGCGTGTAGATAAACGGTTTTTTCGATCTTTTTAGGTAAAGAGTAATCAGAAGCAGCGTGATTCCGGCTATCAGCTGGTTTGTAGCGCCGAAAAGAGGCCAGAGCAAAAACCCGCCCGAGCCTGGCCCCTTGCCGGGAACCTGCGCGAAAAGCGCGAGAGCGAGCGGAGGCACAATGGCGAAGAATGCCCCGATATACCTGTTTTTAAGAGCCTTGATTCCGTAGGCTTCCCCGAGTTCCCCTATAACGATCCTCTGTATCCTGGCCCCGGTATCAAGGGAAGTCGCCGCGAAACTTATCACTATCACGCTTATAAGGGTGGTTCCCAGTACCTCGGGAATATGGATTGAGGTAAGAAAGCTCGAAGTTCCCATGACGAAATTCGCTATGCCGCCGCTTGATGCCGATTCCCACGAATGATAGTGCTTAAGCCATTCACTACGCTCTATTCCCGCCGCGACCGCTAGAGTAGCTATCATGGCAAGGGTGCCCTCCCCCAGCATACCCCCGTAACCCACGAATCTTGAATCCCGCATCCTGTCAAGCTGCTTCGAGGTGGTTCCGCTCGCGACAAGACCGTGGAATCCGCTTACCGCTCCGCACGCAACGGTTATGAAAAGGAACGGAAGTACGGGAAGCCCATCGGCAGCAAAGTTAATGGCCGGGGCCTGCATCTCGGGATGCGCAACCATTATCCCCGTTATAAGTATCGCGAGACCTACGAAAAGATGGATTCCGTTTATGTAGTCCCTGGGCTGAAGAAGCATCCACACGGGGAGAACCGAGGCCACAAAGGAGTAGACCATTAGAATGATTACCCACGTCACCACCTGGCTTCCCATCACCTCGGGAATGGTCAGGGGAACCTTGGTTCCCGCCCAGATCATAAAGTAAAGAAGCGCAAGCGCGATTATCGATGGCCACAAGATGGGAACCCCTCTTTTGTAGAAGAGAAACCCTATAACAAGTGCTACCAGTATCTGGAAGTTCACGGGAAGCACGCTCGCGGGAAAGCTTACGAAAAGAACCGCGATCGCGTAGGCGAAAACTGCTATCACGAAAAAGACCAGGAAACAGACTATTAGAAGAAAAAGGGTTCTCCCTCTCGGGCTTATGAATATGCCGGCAAGATCCCCGACGGATCTTCCCCTGTTCCTCGCCGAGATAACCAGAGCGCCGAAATCATGAACGGCACCGATGAAGATCGTTCCGAACACAACCCAGATAATTGCCGGAACCCAGCCCCAGAACACGGCTATGGCCGGCCCTATTATAGGCGCGGCGCCCGCTATGGATGCGAAATGATGCCCGAAAAGAATGTGTCTGCCGGCGGGCACGTAGTCCACGCCGTCCCGCAGCTGGTGGGCAGGAGTAGGCTCCCCTTCTCTTACTCCGTAAACTTTCTCGGAAATGAACTTTGAGTAATACCTGTACCCGATCAGGTAAAGAGCTATTACGACTATCGCTATTACGGCTGCGTTCATCCAAAGTTCCCTTAAATCAGAAAATCGCGGGTTCCATCATTATAAAGAAAAACCCGCAGGACTGAAACTTAACTGCATTTAATTAAAATTCTTTCGCATGTGCTCACTCACCTCGTCCCACCTGCCGTAAAGGGCAGAGAGCTTCGCCTCGAGTTCGCCTAGCTGCCTTGTTTTTTCTTCCCAGTCAGTACCTTGGGGGGAAGTCTCGGGGTTCGCAAGGAACCTTTCCATCTGCTCTTTTTCAGTTTCGCATTCTGATATCCTGCTCTCAAGATCCGAAAGGGCGTTTTCCATCTGTTTTTTCGAAAGAAGCACCCAGTTCTCCATGTTCTCTATGCCTTTTTCGCGAAGTTCCCTGTAAAGCCGGTTGCGCCGCTCGGCCTCGAGGGCTTTTGTGGTTTTTTTCCTGGGTTCGTCGTTTTCCATCTCGGCGGGCATCTGTTCATCATCGGAGTCGCGGGATTTTTTCTCGAGAAACTCCGAGTAATTGCCTATAAAGGTCTCGACCCCTCCTCCTTCCACGTACCACACCCTGCTTACTAGGCTGTCAATGAAATACCTGTCATGGCTTATCAGCAAAAAGGTGCCGGAATACTCCTCGAGGGCACGACGAAGCACCTCCCTCGAGGCCATGTCAAGGTGGTTTGTAGGCTCGTCGAGGACCAGAAAATTGGAACGGGAAACCAGAATCTTTAGAAGCGAGAGACGGCTTTTCTCGCCGCCCGAGAGAACCGATACTTTCTTGGTTATATCGGAAGCGCCGAAAAGAAACGAGCCCAGAAGCGTTCTTGCCTCGGTCTGGGAAAAAAGAGGATAAGCTCCGATGAACTCTTCGTAAACCGTGTTCCGCGGATTAAGCATCTCGTCCTGGTTCTGCGCGTAGTAACCCAAGGTTACGTTGTGGCCGAGGCGGCTCTGGCCGGAGAAACCCTCCACGCCGGCAACCATCTTGCAGAGAGTGGTTTTCCCTTCGCCGTTTTTCCCGGTAACGGCTACCCTGTCTCCTCTTTCCACGCGAAGTGCGGGACAGTTTCGAAAAACTACATTCCTTGTACCGCCGGGAACCTCATACTCCTTTGAGAAATCGCTTATCTCGTAAACCACGCGTCCCGCGCGCTCGGGGGCGGGAAAATCAAATTCAAGGGTTCTGCGGGTCTCCGGGGACGGGGCCTCGGGTTCCATCTTCTCAAGCATTTTTATCCTGCTCTGCACCTGTCTTGCCTTTGAAGCCTTGTACCTGAACCGCTCTATGAAACGGCGCTGCGCCCGGAGTTTTCTCTCCTGGTTCTTAGCAGTCGCCTCGGCGACCGCGGCAATCTGCTCTTTTCTCTCAAGGTAAGAAGAGTGGTCGCCCCGAAACTCCCTTATCCCCCCGCCTTCAAGCTCCGCTATCGTGTCAACCATGCGGTCAAGGAGGTATTTGTCGTGAGATACCAGGACCACGGTTCCGCGGTAGTTTCCAAGGTACCCCTCAAGCCACTCTATGCTTTTTATGTCAAGATGGTTAGTCGGCTCATCGAGAAGAAGAACCTGAGGTTCCAGAAGAAGTATTCTCGCAAGCTCGACCCGCATTTTCCAGCCGCCCGAAAGAGAAGAGACTTTCTGGGAGAGCTGTTCCCCCGTAAAGCCCAGTCCGAACAGGATTTTCTCGGCTTCGTGTACGGGTTTTTCGGAACCATCCTCGCCTTCGTCGCGATCGCTCGCGCGGGCCGCCGAGAGCACCGTAAGATCACCCGTTCCCAGATCCATTATCTGCGGCAGATAACCCACGGTCAGCGCGGAGGGGACGGAGGACTGCCCTTTTTCCGGCTCCATGAGTTCCATTACGATCTCAAGCAGAGTGGTTTTACCCGAGCCGTTCGGACCTACAAGGCCGTATTTTCTTCCCTTTTTTACGCTCCACTCAAGGTTTCGGAAAAGTTCCTTCCCGGCAAAGGAATGACATATACCAGATAAACTGATCATCTCAACAGAAATAAAACTAACCTGATGCTATTTTTCAGTGATGGCGGTCTTGTTCCCCGATTGCGAGTATAGAGAAAGCCTAAGTCAGAATGCAGCAGCGTAATTGCGGATATGTCAGCAAAGATCATGAAGGCAATCCGGTATCATCATCGTATAGAAAGTTATCGGCTTCTGCCATAGAAACGCCGCTTAGACGCCCGGCCTTGGCCTCTGCTACTGTCCTTTGAATTGCGAACAGTTTTTCGGCGGGGCTCTTCTTAGCAGCGAAGGGTTTTATTTCAGCCACGGACCTGCCGTGCTTCGTAATGATTATCTTTTCACCCGCCAAGGCCGCATTTACCAGTGCGGACAATTTCGCCTTCGCTTTACTAATAGCTATTTTCATTTTAGTAGTCACTTAAAATAGGCCCAATCGGAACAAACGTTTTCGTTGCAAGCCCTAACTTTAATCACCTCATCATAAGTATCATCATGCCGTGTTTTAAGAGTCCTTTTCACAACAAGATCACCGGAGAAGCCTTCATAGGCATATTCATACCAATCAGCCCCATTTACCTCCTTCCACGAATAATAATATGGGTCAAACTCAAAATCTACAGGAACCTGTATCTTTACTAATCTCGTTGGTTTTTCTAACTTTAATGGCATTGTCGGCGCTGGTGGTGTTGATAGAATGGCTTCTTTCTCCTCTTCTTCAATCTGAATAAACACAATTCCGGCAACGAATAAAAGAACGCCCCTTGAACATTGAAGTGCACCACCCCTAAAATCAGGGTTTGAGTCCTTATG
>JAPPFE010000030.1 GCA_028823955.1 Candidatus Dadabacteria bacterium
CTTATACGTCATAATAAAGCATGAACTCATACGGTACGGGCCTCAACCTGATCGGGTTGATTTCATTTTCCGTTTTGTAGTCAATCCATGTCTCGATTACGTCCTCTGTGAAGACTCCTCCTTTGAGCAGAAACTCGTGGTCATCTTCAAGGGCTTTAACGGCCTCTTCAAGCGAACCTGGTACGGAGGGAACGCTTGCTAGCTCCTCGGGCCCCAGAGCATAGATATCCTTATCCAGCGGATCTCCCGGCTTAATTTTGTTTTCGATTCCGTCAAGTCCAGCCATTAACATAGCGGAAAACGTCAAGTAACCGTTGCACGAAGGATCCGGGAACCTAGTCTCGATTCTCTTTGCCTTGGGGCTGGGAGAATACATGGGGATCCTTACCGCAGCGCTTCTGTTTCTCGCCGAATAGGCGAGGTTAACAGGAGCTTCGAACCCGGGAACGAGCCTTCTGTATGAATTCGTTATCGGGTTGCTGAATGCACATATGGCCCTCGCATGCTTCAATATTCCGCCTACATAATGCATCGCAAGGTCGCTCAGTCCCGCGTACCCCTTTCCTGCGAAAAGAGGCTTTCCGTTTTTCCACAGGGACTGGTGAACATGCATTCCGGAGCCATTGTCGTCGAAGACGGGTTTCGGCATGAAAGTGACCGTTTTCCCGTGTTCCCGGGCAACGTTCTTTACCACGTACTTGTACCATTTCATGTTGTCTCCCATGTCGACCAGCGGGGCGAAACGCATATCGATTTCAGCCTGCCCCGATGTCGCAACCTCGTGGTGATGGGCTTCGACGGAAATACCAAGGCTTAGAAGCGTGCTTACCATTTCGGAGCGTATGTCGTGCATGCTGTCTGAAGGAGGCGTTGGAAAGTAGCCCTCCTTGTGCCTGAGCTTGTGACCGAGGTTCGGCTGCTCATCGGCCCCGGAATTCCAGATGCCTTCCTCCGAATCTATGAAGTAGTAACCACCACGTGGACTCTGATCGTATCTTACATCGTCAAGAATGAAGAATTCCAGTTCCGGACCGAAGTAGGCGGTGTCTGCGACCTTTGTACCCTGCATGAAGGAAACAGCTTTTCTCGCTATGTTTCTCGGGTCTCTGGTATAAGGTTCCCTTGTTATGGGATCCTCAATATTACATATTATGACGAGAGTCTGGGCCTGCATGAAAGGATCGACCTTGCAGGTGGTGGGATCCGGCATAATGAGCATATCGCTTGTGTTAATCGCCTGCCATCCCCTGATGCTTGAACCGTCAAAACCAAGGCCGTTTTCAAAAAACGACTTGTCAACTTCCTCCGCCGGTATGGTGAAGTGCTGCCACATTCCTATAAAATCAAGAAATCTGAGATCGACAAACTCGATCTCGTAATCTTTTATGAATTTTATTACTTCAGCCGGCTTCTTCGGAGAAGCGGGCTGACCCGACTTAGTAGCCATGATTAATAATCCTCCTTAATGCAATTGTTTCCAGAGAAAAGTTTCTTTGGTGCGAGCGCTAATTATATAGCATCCTCGCCCCTTTCTCCAGTTCTAATTCTTATTACGTCTTCGGCCGGGAACAGGAATATCTTTCCGTCTCCTATCTTGCCGGTTTTCGCGCTTTCCCTTATGGTCTCGATTACCTTGGAGACCATATCGTCGGAAACCACTATTTCCAGCTTTATCTTAGGTAAGAAGTCAATGACGTATTCTGCACCCCTGTAAAGTTCCGTATGACCTTTCTGACGGCCGAACCCCTTTACCTCGACAACTGTCAGACCCTGAATTCCTATCTCCCTGAGAGCCTCCTTTACATCCTCCAGTTTGAACGGCTTGATAATGGCCTCTATCTTCTTCATGGTGGTAAAATCCTCCTACGCTTATTATTCAACTACAATAAAGTATCAAAAAATATACCATTTCTTTTGTTTCTAAGTGAACTGGTTCTTAAAATAGAGGCATAGAATAACTGTTTCTTTTGCGAAGGGGAAGTTTTTTGTTTTATAACTAATTCTTATAATTAAATATTTTCAGAATCCGAAGGCGACTTGATTTATATTTCTGTTCGTAAAAAAATCTCTTCTTTTTCCAAGGGACATTTCGGATTTTTCCG
>JAPPFE010000036.1 GCA_028823955.1 Candidatus Dadabacteria bacterium
CTTGAGGGGGTAGTGCCCTACGGGCGTGCGGGTTCGACTCCCGCCTTCGGCACCACCATAGAATTGCGCCCTTTTGAAGACAAAGGATTTTTGGGAAGAAAAACTGAATAATCCCCCTTTGTATCCCACTAAAAAACCGGGATGAGGAGAAAATAGAATGACAAATTTTCTAAAAAATCTGATTGGAGCTAAAGAAACTCCTTTATATAAAGCTACGTATAGGGAAGATATCGAAGCTATGAAAGCCCTTATTGAATCAGGTGCTGATGTTAATGAAAGAAACAAAGACGGTACTACCCCTCTTTTCACGGCTGTTGCTAGGGGAAACATAGAGGCGATAAAAATTTTGATTACTTCAGGTGCTGATGTTAACGTAAAGCAAAAAGATGGAATTACTCCCCTCTGCCTGTCTGCTATTGAAGGGAACCCTCAAGCTATAAAAGCCCTTATTGAGTCTGGGGCCGATGTTAACGCGACAGATAAGACCGGCCGCACACCCATTTATGCTGCCATCTCCGTAGGGCAAACGGAGACCTTAAAAATTCTAGTTGGATCTGGGGCGGATGTTAACACGAAAAGGGGGAAGTATGACGAAACCCCCCTTCACTATGTTGCGATGGTTGGATCTCCTGAAGGATCCACCGAAGTGTCCCCTGAAGTTATTAAAATTCTCATTGACTCCGGTGCTGATATTAACGCGAAGCTTAAAACAACAGGTTTTACACCTCTCCACTCTGCCATCAGTGGGGGAGCACTTGCAAACATAGAGGCCTTGATTGATTTTGGAGCAGATATAAACGCAAGAGACAACAGAGGCCGTACACCCTTAATTATTACCCTTGGTCTCGTAGAGGAAATGGGGGCCATTGGACCTCCCTTTGCCTCAGCAGTCCTTGCGATTTTGTTTGTCGAGGGAGCTGACGTTACTATAAAAGATCAATACGATTTTACCCCACTACATATTGCGTCTGTATTGAAACAGATTCCGAGTGTGATTATTAGCGGTCTAATTAAGAACGGAGCCGATGTTAACGCAATTAGCAAAGATGGTTTTACGCCTCTCGATTTCGCTGTTCAAGCTAAAAATTTTGAAGCGGAAAAAATCTTGAAAGCTTCGGGTGCAAAACACAAAAATCCTTGAAAATAGAATTAGAGTTTCAAGCCTGTCATTTCAAGGGCCTTCGCTTGATCCACGCCGGCCGTAGTAAGGCTTTGAACAGTGCGTGTTCTGTTTTACAGATCGGAGGTGCATAGTTCTTGCAGTTAGTAGCTCAGCAGAAGGCTCGACTATTACTATTCTTTCCAAACAGTTAGGGCCGACTATCTTCCGGTCTCTCTTGGTGTCTCGCTACGGATTTTCTCTGCTTTCTCGGGTTCTCCGGTTTTTTCGTACACAAGACTCAACTGCCTTCTCGCTTGGACGTAATAGGGGCTTTCGCTTCTGTTCACTTCGGAGAAGTATTCTATGCTCTTGTCCCATTTCTCAAGCTCGAAAGCGGACAGCCCGATCACTAGATTTGCGCCGTCGCGGAAAATACCGTCTTCGGGGTCATCATCAAGGAAAACCTCGAGGTGTTTTATCGCTTCTTCGAAGTTCCCAAGCTGGTAATTGATCATTCCCATCTGGTAAAGAGCCAGAACCGACACCTCGGTTCCGGAATGGTCTTTGCGCAACGTTTGCAGTTGTGAAAGAGAAGTTTCCATTTCTCCGCTCTTGTAACTCTTAAGAGCCTCGCGGAGTTGCTCGTTTGCCAAGAGGTCTTTTTCTTCCTGTTGCGAGGAAACAAAGCAGACTGCGAGCAGGGCCACTGCTATGACGCCCATGCCGATAAGTATCTTGTTGAAGTGCTCCGACAGACCTTCGAGGGATTCCGCTAGGAACTCTCTGAATTTGTCAGGGCGCTTAAGTTCTTTGGTCGTATATTTTATCTTGGGCATGAATCGTAAATTCTTGCCTTATAGAAAAGCGGCAAGCCTGTAAATTCCGTGTCATTACTGCCGGATTTATCTGCTGTGTTAGAATATTCCTTGAGTGAACATGATACGTTGTTTCTTCAGACAATGTCAAAGGTTTTCGGGGAATTATCGGGGGAATCGACTGAGGTTTGATTCCCCGGCCCGAAAGTCTGGACGAAAAAGGATTATGCCCCAAGCGGGCAGGGGTCCGCTTCTGCGCGTTTCAGTTCTTTTCCTGCTTCTCTCCGCGATTTTGGGTTACCAGGTATCCGCCGCCGATCCGGAAGCTCCTCCCCGGACGGTAGAGATAGTTGAGATCGAGATAAACGGTTCCATAAATCCCTCGACCGTGGACTACATTAAAACCGGTCTTTCAGAAGCGCGCGCCCGCGATGCCACCGCTCTGCTTATCCTCCTGGATACCCCAGGGGGGCTTCTTAATTCCACGAAGGACATAGTGAAGATTCTTCTTAATTCCGAGGTTCCGGTGATAGTTTACGTCTACCCGAGGGGAGCGACTGCCACTTCCGCGGGAGTTTTCATCACGCTCTCAGCCCACGTGGCGGCCATGTCTCCCGGAACAAGCATAGGGGCGGCCCATCCCGTGATGCTGGGGCGTGGCCAGCAGAGGGGCCCGGCCCCCGGGAAGCCGGAAGAAAAGAAAGACGATAAGTCTTCTGACGTGATGAACGAAAAGATTGAGAATTTCGCGTCGTCTTTTATGGAAAGCATAGCCAAGGAAAGGGGAAGAAATGCGGAATGGGCAGTCGATTCGGTGAGAAAAAGCGTTTCGGTGACCGCCGATGAAGCGCTTAGCAAAAATGTGATTGACATTATATCCCCCGATATTCCCTCGCTTCTCTCCGAGATAGACGGCAAGGAAGTGAAAGCAAGCGGCCAGAGCGTCCGTCTTGAGACAGCCGGCGCGAGCACGCAGCGCCTCGAGATGAGCCTGCGGCAGAAGGTGGTTAATATTCTCAGCACCCCGGACATAGCGTTTCTGCTTCTCTCCCTGGGCTCGCTCGGAATATTCCTTGAGTTCTACAACCCGGGAATGATTTTTCCCGGAGTCGCCGGACTTATTGCGCTGCTCGTCGGTTTTGTCTCCCTTCAAATCCTTCCTTTTAATTACGCCGGTTTGATACTGCTTTTCGTCGCAATGGCGCTTTTGATATCGGAGGTGTACGTGACGAGTTACGGCCTTTTGAGCCTAGCTGCGCTTGCGTGTCTTGTGTTCGGGGGGCTTCTGCTTTTTGATACGCCGGAATCTGATCTCGGCGTGAGCAGGGGAACCATAGCAGCTGTGGCCGTAAGCATTGGATTGCTCTCGGTTTTTATTGTATATTTAGGCGTAAAATCGTTCAAAGTTCCCGTTCAGGGCGGTTTCGAGGGGATGGTGGGTCAGAAGGGGGAAGTTGTTTCCTGGTCTCAAAAAAGCGGAAAGGTTTTCATCGGGGGAGAGTACTGGGAAGCGACGGGCGAGCGCGAGTTTTCACCCGGGGAAAAAATAAAAGTAATAGAGAGCACAGGAGATCTCGTCGTCAGGGTTTCAGACTATGACGGCAAACAGTGACACACAATGTCGATAACCGCGATTGTAATTCTCGTAATTGTTTTTCTAATCATTATATCGGGACTTAAGATCCTCTATGAATACGAGAGGGGAGTGATATTCCGTCTCGGAAGAATAGTCGGAGTCAGGGGTCCCGGGTTCATAGTTGTCATCCCGTTTCTTGAGAAAATGGTGAGAGTCAGTCTGCGGCTCGTGACCATGGATGTGCCTCCTCAGGACGTGATCACCAGGGATAACGTTTCGGTAAAGGTAAACGCGGTTGTCTACTTCAGGGTGGTTGAGCCGAACAGGGCCATCTTGCAGGTTGAAAACTATCTCTACGCCACTTCCCAGCTTGCCCAGACAACCTTGAGGAGCACGCTCGGGCAGGTGGAGCTGGATGAGCTTCTCTCGGAGAGGGATAAGCTTAACGTCAAGCTTCAGGAGATTCTTGACAAGCAGACCGACGCTTGGGGGATCAAGGTTACCATGGTCGAGGTTAAGTACGTTGACCTCCCGCAGGAAATGCAAAGAGCGATGGCCAAGCAGGCGGAAGCCGAGAGGGAGAGAAGGGCGAAGGTAATAAGCGCCGAAGGAGAGTTTCAGGCCTCCGCCAAAATTGCGGAAGCCTCAGAGATACTGTCGGCAAACCCCGTTTCTCTTCAGCTCAGGTTCCTTCAGACAATAAACGACATATCTTCCGAGAAGGCTTCCACGATCATTCTCCCTGTTCCGCTTGACATCTTGAAGGCCTTTGCGACAAAAGACGAAAAAACGAATTCGTAAGCTTTTTGCCGGACCAAAACTCTTTGTAAAAACTTCATGAACAAGTTTCTGCGTCTCTTTGTGTTCGCGTTGCTGGTTGCGTCCGCGGGGTTCTTCTCTGCCGGATGCTCCCGGAGCGCGGACTGTCAGAATAAAAACGATAATACCTCACTTGTCGGCAACGCTGACCCGAACTCTTTTTCCGCCGGGGGTTCGCTCATAAGGGAACTCGGCGAGGAGCCTGCGACCCTCAACCCCGTTATAGCGACTGATGTTTACGAAGGCATCGTTAACGGCGGAATCTACGAGACTCTTATAAGAAGAAACAACGAAACCCTTGAGTTCGAGCCCCTTCTTGCAAGTTCCTGGAAAGTTTCTGAGGACGGGCTTTCCTATACTTTCCATCTCAGAAAAGACGTGAAATGGCATGACGGCACTCCGTTTACCGCCGATGACGTGGTTTTTTCCTATGAATCCATAAGAAACCCGAAAGTAGCCGCCGCCCACCTCCAGAGTTACTACCAGGACGTAAAGTCCTACACCAAGATTGACCCCCATACCGTAAGATGCGAGTACGGAAAACCCTACTTCCGCGCTTTTGAGTTCTGCGGCGGAATCCCCATAGTGCCGAAGCACCTGTTCGCGAAAGGGGATTTCAACACGAACCCCGCAGGCAGGAAACCCGTCGGAACCGGACCCTACGTCTTTGAACACTGGGAAACCGGAAGGGAGATCAGGGTCAGGAGAAACCCCGATTACTGGGGCGAGCCCGCTTGGCTCAGTGAAGTAGTCTACAAGGTCGTGCTCGATCCCACGGTGAAGCTTCAGCTCCTAAAAAAGCAGGAGCTTGACTATGGGGGTCTTCTTCCGCTTCAGTGGTCAAAGCAGAGCTGCGGAAAGCCGTTTCGGAAAAAGTTCTACAGGGCTTCTTACACTACCCCGGGCTACAACTACATAGGATGGAATTCGAGGAAACCCTTTTTCAGCGATAAGAGGGTGAGGAGGGCGATGACCCATTTTGTCGACAGGGAAACTATCCTGAGAGAAATTCTCCTGGGCCTGGGAGAGATAGTGACCACGACTTTTTACGTTAACAGTCCCGAATACCCGAAGGACGTAAAACCGTACGCCTATGATCCGAAGAGGGCCAGGGCGCTTCTTGACGAGGCGGGGTGGGGCGACAGCGATGGTGACGGAATAAGGGACAAGGACGGCGTTTCTTTCCGTTTCGAGTTTCTGCTGCCCACGGGTTCTGAAACCGGTGAGAAGATAGCGACCATACTGAAAGAGGAACTCTCCCGGTCCGGCATAGAGATGAGCATAAGAAAGATAGAGTGGGCGGTTTTCATCCAGAGCATAACCGAGCGAAAATTCGATGCCGTGACCCTGGGGTGGAGCCTCGGGGTGGAAAGCGACCCCTATCAGCTCTGGCATTCTTCCCAGGCTGAGGAGGGCTCGAATTTCGTGGGCTTCAAGAACCCCCGCGCGGATGTTCTGATTGAGGAGGCGAGAGAGGAGTTCTCAAGACCGGAGCGGATTAAAAAATATGAGGAGTTCTCAAGGATTCTTCACGAGGAACAGCCGTACACGTTTCTGTTCGCGAGAAAATCCACCGTGGTTGTGCACAGAAGGTTTAATAACGTAAGGCTCTATCCGCTGGGATTTGATACTAGGGAATGGTTTGTTCCAGAGGGTTTACGTAAGTACTCGAACTGATAGTCTTTGGTGTTTCTTCAGTAAATTCAGCAGATATGAAGTATATACTTATAGTTTACACCCCTTTTTAGTCCATCAAAATGCCGTGTGTTATCACAAAGATTAGATAAGTCTGCTCAATCAGAAAGTAAATACCGGGTGATTAGTGAGCGGGTCAACATTTCAGCTCGGCCCGAAAGACGACGGATATCTTCTTCTTTCATGGCATTAAAATTTGTGGGATAATCAATAACGGTTTCCCGATTAATCCACTTGGGTAATTTAGTAGGAACTTGATTATCGATTTGTCCAAGATTGATGTAAACAAATCGATCTAATTCTCCCCTAGATGCATAATTGTGCAAGCGCTTTTTAGTGGCATCATTTACTTTACGCATGACACTGTTGAACACCTGAACCATACGCGAGAACCACATTGATGGAAAAGCAATACCAGTAAACTGACCAACCCCTGCATCGCTTACAAGGATGGTATCTACGGAGTAAGATATACGGCTAATCCTATGGTCTCTGCCCGGTTCCATAACGCTAACACCTAAGTTTTCAAATACTCCTCCATCTGTTATCAAAACCCTTCGTTGTTGCAAGTCATTGTCTTGTCGAAAAGTAAAAGTCCAATCGTAAGGAGGCAATAACGGTGGATAGGCTGCCGATGCTGTGATTGCATCTGCTAAGCGAAGGTCGCTGGCTGGAGCATAACCATGTCTCCAAGACCCGAACTGTTCATTGCTCATACGAAATGCAGTTCCGGTACGCAATTCACATGCGTTTAGTACTACTTGTTTATTTTGTCTTGTTGGAGCGTCACATTTGACATTACCGACAAGGTCAGCAATCGCCTCGGCCAGCACATGAGTTGTGGAATACCAACGGGGCAACGAAAATCTAAGCCAGTGAATATTTTTCCAATGTCTCTGGACCCTTGTAGGTAGCAGTCGAACAACTTGACTTAGGAAGAAACGAAACACTCTAAAGAGAGCGGATGGAATAGTTGCGAACAAAAACGATAGCAGTATTGAAAATGATCTCTTCGGGTGCAGAAGTTTTAGTAAAGATGGCTTAACCAAACCGCGTCTCAGCATGTTAACTATCAACGTATCAATTGACGAGAATGAATCTTCGCGATAGCCGAACAGACCTGTTGTCACCGAACCGCCGGAAACGCCGGAGATCACCTCAATATCATCAAGCATCCCTAGATCCTCAAGAGCACGTAAGGTGCCTAGGTGAAATGCTATTGCACGAGAACCACCCCCGGACAAGGCAAGACCAATAGAGTGAAGACAAGGGCGAAGCGGGGGTGCTTGAACATGGCCACCGTGCTTGACCAAGGTTGTCACTTCTACACCATTCGAATAATTTAACTCTTGTTTCTCGAACAAGTATAGACCGAGTTCTGGTGTCTCGCCCGATGAGAAACCAATGATCATCATGACCTGATGAACGCCACCTGTCGGAGTCTCTCTAAATATTCCGGCGATTCCCTTAAAATCGGTCATACTCGGCCTAGCGGCACAAGATGGATGAGAATGCCACGTCCCTAAATAAACGATTGCATCTTGCGTGAGGGTTGAGTAATGTTTGCTAAGAGTCTTAACTCCCTCTATGCCGCAAGTAAACTGTTCTGGTGAAAAAGCACTATCTTCCGGTGGGCCACTGACCGCTGAAATCCATACTATTCCCAAACTCTCGTCCAATTGACCAAACAGAATACCTCCTGTTTCGTCTGCTGCTCTCCGCTCCCGTTTACCGGTACGAATCCATCCTTTAGTGTCTCGCCATGCATGCTCTGCGACTCGAAACTCAATACCGCTCCCGTTTACGATAATGTCTGGAGAAAACACGTTGATAAAGTCGGAGTGTGATGTTGCATCCTTAGCTATTAAACCACCCTTTGCAAAATCAGTGGTATCCACAAAACTTCGTGCGATATGGTTTAGCATGCGTGCAGCCAGTCCGGCTATATCTGCGTGTGAACCAATAAAAGTTGGGTCTGAACAACCGGGCTCGGGCTGGCGCGTTGTTTCCACGGTATTAGGGTTCCAGAAAGCATCAAGCCAATGTCTCAACCGGTCCCGATTAGCAGCTGCAAGTCCCAATCGCCTGTATACATCTAACGGACCCCCGGAGTATTCAGCCGGGGCTAATACCCAAGCACCATGTTGAGCTTGTCCACTTACCATCATTGCCGCTATCGGTAAATGCCACTCTGTGTCTTTTCGTAATTTTTCTAGGCGATGGCGTACTCGCAATGAGGCAGTAGCGTCAATGAGCAAATCTACACCATCTGAAAAACTTGTATCTTGAAGAGTTGTTGTAATTATGTTCTCAGTGTGACAGACAATTTTGCACCCGAGTCCAATAGCATCAAGCCGTCGCTTCAAAGCACTGGCTTTAGACCACCCCACATCACCCCATTCATAATTTTGTCGCACGAGAATTCCTGGATGTACGATGGCGTTATCATACAAAGAAAGACAACTTACACCGGCGCGTACTAGATGCTCGGCTACTGCACCCCCAAGTGCTCCACAACCAAAGACCGCTACTGACTTACCTCGCAATTCATCCATTGGGGTTCCGGCATCGCGACGCTGGACAATCTCCGATCGGTTTTCCATTACACGGCACCAGTGGACTTCACTGGTGCTTTGCCAACGTTGAACATCTTCAAAAACATCGCCTAGTATCTCTCGAAGTTTCTTATGGGGTTCTGGGACTTCGTAAAGCGACAACAACTCACATGCAAGTGAAATGGTTTTAAGGGACAAAGCATGAATTGAATTGATTTCCCATACCTGAAGATGCTGAAGTCGACCCCTAAAATCCCCTGCAATTCCACGTGAAGGAGTTCCAATTACCACATAAAGATGCTCGCCTTGATTTAACCTTCTAGCAGCTAGCATTAAACGAACTATAATGTTTGCTGTATCTACCCCACGCGATTTAAGATAACCTAGCAGATGCCTTACGGTTTGTGGGTATTCGAAAGGCAACTCAAAGTCAAGCAATAGCGCAGGTGCAAAAGGCTTATCCACTGGTAATTCTGAAATAGGCAACCAACCGTTTATTTCAAGAAGACTCGTTTTTGTTCTTGAGAACGTGGCTGCACCGAACCAGGGCCATTGATCGTGTGTGGGTGTATTTTTATGAACGACCACGCAAGTGTTGCTACCACGGTAAGCCACTGGAGGATGTAACGGTCTCTCTGGGTCGTCAAGCTCATTCTGTGCAGCTTTTTTCAACCACTCAGCGAGTTGCTCTACAAAACCAATCATACCACGAGCAGGTTCCCATTGGGTCTCCGGCGATAGGTATAAACACAAATAGTTGTCCCACTGAACATGTGGATAGCCCGAGAAACGTGTGTGTGCGGTGTAGACGCGGGGAATGATATCAGGAAATTCAGACGGTATATAAACCTGCACATTTTCCCGGGGATGAAGTTTTAATCCTCCTTCTTTATGCTTATAGCGAGAACAGTCAAGAGATATATCCACCCGCAAATCATCCGTCTTGGCGGTTTTCTGGTGAATGTGATGGATGCGCAACGCAGACTTTCTAAAATCTGCGATACGATGGAGTTGTCTCAGCGCAAACTTCTGACCTTCGGTAAGCAACAGTTCATCCAAATCCCTTAGCCGAGGATGCAGCACCGCCACCGGCACCCGTTGCCTTTAGTGCATCTTCAATAGGCTCAGGTGTATCTACATCTCCGACGTAATTAAAACCGTTTTCTGTAACCTCAAAGATGATTGGCTGTGGGTCGTCTTCGTCAGGGTGCTCGTGTGTGCATAGAAATTCGTTTGGAACGATGCTCTCATACTCAACTTTGGCAACTGCGTGGGGTGGGTTATCTCCCGGTTCGTTGCTATCGGGGATTGATTGGTTCAGAACTTGACACTATATATCCCGGGGCAAGAGAATGATTGCCAATATCTTTTACAATATCAGCCCTAAGTGTCTCTTCCTCTTCACCTTCATCCTTCCAGTACATAACAGACTTCGAACAATGATGTGGTGCCAGCAGCACATTCCAGTATAAAGTGTCTCTGCAGCTGCGGTTAAATATCTTGCGGATAATCGGATATTGCAGGTCTCCCATCAGCAATGCTCGACCGACTTCATTTCCCGATTTGAGACTAATCTGTAGCGCAATGCTACAATCGTTTCGCTCTCCATAGCTATCTTCCTTGAATGGAGCGTGGACAAATGCTTCAAAATCATCGTAGACATCTTTATCATCAACCATTGTAATAGTGTTTCCAGGAGTTGTGAGAAGCCTTGAAGGAAAACCCTCAAATTCATCTTCTTCAAGCAGTTCGTCATAACCGATGATGCGGATTCGGTCGCCAGCCCCAAGGTTAGAAGGGTTTTCGATAGCCAATTTAACTCGACGCATTGCCTCTTCATAAAAAGCCTCTGCGTCTTCACACAAATCAGCATTTTCTTTGTATTCACGAAATATACGTGGCGAAAGCCATAATTCTGATATAACAGCTTGAGACAGAAGGTCCTTGAAACCTTGGCAATGATCTTTGTCGGGATGAGTTAATACAAAGGTTGACAGGTAGGGAACACCGTTAACCTTGGGTAGTATTTCAATTAACTCATCAATCACAGGCCATGCGGTGTCATCATCCTCTTCAGATTTAGCCATATGCCGCAAATCAATTTGGAAGTAAGTAGATTCCGAAATGCGAACAGTGGTACTGTCCCCGTTTCCTACCGGCCAGAAAATAAACCCCTTACTGGGTGGTGTTATAGACATTATGTTCTACCTCCTGGTTTTTATCTATATAAGATTCAATATGCGGAGTTCTGATATATTTTCAAGGCCATCTGATAAAACAAATTAACTTCGAAGTAATTCTTGTCATTTTGCAAAGGAGGATGAGAAATTCTATATGGATTTATCCTGAGAATTTCTCAAGGATTCTCCACGAAGAGCAACTGTACACGTTTCTTTTCGCGAGAAAATCCACCGTGGTTGTGCACAGAAGGTTTAATAACGTAATGCTCTATCCGCTGGGATTTGATACTAGGGAATGGTTTGTTCCGGAGGGTTTACGTAAATACTTAGGATTGAGGGAAGCTGACACCGGGACGGTTCAGGAAAAGACAACCTGAATATCCGTGTATTCCACCAGACCTTCCTCTGCGAATTCAACGCCGAAGCCCGAGCGTTTTACCCCGCCGAACGGGGCGTTGGGCTGGATCATCCCGTGCTTGTTTATCCAGACCGAACCGCATTCCATCCGGTTGGCGATCTCTCTTGCCTTTTCTATGTCCCGGCTCCAGACCGAACCCCCGAGACCGTTCGGATTGTCGTTTGCTTTTTCTATCGCCTCTTCGATCTGACGATAGCGGATAATCGGCAGAACGGGACCGAACTGTTCCTGGTCAACCAAGGGGTCTCCGTTTTCCAGGTCGGCTATGATCGTGAGCGGATAAAAATATCCCTTCCCGCCCATTTCTTCCCGTATCTCTCCGGGGTCTCCACCCAGGAGCACGCGTCCCTTGGACTCCGCGCTTCGCACCAAGTCGGCCACGATATCGTACTGCTTTCGGTTCTGGATCGGACCCAAAACGACATCCTCGTTCGTACCCTCGCCAACCTTCATCTTTCGGGCGAGTTCAACCAGTTCATCGCAGACCTCATCGTACACGTCATCATGAACGTAGAGCCGTTTTAACGCCGCGCAGGTCTGGCCGCTATTGATGAACGCGCCCCAGAAAAGCCCTTCGGCGATCTGCTTGGGATCGACGTCCGGAAGAACTATTCCGGCGTCGTTTCCGCCAAGTTCAAGAGTAAGCCGCTTCATGGTTTCCGCCGAGTTCGCCATGATTTTCTGGCCGGTCGCGCAGGAACCGGTGAAAACGATCTTGCCGATCCCTTCATGCACCGTCATTGCGGCGCCCAGCCTGTCTTTGCCGGCAACGCAGTTGACCACGCCTTCCGGCAGCACCTCGTTCATGAGTTCAACTAGGCGCAGCGTTGACAGGGGCGTAAAGGGAGAGGGCTTCGACACTACAGTGTTGCCCGAGAGAACAGCGGGAACGATATGCCAGATCGCGATCAGAACCGGAAAGTTCCAGGGAGTAATCGAGCCCACGACACCGATCGGCTTGCGGTGAAGCTCGACCCTGCCTTCATTGTTGTCCTGGAGGACTTTAACCGGCAGGGAAAGGCTGGCCGTGTAGCGGGTCCAGGCTACCGCGGCGCCGATTTCCCAGCGTGAGCCGAGGCCATTTAGGGGCTTGCCCTGCTCAGCGGTCAGAATGCGGGCGAGTTCCTCGGCATTTTCCTCAATTTTGGAGGCAATTTCCAGACATGCTGCCTGCCGTTGGGATTCGGGCACTTCGCGCCATTTTCTAAACGCCGTCTGGGCGGCTCGCACGGCATCATCCAGATCTTTCTTTCTTGCCAGCGACGCAAGCCCGGCCACTTCTTCGTTAGCGGGATTCAGCACTTCAAAGCATCGCCCGGTAGGGACCTTCTTGCCGTTGATGATAAGGTGGAATGGTTTTGTTGTTGAGTTCATTCAGTTTCTCCTTTAATCGCTGCAATAAGTGCCGAGATATCGATCACAATATCTGATACTACCACATTCCTGCTTGTTGGTAATGTTCAGACCGAATGTAAAGGGGTTTCGACTTTTTCCAAAGATTGTATAATTACCGTTACTCCCGACAATATTTCCTCTGCGTTAAACAGGTTTGGATTGCTCCTTTTGTTTAACCGAGTTAAAAAAGGGAGAAAATTAATAAAAATTTCAGCAGAAATGTGTTCCACTGTAGAAAGCAGAAGCGGACAGGCACTTTTTATACTTGCGCCCGCATTGTTTGTTTTCTTATCCGGCGCACTTCACCTCTGTGCCCGTGAGGACATGCGATGAGCAAAGCAAAAGACGGTGATGGTGGGGTCAAAAGCGATCTCAGTATGTCACCGGAACAGATGCTGGAACTTGCACGCCAAACGGCAGAGTTGGTAGTGCAGCGCATTGAGAACTTGCCCGGAGAAGGTGCTTGGGATGGAGAGTTCCGACGAGAACTTGAGGATCGGCTGCTCAAGCCTCCACCCGAGGAGAGCCGTTCAGCCTCGCAAGTGATCGAGGAGGCCGCAAACGAGATCCTTCCGATCGCACTGCGCTTGGATCACCCGCGTTGTTTTGGATTTATCCCCTCGCAGCCCACTTGGCCCGGAGTGCTGGCCGATTTTATGATTGCCGGATTTAATGTCAACCAGTGCTCCTGGCTGACTTCGAGCGGTCCGAGTCAGCTGGAGCTTGTCGTGATCGACTGGTTTCGGCGCTGGATTGGCTATCCGGAGAGTGCGGGCGGACTGCTGACGAGCGGAGGCTCGGCGGCGAACCTTGATGCCCTTGTCGCGGCGCGGGAGGCCGCAAACCACCCGGAGCGTGCCAGCTTGTACATGAGCGACCAGAGCCACAGTGCGCTCGTCAAAGCGGCCAGGGTTATAGGTATTCGTCCAGAATGCATTCGTATGGTTCCAGCCGATGAGCATTTCCGTATGGACATGGATGCGCTTGTCGAGACCGTGGCCGAGGACCGAGCCGCCGGACTCAGTCCCATCGCGGTGTGTGCGAATGCTGGAACATCCAGCAGCGGAGCTGTCGACCCGCTGGAAGCGATGGCGGACTATTGCGAGGCCCAGGATATATGGCTTCACGTCGACGCTGCGCATGGAGGCTTTGCTATCGTGACCGAGGAAGGCAAGAATATCTTGAGTGGAATCGAACGCGCCGATTCAGTTGTGCTGGACGCACACAAGTGGTTCTTTCAGCCTTATGAGATAGGGGGCCTGATGGTAAAGGATGTACGCACGCTCGAGCGGGTATTTGCCACCAAGCACGATATTCTCCAGGACACGATTTGGGGTGCTAACCATCCGAATTTTTCGGACAGGGGCCTGCAACTCAGCCGCTCCGTCCGGGCGCTTAAGATCTGGATGTCGGTTCAGGCTTTCGGAATGGCCGCGTTCCGGCGAGCCGTATCGCATGGGATGACGCTGGCGCACCGGATTGGGGAGTACGTCGAGGACAGTCCCGTCCTGGAGATGTTAACTCCTGCGACATTGGGGATCGCATGCTTCCGCGTAAACCCCGCAAACACCGACCTTGGCGAAGACGTGCTGGAAGAAATCAACAGGACCGTGCTCGCCCGTGTTTTCTGGGAAGACCGCGCGTTCATATCATCGACGCTTCTTCACGGGACGTTTGCGCTCAGGATGTGCGTCATCAACCACTCGACGACCTGGAACGACGTACGCGAGACGTTGGAAGTCATCTCGAAATTCGGGACGGAGAGTTTGACTCGAACTGATTGATTCCGGTTAATCGTGCAAGGCCATGTGCACATAAACAAAAACTGTTATGTGTATAATTTCCCCTGAGACTCAACGGACGCAATGAAAGACTACATCCTGAAAAGACTTCTGCTGATGATTCCCACACTGTTCGGGATCACCCTTATCACTTTCCTGGTGATACAGCTTGCCCCGGGAAGTCCCGTTGAGAGCAGGATGTCGCTTGATCAGGGAATAAAAAGCGATCAGGTGACCAAGGAGATAGTCGAGCAGACCAAAAAGCTCTACGGTCTCGATAAGCCCGTTCACCAGAGGTATTTCATCTGGCTCGGCCAGATCGTGACGCTTGATTTCGGAAATTCCTACAAGGACCACCGCCCGGTAATAGACAAGATAGCGGAAAGACTTCCGATCACTCTCATACTGAACGCTCTTTCGATCTTCCTCGTGTACCTGCTAGCCATACCGATCGGGGCCTGGTCAGCCGTTAGGCAGTGGAGCTTTGCGGAGCGCGCAACGACTTTCGTTCTTTTTCTTCTCTACTCGATTCCGAGCTTCTGGATGGCCGTGGTGCTTATCTATTTCTTCGGCGGCGGGGGAGCTTTTGATATCTTCCCCATATACGGAGTGCACTCGAGGGGATACGAGGACCTTCCTTTTCTCGAGAGAACCCTCGATTTCCTTTGGCATCTTGTTCTCCCCGTGTTCTGCCTTACCTACGCCTCCCTCGCATCGCTTTCGCGCTACCAGAAGGGAAGCCTTCTTGAAGTGCTACGGGAGGACTACATAAGGACAGCTAGGGCCAAGGGGCTTGCGCCTAACAGGGTGCTTTTCAAGCACGCCCTAAGGAATTCGCTTATCCCAATAGTTACGATAATCGCCTCGATTCTTCCCGCCATGATAGGGGGAAGCGTTATCATAGAGACCATCTTTTCGATCCCCGGGATAGGAAGGCTGGGATTTGAGTCCGTGCTTTCAAGGGACTACCCAGTCATAATGGCCGTCGCCACCATCTCCGCTTTCCTTACCCTGATCGGCATTCTCATATCGGATTTAACCTACGCCGTGGTTGACCCCAGGATCGGCTTTGAGAGGAAGTCATGAAGCAGAGCTCAGGCATCGGGTACTGGGACAGGGTGTGGATCGAATTCAAAAAGGACTCCCTAGCGTACGTCTCGTTTTTCTTCATAATTCTCCTCGCGGTGACGGCGATTTTTGAAAGTTTCCTCGCGGGCAACAGGCCCATAGTGCTCGTTGAGGATGGCAAGTACTATTTCCCCGTGGTTATCGATTATCCCGAGTTTCGCGGAGAGGACCTTCGGGGCATGTATCTTGACGATCCGGATTCGTTCGCGATCTTTCCCCCCGTAAAGTACAGCCCCACGGAAAGCGATTTCTTCTCCGTTCTCTCGGCTCCCGACGGGAACCATTTTCTTGGCACGGACGACAGGGGAAGGGATGTTCTCAGCAGGATGATTCACGGGGCGAGGATATCGCTTTCAATAGGGGTAGTCGCCGTCGGGATAGCCATGGTGATAGGAATAATACTGGGGGCGATCGCGGGTTATTACGGCGGCTGGATTGATTTTGCGATTTCAAGGCTGATAGAGGTGATGATCACTTTCCCTGTTTTCTTCCTGATTCTCACCATCCTCGCCTTTACGGAGCCCAGCATTTACAACATCATGATAGTGATAGGCATAACGGGCTGGACGGGCGTGGCGAGGCTCGTTCGCGGGGAGTTTCTGAAGCTTCGCCAGACGAACTACGTCGAGGCGGCATGGGCGCTTGGAAGCGGCGACCGCAGGATTATACTAAAACACATGCTTCCCAACGCTCTCGCGCCCGTTCTGGTGAGCGCCACCTTCGGAGTGGCGGGAGCTATACTGGTTGAATCGAGTCTCAGCTTTCTCGGGTTCGGGGTGACACCCCCGGAACCCAGCTGGGGAGAGATAATTTCGCAGTCCCAGAAGTACGTGGATTTCGCGTGGTGGCTTGTTCTTTTCCCCGGGCTTGCGATTTTCGTGACGGTTACGGCTCTTAATCTGGTGGGGGAAGGATTCAGAAACGCGATAGACCCCAAACTAAAGGAAAGATAATATTACGTGATGGCGAATTCAGAGCTGCTTGAGATAAAAAACCTTAACGTGTCCTTTCCCTCAGAAGGCGGGGAGCTTGAGGTCCTGGGAGACGTGAGCCTCAGTATAGGAGAGGGGAGGATAGTCGGGGTCGTGGGGGAAAGCGGCTGCGGAAAAACCCTCACCGCTCTTTCCGTCATGGGGCTTCTGCCCGTGCCGCCTGCCAGGGTGAACTCGGGGGAAGTGATATACAAGGGAGAAAATCTCCTTTCGCTCACCGAGCGGGAACTCAGGCATTACCGTGGAAACAGGATCTCCATGATATTTCAGGAACCGATGAGTTCCCTTAATCCCGTTTACACCGTGGGAGACCAGATAGGCGAGGTCATAAGGGTTCATGAGAAGGTCTCAAGGAAAGAGGAGAAAAAAAGGGTGGTTGATCTGCTAGACACAGTCGGCATTCCCTCTCCCGCGGAGAGATACTCAAGCTACCCGCACGAAATGAGCGGGGGAATGTGCCAGAGGGTAATGATCGCGATGGCCCTTGCCTGCAGCCCCGAGCTGCTGATAGCCGATGAGCCCACTACCGCCCTTGACGTGACCATCCAGGCGGGGATTCTGTCTCTCATAAAAAGTCTGCGGGACAGGATGGGGATGGCGGTTATGCTTATATCCCATGACCTCGGGGTTATCTCCAACGTCGCTGATGATGTCTATGTTCTTTACGCGGGGAAGGTGGTCGAGCAGGGAAGCGTCGAGCAGCTTTTTTCCGCCCCTGCCCATCCCTACACGATAGGACTTATAAACTCGATTCCCGGCCAGTCGGCGGGCGAGGAGCTTCACTCGATAAGGGGTACGATTCCGTCTCCCGGGGAGTTCCCCGAGGGATGCAGGTTCAACAACCGCTGCGAGTACGCGGAGGGGAAATGTTTTGAGGCGCAGCCGGACCTTTACAGTGTTTCAGATTCTCACGGTTCGGCCTGTTTCCGTTACGAAATGTTTTTGAAAAATGGAAGAGAATAAAGCAATAGTAAGCGTAAAGGGACTTAAAAAGTACTTCCCTGTCCGCAAGGGTATTTTATCAAGGGTTTCCGAATATGTACGTGCCGTTGATGAAGTAGAACTTGAAGTCAAGAAGGGCAGCACGGTGGGTCTTGTTGGAGAGAGCGGCAGCGGAAAGACTACGCTTGGAAAAACGGTGCTGAGACTTCTTGCCCCGACCGCCGGGAAGATATTCTTCGAGGGGGAAGACATCACCGAACTTGACCCGTCCCGGCTTCGTTCCCTGAGAAGGGAAATGCAGATGATATTCCAGAACCCCTACGGTTCCCTTAACCCCAGGATGAACGTGGGCTCGCTTGTCTCCGAGGGAATAAGCATCCATAACACGGTAAAGAAAGAAGAGCGCCGCGAGTTCGTGGTCCGGCTTCTCGGCGAAGTGGGTCTGGGAGCCGATGTCATGGGTCGCTACCCTCACGAGTTCAGCGGGGGACAGCGCCAGAGAATAGCCATAGCGCGCGCCATTTCTCTTCACCCGAAGTTCGTTGTCTGCGATGAGCCCGTCTCGGCGCTTGATGTGTCGGTGCAGGCGCAGATAATAAACCTGCTTAAGGATCTTCAGAAAAAACACGGTCTTTCCTACCTTTTCATATCCCATGACCTCCGCGTCGTAAAGCACGTAAGCGATCTGGTGGCCGTAATGTACCTCGGGAAAATAGTCGAGATCGCTCCCAGCGAAGAGATCTACTCAAAACCCATGCACCCTTACACCAAGATGCTTATCTCCGCCATTCCCGAGATAAAAACAACCAGGAGCGAAAACGGCAGCGAAGCATCCATATCGGGGGAAATAAGGAGTCTTGCGGATATCCCCTCGGGGTGCAGTTTTCACCCGAGATGCCCTCTTGCGACCGAGGTGTGCTCAAGGGAGACTCCGCGGCTCGAGGAGAAAGGAGCAGATGGGCGAAGCGTCGCCTGTCATAATGTCTGAGCGGTCCGTCTGTTTCCCCGGCGGCTGTTTTTTTCCAATATAACTTGCAATAAAGCGATTGTGGTTTATATTAGAGCAATTTTTGCAGGCGGGGTTTCCGCGCGATGAGAGTTAACGTATCGGAAATAAAGGACGGGGGATTGAGTCTTAATCTCACGAGGGGGCCGGGATGGCTCGGCGGTTCCGAGAAATCAGAAGTCGCGAGCGTGGATTCCGATATAGAGTTTCATATTGATCTTTTACGCACGGCGGGCGAGATAAGCGTGCGGGGAAAAATCGGATTCCTGGCGGTCGCCCGGTGTTCCCGTTGCTTAAGCGACGTAAGCGTTGATACGAATCTTGAGGTAAACCTCATTCTTTCGCCTTCTGAGACAGAAAAGAAAGAGGAAACAGGCGGGGATATAGACTATGAAACTTACCGGGGTAGGACGATAGACCTTAACGATTACATGAGAGAACAGGTAAATCTTTCGCTTCCCTACAAGGTGGTCTGCGTCGAGGATTGCAGGGGACTTTGCAGCGGGTGCGGACAGAATCTTAACGAACAGCAGTGCGGTTGCGAGACTCACCAGGGGGATTCGCGCTTTGCGGTGCTTAAAGATATAAAGATATAGTTTCAACCAGGAGACTGAGATGGCATTACCCAAAAGAAAGACTTCCAGATCGAAATCAAGAAAAAGAAGAACCCATTATTCCGTTGCGTTGCCGGGGGCTTCCTTTTGTCCCGAGTGCAACGAGATGAAACCTCCCCACAGGGCCTGTCCCAGTTGCGGTTACTACAAGGGAAGGAATTTCTTCAGACAGGCTCCCGATACGGAAGTCGTTGCGGAAGACTAAACATACACTGAATCCATGATAGCTTTCCTTTTTCCAGGTCAGGGCTCCCAGTACATTGGCATGGGCGCTGATTTCTGCGCCGAGTTCGCTCTTGCGAGGCAGACTTATGAAGAAGCAAATGACGCTCTGGGAATCGACCTGGCGAAGCTTTGCTTCGACGGCGAGGCGGCGACCCTTGCTCTTACCGCGAACGCCCAGCCGGCGATACTTACAACGAGCGTGGCCGCGTTGAGAGTGGTTCTTGAGGAGACGGAAATAAGGCCCGACCTGGTCGCCGGACACAGTCTCGGAGAATTTACGGCCCTTGTCGCCTCCGGGTGCCTCGGGTTCGGTGACGCCGTGCGTACCGTGAGAAAAAGAGGGGAGTTCATGCAGGAAGCGGTTCCCCCGGGAGTCGGGAAAATGGCTGCCGTGCTGGGTCTCACGTCCGAGGAAGTAAGCGAGCTTTGCGCCGAGGTTGCGGGGGAAGAAAACGTGGTCTCCCCGGCTAATTTTAATTCGCCCACACAGACCGTTATCTCAGGAGAAGCCGGGGCCGTTTCGGCCGCGTCGGAGCTTGCTAAGGAAAAAGGAGCAAGACGGGTTGTCGAGCTCGAGGTGAGCGCGCCTTTTCACTGCTCCCTTATGGAGCCCGCAGCCGCGCGTCTCAGGGATGTTCTCGGGGAAATAGATTTTCACCCTGTTAAGTGTCCTGTAGTCACCAATACCGGGGCGGAGGCCAATTCCGATTCCGCCAGGGTGGCGGATATACTGGTGGAGCAGGTGGTGAGCCCGGTGAGATGGGCTGAGTCCCTTGAGTTTCTAAAGGACTCCGGGGTTTCTGAGTTTCTTGAGATCGGTCCCTCCAAGGTTCTAAGCGGTCTTGTGAAAAGAACTCTTAAGGGCGTTCGTTGCGCCGGTATTGAAAAAATTGAGGAGTTAAATCATATTAAGACAGATGGAATTCAGTAACCAAGTTGCACTTATAACCGGCGGGTCGCGCGGGATAGGAAAGGACATTGCGAAGAAACTCGCTTCGCGCGGGGCGTATGTTCTGGTTAACTACATCAGCAACAGCCAGGCGGCCGAGGAGACCCTCAAGGAGATAGAGCAGGAGGGGGGCAAGGGCAGGGCGGTCGGCTTTGACGTCTCCGATTTCGACGAGGTTCAGCGGTGCGTGGGGGAACTCTCGGGTGAACTGGGCGGAATACATATACTTGTTAACAACGCGGGAATAAGGAATGACGGGCTTTTGATGAGAATGGGGGAGGAGGACTGGGACCGTGTCATGGACATAAACCTCAAGGGAGCGTTTAACTGTACCAAGGCGGTTTCAAGGGGCATGTTCAAGAACCGTTACGGAAGAATAATAAATATCACCTCGACTGCCGGTGAGGCCGGAAACCCGGGGCAGGCGAATTACGCCGCTTCAAAGGCCGGGGTAGTAGGTCTCACGAAAGCAACCGCCAAGGAATTCAGTTCAAGGGGAATAACCGTGAACGCCGTAAGTCCCGGTTTTGTTGAGACTGATATTATCGCGGACCTTAACGAGGAAATGAGAAAAAAATATCTGGAAGCTATACCTCTCGGCAGATTCGGGCGCGTTGAGGACATCTCAAACGTGGTGTGTTTTCTGGTTTCCGAAGGCGCGTCGTACATAACCGGGGAGGTTATAAAAGTTAACGGCGGAATTTACATGTAAAATTTAGGAGGTTTGACTCACATGGCAAAGGATAATGCTGAAATTTTAGCTAAGGTAAAGGAGATGATCGCGAGCCATCTCGGCAAAGCCGAGGATGAGATAACTCCCGATTCTTCCTTTATAGAGGATCTCGGAGCCGACTCGCTTGACCTCGTGGAACTTATAATGTCCATGGAGGATGAGTTCGGGCTTGAGATCTCGGATGAAGACGCGGAGAACATAATAACCGTTCAGGATGCGATCAACTTTATCCAGAGTTCGGTTGAAGCCGCTTCGGAGGATGAATAAGGGGAGATGGAAAGAAGGGTAGCGGTTACAGGTATAGGGCTTATAACGCCCGTCGGGGTGGGGAACGACGCCACGTGGTCTTCGATCTGCGAAGGGGTTCCGGGAGTGAGCAGGGTTTCGTCCTTTGATCCTTCGGATCTTAAAACGCAGATCGCGGGGCAGGTGGAGGATTTCGAACCGACGCTCTACATGGAGCCGAAAGACGCGAAGAGAAACGACAGATTCATTCAGCTCTCCATCGCGGCTACCAAGCTGGCGCTTGAGGATGCCGGGCTTGAGGTTACCGATGATATCTCCGGGCGCACGGGGACTTTTATCGGATCGGGAATCGGCGGGATGAAAACCTTCTACGACACCGTCCTCACGATGGAGAACAAGGGTCCTAACCGCGTTTCCCCGTTTTTCATACCGAACATAGTGACCAACATGGCTTCGGGATACGTCTCGATAAGGTTCAACGCCAAGGGTCCCAACTGTTCTTCGACGACCGCGTGTTCCGCAAGCGGTCACTCGCTCGCGCTTTCCGCCAAGATAATACAGGACGGCAAGGCGGACGTTATGATAGCCGGCGGAGCCGAAGCTCCGCTAATCCCCCTTACCTTCGCGGCTTTTAACGCCATGAAGGCGCTTTCGACCAGAAACGACGAGCCGGAGACCGCGTCGAGGCCTTTTGAGATGGGGCGCGACGGGTTTATTCTTTCAGAAGGGGCGGGAGTGCTGATTCTTGAAGAACTCGAGTTCGCGAAAAAAAGGGGTGCCAGAATATACGCCGAGGTGCTCGGCTCCGGAATGAGCGCCGACGCCTTTCACATCACGGCGCCTTCGCTTGAGGGGCCGTCGAGCTGCATGAACGCGGCTTTGGAGGATTCGGGCCTTAATCCCGGGGACGTGGATTACATAAACGCCCACGGAACCTCGACGCGTCTTAACGACGTTAACGAGACCAATGCGATCAAGGAGGTGTTCGGCGAGGACGCCCGGCGAATTCCGGTGAGTTCCACGAAATCCATGACCGGCCACCTGCTCGGCGCTGCGGGCGCGGTGGAAGCGGCAATCTGCGTACTTGCGCTTCGAGACGGCGTTTTGCCGCCGACTATAAACCTTTTTGAGAGCGATCCCGAATGCGATCTGGATTACATTCCGCACACCGCGAGGGAGAGCGACATAAAGGTGGCTCTCAGCAATTCCTACGGTTTCGGCGGAACGAACGTAAGTGTCGCGCTACGCAAGTTCAGCTGACGTTCTGAAGCTGCAAAAACCCCTCCGTAGTTCCAAAATCGCTTAGCTCACGCGCACGGCGTGGGGAGCGGTTTTATTTTTCCGCTCGTTTTGGTAAAATACCCCGCTGACTTCCAAAATATGAAACTGTGTAAAAGAGGTGCCATATGGCTTTGACTGACAATCTCGATACTCTTTCCGACCTT
>JAPPFE010000046.1 GCA_028823955.1 Candidatus Dadabacteria bacterium
AAAGAGCGTTGCCCGTATATCTCTAGATTGAGAGCTTTTATTTTTTCGCCTTCTCTGAAAGCTCGATCAGTTTCTCAAGCGCTTCCATGGGAGTCATGTTCATGGGATCAAGGGTTGCAAGATCATCCGTGAGAAGCTCTTCCTTCCTAAACGCGGCCTCGGATTCTCCGTCCCCTTCAGTATCGAAAAGAAGAAGCTGCCCGCCAAGCATTGATTGAGAGAGCCCGGCCTTGAATTTCTCAAGGGAAAAAAGAACCTTCCTCGCGGAGTTAAGGACCTTCGGGGGAACCCCGGCAAGCCGCGCCACCTGTATCCCGTAACTGTGGCTTGTGGCTCCCGGGACGAGCTTGCGGAGAAACAGTATCTCCCCTCCCTCCTCCTTTACCGCGACGTTCGAGTTGGTGATCCCGGGCTTTACGTCCGCCAGATTTGACAGCTCATGGTAATGGGTGGCGAAAAGGGTAATGGGTTCCAGGTCGTAGAGATACTCCGAAACCGCCCACGCTATGCTCATCCCGTCAAAAGTGCTCGTGCCCCGCCCGATCTCATCAAGTATGACGAGGCTCCTCGGGGTAGCGTTCTGCAGTATGTGCGCGGTCTCAACCATCTCGACCATGAAGGTTGAGCGGCCGGCCGTGAGATTATCTGACGCCCCCACCCTCGAAAAAACACGGTCGACCATCCCGAGTCTTGCCGAACGGGCCGGGACGAAGCTTCCCATCTGGGCCATCAGCGATATGAGCGCCACCTGCCTTATCAGGGTCGATTTGCCCGACATGTTGGGCCCCGTGATGATCATGAAGCGCTTGTCCTCCGAATCGAGGGTGACGTCGTTCGGGACAAATCCCCTCTCAAGGCCCATCCTCTCGATCACGGGGTGGCGGGAGTCCCTGAGTTCAATTGCGGAGTGGGGGACAAATTCGGGCCTGCAGTAACCGTAGCGCGACGCGATCTCTCCCATGGAGCAGAAAACGTCTGTCTCCGCGACCACGGCCGCCGTGGCCTTTACGCGCAGGGACTCGGCGGCGGCTTGTCTGCGCACTTCCTCGAAAAGCGAGGCCTCAAGCTCGGTTATACGTTCCGCCGCGGTGAGTATCTGCTCTTCGTATTCCTTAAGTTCGGGGGAGATGAAGCGTTCGCTTCCCGAAAGGGTCTGTCTTCTTGAGTAATCCTCGGGCACAGAAGAAAGCTTGGAGTTTGTAACCTCGATGTAGTAGCCGAATACCCTGTTGTAGCCGATCTTTAGGTTGGCTATCCCCGTTCTCTTCCTCTCCCGCCCCTCAAGCTCGGATATCCATTTCCGCCCGTCGCTCTGGATTTTGCGCAGCCGGTCAAGCTCCGGGGAGAATCCTTCCCTTATAACCCCTCCATCCCGCGCGAAAACTGGCGGCGCATCGACAAGGGCGCCCTCCAGATAACCGCGGAGGTCGCGAAAATCATCCATCCTCTCGCGAAGCGAGGCAAGGGCCCCAGAGCCGAGATCCGACATGGCGTCGCGGAGTTTTTCTATGTAAAACGAGGAATCCCGAAGGGATGCAAGGTCCCTGGGTCTTGCGGAAGGGGTCTCGATCCTGTGGATCAGCCTTTCAAGATCCCCGACCTTCCCGAGGGCCTCCACGAGATCTTCTCTTGCGGAGAGACTCTCAAGCAGCTCCCCCACGGCCTCCTGCCTTTTCCCTATTTCTTCTGCATCGAGCAGGGGGTAGCTCATCCAGCGGCGAAGGAGCCTCGCACCCATGGGTGAGCGGGTCTCGTCCATTACGCCGAGCAGCGAGTGCTTAAGGGACCCTTCGGTTGAGCTTCGAAGCTCAAGGTTCCTCGCGGTCCACTCGTCTATTTTCATGTAGTTGACCGTGTCGTAGTACTTCGGGAACCCTACCTCCGGCATGAAATCCTTCTGCGTTTCCCGAAGGTAGTCAAAAAGCGCTCCGCAGGCGCGGACACATCCGGGGTATTTTTCGATCTCAAGTGCTTCGAGGGTAAGAACCGCAAAAGCGTCAGTCAGAATCTCCCTGCACCGCTCAAGCTCCCACTTCCAGGATTCAACCTTCGTTACGAGCGTGCGGGGACTTGCGTCAAGCAGGGATTTAAGCCAGGGAGATTCCACGTCGGAATCCGTGATCAGAATTTCCCTTGGGTCGATACTGGCAATTTCCGAGATAAGGTCTTCAGGCAAGCGGAAAAAAGATGTCCTGAACTCCCCCGTCGAGATGTCGCAGAAGGAAAGCGCGAAGCCGTCTTTTTCCTCGGCCACGCACGCGAGAAAATTGTTGCTTTTCGATTCGAGGTTCTCCGAGTCAAGAACGGCCCCGGGGGTAAGAACCCTGACGACCTTTCTCTCCACTAGCCCTCTTGTTTTCTTCTGATCGCTTACCTGTTCGCAGATTGCCACCTTCTTCCCGCTTCCGAGAAGCTTTGATATGTGGGGCTCCGCGCTGTGGAAGGGGACTCCGCAGAGAGGCACGGGATTTTTTTTCGAACGGTCCCTCGAGGTAAGCGCTATTCCGAGTATTTCCGATGCGGTTTTCGCGTCGTCGTAGAACATTTCGTAAAAATCTCCGAGCCTGAAAAGAAGTATAGAGTCCGGATACTCCTTTTTTACGCTTAGATACTGACTCATAAGGGGGGTATGTGAACTCATGAAGGAAATATTATACCACTACCCTTCTTTCACTTTTAGGGAGCTTAAGAATTGAGTTGAGCGGAAATTCTGCCAACCGTCTGATCGAGAATCGCCCGATTACATCCAGCGGCCTCGAGCACCTGACCCGAACCGAGCGACCCTTGGTCAATCCAGCTCGATTTTTCAGCCATTAGTTAAACTGTAAAGGAGTATCAAGAGTGGGTATGTGCAGACAGTCAATTACTTTCGTAGGAATTCGTTTTGGCAGCCTTCGCAGAGACACCGAAGTGTCAAGGGAAGAGAAGAAAAAGCAATTCAACAGAGACATGTGAACAAAAAGACAGGTAAAAACTCACCTAGTTCCTAAAAAACTCAATTGTGACAGTGGGTTGTGAAGAGATTCAGGCTTTTTTAGCCTGTGAAGTTCGGGCTAATACTTCACCGCCATCAGGTTGTATAAAAGACTCTCACTTCCAAGCTACTGTTCATGCTCGGCACACAAAAAAAGCATGGCGTACCAAGAACTGGTACGCCATGCTAGCTAGAATGAATATCAGTAGAGAGAAACTTTTAACAACGCTCTACTTACTGTCCGTACCCGTCGCGCTTACGATGGATCAGGGGCAGCCTCTACAAACAGGTTGCAGAGCTTCGTTCCTCCGAAATCATTTGCATTGCCAATGAACTGCTCGCTTACGGAAGCATCGGTAGGATTCAGCTTCCCAGGATTAGTTGCAGCCGTAGCAGCTGCGGCATGTGGCATAACAACAGCAGGATCAGTACCATCTCCATAAATGATGATCTTCTCCGTGTCGCCAGCCATAACTCCATCAGCTATGCTTCCTGCCACAGCGGCGACGGAACCATCGTTCACAACCGTTCTTTCCCTAACGTAACACTTTACAGCACCCGGCAGAGAATCAAGCCTGAGGCAGACTTTATCGGTCGTTCTCGTTATCATTGTATTGGCAAGAGGCACCTCTAAACCATTTGAACCCAAATTAGTGTTCTGCGTTATATTCACTATATTCACCGCACGCCAGTGGCCTCGTAGAGCCCCCGGCGCAGTACCCACACCACAGTCATGGTACAATTGACCTCTTTGAATAGCCTCGTCAGAACCTCCTCTTGAATCCATATCAGCAAAAAAGGGTCCTGCAGTAAAGCTCTTTTGCTCCGTTACGCTTACACCAGCTACACCAGAGCTAGCTGCTACAGCACCTTCTTGCGGTACTGGTGCTGCATCCCCTCCTCTGTGACTTTTTATAAAAACCAAAGTAGGAGCAGTCTCGGTGCCAGCGGGACTTACGAGATCACCTCCTGCCCCGTCTCCATTAAGGTCGGGATTAACCAGATCAAAAACATCGGCGTTACACGCTATCTCAACATACCCATTCCTATTCGCTTCAGTACCATCTGCCGCCGTTACTAACGCCGTCCGTTGTGCCGTGGTAGCAACAGGCAGAGCCTCAAGTTCAGGCCCAGGAAACACGCCCATTTCCGTAAGCAAAGAATCGTCACAAGCCATCTTTCCCGACGGTTCTCCCCAGTTCTTCAAGAAAGAATAATTATACTCAACAGATCCAGCACCTTCGCCTGGAGGCCCTTGCTCGCCTGGAGGCCCTTGCTCGCCTTGCTCGCCCTGAGGTCCAGTAGTTCCATCATCCCCCGTGCAGGCAGTAAAACCAATTGCTCCTATCACTAAGAACAATGAGAAAATCAAGTTACGTAACTTCATAATGAAAAATCCTCCTTATGAATTGTTTCCAAATATTTATATACAGTCTGAACACCATCCATCATCGTTAACTAACTTTACACCAAAAGACACTGAAGTGTCAACATGTTTTTTTCAATTGTACCGTTTTCGGAAATTAACACGGGAAAACACCAAACCCCCACTGTCCCAAACGATAACACCAATAAATTCAAATTTCAACCCCTTATCTGCCCCCCCCCCCGATTTTGCCGACAAACCAAGCATCGCCATGTCGCGCAAAAGCCGGGAACGAGCGACACCCGGCATTAAATCGAGAACGTATTTTCGAAAACCGTTTCGAAGGCATCCGGCCCCCCGCACCCAAACAGCCCGAACCATCTAAATTCCCTTAAGCTCAGAACCCCGCCGCGGATGCTCTTTTCTCCAGCGAAGCCTGTTAAGCGCGCTTACGAAAGCCTTCGCGCTCGCTATCGAAATGTCCGTATCCACCCCCTGGCCCTGCGATATCACTCCCTCGTCCGATATCCTGACCGTGACCTCTCCCTGCGCGTCGGTTCCGCCCGTTATCGAGGATACAGAAAAGTTCTCAAGCCTGGGATCAAGTCCCGTCGCCTTCTTGACCGCCTTGAAAATCGCGTCAACCGGCCCGGAGCCCGTCTCGCGGACCGAGATCTCCTCCTCTCCCGCCATGATCGTGACGCTCGCCTCGGGAGATGTGTCCGTTCCGCCCGAGTAGCTCGCGGCCGTAAACTCGTAATAATCAGAGGACCGCAGGAACTCCTGGTTTATAAGGGCCTCTATGTCCTCGTCGAAAACGTACTTCTTCTTGTCGGCAAGCGCCTTGAACTTCGTAAACGCGTTTTCGAAAACCTCAGGCTCGAGAACATAACCGTATTCCTCAAGGCGGTCGCGAAACGCGTGGCGCCCCGAGTGCTTGCCGAGCACTATCTGGTTAGAGGGAATCCCCACTTCCTGCGGGGTCATTATCTCGTAGGTAATGCTCTCCTTTAGCACCCCGTCCTGGTGTATGCCCGCCTCGTGGGCGAATGCGTTCGCCCCGACTATAGCCTTGTTCGGCTGCACGTTAACCCCCGTTACCTGGGAAACGAGCCTGCTCGTCGGATATATCTGCGCCGTGTTTATCCCGAAAGTGTAGGGCTTCTTGTCGCTTCTCACGCTAAGACCCATCACTATTTCCTCAAGCGATGCGTTGCCGGCCCTCTCCCCGAGGCCGTTAACCGTGCACTCGACCTGCCTTGCCCCTTCGCTTATCGCGGCGTGGGAGTTAGCCACCGCAAGGCCGAGATCGTTGTGGCAGTGAACGCTCAGGATCACGTCATCCAAGTTAGGGACGTTTTTTACGAGCGTATGGATTATGTAGGCGAACTCCTCGGGAATCGTGTACCCGACAGTGTCCGGGATATTGATCGTGGTGGCTCCCGAGCGGACGGCCACGTCGACCGCCGTGCAGAGATAGTCGATGTCCGTGCGCGTCGCGTCCTCGCAGGAGAACTCGACGTTGTCCGTGTAGTTCCTCGCGTGCTTAACGGCGCCGCTTATCATCTCGAGCACCTGGTCTCTTGTTTTTCTCAGCTTGTGCTTAAGGTGTATCTCCGAGGTGGCGATGAAGGTATGGATCCTGGGGCTCTCTGAGTGCTGCACGGCCTCCCAGCCGCGGTCTATGTCCTTTGTGTTCGCCCTGCAGAGCCCGGCTATCTGGCAGCCCTTTATCCTCTGCGCTATCTTCTTTACGGACTGGAAGTCCTCCTCGGAGGATATGGGAAACCCCGCTTCTATTATGTCCACCCCCAGGCGCTCAAGCTGATAGGCGACCCGCAGCTTCTCCTCAGAGGTCATGCTGCAGCCCGGGGCCTGCTCCCCGTCGCGAAGCGTCGTATCGAATATGTGTATGTAGTTATTGTTCGACATTCCCAAAAACCTTACCCTTTGCCCTGCCGCAAAGGCAGATTTCTACACGCACCCGGCGCAGTTGTCAAAAACAATTCCGCGGGAAATACGCCCGGAACTCAAAGCGAATCCGTGTGACCAAGGTCCATGCCCGGACACACGGCGTCCCGCACCGCGCGCTTCAGTTCCTTTATCTCGGGGAACCTTCCCGTCTCCTTTCGCGACCACACAAGCTCCCCGTCCGCGCGCACCTCGAAGATCCCGCCGCTTGAGGGAACAAGCGACACCCCGCCGAGCGCTTCCCCGAAAGTGCCCAAAAGCTCCTGCGCCATCCAGGCGGACCGCGGAAGCCAGCCGCAGCGCGCGCAGTACTTTATCTCTACCATTTAGCCTTTACCCCCTCGCCCGAGGCGCTCACGCAAAGCCGCCTCCACAGTTGATTATAAAGGCAAACGAGATATACTCAAAGGCAAGGGAAGTTTTCCCCGAATCGAACTTTTTCCCGAAGAGAGGCCAAAGAAAATGAAAACCGGAATCCTGCTCGCAACACTTGTCTTTTCCTGCGCGCTCTTTCTCGCGCCCCACGCTTCCCGGGCTGCCGACAGCGCGAAGGGACAAGAAATCTACAATGTCTACTGCGCTACCTGCCACGGCCTCACGGGGCTTGGCGACGGAGTCGCGGCCGCCGCTCTTGACCCCAAGCCGAGGGACCTCTCGAGCGCCGCGATCCTCGAGACCTATACGGACGAGTACCTGGTTAACGTGATAACAAACGGCGGAGCGGCGGTCGGCAAGTCCCCGATGATGACCGCCTGGGCCGGGATAATAAGCCCCGAGGACATAGACAACCTGGTGGCGCACATAAGGCAGAACCTCTGCAAGTGCGAGTACAAAAAGCAGTAGCGTAAAAAAGCGCGGCCCCTTTCAGTAAAGACTCAGAAGGCAACCGCGCCCTTTTCCTTATTATATATAAGAGCTCAGACTCCCCTTTCCTCAAGGCCCGGGGGAAGCTCCCCGTAATAGGGAGAGTCCTCCTCGTACATCTCAAGGACCTTATCCTTCGGCATGTCGCACATATCTTCCGTGAAACCGAACATCCTGCATATGTGGCGAAGCTCCTCCTCCTTTCCCGGAAGCGGGTCCATGGGCTGTATCAGTTTCTCCCCCTCAAGCTCCTTCCGCACGTCCTGGTTCTCGGCAAGCGGAGTTCCGTACTCGTTTGAGTGATAGAGCCTGTCGAACCTTTTCCTCGGTCTCTGCCCAGGGTCCTCGGCCGCATATCCCACCGTCATGAGCCAGATGGGAACTATGTTCTCGGGAGTCCCGAGGACATACAAAACGTGGTGGCGCACATAAGGCAGAACTTCCGCAAGTGCGAGTGCAGGAAGTAGGGAGAATTTGTCAGATTGATAGCGGCGTTGTTTTCGGCAACATCTTTTTTTTCTCCGAGAACCTTTTCCTTATATCAATTACGGCTTGGGTGATCTCTGCGGGCAGGGATTCGAGTTCCTCTCCCGTTTCCGCCCGCACCGCGTGCCAGAGCGGTTCCATGGTTTCAGTCAGGGCAGGATGGCTTTCCATTATCTGCATGACCTGTTGGCTCCAGCCGGCCGCCGTGAGATTGATTAGGGATTCCGTCAGATCATGCGTGTTCCAGTATCGTTGGCCGACGGCGACGGAAAGCGCTCGGTCAAGTTTTTCAAGAGCTGCCATCCAGTTCCCGCAGCGGGCCAGTACATCGGAGACCGTATGAAACGCGGCAGGTTCCTCCGGCATCAGTTCCGCCGCGCGGCAAGCGTAGCGTTTCGCTTCTTCCAGGCGCGCAACGTCGTCACTCCTGAGAATCGCCTCCGCCCTGACGCGCCAGGCCTCGCCACACTCGGGGTCGAGTTCTGCTGCCTTTTTGCAACCTGATTCCGAGTTGTCATAACATCCCAGCAAGTTGGCAATATTGCTCCTGGTGGCCAGCAGCTTAGCGAATTTCTGACGCGTATCTACCGGATCTTTCATATAAATATATTCTGAAAACCGGCCGTGGGAAGTGATCCAGTCTTCAAACCGCCCCAGTTCCAAATATGCGGTGTCCAGAGCAAACAACGCTAGACTGGCACCGTAACGTAATGTTGCCGAGTCATCGGTACGAACATATTGAGTGAAGCTTTCCAAAATGGAGACAACTTCATCATAACGCTTTTGTGCGACAAGGACGTTTCCTTTCTCGGCGAGCGTCTTGATAAGCGCCAGGCGCAACCATTCCGGATCGTCCGGGCGGACATATTGCGAGGCTTGTCGCCAGGTCGCGAGAGCTTCTTCGTGATGATCCTTTTCCGAGAAAAATTCGCCAAGAAGCCGAAGCCATTCAGTGGCTGCATAGCGTAGAGGGTGCGGGTCGTCCTGATTTACAAGCTCCGGAATTTTCCCTATAACGTTTGAGGCATCGCCAGAATTTTCCAGAGTGAAAAGAATTCCGGCCTCTGCAATCAGAGCTCCAAGTGCGTAAATCCGCAACTGTGCGGCATCATCGGGACTGACAGCCTCGGTTACATGCCTGAACGCATCGAGGGCATCCTCAAAATGCTTTCTTCCTCCTAAGGCGAACCCAAGAAGAAACCGAGCAAAAAGATTCTCCGGTTCTTGCCTGATTGTCTCTCTGCACTCGGTTTCCGCCTCCACGAAGCGCTCAGACTGGAGTAGCTCGATGCCGCGACAGACCTTATCCGAAAAACAATCCAAATCTAACTGGTACTGCCGGGAGATATCCCGCACTATTTCGCCAAATGCTGACACGTTCGCGCCGTTCGTGCCGATAGAATTGATTATCAGGTTAAAGGCATTGTTCAGCCAGTCTTCGCGTTCCGCGAAACCACTGTCATTCGCCACATAGGGAATCAGGGCTCCAAGCAATTCAGGCACCTCTTCATCCTCAGGGGCCCCGCTACCTGATCTCTCAAGAGTTGCCAGATACATCGACCGCATCGGAACCGGGCCGAACAGATCGTTAAGGAAAGCTACCAGCAGCTTCAGGCGTCGATATCCCCGCCGCGAGAAACGTAGCAGAAAGTAGATGTTGTAGAACCGGTCGGCAACCTCGTACCGGATACGCTTTTCCCTCTCTGGCCGCGCTTCCCTGGCGTACCCCTTGTCCACTAGCTGCTTAAGCTGAGCGCTTGTGTGCGATGAGGAAAGCCTGGTCGCAGTGGATACTTCCCTCGCGAGCATAGGACTCCATCCCTTCGCAAGGCAATGAAATACCTTTCGGGACTGTGTCGGCAGTTCCTCGATGCGGGACTTGAAGTACGGAGTCTGTTCGTCGATTAGCTGTTCCAGGTCCTTGAACGCGGAACTAAGCGGCGACTCAATCAGGATTGCGTAGGTCAGCACAAGCAGCCGCGGGTTTCCTCCGGTCAGGCGGCGTATGGTCTCGATTCGCCCGCGTTCGCGGTTCAGTGTCTCGGTGACCTCAGTTTTGCCTTCACGTTCCGCGAGGGCTCGGAAGATCTGAAGATACTCTTCGCGCCCAAGACCTTCTAGAAGAAAAACCCGGAAAAACTCGTAAAACGGTTCGCCGCGGTGCCGTATGGCCTCGAAGACGGCGTTTGCGGAACCGATCAGCAGTATCTCCGGATGTTCGATCAACGAAGCCCGCAAAGCGTGGACTTCGCGCTCATCACCCAGTTGTGAGAAAACGATGTCAAGATTTTCGACAAACAGAATCAGCCTCTTTCCGCTTTCTCGGGAGAAATCAATAAGAACCGAGAGCGCGTACGCGGCAAGGCGCTGCGGATCCTTCTCGTCGGCCGAAAGCGCTTCTGCCTTGTCCTCCCATCGGGAATCCCGAGTGGCGCGGGTCAGGTGATGCAGGGCCGTAAGCCAGAAATCCGCTAGGTCGGTCACCTGATAGCTTTCCTCGTGAAACGCCACGGGCTGCCATGCTTCTGCAAGATCGGGCGTTTCGCGTACCGCTTGGAGAAACCGCAGACCGAGGGTGGTTTTGCCCATCCCCCGCGAACCGACAAGCAGCATGTGCTGGCACGGTCGGTCGGTTTTCTGCTTGTCCAGGAGGCGAAGCATCTCAGTGAGGGTCTCCTGACGGGCGATGAAGGAAGCCTTGAGTTCTTCCGGGGAGAGTTGGGCCGGGTTGTAGATACGTCTTTGCTTCATGGCTCCATCCCCCCTGACCGGTTTTTCCGCCACCACTCCCTAAGCAGGTTCGATCTGAAACACACATGGGAGCCGTCCCGCCGCACGTACCCGTCCGATTCCAGATTGCGAAGCGCCGAGAGAAGCTCGCTTTCGCCCTGCCGGGTCAGTTTCTCAATATCCGAGATGCGCGCACCGTCTCTCCGCCGACAGGCGTGATTGAGTATGTCGTGCGCCGCTTCCTGCTCGTCTGCGTCAAGCATGATTTCCAAGCGGGCTGCGTAATGGTCAAGATGAGGCGTGCCGCCAGGTCCCGTAAGCCTTTCCGTGAAGCATCGCTCTATTGCACTTTCGGAAACGCGCGAGGGGTCCCCATTGCAGGATTGGCGAAGGGTCGAAAAAAACAGTTGCAGGTGATAGGGAACCGGATCCGAGAGGAGGTCGAGAATTTGTGAGACGCTACGTTCGTCCATGCGGAAGCCATAACTGTCTCCAAGCTCCTCCAGAAACTTAACTGCGACATCCCGGTCCCATGAATCCAGCTGGAAAGGGGCCAGATCGTTTATTAATCCCGAAAGAGCAAAGCGTCTGAGAACGCCTTCAAGCCCGATGGACCCGCCGATCAGTGTGCACACCTTCCCGCGCATCTGCGGAGACTGGCGCCAGCGCCGGAGCCCGGAGAGCAGCAACTCGACATCATGTTTTCCCTCGAGGGTTTTCAGCATGCGCGAGACGAGTATCGGAAACTCGTCGAGGATGATCAGGAGGCTGCGACCGGGATCCGGCAGACTCTCAAGACGTTCAAGAAGCTGATCCGCTGTACGTTTCCAGTCCCGGCCGATCGCCCTTTTGAGTTCAATGCGGACTTTTTCGATGCTGACGGAAACTTCGGAAAAGGAAAATGTGCTCTTGAGCGTGTCTACTACGGTCTTTGCGAACGGAATTTTTTCGATGCCTCGGCGGTACTCCGGGTTCACCGCCAGAGCGGCGACAATTGCCGCCAAGCAATCCGCCGAATCTTCGGCACCTTCAACATCCACATAAAAGACATCCCAGTTTTCCCGAGGTTCGCGACGAAGTTCCAACATGAGGCTGGTCTTCCCGACCCGTCGTGGGGCAAGCATCAGAACATGCTCTCCCTGCTCCAGTTTTTCCCATAGCAGTTCCAGTTCGGATTCTCGTCCGTAGAGGTCTTCGCCGATTACCGCCTGTCCTGTAATGTTTTGCATCCGCTCGACTCCCGTTCAGATCAGGATGGAAAACAGAATACATGACAAGGGGTTTTTTGGCAATAAATTTTTTGGCAAAAAGTTTATTGCTATAGGGGAATCCACAGAAGATGCTATCGTCGCACTTCCACGAAATCCAAGGCAATCATTCAGGTCCAGAAAACCCGACAGACGCACAGTCAGTTTTTCAGCACAGCGGAAAACGGCGAAACACTATACACCCAAAGCGTAGTCACCATCACTCATCGCCTTTCGCCCAAGGACATGTCCGCCACGCACTTTCCTAGCTTCGCTCGCTCATCAGAAGCTCCTTCTCCCGCAGCCTCCCAGCCACTTTTTTTCTTCTCGCGCGCCCTTTTCCTTATTATATATAAGAGCTCAGACTCCCCTTTCCTCAAGGCCCGGGGGAAGCTCCCCGTAATAGGGAGAGTCCTCCTCGTACATCTCAAGGACCTTATCCTTCGGCATGTCGCACATATCTTCCGTGAAACCGAACATCCTGCATATGTGGCGAAGCTCCTCCTCCCTCCCCGGAAGCGGGTCCATGGGCTGTATGAGTTTCTCCTCCTCAAGCTCCTTCCGCACGTCCTGGTCCTCGGCAAGCGGAGTTCCGTACTCGTTTGAGTGATAGAGCCTGTCGAACCTCTTCCTCGGTCTCTGGCCGGGATCCTCGGCCGGGTATCCCACCGTCATGAGCCAGATGGGAACTATGTTCTCCGGAGTCCCGAGAACCTTCGGGAACTCAGCCGGCTTTCTGCCCGTGGCTATAAGGCAGCACCCGAGGCCCAGGTCAGTGGCCGCGAGCATGGCGTTCGCTATTGCCTGGCCCGCCTCGACCCTTAGAAGATCCTCCGCCCTGTCCTTGGGAAAACTCATTAGCCTCGGATAGGTGTTCTCGGTAAGTATCTTGTAGGTCCAGCCGTGAGCGGCGGTTATGGCCCTCGCGGGAAACAGCACCTGGAAGGTCTGTATGAGCTCCTTGTACCAGGCGTCCAGGTTTATCAGCCACGCAACGATAATCGGGGCCTGGCGCAGGTGAATCTCGTTAAACGCGGATCCGCATTCAACTATCTTCTCGAATTTCTCCGGGGGATAGGTTCTCTTGTCTATGACTATCGCCTCGGTCGAGTTGCAGTTGCCCTGGCAGGAGCAGTACCGCGCCGCCTGGAGCATCTTCTGTATTTTCCAGTTCTCAACCTCTTTCCAGGGCTTATAGAACCTAAAACTTCTCCTCGTGCCCATTGCTTCAAAAACTTCCATTGGAAATCCCTCCTTTGTCTCTGGTTTGTTCTCTAAAAGTTTCTCCCCCGCCGCACCTAAAGCGTGGTCCAGCCCCCGTCTATAACAAGATCGGAACCCGTAACGTACCGGGCCTCGTCCGAAGCCAGGTAGAGCACCGAGTGAGCCACCTCCTCCGCCTCGGCCCTTCTAACAAGGGGAATCATGTCGGCCGCTATCGCGTCGAGCTGCTCCTCCGCGTCCGGGGGGTTCCCCATGAACTCGGGGTCCATCTTGGTCTTTATGTAGCCGGGACAGACGGAATTTGTCCTTATGTTGTCCTTCGCGTGATCAAGGGCCATGCTTCTGGTTATCTGCCTCACGGCTCCCTTGGAGGCGTTGTACGCAACGCAGCCCTCCATCCCCACGATGCCGAGCACGCTTGAGTTGTTGATTATGGAGCCCCCGCCGTGCTTCGCCATGAGCGGAACCACGTACTTGCTTACGAGAAAGACCCCCTTCACGTTTATGTCGATCGTGCGGTCCCAGACCTCGTTAGAGGTAGTCACCACAGTGCCGCCCTCAAGTATCCCGGCGTTGTTAAACAGTATGTCGACCCTTCCGAAATCTCCGTAGAAGGCCTCTACCACCCTCTTTACGTCCTCTTCTATGGAAACGTCACCCGGATAGGCCCTTATCTCCCCGGGTCCCGGGTTCTCAGAAACCACCTCGTCAAGCCTCTCTGAGGTTCTTGACATTATGCCCACGTTGGCGCCTTCTGCTGAGAACAAAAGCGCCGTAGCTTTTCCTATTCCCTCTCCCCCGCCCGTTATGAGCGCCGTTTTTCCATCAAGTCTTGCCATTTTTATCCTCCTTGTTTGTGTTTTAGAGCTTCTTCTCAACCTTTATATTATATAATAGGAATCAGTTTCAGGAGCCAGAGAAAACTTTATTTTTCACCCAAGTGCATTTTTTCCATATCTGGTAGCGCCGTCTAATTATCCGTGTAAATCCCCGAAAACATCCAAGGAAAATTAAGAGCAGAGCAGTTTATTAAGTACGAATAAGTTATCGCGTTAGGTATATTTTTATATGTCAACTTACCAACACCATTAAATGAGAATACAATGCGAGTGTTTGTGCTTAATGGCATAACCAAAACGATAAAACGGGAAACAACAATCTGGATATGAATGAGGTGCTACATGGCAGAAAGCCTCCCTTTCGAGCCTGATGACTTGGACCAGAAAACCATATCTCCCTTAAAGGAACTAGGGGCTTATGAAGCATTGTGGGATCAAAAGGGCATGTCCTTCAAAAAAATTTCCGAAATGCGCCAAGGCCGCTGGGAATCGTCTCTTTCTGATTTTGTGGATGAAGCCATTGCCTACGAGTTTGCCGGTCGTGTTCGCAGTTTGTTCGACGAGTCTGGGATTGACAAGTTCGGCGTTTGTGTTCGTGGTACGGGAGAATACCCCAAAGGCCTCTATGATGCCGTTTATCCGGTTGAATTGCTTTATTTTCAGGGATTGTGGGGTCTGGTTTTCACAAGATCAGTTGCGGTCGTGGGTACGCGCAAGCCGTCCGAAAAGGGAGTTGCTCGTACGCGCCGCCTTGTCAGAAACTTGGTGGAAAACAATTTCACTATAGTTTCAGGGTTAGCTTCTGGAATCGACACCGTCGCACACACTACAGCGATTGAGTCTGGAGGCCGGACCATAGGAGTAATTGGCACCCCGATTTCAAAATTCTATCCGAAGGAAAATGTTGAGCTTCAGAAGAAAATAGCAAAGGAGCATTTGCTTGTAAGCCAAATTCCAGTATGCCGTTACCTGCGGCAGGGGCCGCGCGGGAATCGGCTATTCTTCCCAGAGCGCAATATAACGATGTCCGCACTTGCCGAAGCAACTATTATTGTTGAGGCTGGCGAAACATCAGGAACCCTGGTTCAAGCTGCCGCGGCTCTTAAACAGGGAAGGAAATTATTCATCCTTGATAATTGTTTTTGCAATTCCACTCTCACTTGGCCAAGAACTTTTCTTGAGAAAGGCGCTATAAGGGTTGCTGACTACGAAGATATAAGGAGACATCTTGGCTCTTAGGCTCTGCAAGATTGATGATCTCTTACGAAGCGATCATTTATATCTTACGGAAGATGATCATTGCTTCTTCTTTCGGGAATATACTGCATACAAAGGCTACGATTACAGCGAAACCAACAGTCTAATTAAGAATTTCAAGAAAGAGCTAGATAAAAAAGGTACATCTCAATGGAAATACAAGGGAAAGGCAATAAACAAAATAGCGGAAGAATTCCGGGAATCGTTAAAAGCGGAATGGTTTGAGGAATACACCTTAGTTCCGATTCCACCATCAAAATCAAAAGAAGATCCACTCTATGACGATCGTATGGTTCAAATGCTTAAGATTTTTGGTCAAGGGCTTAACCTCAATATCCGTGAATTGGTCCTGCAACGCGAAAGTACCCCGCCATTTCATAAAATCACCCCTCGTCCACATTGGGAAGACCTAGTTGATAACTATTACATTGACGAAATTATCGCAAATCCTGAACCGAAAAAGATTATTTTATTTGATGACCTTCTCACTGAAGGCGCACATTTCAAAGCTGCTCAACATGTTCTTGAGAAGAGATATCCCGGCATAATTACCAGAGGGGTCTTTATAGCACGACGAGTATATGCGGATGCCGAAGAAATTTAAGAAAGAATCTGAAGCAACTCATATAGAGCTATAGGTGGCTTGATTGACGTATCTGCCGTAGAAATATACGCAGGAATATAAAGTGGTTGCCTTAAAGCGTCGAAGTTCGGCCGCAGGGAAATCAAGAACTATTTCTTTGGCAGAATCGTATATAATAATCCATTATGAGCAACGGAAAATCCTTTACGGCGGCTGCGGTGCAGGCCGCCCCAGTTTTTCTCGACAAGAAAGGCACGGTCAACAAGGTCCTCAGGCTTATAAAGGAAGCGGCGGGAAACGGGGCTGAGCTCGTGGTTTTCCCAGAGGCATTCATCCCCACCTATCCCTACTGGCCGAAGGACCTCGGGTTCGGAGCCGAGAAGAAGCTCACCATGGACGCCCACGTCGAGCTACACAGAAACTCGGTCGAGGTTCCCGGGGAGGACACCAAAAGAATCGGCAATGCGGCGAAGCGGGCCAAGACGTGCGTCGTAATAGGGGTTAACGAAAAAGAGGGGGGAACCCTCTACAACACCATACTCTACTTCGGCAAGGACGGCTCCCTTCTCGGAAGGCACAGAAAGCTCATGTCGATTGACAGCGAAAAATGCGTCTGGGCGAACGGAACCGCCGAGGACGTGAGGGTGTTTGACACCGAAATCGGAAAAATAGGGGGACTTTTCTGCTACGAGCACCACATGACCCTTGAGAAGTACGCGATGTTCACCAAGGGGGAGCAGGTGCACGTGGGTCTCTGGGGAGGGCACTCGTTCGTTAAGGACACGATGGATTTCGCGAGCCGCCAGTACGCGTTTGAGGGACAGGTGTTCGTCATAATCTCAGCCGGCTTCATAGAAGAGGACATGATTCCCGACTCCTTTCCCCTGAAGGAGCATACGATCTGGGACTACCCCGGGGGAAGCGGCATAATAAACCCGAGGGGACAGTACATAGTCGGCCCCGTGTACGGAAAGGAAGAGATCCTCTACGCGGAGATCGAGCTTGACCAGATAATAAGGGCAAAGACCGTAATAGACTCCGTGGGGCACTTCTCAAGGCCGGACATATTCCGATTCGAGATAATGGACTGAATGAAAACCGGTCCTCCGGGGACCGCCTGGAAACTGGCTGGGGCACTAGGATTCGAACCTAGACTAGCGGATCCAGAGTCCGCTGTACTGCCGTTATACGATGCCCCAGGGCATTGGAGAAAAAATTATTTGCTCTAAACCCCAAGATGTCAAACCGGGGCAACCTCCCGCGGCCGGGGTTGATTACCGACTTACATCTGATAAATTATGCGGAGACGGAGGTGGCGCCCGCAAAGGCCGCGCGGCGTTTCTGGCCAATGGACGAACCGAGCCCGGAAATCCTCGAGACTTTCGAGAACAAAAACCCGGAGAGGGATTACGAAATCGAGATATCGTGTCCCGAGTTCACCTGCGTTTGCCCGAAAACGGGGCAGCCGGACTTTGCGACCATCACAATAAAATACGTACCCGACAGGCTCTGCGTGGAACTTAAGTCCCTTAAGCTCTACATGTTCTCCTACAGAAACACGGGCGAGTTCCACGAGCACGTGACGAACAGGATCCTTAACGATTTCGTCTCCGCGTGCGATCCGAGGTCGGTCGAGGTGACGGGCGACTTCAACGTCCGCGGCGGAATAAAAACGGTAGTCCGGGCCTCACACAGAAAGAACGCCTGAGCTTCCCGGGCCCAAGACAGCATGTACGTAAAAACCCAGGTAATAATCACTGGAACGCTAATATTCCTTATAATTCTGGTCGCGATTTTCGCGCCCGCCCTCTCCCCCTACGAGTACGACCAGACGAATTTCGCAAACGCGCTTCGCGCCCCCGACTCCGTGCACCTCATGGGAACGGACCAGGAGGGCCGCGATCTCCTGAGCAGGGTAATCCACGGCTCGAGGATATCGATAGCGGTCGCCGTCGGAACCGCCGCGATGGCCCTTGTCATCGGAACGGTCCTCGGGGCGGTCTCGGGATACGCCGGGGGGAAAACGGACGAGCTGATAATGCGCACGGTTGACGTGTTCTACGCCGTCCCGGATCTTCTGCTGATCGTTCTTCTCACGCTAGTTATCGGAACCGGAGTTACGGGCATCGTAATATCGCTGGGGGTGATGTCGTGGATGAGGGTCGCGAGGATAGTGAGGGGAAGCGTGCTTCAGATAAAGTCGTTTGAGTACGTTGAGTCGGCAAGGGCGCTCGGGGCCTCGCCGCGTATCATTCTCGCAAGACACATACTTCCTAACACTCTCAGCCCCCTCATAGTCACCGTCACGTTTTCGGTCCCTTACGCAATCCTGACGGAATCCACACTCAGCTTTCTCGGCCTCGGGATATCTCCGCCTGAGGCGAGCTGGGGCACGCTTGCGAGCACAGGGTGGCAGGGAATAAGGACTTTCCCCCACCTCATAGTGTTTCCCAGCATCGCGATTTTCATAACGGCGCTTTCCTTTAATCTCTTCGGGGAAGGCATAAGAGACCTTCTGGCCACGGAGAACTCAAGGTGATGGAACCGAGAAAAGCAGCTCTCAGCGTCTTTCTCCTTGCCCTGCTTCTCCTCGCCGCCGCGGCCGAGGGCGCGCAAGCCAACCACGCCGACTGCGAAAAAGTCCTGCAATCCACCGAGAAAACCCTCGAGGCGCGGTTCCTCAAGGTTCACTGCCACGCCCGGGAGCGGCAGCACGCCGAGGTGCACGGGGCTCTCGCCGAGATAAAAGATAAACTCATCTTTATAGAGGATTACCTGCTCTACTACGAAGCGGAGGCGGCTTTAGGCCTCGGGCAGAAGGAGAGGGCAGAGGCGCTTTTCCTAAAGATACTGAAACACCATCCGGACTCGGCGATCGGCCATGACGCCCGTGAGCGGCTTGCTGACATTCACCTTGAGAACGATCGTCACGCGGAGGCGGAAAAAACATACTCCCATCTTGCCCAGCGGACCGACAGCAGGTGGAAAAAAGCCGTTTACCTGAAAAACCTCGGCGAAATAAAGGAGAGACAGGGAGACTTCCCCGCGGCCTCCGAGATATTCGAGAGGATATGGGCAGAGCACCCGGAGGTAAGCTTCTCGGATTACGCATTCGAGCTTCACAAGAAAAACGGAAAGGTCTTTACCCCTTCGCCGCGGCAGTTTGAAAAAAGAGGGGACGTCATGTTCGAGGCCGGCAACTGGGAGGGGGCGCTTGAGGCCTTCTCCGGAGCGCCGCGAACAAACGCGGTAAAAACGAAAACCGGCATCTGTCTCTACAGGCTTTCCAGGTTTCCAGAAGCCCTCAAAGTATTCTCGGGGATCGATTCCCCGAAGGCCTTTTACTGGAGGGGTGTGGCTCTCATGAGCATGGAGAAAGAAGAGGAGGCCATAGGCGTTTTCGAGAGACTCCACAGGCTAAACCCCAAAAGCTCCTGGACGTCCAAGTCGCTTCTTAAGGCCGCGAGGCTCCGCCACCTGCGCAACGAGCCTGAAGAGGCCCATCGCCTCTACCGCCTCGTTATCGAGAAATACCCCGGAAGGGAAGAGGCCCGGGAAAGCGCGTGGAACATCGGGTGGATGCACTACAGCAAAAAGGAGTACGCAAAGGCCGCTGAGGCTTTCTCCGACCGCGCCTGGGCGAGGGGGAGGGACCGGGAGCGCTTTCTTTACTGGTACGCGAGGGCGTCCGAGCGGGCGGGAGACAAGCCCGGGGCGCTGTTCGCGCTCGGGGAACTCGCCGAATCCCCGAAAATCACCTACTACTCGGCCCTCGCGAAGATGAGGCTCGGGGAAAACATGCTTCCCACCCCGCCTCCCGCAGCCGCCTGGTCGGGAAACCCTTTCGGGAAAAATCCCGCGCTCGAGAAATTTCTTTTCTTCGCCAAGGCCGGGGTATACGATCTTGCCTTAAGGGAAGCCGAGCTTCTTCGTCCCCGGGCGAAAACGCGCGCGCAGCGTCTCTACCTCGCCTCTCTTTACCTGCAGGCGAGGGATTACAAAACCTCAATAACCCTGGCAAACGGCGTCAGGTCCCCCGAGGCGCTCCGCCTCTCCTTCCCTAAGGGCTTCGAGGAGCGGGTGAAGGTTTTTTCGCGCAAATACACGCTTGACGAGTTCCTGGTCTACTCCGTCATAAGGGAGGAAAGCCATTTCGACAAGGAGGCGGTTTCGGTTTCCGACGCCAGGGGGCTCATGCAGCTTCTTCCCTCGACGGCTCTTGAGACGGCACCCAAGGCGGGTCTTAGCAATTTCCAGGCTTCCCAGCTTTTCTCTCCCGATATAAACCTTGAACTGGGATGCTATTACCTGAGCTGGCTGCTTGAGATCTTCGAGGGCAACTTCGCCATAAGCCTGGCCGGCTATAACGGCGGCCCCACAAGCGCCAAGACGTGGTATGAGAAAAACGGTGCGCTCGACATAGACGAATTCATAGAGGAAATCCCCTTTGAGCAGTCAAGGAACTACGTAAAGAAAATCATAAGGAGCTACGCCGCTTACGAGGCGGTCTACGGAAGGGAGAAAGATCAGTTCTCGAGGCAGAGCTTCGAGAAGTTCCTCAAGATCATGAGCCCGTAGTCAGAACTTTTTTCAGGGTGGAACTGAAAGGCGGAAAGGTTCCCCGATATGACTCCCGCCTCGAACTCGCCCCCGTAATCGGAAAGCAGAACGCCGACGCCGGGATCGTCCGAAACCACGTGGTAGGAGTGAACGAAGTAAAACCAGCTTTGCTGCGGTATCCCTTCGAGTATGCGGGCTTGCTCGGGCGCGCTCACCCTGTTCCAGCCCATGTGGGGCACCTTCAGTTTCTTTTCCTCGACACGGAACCGAACGACCTTCCCTTTAAGGACACCAAGGCCCTCTTCTCCGGGAGCTTCCTCGCTTGACTCGAACAGGACCTGAAAGCCGAGGCATATGCCCAGAAAAGGCCGCCCGCTTTCGATAAAATCCTTTATTGGCCCGGTCATGGAGCGCTCGCGAAGGTTCCTCACGCAGTCGCCGAAAGCCCCGACCCCGGGAACCACGAGGCCGCTTGAGCCCTCTATGTCGTCCGGGTCCTCGGTAACGCGGACCTCTATGCCCTGGGAGGTAAAGCTCTTCTCGACGCTTCTCAGATTCCCCATCCCGTAATCCACGATGGAAATCACTAGAGCGTCCCCTTGGTCGAGGGGATATCGTCGCGTCGCCCGTCAAGCGCCGAGGCTGCATCCATGGACCTTCCCAGGGCCTTGAACATGGCCTCTATTATGTGGTGCAGGTTCGTTCCGTGGCGAAACTCGATGTGCAGGTTGCAGCGAAGCGAGTTCGTGAGGGACTTGAAGAACTCCTCTGCAAGCTCCGAGTCAAAGTCCCCGACCTTGCCAGCGGGAATCTCCCCCTTGAAAACGAAGCAGGGCCTGTCGCTGAGATCGACTGCCACAACAACAAGCGCGTCGTCAAAAGGGATTACGGCGTGCCCGTACCTGGTGATTCCCCTCTTGTCTCCCAGGGCTTCTGAGAAAGCTTCCCCGAGCGCTATCCCGACATCCTCCACGGTGTGGTGGAAATCAACGTCGATGTCCCCTTCGGCCTTGACCGTGAGGTCGAAGTAGCCGTGCTTTGCGAGCTGGCTCAGCATGTGGTCGAAAAACGGCACCCCCGTCGAGATATCGAATTTCCCGGTTCCGTCGAGATCAAGCTCGACGCTGGCGCTGACTTCGGATGTTTCTCTTTTTAAAACGGCTTTGCGGGTCATTGTTAGACTGGGCTCCTTTCTTCGCGGCGTAGCGGCTAGTTTCCGCTAATCATTCTATATACAGGCATCTTTTATTGTCAATAAACCCGAGACAACTTGCACGAGGCGGGTTCTCCGTTTTATCCCAACTGTGGAATTGCGCTTTGCCTTGATTTTCACCCTACGGAAATGCGCTTTGCCTTAATCTTCCGTTCCGGTTCCTGCGATCAGGCAAGGTCGAAGGCCTGTTGCATGCCAAGCCAAGTTCTCGGAGTTGAACCGAACGCCTTTGACAACCGGCAGGCCATCTCAACGGAAACGGATGCCTTTGCGTTGACAAGATTGGAAAGTGTCTTGTGCGTGACTCCCAAAATTTCAGCGCACTCGGTAATCGACAGATTCAGTGGTTTCATGCAATCCTCGCGCACTATGATGCCCGGATGCACTGGATTTTTCATTGCTATAACTCCTCTTCTTCAATCATAATATTGAACATTAATAGTAATCCAAGCAATTGACATCCCCAACCCGCAATTTTTTCTGTTTTTCAAGCTGTGCTTTTATTGTATAGAATAGTGCGTGGTTGGAGGCCCGCCACAGCGAGGTAGCAGTTTTGAAATTCATATTGGTTCCCGTAAAAGATCT
>JAPPFE010000043.1 GCA_028823955.1 Candidatus Dadabacteria bacterium
TTCATCGAGCAGAATTTCGGACCGCACATGGAGCAGAAATGCGCAACCTTGGCCCCTTCTGCAGGAAGGGTCTCGTCGTGGAACTCGCGCGCCGTATCCGGATCAAGAGAGAGATTGAACTGATCATTCCACCGGAATTCAAACCTGGCCTTGCTTAGCACGTTGTCGCGAAGCTGCGCCGTGGGATGACCCTTCGCAAGATCCGCGGCGTGCGCGGCTATCTTGTAGGTTATAACTCCGTCCTTAACGTCCTTTTTATTGGGAAGACCAAGATGCTCCTTCGGGGTGACGTAGCAGAGCATTGCGGTTCCGTACCATCCTATCATAGCCGCCCCTATGGCAGAAGTTATGTGGTCATAGCCGGGCGCTATGTCGGTAACCAGAGGACCCAGAGTGTAAAAGGGAGCTTCTCCGCATATCTCAAGCTCCTTGGTCACGTTCTCCCTTATCATCTGCATGGGGATGTGTCCCGGACCTTCTATCATAACCTGAACATCGTGCTTCCAAGCTATCTGGGTAAGTTCTCCGAGGGTGTCAAGCTCGGCAAATTGCGCAGCGTCGTTCGCATCGGCTATGGAGCCCGGCCGAAGACCGTCGCCAAGAGAAAACGCTATGTCGTATGCTTTCATTATCTCGCAGATCTCTTCGAAATTGGTGTAGAGGAAGCTTTCCTTGTGATGCGAGAGACACCACTTGGCCATTATCGACCCGCCTCTTGAAACTATCCCCGTAACCCTGTCGACGGTAAGCGGAATGTAGCGAAGGAGCACTCCCGCGTGTATCGTGAAGTAGTCAACTCCCTGCTCCGCCTGCTCTATGAGTGTATCTCTGTAAATCTCCCAGGTAAGTTCCTCCGGTTTTCCCTTAACCTTTTCAAGGGCCTGGTATATGGGAACGGTTCCCACGGGAACCGGGGCATTTCTTATTATCCACTCTCTGGTTTCGTGGATGTTGTCCCCGGTCGAGAGGTCCATTATGGTGTCGGCTCCCCACCGGCATGCCCAGACTGCTTTTTCTACCTCCTCCTCAATGCTTGAGGTGACGGCGGAATTTCCGATGTTCGCGTTTATTTTCACGAGGAAATTGCGCCCTATTATCATGGGCTCACTTTCCGGGTGGTTTATGTTGTTCGGAATTATGGCGCGCCCCGCGGCAACTTCCTCCCTGACAAAGTCGGGGGTGATGCAGCCGATCTGAATGCGCGCGTCGAAATCTACTCCCTCGTGGTAAGCCCCGAGTTGTCCGTAGACCTCCCTAAGCTCGTCGATTCTCTGGTTCTCCCTTATGGCGATATACTCCATCTCGGGCGTTATGATTCCCTTTTTCGCGTAGTACATCTGGGTTACGTTTCGCGAGGGCGAGGCACAAAGGGGCTTTCTTATGTTCCCGAAGGTTATCCCGTTTGCCCTCTCAAGCCTTTTTCTGGCGAATTCCGAGGAGAAATCGGGCAGCTCCGAGACATCTCCCCGCTCCCTTATCCACTTTTCGCGAAGCAACGGCAGACCCCTGTGAACGTCAATGTCAACATCGGGATCAGTATAGGGACCGCTTGTATCGTAAAGGGTTATCTTGAAACGGTCAGCATCTGGGGCATCCGAGAGAAAGTCGTCGGTTTCAACCTCCCTCATGGCCACCTTTATGTCGTGGATTTTCCCGTCTACGTATATCTTTTTTGATTTGGGAAAAGGGTCTCTGGTTATCACGGACCCGGTAGGTATTTTCTCTTTCTTTCGAGAAGAACTCATGAGCAATGGCTCCCTTGCCAAAAACGCTTCGGATATTGATTAGTTTAGGGGATTATAGGTTCCTTTACAAATAATTTGGATAACAAAAATGCCTTGGTTATGCCCCGATCTTTCAGCGGGAAATCCTGTAAACGGCTCCCCTGCGGTCATCGGATACGAGCAGTGCTCCGTCGGGGGCAACCAGAACGTCAACTGGCCTTCCCCAAGCAGTTCCGTCACTTCCAAGCCACCCATGGGCGAACACATCGTATGAAGCCGCGTTCCCCGATTCGTCGAGGCGCACTGAGGTCACCCTGTAACCTATGGGTACGCTTCTGTTCCATGAGCCGTGCTCCGCGATGAAAATCACGTTTTTCCAAGATGCGGGGAACATGGAACCCGTATAGAACCGCATGCCAAGCGCCGCAACGTGCGCGGGGAGCTCCCACTGGGGAGGGATAAATTCATCGCAACTGCGCTCCGAACCGAACTGCGGGTCCTGGACTTCCTCCCCGTGGCAGTAAGGAAAACCGAAATGAAGTCCGGCTTCCCCGGCACGGTTAAGTTCGTCCGGAGGGCTGTTATCATTAATTTGCTGGTCTCTGCTGATGTTATCCCTTCCGTTATCTGTAAACCAAAGCACACCAGATTCCGGATGCCAGTCAAAACCCACGGTGTTTCTCACTCCATGGGCGAAAATCTCAAGATTCGTTCCATCGGGATTGACCCTCAGGATCGCTGCGTAGCGCTCGTCGCTCCTTTTGCAGACGTTGCACGGCGCTCCGACCGGAACATAGAGTTTCCCGTCCGGTCCGAACCGGATGAACTTCCACCCATGGTGCGTATCCCTGGGAAGCGTATCAATGATGACTACGGGGGCTGGAGGAGATGAGAGACGGCTTTCGATCCCGTCATAGCGGAGAATCCGGCTTATTTCCGCGACATAAAGTGCCCCGTCCCGAAACGCAACACCGTTTGGAGTATTGAGGTTATCCGCAATTATATGGACAGTTTCGGCGTAATTATCGCCGTCCGTATCGCTAATGGCATACACGGTTTTAGACCTAGTACCGATAAACAATGTGCCATCGGCTCCAAGAGCAAGCGAGCGTGCATCAGGTACTTCGTTTGAATAAAGAGAGATCGAAAAACCCCCGGGAAGGGATATGCCCGAGAGCACTGGGTCCACGGGAATCTCCGGGGGCGCTGTTTCCCCAGGAGTTTCAGTAGGCATTGGTTCCGGATGAGGTTCCTCGGATATCGATTCTGGTGGAACCTCAACACGCTCGTCTGGGGCGGTTCTTTCCCCGCAGCCGCAGGCAGACAACAGAAAAATAAAGAGAGACGGAATCAGCACCCTGAAGATCTTCGGCATCAAAACCTCTACAATATAAAAACACTCACAACCCACCGAATGTTAACCGGAACACCTTCCCATGGAAACTGGGTAAAACCGAAAGCCATTCCCGTTCACTAAATTGAACACTTGGGTAAAGTTATTATCCAGTTCATCAAAGAGGTTCGGTTTATGTCTTATCTCATTTTGGGTATTGAGACGTCATGCGACGAGACTTCCGCAGCAGTGGTAAGAGACGGAAAACAGATGCTCTCAAATGTGGTTTCCTCTCAAATCGACGTTCATAACGCCTTCGGCGGAGTTGTCCCGGAGATAGCGTCGCGCATGCACACGGAAATAATCCTCCAGGTAATCAATCAAGCGCTCGAGACTGCCGAGACTTCAGCGGGGGAGGTTGAAGCCATAGCGGTAACCCAGGGACCCGGGCTCATAGGTTCGCTCATGGTCGGAATTTCGACCGCGAAGGCCCTTGCGTTCTCCCATGGGAAACCACTTGTGGGAGTAAACCATCTGGAGTCGCACATAGCGGTGGCGCATCTGGAGAACGAAATTGATTTCCCGTTTGTCGCACTCATAGTTTCCGGAGGGCACACGAACCTTTACATGGTAAGGGGCTTTCTTGACTTTGAACTGCTCGGAAGCACGAGAGACGATGCCGCGGGGGAGGCGTTTGACAAAGGAGCGAAGGCCCTCGGGCTCGGATATCCCGGAGGAGTCGAAATAGACAGGCTCTCAAAAAACGGCGACCCCGACGCCATCAGGTTTCCAAGACCATTTAACAATGAATCCCCTGATTTCAGTTTCAGCGGGCTTAAAACCGCTCTTCTTAACCACATAAGGAAAAACCCGGTTAAAAGCGAAGAGAACCTCGTTGACGTATGCGCCGGGTATCAGGAAGCCATAGTGGAAACTCTTATTGACAAGACGCTTAATGCCGCGAGGAAAAACGGAGTGGAAGGCGTTGTTTTAGCAGGCGGGGTAGCCTGCAACTCAAGGCTAAGGCAGCTAAGCGAAGAGAGAATAAGAAGCAAAGGAATAAATGTTTTTATCCCCTCGCCCGCTCTTTGCACTGATAACGCGGCCATGATAGCCACGCTCGGTTATCACATGTATGCAGATAACAGGGTGTCCGCACTTGATATATCTCCTTATTCAACCGCTAGACGGGACCAGAAAAATCATGTTTCGTAGTCGACAACAACCGCATCCATAGCTACCTGCCGAACGAACTGCGCGACCTTCTGGTGCTCGGGATGCTCCTTGTAGATCTCAAGATCTTCCTGCGATTCGAATTCGGAATAAAGAGCGATATCAAACGATGTGGGAAGCTCGTTAGAATTCCTGCCGATTTCCATTGTTTTTATCTCAGGAATGGAATTTTTGAGCCCCTCGAGTTCCTCCTTGATCCTGTTCATGAGCTCACTCTTGTCCGCACCTTCGTGCGACTCCTTGATCTTCCACATCACTATATGCTTTATCACTTAGGTCTCCTTGGAAAAATATCCGTACCAAGCAGTATAAACTATTTTTTCCGGAATTGCGAAAAATCCTCCATCTTACCTAGGCAGCTATCCGGCTTTTGACAACAGAGCACATATTATGCCGATAAAAACGGATAACAGAGTGTCTGTGCTCGATATATCTCCTTATTCAACAGCAAGGGGGACCCAAGAAAATCACGTTTCGTATTCGACAAGAGCCACGTCCGTTCTTATCTGCCGGATGAACTTTCCGACCTTCAAGTGCTCGGGATGCTTCAGGAAAACTTCATAATCTTCCTTCGAGTCGAACTCAGAACAGAGAGCTACATCGTACGCGACAGGAAGCTCACTAAAACTTTTGCCAAGCTCCATAGTCTTTATCTCCGGAACAGCGCTTTTCAATCCCTCTACTTTCTGTTCGAACTTGGCAATAAGTTCATCCTTGCTCATCCCTTCGTGCGAATCCTTCAATTTCCACATCACCATACGTTTTATCACCTGAGTCTCCTTGGAAAAAGTTTCTGTAGTTTTTCCAAACAATGTAAATTGCTTTTAACAAAATTGCGAAAAAGCCCTTGGTCTTGTCCGGACGGTCAGTCGACTTCTTGCTATAAAGTATGTTATGCCAACAAAAAAGGTATGATTTGTTTTTATGTGGGAAAAAAGAGAGATATTCAGCGAACTTCCCTTCGTTTCGAATTTCGAGAAAGACAAAACCGATTTCCTGCTTAAGATAGGCGAGCTGATAGAAGTGCCGGAACGTTACGTTCTCACCAAACAGTTCGAACCGAGTCACTCTTTCTATTTCCTCGTAGAGGGACTAGTGAATTTTTCAATCAGCGTCGAAGACAGAACCAATGAATTCTCGGTGGGTAAGAGCGACGAGAGATTCACTCCCGTAGGCTGGTCGGGATTTCGCTCTCCCAAACGCTACTACACAACGATCACGTGCGAGAGACCCTGCGTCCTGCTAAATTGGAGTCACCAGAATCTTGAGAAATTCTTCGATCAGGAACCCCTTCTGGGACGTGAATTCCTCCTGTTCGTTCTCGGCAAAAGCATAAACCTTCTAAAACATGTAAGGACCGAGCTTGCGGAATATAACAACGTAAACTGGGACATCGAGACGGGAAAAACGGGCGGTTTTTCTCAGGAAGGAAGGTACATATCCGTACCTAACCCGCTTCAGCTTCTCAGGCAATCCCCTTTTTTCGAGGTTTTCCCGGACAAAACACTGCGCCAGCTGGCAAAAGCGACCCAGAAAAAATATTATCTAAACAACGAACCCATATTCAACCAGGGGGATCTTCCCAAAGGAATAGACATACTGGCTTATGGAAAAGCGGCACTGTGCTTCTCTCCCGACGGGGCGCAGGGAGGAGTTGAGGAATCCGCCGCGCTTCATCTGATCAACCTCCCCGGATATCTGGTCGGATGGATGGGCGCCGCTCCCGCCGCATCAAACGACGTCACCGCTGTTGCAAGTAGAAATTCGGTTATCTATCACATAAGCGCCCGCAATCTTCATAAAATCCTGAATCAGGATCCCACCTTGGCCCTGACTCTGGCCAGAAGACTTTTATGGCTGGTGTCAATACGGCTTCGAAATGCCCGCGCGGGGCTCATATCGCAAAGATACGAACGAGAAATACTGGCTATAAGCAACCTTATAGAGCAAAACTCCATGCAGTTAAGCGTCACCTCCCCCATCCATAAACTCCCCCACCTGCTAAACAGCCCGCTTACGCTGGATGACGCTTTTCGGCTTCTGTTCAGGCTGGAAAAAGAAGGAGAGAGCCTTGAGAGGGAGTTGTCCCGTCTCAGCCTCGATATTCTCGGAAAGATCTACAAGGAATACAACTTTTTCGAGGGACTAAAAAACGTCTATCAATCCGTTACCGCCGCACCGGAATCGCTTTCTCCAAGTGAGATAAGAACCATGGCGGCCAAACAGTTCGTGGGTGTTTTCAAGAGCACTCCTTACGTAATAGAAGGATGGGAGAATCTGCCCGATGAACCGGGACACATCTTTATATACAATCACCTGGTGAACCATCCCTACAACACCCTTCCCAACAACTTTCAGATCACGCTCGATTCCCACTTCATAAGCTCGATGGTTCTCTACGCCAAGTACGGCGAGGCCGGGGTACGCGTCGTACGCGTCCCCAGAGCAGAAGAATACGGACACGAATACTACTACCGAAGACTCGGACATATTAACGTCTACACCGGTGAATCCGACCCTGTCGGGCAGACCCCGGAACGCAAGAAAGCGTGGAGAGAAGAATTCTACAGGACCGCAGAGAAGTATCTGAAAAAAGGCTTTAACATAGTAGTAAGCCCCGAGGGAACCAGCATGAGGACGGAGGAATCTCCCGGTCCGTTCAAGCTCGGCGCCTTTCTTCTGGCAGCATCCGTTTCGCCTGAGCCTTATATCGTTCCCATAGCAGTAGCGAACTTTGACAAGAGAATAAACCAGAACGTATTCTCCCTGATAATAAAAAAACCTTTCAAGATATCCGACCATGTAAGGAGTCCCGGGGATAACAAAGAGAAGCTCTTTGAGTTCATTAAGGAATACGGAACCGAGTACAGGAAATATGTCGAAGAGGCGGTGGGACTGGCAAAGCACGCGGAATCCACCAAGATCAACTTAAAAACCTTCGAGCAGGTCGAAAAACAGCTCCCAGTAATCGATAAAAACCTGTTTGAACAGGACGTAAGGATGCTTGAGAGGCGCCATGTCGGGAAAAAGAGTAACGCAACGGTATTTTACGGCAGTTCAAGTTTCCGCCTCTGGAGGGGTATGGCAAGGAACTTCTTCGATTACAACGTCTTGAATCTCGGCTTCGGCGGCGCCAGAATCGCCTACTGCCTGCACTATTTCGAGCGGCTCATAAAATCGAATGACGTTAAATCCCTGGTTCTCTACGCAGGCGATAACGATATTGGAGACGGATGTCTGCCAAAACAGGTACTGAATTTCTTTGTGGATTTTTATTATCGTTTCAGAGAGTTCTATCCCAACACAAAAATGACGTTCGTTTCAATAAAGCCGAGCCCCGTAAGATTTCATTTTCTTGAGAGGATCGAAGCGTCAAATGATCTCGTAAGACAGTTCCTGTCAAGAGAACCAAATACCTTTTATCTGAATGTTTACGACCACATGCTGGATGAAAGCGGGAATATAAGGGAAGAACTGTTCACCGAAGACGGTCTCCACATGAACAAAAAGGGGTACGCACTATGGAAGGATCTGTTTTTGGCAAACGAAAAGGAAATTTTTTACGACCCCGGACCCGAGGAATCTGAAAGGCAAACTAAACTTCTCCCGAAAACGGAAATCCACACCCAGGCACCCTCTGATCTGGCTTGAAATATCCCCCTACTGCCGCCCGCGCTCCCGCCCCGAAGAGGGGATTAGAACCCACATCTTTCTTTTCGAATGGCGCCCCCAGCTTGGAGAAAGCAGAATGTAATCGCCCCGAAGAAGCGGTGAATCATCGAGATAAAAAGAGAGTTTGGAGGAACCTTGGTAATTCGAAACGTACCTCCCGGAAACTGAAAAATCGGCTTTTGCCGAGCGGCACTGCCCGCAGAGAAAGGCCCAAAGGTCATTTTCCCCAAACTCGATCCCGATAGCTTTCTCCCTCTTGTCCATCCATTCCGCATTTGGAAAAACCCAGTGGCGATGACCGTCTTTGAGTTCTAGGGAAAGAACAAAACAGGTGGTTTCCGAGACGATTTTCCTAACAGAGTATCTGAGAGTTGAGTTCATGGAGCAGTCTCAGGCCGTGGAGAGCAAGATCCTTGTCGACTCGGTTCACGCAGGCGCACTCCTCAGAGATCGCTTCGGCAAACCCTCCGGTAATTACGATTTCGGGAGAAGAACCCATCTCCTCTTTAAGTTTCGCGCAAAGCCCGTCAATCATCGAGGCGTAGCCGTAAAACAGACCCGACTGTATGCACTCGACGGTGTCTTTGCCTATCACCTGCTCGGGCCTCTCGGGATCAACCTTCGGAAGCTTGGAAGTTCCGTGGTAAAGCGCCACCGTGGAAAGCTCGATCCCAGGGACTATGACTCCGCCCAGGTATTCTCCTTTTTCGGAAACGCAGTCAAAAGTGGTCGCCGTACCGAGATCAACCACTATCACACTTCCACCGAAGCGGTGGTAAGCCGCAACAGCGTTTGCTATTCTGTCAGCCCCGAGTTCTTCGGGACTGTAAATCCGAATCGGCATTCCCGTTCTTGTCTCAGGACCCACAATTATGGGCCGGTGACCGAAATATTTCTCCACTAGTTTCGCCACTCCCTCCTCCATCTCGGCGACCACGCAGGAGAGTATGGCGCCGGTGAACGAGGAAGGAGATATGTCTTTCTCGTCCATCTTTCCAAACAAGATAATTCCGTAATCATCGGGGCTTTTGGTTCTGTCAGTATCCACCCTGAAGCTGTATACAAGTTCCTCTCCGGAAAATATTCCGACCATTATGCTAGTGTTGCCGACATCAATTGCGAGAAGCATGGCTAATCAAGTCCGGTTATCGTGATCTGACTTGTTAATTTACAGGTGCAGGCGCTTCTGGAACAACAGGATATCGTTAATTCCGAACGCAGGTAAACCGGTTTTGAGGGGAGTATAACTTAAAAACCAGACAAACCGAAGCGCTAAAATTTCCCTGCATACTGAGCTTTTAGAACAGACCGGTACTCCCAAGTTTTTCCGTATAACTTGTGTTATAATGGCGCTATCTTAAGCTAAGGGGGTTTTTCACTATGCGGAAACTTTATAATAACCTCGCGTGGCATCGCATCAGAGGGCTGCGCGGTCTCGGAATTCTTGCTTTATCCGTGGCGTTTGGCCTTACAGGATTGCTAGCACTCTCATCCTGCGATGACGACGATGACGAAGCGGGACCGGAACCAATTGAAATGAGAGGATTCTATACCAGTGTTAATGCGGATGGTACAACGGATTGTACGAATGAGGACATTGACCTGCGCGAGCAGGAAGCCGGAGATCTCAGTGAGCCCAACGTCAGGATTACCGCAAGAGGTGTTGCTTTCGGAGACGCAACTTTTGTACAGGTGGGAGTAAAAGTAGGCGAAAGCGATACGAATGCCGAAACTATTTCAACCTATTACGTAAGTGAGACGGATGGAAGTTTTGACAGGCCTGGAGCATATTTTCTGGTAGCAAAAACTGATTCTGACATCCAAGCAGACACGATATATACCGGTTACTGGGCCGGCTATGCCTACCGTCGCGCCGCAGATGCCACAGCCTATCAACCTGTGGTAATTTGTCCATATGTAATGGTACCAGCAGGAACTGCTGGGTTAGAAAACATAGGAGCAGGCGATTGCGGTGAAATGGGCGGAGACACCGTGCATCCCGCATTGGCAAAATATCTGACAGACGACGACGGCTTGAGGGACTGCCACAACCTTTTAGATGGTCAGGGCGTGCTGTCTCCCATGAAACGATAATCGGAATACCACGAAACGGCCGAGCATAAAATAGCAACGGGCATCAGGTTGTTAACAACAATCCTGCATGCCCGTTCTTTGTTCGCTTAACGATTTAAACAGTCCCGAGGTTTATACCGAACCTGCTTTTTGACAAAACACCAGGGGAAAACTATTATTTCACGGAATCCGGAAGGAGAAAAAGTGAGAATAATAGTCACAGGCGGAGCGGGATTCATAGGCTCTTGGGTATGCGAAGCGTATATCTCCGAGGGCCACGAGGTCCTAGTGGTCGACAACCTCTCAACGGGATCTGAGGAGAACATCCCTCCTGAAGCCGAGTTTGTTGAGTGCGACGTAAGGGATTCCGCCCGACTTGAAAAGGCCTTTCGCCAATTCCGCCCCGAAGTCGTCAACCACCACGCAGCACAGATAAACGTAAGAAATTCCGTCGAGAACCCCAGTTTTGACGCTGATGTAAATATAGGCGGTTCCCTTAACGTTCTCAGACTCTGCGGGGAGTACAAAACCGAAAAATTCATTTTTTCATCCACCGGAGGCGCTCTCTACGGAGAGCCAAAGAAACTTCCGGCCGATGAGTCGACCCCCGCCCTTCCTCTTTCCCCTTATGGAATCTCGAAACTCTCAACGGAAAATTACGTAAGATACTATTCAAGGAACCATGGTTTCGGACACGTGATCCTGAGATACTCAAACGTGTACGGAGAAAGGCAGAGCCCCGAGGGTGAAGCCGGAGTGATAGGGATTTTCTGCGAGAAAATAATCAGCGGGAAACCCTGCCTCATATTCGGAGACGGAGAACAGACGAGGGATTACGTGCACGTCTCCGATGTCTCGCGGGCAAACCTGCTCGCCGCAAGCCTCATGCAAGAGGGAACTTTCAACATAGGAACTTCTATCGAGAGTTCGGTAAACGACATAGTACGCATACTGGGGGAGGTAACTAAAACCGAATTCACGACTGTTCACGAAAAAGAGCGTTCCGGGGAAGTAAGAAGAATTAGTCTTGACTGCTCCCTAGCGGCCGAGAAGCTCGGATGGAGCGCGCAGATGGCCTTGCGCGAAGGCCTTTTTAGAACATGGAACTGGTTTTTGAAGGAGAGAAATTGACGGCAGCCCGAAGTCCCTGTCTTTGAAAAAACCTCACTCGTGGTTAGAATTGTTTTTCTTTCGGAGGAGGGATAATGCAGGATAACGAAGAATTTTTTGATGTACGGATTTACAAAAGATATATAAAAGAAGGGCATATCACTCAGAAGGATTACGAAAAACACGTAAAATCCCTGCCCGACGTAAGTGACAAGGCAACATCCCTTCTCATTGACGAAGAAGAGGAAACCGGAGAGCAAGAAGAATAATGGAGTGCTGGGAATACAAGGTAATCTCGACTGATGTGCTTGTTAAAAGACCCCAGGACCATGATATAGCGGTCTACAAGGAAGAGGTTGATTCAAGAAGAGAGAACACCAGGGGAAGCCTTGAAGATTCTCTTGTCTCGCTTGGTAAGGACGGCTGGGAACTTGCCACCATTACGGGTGAATTCGCCATATTCAAAAAGAAAGTCAGCTAGATTTCACTGCCACTCTATGGTGCCGGGAGGTTTTGTGGATATATCGTATACGACCCGGTTTATTCCCTTTACCTCGTTTATGATCCTTACTGAGATTTTCCCGAGCAGATCATAGGATATCTTCGACCAGTCGGCGGTCATTCCATCCGTACTGCTCACAGCCCTCAGGGCGCAGACGTTTTCATAGGTGCGCTCATCGCCCATCACTCCCACCGTCTTTACCGGGATAAAAACGCAGAAGGCCTGCCATACTTCATCATAGGCCCCAGATTTTTTAAGCTCGTCTATAAAAATGCTGTCCGCATGCCTCAGTATGGAGAGTCTCTCGCGCGTGACTTCTCCCATTATCCTGATCGCAAGACCCGGACCGGGAAAGGGATGACGGCCTATAAGAGAGGAAGGAAGTCCGAGAGCCTCGCCAACGCTTCTCACCTCGTCTTTGAAAAGTTCCCGAAGAGGCTCTACTATCTCTAGGTTCATTTTTTCCGGAAGCCCTCCGACGTTGTGGTGGGACTTTATGACGGCCGAGGGGCCCTTGACGCTCACGCTCTCGATAACGTCGGGATAGAGCGTTCCCTGGGCTAGAAAACGGACATCGGATATCTTCTCAGCTTCTTCCTCAAAGACCCTCACGAACTGCTCGCCCATGATCTTTCTTTTCGTTTCGGGATCCTCAACACCCTCAAGATGAGAGAGAAATCTCTCAGAGGCATCCACGTGAATGAAATTCATCTCAAACTCGGAAAAAGCGTCACAGACCTCCTGAGCCTCATCAAGCCTCATGCATCCCGTATCGACGAAAATACAGTAAAGCCTGCGGCCCACCGCCTCGTTAATAAGAGCAGCCGCGACCGAGGAGTCCACTCCTCCCGAGAGCCCGCATATGATCTTGCCGTCCCCGACCCTTTCCCTTATATCGTGTATTGAATGCTCTATGAACGAACCCGCCGTCCAGTTTCCGCCAAGCCCCGCCACCTGAAAAAGGAAATTGGAAAGTATCCGGGCTCCGAATTCCGTATGCACGACCTCCGGGTGGAATTGCACCCCGTAGATGTTTCCGCCTGCGTTTCTTACCGCCGCGCACTCCGTGTTTTCGGTATCGGCTATCGCCGTAAATCCCTCGGGCATACTCAAAACCCTGTCGCCGTGAGACATCCAGACTCCCGAGGTCTTCTCCACGCCCGAGAAAAGCGGGTCTTCCGTTACCAAGTTCAAGACGGCGGGACCGTATTCCCTCTTCTCGGAGCGCTCAACTTCACCACCGAGCTGGAAAACCAGCACCTGAAGCCCGTAACAAATACCCAGAACCGGTACTCCCAAAGACAGTATTTCCCCGTCCACCCTAGGAGAACCATCCTCCCAGACGCTTGAGGGCCCCCCGGAGAGTATTATCGCCCCTGGAGGGTCTTTCTTTATTTCCTCTGTGGCAGTGTTATAGGGCTTTATTTCGGAATAAACCCCGAGTTCCCTGGTGCGCCTGGCGATAAGCTGCGTATACTGGGAACCAAAATCAAGAACAAGAACTTTTTCCCGCATTTACGACCGCCTCCCCCGTTGCGATAAAATCCGAAGAGCCCTGAAGGGTAAACCGCGCTTTCTGAGGCTGACTTTACGAGATAAGAAAACCGTTATCACCCGATCCTGTAGTTGGGAGATTCCTTGGTAATTACGATATCGTGAACGTGACTTTCCTGAAGCCCGGCATTGGTAATCTTTACGAACTTCGCCTTTTCCTGAAGTTCCTTTATCGTCGCGGAACCGGTGTAGCCCATTCCCGCACGAAGTCCTCCGACCAGTTGGTAGACTATGGCCCCTATATTGCCCCTGTAAGGAACCCTTCCCTCTATTCCTTCGGGAACAAGCTTAGCCTCCATCATCTCATCATCCTGGGCGTAGCGATCCCTGCTCCCGGCCCTCATCGCTTCAATGGAACCCATGCCACGGTAGACTTTGTAGGTTCTCCCCTGATAGAGGACCACCTCCCCAGGGGCTTCGTCCGACCCGGCGAGCAGGTTCCCTATCATCACAGAATCTGCTCCGGCGGCAAGCGCCTTTGTAATATCCCCCGAGTACTTTATCCCTCCGTCGGCTATTACGGGTATGTCGTGCTTTTTCGCCACGGAACAGACTTTCCTTATGGCGGTTATCTGCGGCACTCCTATACCGGCTATCACACGCGTCGTGCATATCGATCCGGGACCGACCCCCACCTTGAGACAATCCGCACCGGCTTTTATAAGATCCTCGGCCGCTTCGGAGGTGGCTATGTTGCCGGCCACCAAATCTATCTCCGGGTATTTTTTTCTTATATGGGCCAAGCTGTCTAGCACTCTTTTCGAATGTCCGTGTGCAGTATCGACCACTATTACGTCGCAGCCTGCTGCAACAAGCTCGTCCACCCGCTCCTGGCTGTGCTTGTCAACCCCGACCGCGGCTCCCACGAGAAGCCTTCCCATCACATCCTTAGACGCCTTGGGAAACTTCTCTATTTTCTCTATATCCTTCATGGTTATAAGGCCACGAAGCTTGAAGCTGTCATCAACGACCGGGAGTTTTTCTATCTTAAACTTGTGAAGAAGTTCCTTGGCTTCGAGAAGAGTGGTGCCCTCCTTGACGGTAACAAGCTCCTTTTTGGGAGTCATCACCTTGTCGATCTTAAGATCCATGTTCTTTTCGAATCTTATGTCCCTGTTGGTGATTATTCCGTGAAGCGTGTTATCGGACTTTACAACGGGAAGGCCTGAGATGTCGTTTTCAACCATTATCTCGAGGGCTTCGCTAACCCGGGTTCCGGGACGTACGGTCAGTGGATTAACTATCATTCCGCTTTCGTATTTCTTTACTCTCTCGACTTCTCCCGCCTGTGCAGGGATGGAGAGGTTTCTATGGATTATCCCTATGCCGCCTTCCTGCGCCATGGCGATTGACGTGCGGAATTCCGTTACGGTATCCATGGCCGCGCTTAGTATGGGAATATTAAGGTTTATACGCCGGGTAAGCCTTACCGAAACATCAACTTCGCTCGGCAGAACTTCGGAATAGCGCGGAGATAGTATTACGTCGTCAAAGGTAAGCGCTTCTTCAAAAACAAAATCCTGCATAGCAGCTAGCCGGCCTTCTTCGCGGCGGAAACCTTCCTTGCCCTCGGTTTTCTTGTTTTCGGGGCGGGTTTTGGTTTTCTTTCAGCGTCAGGAGCCCCGCTTCCGCCCATACTTTGAAAACCCTTAGCGAAAAGATCCAGAATTTTCTTTCTCGCGTCGGAAGCCTCCACCCCTAGTTCAATCTCTATCTCCTGCTCCTTATCCAGAAGATTCAGAAAAACTGACACTATACCCACGTAAGTCGTGTCATCAACTTTTTCAAATCCCATGGATTTCAGAAGCTTTCTCGGAATGAGTGGAAACTCGAAATCAACGGTCTCGACGGATTCTTTGGAGAGCGAACCGTCCTGACTTATGCTTATTTTTATTCGTGTAGGTTTCATCGCTTACCCATCGGATTATTTCTATAAAGGGGCTATAGTTTACTAAAAACAGCTTAATAAAGCAATTTAAAATGCATTGTACTTGCCGATCTCGAAGCTGGCGACTTGCACTCTGCGCACCTCTCGTCCTGACACCCAATAAATAGAGACATGTCGGCAGGCGGAATCCATGTGCCGGTCTTGCCATCCCGCGCGCTGCCCGACCCGGGAGCAACGTCAAGTCCGGAGCCCCAAACGGCTCCCCTAACCCTCAGACATCTCCTCGAAATCCGTAATCTCGATCTGATACTTAAGACCAAGTATCTTGCTCACGGAAAGGTAGAAAGTGTTGAAGAAAACGGTATTGCCGGGCTTTATGTTGAAATTGGCCGAGGCCTCTGTCCCGGTAAGTGCCGAGAGGTCATCCCCGCTTTTCCTGCTTAACTTCTGAAGAGGATGCTCCGTGTCGGCGTTTCTGAGGTCCCGCATCGAAAGGGTGTTGCCCGAGTAAAAGTCCTGGACGTAAACGGTCCGCCCCGACACTTGAAAACTGCTCCTGAGCTTTATGTAGCTGACGGGAACGTCGCTTTCGTTCATGATCTCCCCTCGAACGAAAAAAAGATAACCTTTCTTGGTGGTTATCCATCGGGATTCAGTGTTCCTAACGATCAGTTTCCGGGAAATATCGTCGCTCTCCCAGAACCACCGCTCAGGGAAAACCTCGAATTTAAAGGCCCCAAGACCAAGTGCGAAAACAACCGCTATCAGGATAAGCCTACGCGGGTATTTCCCCTTTTTTACTTCGTCTATCCCGTAAAATATCTTTTCCGCGTCCATAAGTCCCGCCACGGAGATAAAGAATCCGCAAGACGGCAAAGAACCGCCTTCGCAGGCAGATTATAACCGTAATATCCGCTTTTCCCACAAGCGGAGTTTTCCCTGGCGGACGGCAGTACGCACCATCGCCCAAGTCCCCCAACCGCTTCATTTTACAATGCGCATTCTTCAAGCTATAAATATTGAATAGAAAGAGCTTCAGCTTCCTTGCAGTGTAAGGATTTAACCTCGTAATAAAAACTATCAGGAGAAAAAACCATGAATAGAATACTTAAGAATCGGAAAACGGATCTTTGGGTTTTAGTGATCGCGATGGCGATGATTTTCGGTATTTCCGGAAATGCGTTTGCACAAAGCGGAAGTTTCTACCTTGGCGCCTCGGGCGGGATTGAACGCGTAAACATCGAACACGCAAAAACCGTTGACAGCACCAATGTTCCGGCCAGCTATCTTCAGAGCGGAAACATTTACAGCACAAGTGATTCGGCAAGCAAAACGGGGTTTAGCGGTGGGCTCCTTGCCGGCTATCGCCTTACTCTGGATCCAAGTGATACCTTCTATTTAGGCGTCGAGATTGACGGACAGTTCCACGGTGGCACGGTAAGCGGAACGCTTCCCGGGGATGGAGAGTCCGAGGGTCGAAACCAGTACGGAGAAGCTTGGCCCGATGAATGGAACGTCGAGAGAAAAAACAGCTACGGCGTAACGCTGATGTTCGGCGTGAGCCCCCCGTTTCTGATTTCGCTTCTGGGTCCGGGCGCCGGCTTCTACGCCCTTGGCGGCGTGCGCCGCTTGGACGCGGAGTTAAAGGTTGATTACAACGGTTGCCCAACCGGCAACGCGATTTGCACCAGTCCTGAAGAGTTTACTTCTGGCACCGATTCCTACGACGAAACCTTCTACGCGTGGACGGCGGGAGGGGGCCTTGAAAAGATGATCGGGGACAAGATAGGACTCCGGGGCGAGGTGCGCTACACCCAGTACGGAAAGGAAGATCGGGACACTTTTTCGGAGTCAGAGGTCAAGGTTCCCATATCGCTTGACGGAAGCGAAACCGGTTTCTCAGTAAAAGCGGTTTTATACTTCTGATCGGCCCCTGGCAATTTGCCCTGAAAAGCCTCTCGGCTTTGCCCCAGAAGGTGCTTACTCCCTTAACAACTTGTGCAAAATGCAGGGAAGAACCGCCAGCTACGTTAAAACCCCCGGTCTCTGTACACGCCAAAACAAATTGAAAAAAATATCCCTTTATGTAATAATAACGCTCATTGCCTTTTTCAGGAGTGGATGAATGAACCCTGCTAGCCCTTTTGCGTCCCTTAGGGAAGAAATGGATAAGCACGTCGTCGGACACGACGAGGTAAAAACTGCTCTTCTTCTCGGAATAATCTCAAGAGAACACATTTATATTGAAGGCCCTCCAGGTACGGCAAAGACCATGCTTTCGGAAATTGTTTCCAAAGCAGCCCAGCTTAACTTCTTTTTCTACCAGCTCCACAGAGACACCAGGCTCTCAGAACTCGTCGGAGACCTGACAATAGTGAAGGAAGACACCGAACTCGGAGAGAGGATAAAGCAGGATATCGTAAAGGGCGGAATACTTACATCTGAGATCTGCCTTTTGGACGACATATCGCGCGCGCCCGGGGAGTCGCTCAACATACTTCTTCGAATACTTAACGAAAGAAAATTCTTCAGCGAACCCATTCCGCTTCTGACCGCTATAGCGACGAGCAACCCGACGGCTGACGAATACTACAACGAACCCCTTGATCCGGCTAACCTTGACCGTTTCATTCTCCAGGTAAAGGCTCTGGGAATCTCCTACGGAAGAAAATGGGACGAGGCCAAAAAGGTTATCGAGCTTTACGCCGAAAAGCCGTTTGAAGAAAAGATTCCGAAAAGGGTAAGCAAAAAACTTTTCGACAAAAGCTACAAGACACTTGAAAAGATTCCGATTCCACCCGAAGTGCAGAAAGGTCTTGCGAATTTCGCAGCCATAATGATCGAGGACTTCGGGCTTAACGAAACCAACTCCCTTATTACCGACAGGACGTTTTTCGTAAAAGCACTCAAACTTATCCGCTCCCACGCACTTCTAAACGAAAGAGAGGTATGTTCAAGAGAAGACCTCGACGTTTTAAGGTACATGACTGCTTTCCGGGTTCCCCCCGACGTCTACGAACAGATGGACAATATTCTTCGAAACATCGTTCAGGATAAAAAAAAAAGCCAGATGACAAGCTGACCCCGGACCCGGATCAGATGCCTGATTCGGAATTCGATCAGGATTTCTCTCAGGAGCCCAAGGGGGAAATTCCCGACGAGGAAGCGGATAAAGAAACCGAGAATCCGCTCGCCGAGGCCCAGAAAACATTCTTTGACGCGCTTAAGGACCTTAAGCAGAACCTCGATAACAATCAGAGCGAAATGGCTCCCCCAGAGGGCCAGGACATACCGAGCGACCCCACCGGAAATCCACAGGACAGCGGGAACACGGAGAGGGAGGACAAATCCGCGCGCGCATACATGAGCAGCAAGTCATCCAAGGCCGGAGAAGACGATGAAACAGTAATACCGGGAAGGGGAAATACGGAAACCGCCGAGAACATAAAACGCATAATGAGAGTGCTCGAAGGCAATTTCCAGAAAAGCATGGCCAAAAAAACCTCCCACCCGGGAGGATCTCCGAGGAAATGGAAGCGCATGTCCTCTTTTGACGAGGTCGAGGACATAGATCCCGTCGAGGCGTTCATATGGTCCGAGCACACTTCCCCCAGGCTGCCCAGAGTTCACCTTCGCGAAAAGGAAACGCTCGGAGGGGAAATAGCAATTCTCAGGGACATAAGCACTTCAATGATGGGAGTGTACAGCGAGTGGTCTTCATCCGTCGTGAAGGGAGTAATAGAGCTTGCGAGAAGAAAGAGGATGAGAATCGGCTATCTGGAATTCAACCACCGCTCAAGAAAACACACGAAGAACTCCCGCTTTTTCACCAGGGACTACAGTTGGATAGAAAGGCTGGCGGAGAGCACGGACTGCTCCGGTAATACCAACTACGAAGAAGCATTGGGAGAGGCACTTAAGGAGTTCCGAGGCAGAGGGCTTAGAAACAAGCACATACTCTTTATAACCGACGGGATTCCAACTTCCGGCGATCCCAATGTAGAAGCGCAGAGGGTGCGCGCAAAGAGCATAGGCGTCTGCATACACTCCATATTCATCGGATCGAAAAACTACCCGCCAATACTTGAAATACTCTCAAAAGAAACGGTCGGAACACAGTTCATGGCGTCCAAGGGCCGGGACGACATAATACGTATAGAAAGAAAGGACCGAGCTTATCTGCAGGCGGAGCAAGAAAAGATTGCGAGATCGCAGCACGACGGCTTTGCAAAAGCGTTCAGGGGAGAGTTCTAGAACGCTCGTCATATCCTTTTCGCATAAAACTTCCCATTTTTTCCCAATATGGTTCCTTCTCTGTCCCAGAACTCCCGTCGGGGAATTGAACATTCAGAGAGATTGGTCCCATGTCGAAGTCTAAAAAATAGGGGTCGGTATGGTGGAACATAAACGGTTGCTATAAAGCAAGACCGAACCCGACCCCATAAGAATAAGAAGACAAG
>JAPPFE010000004.1 GCA_028823955.1 Candidatus Dadabacteria bacterium
GCTGCGGCGAACAACCATGGGTTTACCGCATTTCTCGCATTTTATATCTTCACGGACCTCAGGAGGTTCCTTCTGCTTTATGACGATCTTGCCGTCCTGCCTCGTGAATTCCTTGGGATTTTTACAATCGGGATACCTTGAACAGGAAAGAAACTGCCCATAGCGCCCTTCTTTTATCGCCATGGGAGCCCCGCATTTGTCGCATTCTATATCATCGCAGATCTCGGGGTCGGTTTTCTTGCCCACAATAATCTCTCCATCCTCCGCCCTTGTAAAGTCCTTCGCGTTCTTGCATTCAGGGTATCTAGAGCAGGAAAGAAACTGCCCGTAGCGCCCTTCCCTTATAACCATCGAAGCTTCGCACTTGTCGCATTCTATATCGGTCGGAATTTCTAACTTGCGCCCCTCGATTTCCTCCTCGGCTCTGGTCACGCTCTTTGAAAACCCATCGTAAAAACCCCGTAGGAGTTCAACCCAGTGAACTTCGCCTTCTTCCACCCTGTCAAGATCGCTTTCCATCTGGGCCGTAAACTCCTCGTTCATTATTCCCGGGAAACCCTCCACCAGAAAATCGTTCACGGAGAAGCCCAAGGGAGTCGGAACGAACCTTGCCTTCTGCCGTTCGGCGTATCCCCTGTCCTGTATTGTCGAAAGGATGGAAGCGTAGGTCGAGGGTCGTCCGATACCTTTTTCCTCAAGCTCCTTCACGAGCGAACTTTCCGAATACCTGGGCGGCGGCTGAGTGAAATGCTGCTTGGGGTCAAGCTTCAAAAGAGAAAGAATATCTTTTTCAGAAAGCTCGGGAAGCCGTTTGTTCTGGTCTCTTTTCGAGTTCTTATCAGTATCGCTAGTTTCTTCTTTTTCAGTTGCCTCCTCGTAGGCGGCTGTAAAACCCGGGAACTTCATCACGTTGCCAGTGGCCCTAAAAACGGCTTCACCCGCTGTGATGTCAACACGAGTCTGGTCGTATACAGCCGGAGACATCTGCGAAGCAATGAACCTTTTCCATATAAGGGAATAAAGCTTATACTGGTCTTCGGTGAGAAACTTCTTGAGGTCTTCGGGACGCCTTGAAGGAAAAGTGGGCCTTATGCATTCGTGGGCGTCCTGCGCGGATTTTTTTACCTTAAAGGTGTTTGGACGCCTTGGCACGTAATCCCCTCCGTAGTTCTCGGATATGAATCCCCTTGCTTCTGCTACGGCGTTATCAGAGGCCCTCACCGAATCGGTTCTCATGTAAGTTATAAGTCCTACGGGCCCCTTACTTCCAAGTTCAACCCCCTCGTAGAGCCCCTGGGCAACCAGCATAGTCTTTTTCACGGAAAAGCGGTATTTCTTCGAGGAATCCTGCTGAAGGGTGCTTGTTATGAAAGGGGGAAGAGGGTTTCTTTTACGTTCTTTCTTTTCGATCTTCCCTACGACAAAATCCTTTCCTGAAAGCGCAGAAACTATTTCTTCTGACTGCTGAGCATTTTCAATCTTGGCTTTTTTCCCCCGGAACATGTGGAGCGAAGCCGTGAAAGCATCCGCGTCGGGATCCACGGTCTTCTTAACAAGCGCGTCAAGGGTCCAGTATTCCCGCGGCTTGAAATTCTGAATCTCCCTTTCCCTGTCAACGACGAATCTGAGAGCAACGCTCTGCACCCTTCCGGCGCTCAGCCCCTTTTTAACCTTCTTCCAGAGAACAGGACTCACTTTGTAGCCGACGATCCTGTCAAGGATTCTTCTTGCCTGCTGAGATTCGAAGCGGTCTGTGTTAATAGCAAGGGGTCTGCTCATTGATTCCCTGACGCCCGCTTCTGTTATTTCGTGTATAAGAACCCTGTGGACCTTGTCCCAGAGATTAAGGCGGTTTGCGATGTGCCACGCGATCGCTTCCCCTTCCCTGTCCGGGTCGGAGGCAAGATACACTTTTTCCGCGTCCCGCGATGCTTTTTTCAGATTCTCAAGATACTTGGTTTTGCCCTTTATGACCGTATATTTGGGCTTGAAATCGTTCTGGATATCCACCCCGAGACTGCTGCTCGGAAGATCTACGAGATGTCCTGAAGAGGCTTCCACGCGGAAATCCCGGCCGAGATACTTCTTTATTGTTCTCGCCTTTGAAGGAGATTCGACTATGACAAGGGATTTAGCCATAAGAATAGTTGTTCCGCAAAATCTGTCTAAATCTTATAAAAAACCCACGGAATCTGTCAATACCGATGTAAACCATTCCCCAAGGCATCCACAGCGTATCAAATTTCTATACTCCGTACAAGGGCCTCATTGGCATTATACCACCTAAGCGAGTTTTCAATACCGGTCTCGATATCAAAGCAAGGCTCCCAGTCCAAAATCTTTTTCGCCTTGTCTATACTTGCCAAGGTAACCCTGATATCGGAAGGATGCGGGGCGCTGCAAGTAACTTTAGCTTTTTTGCCCGTTCCGCGTTCTATCACGTCTATGATTTCGTTTAGGGAGACGGAGGCTGCGCTTCCGAGGTTTATTATCTCAAAGCCCAGATTCTTTATCGCCAGGACAGTACCCGCCGCGATATCGTCAACGTAGGTAAAATCCCTTTTCTGTTCTCCGTCGCCGAGTATTACTATTTCCTCTCCCTCATTTATCCACTTTATGAACCGAAAAACGCTCATGTCTGGCCTTCCTGCGGGACCGTAAACCGTAAAGTAGCGAAGCACCGAGATATCTATTCCGTAAAGAGAGTTGTAAACCGAGCAAAGGCCTTCGGCCGATTTCTTCGAGGATGCGTATTGAGAAAGCTGATAATCGGTCTTCATATCCTCCCTGAAGGGGATTTCGTTTTCCCCGTAAACGCTCGAAGTCGAAGCGAGCACGAACTTGCCTATTCCTTCTGAGCGGCAGAACTCAAGGAGATTAAGGGTCCCAGTCACGTTGGTAGAGTAATATATCCAGGGATTCTCAATGCTCTGGCGAACCCCTGCACGGGCCGCGAGGTTAATAACGCAGCCAATTCGGCCGTCCCCGCAAAAAGCCTTTATTTCCTCGCACACAGAAAGAAGTTTGGGATTGTCCGATATGTCGCATTCGAAAAAACTGAATCTCTCAAACCCTCTGAGAGTCTCAAGCCTGTGATGCTTGAGCCTCACGTCATAAGCATCGGACATGTTGTCGAGCCCGAAAACCAGATCCCCACGCTCAAGAAGAAGCTCGCATACTTTGGCCCCTATAAATCCCGCGCAACCCGAAACGATTACATTCATGATAGCAAAGACCGCTCCCAGACCATTCTCATCACCTGCCGATTCCGAAATACTTGATACCCATGGCCTCAAGTTTCATGTGGTCATAGATATTTCTTCCATCAAATATCACAGGGGTCTTCATCAGCTCTTTTATCATCTCGAAATTGGGCTGTCTGTACTGACTCCACTCGGTGTGAATCACAAGGGCGTCCGCCCCCCTGCAGGCATCGTAGTAGGATTCGAAATAATCCACGCTGTCTCCTAATACGGTTCTCGCGTTTTCCATGGCGGCGGGGTCGTGAACGGCAACAGAACATCCCGCATCAAGAAGCCTTTCTATCACGTAAAGTGATGGGGCCTCTCTTATATCATCCGTGTTGGGCTTAAACGAAATTCCCCACACAGCGACTCTTTTTCCTCCAAGATCAGAGAAAAACCCGGCTATTTTATCGAAGAATCTCTCCCTCTGAGCGGCATTCACACGGTCAACCGCGGCTACAACCCTAGGCTCATAACCTACACCGTGCGCCATTTTCTCAAGAGCTTTTACGTCCTTTGGGAAACACGACCCTCCGTATCCGATTCCCGGATAGAGATAATATCTGCCTATCCTCGCATCAGAACCTACCACCGAGCGCACCTCGGACACGTTCGCACCCAGAAGTTCGCACAGATTGGCTATATCGTTCATAAACGATATTCTGGTGGCAAGCATTGCGTTTGAGGCATACTTTGACATTTCGGAAGATCGGATGGAAACCACTATCGTCCTGTCGGCAGACCTCATAAAGGGAGAGTAAAGCTCCTTTAGAACCGAGCCTACTGATTCGTCCTCAACTCCTATTACAACCCTGTCGGGCTTAAGGAAGTCCTCAATCGCTGCTCCTTCCTTGAGAAATTCAGGATTCGACGCCACACCGAATTCCTGATCCGTGAGGGATTTTATAGTGTCGCGCACTTTCTCGGTAGTGCCAACGGGAACCGTACTTTTGGTTACCACTATTTTGTATCCGTTAAGATTGCTCCCTATCGACCGCGCAACTTCGAGAACAGAAGAGATATCCGCCTCGCCGTCTTGTGCCTGAGGAGTTCCAACCGCAATAAATACAAGAAAGGATTCCCTGACGGCCGAAGCTATATCGGTTGTAAATGAGAGTCTTCTCTCATCTATATTGGTGCGCACCATCTCATCAAGACCCGGCTCGAAAAAGGGAACTTCAGCGCGCCGAAGGCTCTCGATTTTGTTTTCATCTATGTCGACGCACACAACGCTGTTCCCGCTTCCCGCTAAACACGCCCCCGTGACAAGCCCCACGTAACCCGTTCCTATAACTGCTATTTTCATCTGATAAGTTTCCTCGGATAAATCCGCAAGCAACCCTCGCGCAGGAACTTTCAACCAATTAAAAGACAAGATAGGGTACAACAAATCCTCAAAAAATAAACAGAACCGGGAAAACCCGCGATGGACAAAGTATAGTTACAGGGAAAAAGCTAAGGAGGCGCATCTTGAAATCTCATACCGAATATCTGTGGTTTAACACGGACAAAAAAAGAGAGTTCGTTCATATAACTCCGACGGTAAGACAGATCGTGCAGCAAAGCGGCATAACCGAGGGTTTTGTCCTCGTGTCCGCGATGCACATAACGGCTTCTGTCTTCGTAAACGACCTCGAGCAGGGGCTTTTCGAGGACATATGGGAATGGCTTGAAGGCATTTCCCCCTTCAGGGAAGATTACAAGCATCACCGCACGGGGGAAGATAACGGCGATGCTCACCTGAAAAATCTCCTCATGCACCACCAAGTGATGGTTCCCGTGACAGAAGGAGAACTTGATCTCGGCCCCTGGCAAGAAATCTTCTACGGGGAGTTTGACGGGAGGAGAAGAAAAAGGGTGGTCGTGAAGGCTATCGGGATATGAAAAACCGACGAGAGAGCAAAGAGCCCAGAATATTCATAGACAGCCGTGGCAGGTGGTTTCACGACGGGGTCAGAATAACCCACAGGTGGACATACCTTGAAAACAACAAGAACCTCGACATAGACGAGGACGGAAGGCTCTTTGTTGAAGAACAAGGGAGCAGGGTTTACGTCGAGTGCGAGGATACCCCTTTTGTTGTTACTATGGTCACAAAAACGGAGAACGGTTTTTCCGTAAGGTTAAACGACGAATCCGGGGAAGAACTGGATTTGACGACTCTCACCATAGCCGAGCAGAACATACCTTACGTAAGGGTAAAGAACGGGAAATTCGAGGCTAGGCTGCTTAGCGCGGCCTACTACGAACTAATGAAGTACGCGGGAAAAGACGAGAAAGGCTTTTACCTGGAATCCGGACGGAGCAGATCCTATCTGCACCACAACTCAAGAACCGTAAGAAACCACAAGTAAGTTTATTGCGGAAACATTTTTATAAACTTATAGACTTCAGGGACTTTTTTTGAACCACATTAAGAAACTCCAAACCAAGCTTGATGAAGTCTCGGATGAGAAGACGAGAAAATGGTTTGAGAATTATCTGAAAAACGCCATTTCTTACAGAGGAGTAAAGACTCCTGCAGTTGCCAAGATTGTCAGTCATTGGAGAGTTGATGAGGCCATTGACAAGCTACCTCTAGAAAAACAGATGGAGATAGCATGCGACCTGATCAGGGAGAAAAAAGCCGAAGATAAGTTTGCCGGAATCATATATATACAGAAATATCTCCTGGGCAACCTCGAGACTTATATTCTCCTTCAGAATTTCAATCGCCTGTATGATCAGGAAGCGTTCCGGGACTGGTCAACTACCGACTGGTTTTGCATTCGAGTTCTTGATCCTTTTATAATGAAGTCAGAGAACGCGGTCGCACGGGAAATAGGCTCCTGGTACAAGAGCAGGGACCTCTGGCAAAGAAGGTCGTCAATAGTTTCTTTCAGAGGTTCGGCCAAAAAAAACAAGTATCTGGGGATCATAAAAAGAAATATAGCTTCTCTGGTAAAGGAAGAAGAAAGATTCATTCAGACAGCTATCGGCTGGCTGATCTCGGAGTTGTCTCGCCACTACCCCGATGAAGCAAATAATATCGTATCAGAGCATTTCTCAGACCTTTTATACGAAGTGATTAATCGGCATACCAAATATTTACCAGACCATAAAAAATTAAAGGAGAGAAAGAGAAAGTCGTTACGGTAGCTGAAAATTCCGTTTAGAACAGGAAAAAAAGAGAGATAACACCAGGTTTAAGAACTGTCTAATTAGATTTGTTTGAAACCTGTTGGGGGATGGGTTACATTGCCTTTGCAAATTATCGGCTCCATCTGCTCGGAAAACAGATTTTGCAGTGCAGGCCATAAAACCGTGTATTGAAATCGCCATCAGCCTTGGCAATGCGATTGGAGAAGAAATGCCGCAAATTGAAATTATTACGGTTTCGTCGCAATCGGGACAATCGAGGTCTTTACGGCCTGCAGTTTCGGCAACGGCTATGCGTATTATGCTAGTGATATCCGCACTCACGAAAACCCATGCGGGAATGAGTCATGGAGGACTGGGTTGACTCGCTGGGGTTATACCGGGGCCGAAGGTCCCGATAACTGGGGCTCGCTCTCGCCGGATTACGCGACCTGCGCTATCGGATGCATGCAGTCACCGATTGACATCACCGATGCCTTTCCCGTTAAGGGACCGGCACTGAAATTTGATTACAGGCCCTCTTCTCTGAAGATTCTAAACACCGGACACACCCTCCAGGTAAATTACGCACCCGGCAGCACACTGACTGCAGCAGGTGAAATTTACGAACTGTTGCAGTTTCACTTTCACGTTCCGAGCGAGCACGCCTTTAATGGTTCGCACGCGGCGATGGAGGCACATTTCGTACACAAAAACCCAGCAGGCGTACTGGCAGTGGTTGGTGTTATGATGGAAGTAGGCACACGAAACCATGCTCTGGCTGCGGTGTTTGACAACGTACCGACCGAGGCAGGAATAGAAATTGACGTTGCGGGCGCGACAGTGGATGCGTCTGCGATACTGCCGACGGCAACCACCGGCTACTTCCATTACAAAGGGTCGCTCACCACTCCTCCCTGCAGTGAGGGAGTACACTGGTTCATTTTTCCGGACGCAATTGAGGTGAGTGCAGAACAGGTCGCAAACTTTGAGCGGATGTTCGGACACAATGCACGTCCGTTACAAAAACGCAATGACCGTCTGCTGATTGTATCTTCGTAGCTTCAGTGAAAAACCCCGCACACCCTTGCAACCAACTCATCGGTGAATACCCTTCCCTTGGCGGTGAGTCTGAGACGGTCGCCGTCGGTGAGAATAAAACCGTCAGATTCAAGGTATTCGAGGCCAGAGGCATCAGGTTCGCAGCCGAAGCGCTTCTTTAGGCCTTCAATTCCTACCCCGTCGCTTAGCCGAAGTCCCATAAGAAGCTTATCTTCAAGGGCTGTGGTCCGCGAGAGATCATAAGAGGCACAGACGGCATTTCCGTCGCCCGTAACTCGCTTCATGTAAAGCTCGGGATTCCTTACATTTGACCATCTTATTCCCCAGCCCTCTTCTCCACCGCAGCTAATGTGGGAATGGGCTCCGGCACCCACGCCTAGGTAATCATGACAGTTCCAGTAAATAAGGTTATGCCTGCACTCGTAGCCGGGCCGGGCAAAATTCGATACTTCGTAATTTCCGTACCCCTCTGCCTCGAGAATCTCCCGCGCGCTCCGCATGAACTCGACCAGAACTGAGTCATCGGGAAGAGAGAGTTTCCCTTTGCGCCAGAGCGTCGCAAACTCGGTGCCGGGCTCAATTGTAAGGCAGTAGGCGGATATATGGGTCGGAGAGAATCTCAGGGCAGTGCGGATATCTTCTTCAAACTCTTCCCGGCTTTCCCGAGAGCTTCCGTATATAAGATCAAGATTATAGTTATGAAAACCGGCGTCCCGGACGTCAACAAGCGCGCGGACACAATCATCTGGAGTGGTGAATCTCCCGTAGAAATCAAGCTTTCTCTGCGAAAAAGACTGCACGCCGACGCTTATTCTGTTTACCCCGACGCGCATCAGTGAAACGAGCTTTTCCCTGTCGGCAGTTCTCGGGTTTACCTCAAGGCTCACTTCTACCTTGGGCGAAAAGGAAGCAATCGAGGAGAGTTTCTCCATTACCATCCCCACGTTTCCGGGCTTTAAAAGCGACGGGGTCCCTCCCCCGAAAAACACCGTGCTTATCTCTCTGCCTTCAATAATGCCCCGGAAATTTTCAATTTCTCGTTCCAGAGCACGGACGTAATCATCTTCCGGAAAGTTGCCATTAGTCCCATAAGAGTTAAAATCACAATAAGGACATTTGGTAAGACAATACGGAATATGGACATATACGCCAAGGGGCGCTTGGTATTTATCGATATTCTCTTTCATCCGCACTCAAGCGACACACCGCGGTTGCCACATGATGAGTATACCGAAAAATTTCCTCCTTCTTCTCAGTTCACTACTGCTGCTTTCCCAAACCGCGTGGGCGCAGCAAGTAATCCCAATTGAACGGGCCGTCGAGATAGCACTGCTTAACAGCCCGGAACTCCGGATTTCCCGTTCCGAGGTCGACATCTCGAAGTCAATACTCAGGCAGGCAAAAGCTCCCCTTTATCCCCAGCTCAGCGGAAAACTCGTGGTGCCGTTTGTGGGAAGAGAGTCCGGTTTCTACGTCGACCAGATGATATGGGACTTCGGAAAGACAAAAGCCAGGATAAGGGCAAGAGAACATCATCTGGAATCCGCAAGATACTTGTTTGCGGGCTCAGAAACGATGCTCGTGCGCGACACGCGCATCGCCTACTATCAGGCGCTTTCCGAGAAAAACCGGCTCGATGGAGCAGCTACAGAAACCAAGCGCAGGGAATGGCTCCTTGAGAAAACAAAAGAGCTTTTCGCCGTCGGGAAAAAGTCCGCCCAGCAGCTAAGCCAGGCGGAAATCGACCTGCAGAAGGCAAAACTCGAACTGGTCTCAAGAGAAAACTCCTACGAACTCGCCATGCTTAGCCTAAGACACCTGATGAATGACCCCTCGCTCGGGCAGTTCGACATCCGTGAGGATCTTGCCTATGAGAAGGCATACGAAACCAGAGAAGACCTTGTAAGCTTCGCCCTTTCCGAAAACACAGAGATAAAGAGTCTTCTGGCGGACCATGATGGAATAAAGGCCTCGATTGCGGAGAACAGGGGGAAATTTCTCCCGTCGATATTCGGCAGGGCAGCGTACAGATTTGAAGGAGAAGGCGCCGAGACGCCGACTTTTATAGCCGGACTCGGCGTTAAGATTCCCATCTTTGAGGGATTCTCAAGGTTCGGCCAGATGTCGCAGTCAAAGGCTGAACTCACAAGAAATGAGGCGCAGACCGAGCTGCTCAGAAACAGAATAATCCTCTCGGTCGGGGAACTCTATCTCGAACTCAAGCACCTCGAGAAAAAAATAAGAATACTTGAGGACTCAGAATCGATATCGGAGAAAAACCTGCTTCTGGTCAAGGAAAAGTACAAGTCGCGAAGCGCTTCGAAAATAGAATTTGCCCAAGCGCAGGCGCTTTACGAGGAGGCGGTAGCGGACTACAAAAACTCCATATACGACTATAAAATGGTAAGGTTAAGGCTGTTAAGCCTCTGCGGAAAAGAGATACAATGAAAAATTTCCCCCGTTCAAGCCTTCTCTACGCCGTCGCCGCCGTAGTAGTCATCGCAGGATACTTCATCTTTTTCGGAGGAAAGGAAGGCAAGGTAGAGTACGTAACGCAGAAAATCGAGAGAGGAGACATAACTTCCCTCGTAAGAGCTTCGGGAACCTTAAAACCGACTAAGGAAGCAAGAATATATTCACAAATAAACGGAACGATAAAGGAAGTCCGCTCCGAGGTGAACGACGAGGTCAAAAAGGGCCAGGTGCTGGCCCTTATGGAAGAACCGGAGGGACTCTCAGGAGACGTCGAATACTTCAAGGAGATACTTAAGAAGACCACAACCGACCTTGAGATTTCAACCAACTCGCACGGGGCAAACGAGAGACTCTACGAAAAAGAGCTTATTTCCCGGGAGGAGTTCAACTTATCTCTCTCAGAACACAGCGCGGCAGTTGCCGCACGTGAGAAAGCCCAAGCCGACCTAGAAACGGCGCAGAGGAAACTTGACGCGACCCGAATCACTTCCATGCTCGACGGCATGGTGCTTGAAAAAAACATCATAATCGGCGAACAGATACACCCGAACAAATCCGAACCCCTGTACGTGCTGGCTGAAAATCCTCGAACCCTTCACCTAGTCTCAAACGTAAGCGAAGCAGATATAGGAAAGATAAAAGAGGGTCAGGACGTCCTCTTCAGAGTTGACGCATTTCCGGGCAAGAATTTCAGCGCGAAAATAAAACAGGTGGCAAACTCTCCGAGCATAAAAAACGATGTCGTCACCTACGACGTAACGTGTCTTGTGGAGAACCCGGAACTCGAGCTTAAACCCGGGATGACCGCCGAAGTGAAGAAAGTTATATCAACCAAAAAAGACGTGCTTAAAGTTCCCACCGCCGCACTTCGCTTCATTCCCCCGAAATCTTCAGCCGTCGCTACTGAGGCAGGCGAAAACGTCTGGGTCCTCAAGCAGGGAAAACTCTCTCCAGTAGTAATAGAGACCGGAATTAGCGACGACTTCCACACAGAAATTCTAAGCGGTCCGCTTTCCGAAGGAGACCCGATAGTGGTTGAGTACACGATTTCCGGCGGAAACAACAAAGGACCGGGCTTTGCGCTTCCCCAGCCGAAAAGATTCTGATGACACCGCCCGTAATCAAGCTCAAGAACATCGGTAAAACCTACTCGAACGGAAAAGTCGAGGTCGAGGCGCTTCGATCCATAAACCTTGAGATAGCACAAGGAGAATTCGTCGCCGTCATGGGATCTTCGGGATCCGGCAAAAGCACCCTTATGAACATTCTCGGCTGCCTCGACACGCAGAGCAGCGGAGACTACATGCTTGACGGTGCCGACATAATGGAACTCGAAAGCGATGAGAAGGCGGAAATACGGAGCACGAAGATTGGCTTTGTCTTCCAGAGCTTTAACCTGCTGCCGCGAACCACTGCACTTGAAAACGTGGAACTGCCGCTGGTCTACTCAGGCATGCCGGGAACCCAGAGAAAAAAGCTTGCCTCGGCCGCACTTTCTCTCGTGGGACTCGCAGACAGAGCGGATCATCTTCCCAACCAACTCTCTGGGGGACAGCAGCAGAGGGTGGCAATAGCCAGGGCGGTCGTAAACAACCCGAGGATGATACTGGCAGATGAACCAACCGGAAACCTGGATACGGCAACGAGTTATGAAATAATGAAGATATTCAAAGAACTGAACGAACAGGGAAAAACGATAATAATGATAACGCACGAAGAAGATATAGCTTCCCGTTCAAAGAGAATAATAAGCCTGAAGGACGGGGAGATCATCGAGGACAGACCGAGCGGCCCGATTTAACTCTGTCGACCCTCGCAAGCCGTGAACCACAGTTCGGGACATTCCAACTGAGAACGCAACTGGGTTGCAGCCTGCCTCTGGACGCCCGCGGTTCGGGCTGGAGGATTATCCTGACACTCTAATCAGTCCTCTTCCGGCATCACCACAAATTCTGGATAGGCTTCGATGCCCAGCTCGCCCACGTCTTGGCCGATGGTCTCGACATCCTTTGAAACCCGCAATCCCAAGGTCCGGTCGATGACAAACCACAACAGCATCGATGACCCAAACACAAACACGCCGATGGCCAAAATGCCGATGATCTGAGCAGAGAGACTTCCACCGGCGGCGATGCAGACCGCCAATGTCCCCCAGATGCCAGTGCAGAGATGAACGGGGACAGCACCCACGACGTCGTCAATCTTTATCATTTCCAAAGACTTCATAGACAACAGGCAAACCATGCCCCCGATTGCTCCGATCACTACTGCCCAGTGATGCTGGACGATATCCGGTGCCGCTGTGATTGCGACGAGACCGGCCAGAGCACCATTAAGTCCGGCGAACAGGTCGACACGGCCGAGTACGGGCCGGGAGAGACTCAGAGCCGCTAGGACCCCAGCCCCCGCAGCTAGATTGGTGTTGGAGAAGATGTTGCTCACCGCCACGGCATCGAATGCGCCGCTGAGGGCCAGCTGCGAACCGCCATTGAAGCCGAACCAGCCCAGCCAAAGGATAAAGACACCAAGAGTGACGACCGGAACATTGGATGGAGGGGTCGGCTTGACACTGCCATCAGCCCGAAACTTGCCCGAGCGCGGTCCGAGCATTATGGCCCCCGCGAGTGCCGCCCAGCCTCCTGTGGAGTGGACCACGGTGGAACCGGCAAAGTCCTTGAACCCCAATTCAGCCAACCAGCCCCCGGCCCAAGTCCATGCGCCAACTATTGGATAGATGACCGCGGTCAGTACAGCGATGAAGACAAAGAAAGGCCACAGCTTCACGCGCTCGGCCAGAGTACCCGAGACAATCGAAGCCGTGGTCGCCACGAACACCATCTGGAAGAACCAATACGACATCGCCGAGTAACCGCTCTCGACGACGGCCGCGGTGGCTGTTTCCTCGCCACCCAGCAACGCCACTTCATCGATGGTCGTGCCGTACAGGAATTCGAACGAACCAAACCAGCCGCCCGGCTCGACACCGACATACATGATGTTGAAACCGATCAGGTAGTACGCCAATCCGGCAATGGAGTAGAGACCAATGTTCTTCAGGCAAATGACCGAAGCGTTCTTCGTCCGTACCGAACCCGCCTCGAGCATTGTAAAGCCTGCTGCCATCCACATCACGAGGGTACCCCACACAAGAAACCCAAACGTGTTGAAGACAAACTGCGCCTCGCCCTCGATGGCGGCCCATGCGGACACGGGCGACAAGACCAAGACCATTAGCATCGCGACAATGCCGAATCTAGTCACAACCCAAGCGGAAGAACTCCGACAGCCCTTAAATAACCGAAAGTCATGGATGATCATAGCTGATTCCTACCTCTTTCTACGATAGACAGCGGCCGCACAACGAGCGACAAGACGAAGACGCGGTTTTAGTAGAAGAGCGTAGTGCTTTCCGGTGTTCGTGTTGAGATCAAACCCAAAATAATGCCTGATTGCCCGGTAGCCGAAAAAATGTTTCTCTACTCCCTATTAAAACACGCTTTGAGCAACACCTCAATAGAAAACAGCGAACTGTCAAACCATGATGACTTGAAACCATGTAGGGGCCCCAAGCTGATTCTACACCGCAGTGAACAAGCGATTCTGCCGGCTTTATTGTGAAATCCAGATGCCTGTAACTTTCAGACGTGACAGAAGGTCCTTGTTCCGCGTTGGAGACTGTCACCTTTGTGATGCCGGTTTTGCGACATGTTTGAAAAATAGTTCCAATTCCGTACAATCAAACCCAAATCAGAGTTTGCGCTTTATAGTTGAACAGGCAACTCAAGAGGGAACAAAGATGTCAAAGATAAGCAGAATAAAAGCAAGAGAGATACTGGACTCAAGGGGAAATCCAACGATAGAAGTAGAGGTAAACTGCTCAGACGGTGCCTTCGGCCGGGCGATGGTTCCCTCGGGAGCATCGACCGGAGAACACGAAGCGCTTGAGCTTCGGGACGGGGAGAAGCACAGGTATATGGGAAAGGGGGTTTTGAAGGCGGTAGAGAATGTCCACGACATAATAGCTCCGCGCCTTGAGGGTCTTGACGCGTGCACCCAGGCCATGATAGACCGGGTCATGATAGAGCTTGACGGGACGGAAACAAAGTCCCGTCTCGGAGCGAACTCCATTCTGGGCGTGTCGCTTGCCTCGGCGAGGGCGGCTGCGAACTCCAAGGGAATCTCCTTTTTCAGCTATCTAGGAGGCGAAGATGCCGATACCCTCCCTGTACCGCTTATGAACATAATCAACGGTGGCGCTCATGCGGACAACAACCTTGATTTTCAGGAATTCATGATAGTTCCCCATGGTTTCTCCACTTTCCGGGAAGCCCTTCGGGCGGGAGTGGAAACCTTCCACGCACTCAAATCCATACTCAGCGCCAAGAACCTCTCGACGGCCGTCGGAGACGAAGGAGGTTTTGCACCTTCCCTGGGATCAAACGAAGAGGCGCTCGAATGCATAATAGAAGCCATATGGAAAGCCGGATACAGCCCCTCAGAGCAGATATCAATAGCGCTTGACGTAGCTTCAAGCGAGTTCTTCCGCGAGGGAAGTTATCATGTGGAGCGAAAAACCGTGCCGGTCGCCGGTTTAATGGAAATATACGAGAAGTGGATAAAAAAACACCCTATTGTTTCGATAGAAGACCCCCTGGATGAAAACGACTGGGAAGGCTGGAAGACGCTTACGAAAAAAATAGGCTCCGACGTACAGCTTGTCGGAGACGATCTTTTTGTAACGAACACGAAGAGACTTTCAGACGGAATAGATTCGGGCGTGGCAAACTCCATACTCATAAAGGTAAACCAAATAGGAACGCTTACCGAAACCCTCGAGGCTATTGAGATGGCCAAGCAGGCGGGTTATAGTTACATAATATCCCATCGCTCGGGAGAAACAGAGGACTCGACGATAGCGGATATTGCAGTTGCCACAAACGCCGGTCAGATAAAAACCGGGTCGGCATCCCGAAGCGACAGAATAGCAAAATACAACCAGCTTCTGCGCATAGAGGAGGAGCTTGGGGAAAAAGCGCGGTTCGGGAACGAAAAGACAGCGCTCTGGAGCAGTTAACGATGGCAGGAAAAACTCTTTTTGACAAAATCTGGGAATCCCACCTCGTGCACGAAGAGGAAGGTAAACCGTCCCTTCTCTACATAGATCTTCACCTCGTTCACGAAGTTACCTCTCCCCAAGCGTTTGAAGGGTTGAGAATTACGGGACGAGAAGTAAGGAGACCGGACCTTACTTTCGCTACCATGGATCATAACGTGCCGACCACCGACCGTAGCGGACCAATTTCGGATCCCATATCCGCAAAACAGATAGAAGCCCTGCGGCAAAACTGTAAGGATTTCGAAATAACGCTCTTCGGAATAAGAATAAACAACCACTCCCAAGGCATAGTGCACGTTATCGGGCCCGAACTCGGCCTTACAAAACCTGGGATGACCATAGTGTGCGGAGACAGTCACACTTCCACCCACGGAGCGTTCGGAGCACTCGCCTTCGGTATAGGAACAAGCGAAGTGGAGCATGTTCTGGCGACGCAGTGCTTAAGACAGAACCGTCCGAAGGTGTTTGAAATAAGGGTCGAGGGCGAACGCCAGTACGGGGTTACCGCAAAGGACATAATCCTGGGTATAATCGGACATATAGGAACCGCGGGAGCCACCGGGACAGTGGTCGAATACCGAGGAGAAGCTATAGAAACCCTTTCCATGGAAGAGAGGATGACGGTGTGCAACATGTCAATAGAGGGAGGAGCAAGAGCCGGAATGATAGTGCCCGATCAAAAGACCTTCGAGTACGTAGAGGGCCGCCGGTACGCACCGAAAGATGGCAATTATGAAAAAGCCCTCGAACACTGGCAGACTCTCCGCACGGACCCCGACGCCGTTTTCGACAAATCAGTCACCCTTGACGCCCGCAAGATAGCTCCACAGGTAAGCTGGGGAACCAACCCGGGGATGGTAACGGACGTAACTTCAAAAGTACCCGATCCCATGGAGTGCGAAGATTCAAGCAAGAGAAAATCAATGGAACAGGCTCTTGAATACATGGACCTCAAGGCAAACACCCCGATAACGGACATACACGTTGACAGGGTGTTTATAGGTTCCTGCACGAATTCCAGAATGGAAGATCTGCTGGCGGTTGCGAAGCTCGTAAAAGGCAGGAAAGTAGCCGATGGAGTAAACGCAATGGTGGTTCCGGGTTCCCAGCTTGTAAAGAAAAAGGCAGAGGAAATGGAACTTCACAGGATATTTACCGAGGCCGGATTTGAGTGGCGCGAGTCGGGATGCAGCATGTGTCTTGGAATGAACCCAGACATATTGGCCCCAGGGGAAAGATGTGCCAGTACATCCAACAGAAATTTCGAGGGTCGCCAAGGAAAAGGGGGAAGAACCCATTTGGTAAGCCCCATAATGGCTGCCGCAGCGGCAATCACGGGACATTTTGTGGACGTGCGCGGCTGGGAAATAGAGAAGGGGATCTGAAACATGGAGAAACTTCAAAAGGTATCGGGAAAAGTAGCGGCTCTTGACAGAATGAACGTCGACACCGACCAGATAATCCCCAAGCAGTTCCTAAAACGCATCGAGAGAACGGGATTCGGAGAATTTCTGTTTTTCGACTGGAAATATAACGACGACGGGACCTTAAACGAGGATTTCGAACTCAACCAGACGAGGTACGCGGATGCGTGTATACTTCTGACCCAGGAGAATTTCGGAAGCGGAAGCTCTAGGGAACATGCTCCCTGGGCGATAAGGGAAGCGGGGTTCAGGGTAATTCTGGCTCCATCCTTTGCGGATATTTTCTACAACAACTGTTTTAAGAACTCGATACTCCCCATAGTCCTCTCCAAGGACAGAACAGATGAGTTGTTCCGCATTGTATTGGAGAATGAAGGTTATTCCCTTAAGGTTGACCTAGTTGAGAAATCCGTAACGGGGGAAGGGATAAGCTTTTCATTCGAGATAGACGATTTCAAAAGAAAGGTGCTTCTTGAAGGGCTTGATGACATATCGCAGACTCTTGAGTTAGAAAACAGCATAGAAAAGTATGAAAAGCTTTTCATGAACGAAAGAGAGTGGGTTCTTCCTGACGAGCGGAAAAGCCTTTAATCCCCGTCCATCCTCCCCGTTTTTATTTTCTGAAGAAAAGATTGCCCAGAAGCGTGAGCAGGATGCTCAGCACTATGCAGGTTGCGATTGGAAAATAAAAACTGAAATTTTCTCTTTTGATTTTTATATCTCCAGGGAGTTTCCCGAAGAAATCAAGTTTCGCCGCATAAGGCAGTATGACTCCGAGCGCTATTAGCATCGCACCGAGAATGATTATGATCCTTGCGGCTTCGCTTACGTTCACGCAAAAAAGATAACCGTACAAAAAAAATTGAGAAAATTCTCCGCAGTCTCAGAGTTTTTCCGAGCATTCGCAATTGATGGTCTCCGACAACGATTGCGTTCCAAATGCTTCTTGGTAATAATTAGGAAAATTCTAAAACCTTAGCAGT
>JAPPFE010000005.1 GCA_028823955.1 Candidatus Dadabacteria bacterium
TACGGGCGGCGAGTAGACCATGAGCCACTCGATGTCTCCTGCGAGCAGTACGGGGTTTTTGAAGGTAAGGCTTAGACCGTCGTGGTCACTCACGTTGAAATTCTCGCTGAAATCCCCGAGCTGGCCTTTTACATCGAGGAACCTGAAGAGCCGGCATCCCCCCACTCCCAGACACAAAACAACCAGAAAAGATATGAAAACTTTTCTTTGCGAAGGCGGCTTTCCCATCGGCAATTCGGCATTTTCCTCCAGATATATTATTATACCGTACAGACAACCGGGATTTATCTCTAAACAACTTCAGATGTTCGCAAGACTCCTAATTCTGTTCACCATGGTTCCGCTCATTGAGCTCGCCCTGCTCATAAAGCTCGGGAACATAATAGGACTCTGGCCGACCATATTCACAGTCATAGCGACGGGGGTGCTGGGAGCGGCGCTTGCCAGAAGCCAGGGAACACAGGTTATAAGCGCGATAAGAGCGGAGGTCACCGAGGGCAGGCCGCCCACCGAAAGCCTCATAAACGGTCTTCTCGTGCTCGTGGGAGGGGTTGTGCTTCTCACACCCGGGCTGCTTACCGATCTTCTTGGCTTCTCCCTTCTTATTCCCTTTACCAGGGACTGGTTCAAGAAAAAACTTCGAAGCAGGCTTAAGAAATACGCGGATAGAAACTCGGCTTCCGCAACCATAATAATACGCTGAAGGTCCGAAACGGCGCCGGCTCACGGCTGAAACGGCTCATGGCTTATCTTGTGTATTATCGGCATGGAGAAACTCACCGACTCCATGAGCTTCTGGCCGTACTCAATCACCCACTGCTCGGGAGCCAGAGAGTAGAAGTCCGCAAGCGTCATCCACTCCCCTCCCCTCATTATCTCCCCGTAGTCCACGCTTACCAGAAAAGCGGTCATGTCTCCGCCGTCCATGGCGTTGAGCACCGAGCACTCCACATAGGAATGTATTCCCTTTAAGACGGGACAGCCGTTTCTGCCCTCGAAATGGTCTAGGCCGATAAACTTTTTTTTGTCCCTGCCCGAATAAAAGCCGAAGTTCCGGACAAGAGCGATCTGATCCCTTTTGAGAAGATGAACCACGAGATTTTTACTTTCCATTATGAACCCGTGGGTGTGGTTTCTCTTCCATATCCCCATAAGAAGCCTGGGCACGGTGTGAACTATGGAGGAGGTGACAAGCGTCGTCGCTACCTGGCCGTTTATCTCATCCTCCCGCCTGCTGGTTATGATCACCACAGGGCAGTTATGCCAGAAAACCCCGCAAACTGAAGGCCCGTCATTCACTGAAAAACTCCTTTTTTTATCCCCGGCAGAAAATGCCGCGGGAAAATTGAAAAAACATCCCCCGTGTGCTATAGTAACCCCGTCTTCTAAGTTTACCCGCTACAACGCGGCAACGCCTTTTAAACGGACTGAAATCCTAACTATGAGAAAAATAATTCCGGCGGTCGCTTTTCTTTTTCTGGTCGTTGGTGTCCTGCACATCTCGGGGTGCTCGAAGAGAGTTCCCACCACTCCTCCCTCGTCTGAAGAGACGGGTACTCAGGACAGGGTCATGGCGGTATCGGAGATGCTTGAGGAAGCCCGAGCGGAGGGTGCCGAAGACACCTGGGAGTATGAAGAGGCACAAAAGCTTTTCGAGATGGCCCAAGAGCTTATAAGCGAAGGGGAGCTTGAGGAAGCCGAGAAGATCCTCTCTCAAGCGGAACTGAAGGCCACGCAGGCAATCGGCGCCGCCAGGGAAGGCGCCTTCATGGAGGGCTTTGACGAAGAGGCCCAAGAAATACGGAAATCCCTGCTCAGCGACGCCTTCTCCAAGGAAAACCTGATAAACCTTCCCACCTCGGACGTGTTCTTCGAATTCGACAGCGCGGAGATATCGAAAGAGGCAATGGAGGCAATTGACGGCAACATAAGCATCTTCGAAAAAAACAAAGACAAAATCAAATTCATTCTCGTCTTCGGTTTCTGCGACATCCGCGGGACCGAGGAATACAACCTCTCCCTTGGAAAGAAAAGAGCGGATGAGATCAAAAAATACATGATCGGAAAGGGTGTGTCTCCCGACATGCTGCACTCCATCAGCAAGGGAGAAACGGAAATATGGCAAGAGGGAACATCGGATGAGGCGTACAGCCGTAACAGGCGAGGACACTTCATGGCCCTCTCTGACAATAATTCCCCAGAAAACTAATGAGAAAAAAATATCTGGCCGTCGCCGCAGTATTGTTTTCTTCCGTGTTCATGTACGGTTGCGTAGCATCGGAAGGAGACCTGGATTTTCTTTACTCGAGGCAAAGGGAAGCTGAAACGAACATCAAGAAGATGCAGAAGGATATCGACTGGCTGAAAGCGGAAGTAAAGAAAGAAGACAATATCCTTAATCTTAACGAAAAGACTTTCGAATTCGAAAACAAGCTTCTGGAACTCGAGCAGATAATAGGCAAAATGCATGCTCAGAGCGAAGAACGGTTCAAAAAAATAGAAACCGGGCTGTCGGCAGAGGCAGAGGCCAAATCTCAGGCCCCGGTTCCGCAACCGCAGGCACCTCCCGCCGCGCCTTCTGAGCAAGCTTCTGAAAGTCCGGGCGGGGAACCCGCAACTGAGCCAGCCCCCGCGGAAAAAGACCTCAAGGAGAACTACGAACTGGGCCTAAAAAAGTTTGCCGACGGTAACTATGAGGCCGCAAGGGCGTTGCTTCGAGAGTACCTTGCCGCCGCCCCCAGAAGCGATGAGGCTGCAGATGCGATGTTCCTCATCGCGGATTCCTACTTCAAGGAAAAATTCTACGAGGAGGCCATCCTCGAATACCAGAACATAATCGAAACCTGGCCCGCCAGCCCCAAAATCCCGCTTTGCCAACTCAATCAGGGAATCGCACTCTTGAAAATAGGGAAACCGAACGAGGCGAGTCTCTTTTTCGAATCCCTGATCGAGGCATACCCGGACTCACCCGAAGCCGCAACGGCGAAAGAACACCTTAAGACCTTGTCTACGCCGGGAGAATAAAAGCTCCGGCCGTGGTCGACACCGAACCGTTTTTATGAAAACCATCAACTCAGAGAAGCTTTTTCGCAGGGCAAGAAACGTGCTTGTGGGCGGGGTAAACAGTCCCGTGAGATCTTTTGCGGCCGTGGGAGGTTCGCCGCTCTTTGTATCAAGGGCCGAAGGTTCCTACGTATATGACGCCGACGGGAACAGGTTCATCGACTACGTGGCCTCATGGGGTCCGCTGATCCTGGGACACTCGCATCCCTCGGTGGTAAAGGCCGTCGGGGAAAGGCTTCCCCTAGGAACGAGCTTCGGTGCCCCTTGCGAACTGGAAACAGATCTTGCCACGCTGATAACAAGACACTTCCCCTCGATTGAGAAAGTTCGCCTTACCAATTCCGGAACCGAGGCCACCATGAGCGCCATAAGGCTTGCAAGAGCGGTCACCGGAAGGGAATACATAATCAAGTTCGAGGGATGCTACCACGGACACTCGGATTTTCTGCTCGTGAAATCCGGTTCGGGAGCCACGACTTTCGGGAATCCGAGCAGCGCCGGGGTCCCGAAATCGTTTGTGAACAGAACGCTGCTTGCTCGGTATAACAACATAGATTCCGTCAAAAGGCTTTTCGAGAAGTACCCCAAAAAGATTGCCGGAGTGATAATCGAACCCGTGGCGGGAAACATGGGAGTGGTAACTCCCGAGAAAAGCTTCCTCAGGAAATTGCGCTCTACATGCAAAAAACACGGAGCGGTTCTCATCTTCGACGAGGTCATAACGGGGTTTCGTCTCGCAAGAGGAGGCGCACAGGAACTGTTCGGCGTAGTCCCGGACATAACCTGTCTCGGGAAAATAATAGGAGGAGGGCTTCCGGTAGGAGCGTACGGGGCCAGCGCAGAAATAATGCAAATGGTTTCCCCTGAAGGTCCCATGTACCATGCGGGCACCCTCTCGGGAAATCCGCTCGCCATGGCGGCGGGAATTGCGACAGTAAAAGAACTTAACCCAAGAACCTACAGGCGCCTTGAGAGCCTGACCGCCTCCCTGGTATCTGGAATAAGGGAAATAATAGCAGAGCTTGGCATTGACGCCACCGTAAACTCTGTCGGCTCCATGTTCACCGTGTTTTTCACCGACCAGAGGGTAACGGACTACGCCGGAGCACTCGGATGCGATACCGCGAAATACGCGAGATTCTTCAGAAATCTTCTTGAAAACGGAGTCATGTTCCCGCCCTCTCAGTTCGAAAGCGTGTTCGTTTCGACCGCGCACACGAAAAAGCAGGTAGACCAGACCCTTCAGGCAGTCTACTCGTCACTTCGGGAGATTCCCCAGGGAGAGTGAAATCAGGAATCCTAACTGGCTTTTTTTCGTTGTAATCGGAATTGAGTTCGCTTTTTCCGTCATAGCGGGGCTCTTCCTCGGCGACTACATCGACGGAAAACTTGACACCGCTTTCCCTTTCTTTACCCTGCTAGGTCTTGTGTGCGGAGTGATAGCGGGACTGACCCTGCTTTTACGGACACTCAAACTGAGGCAGGAAAGAAAAGACGGAAACGATGAAAAACCTTGATTTCGGCGTTGAGAAACTGTCCCTGGCCGTAACGGCGCTTCTTTTCGTCGTGAATATCGCCATCGGAGAAAGGGAAATGGCGGTGGCCATAGCGGTTGCGGGGGTCCTTTTTCTGCTCGATTACGTAGCCATAAGATTCGTCGTAAAGGCGCTTGCGGAAAAAAGATATTCACTTGCGTTTTCCATGTTCATACTGGTCATGAAAATGCTCGCGCTGCTTGCGATAATAACGGTTTTACTCGTATTTGCAAAACTGAATATTTATGGTTTAATGATAGGCTTAACTTCCGTGGTGATAGTAATAATAGGTAAAGGTTTGAAGGGTTAGACATGGAACATTTCAGCTGGTTTTCCCTCGCCGGTCTCATAGAATACGACCATATTCTGGGCGGAGTGCTGGTACTCCTGTTCATACTGTTTGTCGGCCTGAGGGTAACAAAACATTACTCGAGGGAAGAGTCCGTAATCCCCGAAGAGAAGCCGTCGATGAACATTTTCTTCGAACTCGTGGGGCTTGAGTTCCTTTTCAACACGATCGAAAACGTTTTCGGATCCCGTGAAAAGGCGAAGAAGTACTTCCCGCTTCTAGCCGGGTCGTTTTTCTTCATACTGTTTGCGAACCTGCTGGGAATGATCCCGGGGTTTCTTCCGCCGACCGGAAATCTGAACACCACCGTAGCGTGCTCGCTTCTCATATTCGTCATGTACAACTACTACGGAATAAGGGAGCACGGGCTCGGTTACATCAAGCATTTTCTGGGCCCGGTAATTTTCCTCGCGCCACTTATGCTGATCATCGAGGTTATAAGCCATCTGGTAAGGCCTCTGTCACTATCCCTCAGGCTTTTCATGAACATAACAGGCGACCACATGGTGCTCGGGGTGTTTACCAACCTCACGCATATACTGATTCCCATGGCTTTCGTGGGACTAGGTATTTTCGTATCTTTTTTGCAGGCTTTTATATTCACTATACTTTCGACCATATATATCGCGCTTGCCGAAGCGCATGAACACTGACATAAATTCAGGAGGTAAGAAATGAAAAGGTTGTTTTCTTTTATAGGTCTTGCGGCACTGGCTTCGTTCGGTGCTTTCGTTCCCGACGCGTTCGCCGCGACTGAGGGGGGCTTAGGAGAACTGGCGAAGATGGGGCTTGGAATCGGCGCCGGAGTAGGCATAGGTATAGCCGCAGGCGTTGCGGGAGTAGGTCAGGGACTCGCCACGGCTTCTGCTGTTGACGGCATAGCCAGAAATCCCGGAGCTTCCGCGAAGATCCAGACGCCCATGATTATCGGTCTCGCCCTGATCGAGTCTCTGGTAATCTACGCCCTGCTGATAGCGTTTCTGCTTCAGGGAAAAATCTGACGCACATAAGATAAAAACGGGGAATACCACAGCAAAAAGGTTATTCCCCGTTTTATTATTACCTGCTGTTTTTTCACGGCCCGCTACGCAAAAAGGACCCGTTATTTGCGGGTCTTGCCTTTTTTGTACCAGCGGTGCCTCCTGTGCAGACCACCCGCAAGATATAGTATAGCTTGCGAAAAAGCTTTCCAACTCCAATCATAGGTCTATCAATACAACTATAACTTCTCTTTTAAATTTATTGTCTTATTTTATAGACAAATAAGCATTAATTGGTAATAATATAAGACAATGAAATCGCAAGCACCAGAAACACTTCCCCGGGCAGCGCGACAAGCTTTAGTGAAACTCGGCGCAGATATAGTCGTTGCGCGCAAGAAACGCCGCATTTCGACGGTCTCAATGGCGGAACGTGCCTTCATCAGCCGCGCCACGCTTTACAAGGTTGAAAAAGGTGATCCCACGGTCTCAATGGGCATCTATGCGACGGTTTTGGCTATCCTTGGTCTTGCCGGAGGTCTGGCTGAAGTCGCCGACCGCATCAATGACCCTCTGGGTCTCGATCTTGACGAGGACCACCTGCCCAAGAAAATCATGCCTGTTCGCAGAGTAAGCAGAAGGATTCGCTGATGAATGAGACGATCGAAGTCCATATTGATACGCCCGACGGCACCAGCATTGTAGGACGCCTTCGCTATATCAACAGGCGTCACAGCCAAAGTTCGGCGTTCGAATACGCAGACGAATGGCTCCGTGGAACAAACGCTTTTGCGATTGATCCTGAGAACCTGCCGCTCCGGGAAGGAGCGTTTTACACTTCTTCAGATAAATCTGCGCTGCCGGGAGTGCTCCGTGACGCGGCACCCGATCGGTGGGGCAGGCAACTTATCAGACGCGCCCTCGGTAAAGCTGGGGAAAGGCGAACCCTTTCAGAAATCGATTGCCTGCTAGGGGTCACGGATCATACGCGTATCGGCGCGTTGCGCTTCAGACGCGAAGGAGAAGACTCTTTTGATCATCATATCGCCAATTTTCGTGTACCTCCCCTGATCCAGTTGCCGGCACTTATCAACGCGGCTGATGCGGTGCATACCAATACTGAAACGGCAGAAGATCTTAAATTGCTTTTGAATGAAGGCTCCCCGCTCGGCGGCGCCCGCCCCAAATCCGCGGTAGAGGACAAAGACGGTTCTCTGGCAATCGCCAAGTTTCCAAAACCCGATGACGACAGGAGCATACCGCATGGAGAGGTGCTGGCGATGACTTTGGCACACCAAGTGGGGCTAACCGTGGCAGACGCCAGGCTGCTGGATGTTGTCGGCCGGCCAGTGGCACTGATTCGACGCTTTGACCGAGTGAGAAACCAACGTATCCCGTTTCTCTCGGCCATGAGCCTTCTAGAGCTGAACGACGGAGACGAAGGAACTTACACCGACATCGCGGAGATCATACGCATGTATTCGAGTTCGCCGACGCAAGACCTGAACGAACTCTGGAAAAGGGTTGTTTTCAATGTTCTTATTGGCAACCTCGATGATCACCTGCGCAACCACGGATTCCTTTACGACCGCAACAGCAGATGGCGTCTCTCGCCCGCCTACGACCTGAATCCCGTACCACTTGCGGAAAAAGCCCGGGAACTTACAACCTGGATCTCGGAACAAGGGCCTGAAGCCGATCTCGATCTGGCACGAGAGGCAGCACCGTTTTTCGCTCTGAAAAAAAAACAGGCCGAGGCAATAATTGATGAAATATCGGCTGCTCTGAAAAGCTGGCAAAGCACAGCACGTCGGTTAGGTATGAACTCCAGGGATATGGATATCTACGCCACGGCAATCCGAAGCAGTTAAAACATTAACAAGCGAATCATGCGGCTTCATGCAGGATAGACAGGAAAAATTATCCGGATTGTAAGCGAAACTTGAACCGTAACCGCCAGCCGCGGCTATTTTGGGTAATTCTTCAGTACAAAATCTAGAGCTTCCTCTTTCGAGACAAGCCTGTTTTCAAGCTGGAGTTCTTCCACCCTTCCCAGTATTTTCGAAAAAACGGGACCGGGAGAATATCCGAGATCTATAAGGTCCTGTCCGCTGAGAAGCGGCGGGGGTTTTATTTCCTCCCTTCCATACTCTTCCATCTTTTCCCTGATGAAATCATAAGCATCAGTTAATCCATGACTCGCCATGCAGTCAGCAAGATGCATCTGCATGTGCTCCTCAAAATACGGAAGGGAAAGAAACCTTTTAAGAGTGCTTTCTCTCATGTTGAAAACATCCTTGAACTTAAGATGCTCAAGGATAAGCTTGGAAATTCTCTTTATCTGCTTTTTGGAGAATCTTAGCCTCCTGCAGATGCCTTCAGACATCTTGGCCCCTACCCTGTCGTGTCCGTTGAACCTTATCCTGTCAGACTCGCTGTAAGTAGGCGGCTTGCCAACGTCATGGAGAAGCGCGGCGACGGCAAGCTCCTCCGAGTAGAGACCGTCGGTGTTGCCGTAGAGCATGTCCATTATAAGGCAGGTATGCTCAAACACGTCTCCTTCGGGATGGAACTGAGGGGGCTGGCGAACTCCGTGCATACATTCGACTTCCGGGAGAAAATGTTCAAGAAGACCGCTTGAGCTAAGAAGCCTGAGTCCGTTCCCCGGATTCCGGCGGGTGAGTATTTTGACGAGTTCTTCACGTATTCTCTCCCCGCTTACAACGGATATCGCGGCGGCCTCGTTGCGTATAGCGGAAAGGGCCTCTCCGTCAAGCTCGAAATCGAGACATGACGCAAAGCGCACCGCTCTAATCATTCTAAGCCTGTCCTCACCGAACCTTTCCTCGGGATCTCCTATGGTCCTGACAAGCCTCCGCTCAAGGTCCCCGATACCACCCACGTAATCGTAGAGCTCCCCAGAAACTGGATCGTAGAGCATCCCGTTTATCGTAAAATCCCTTCTGCGGACGTCTTCTTCCGCACTTTTCGTGTAATCGACGTGTTCCGGGTGCCTTCCGTCACCGTAACTCGATTCCTTCCTGAAGGTGGCAACCTCGAACTTCATGTCTCCTTTTATCACCAGCACCACGCCGAAGCTCTTCCCCACCGCCACGGTCTTTGAAAACGCCTGCTGCACCTGCTCCGGAGTCGCGCTTGTCGCTATATCAATCTCGTCGCACTCAACGCCGAGCAGGGCGTCGCGCACGCAGCCGCCCACGAAGGAAGCCTCGTATCCTCTCTCCCCGAGAGTCTTTACGATCTCAAGCGCCCCCGCGAAATTTTTCTTCTCGAAATCAAGTTCCCTTTTCATAAATTCGCCACCATGGCCTGCAAAACGGTTAAATTATAGTTTTTAATTCTACCCGAATCACAATCCGCAAAGGCGGTCCGGACAAGAATGAACGAAAGGAACTTCCGCAATTTTCTCGTACGAAGGACAAAGGAAAACGGCTCAAGATTGCTGTTTCAGAAAAAAGACGGATGGAGCTGGAAACAGATCACCTGGCCCGATCTTGTCACTGAGGTTGAAAGCATAGCCTGCTTTCTTCTGAATTCGGGCTTCTCAACGGGGAGCAGAATTGTTGTTCTCTCACCCAATACACTGGCGTGTCTTTTTTTCGAACTGGCGGTATTCGCGCTGGGAGGAATCTGTCTTCCCGCAAAGAACATGAAGGAAGCAAGGGAAATCCTTGTGAACTCATCCGGGAACTGCTTTTTTCTTTGCGCAAGTGCCGCTGAGGCGCGAGAACTCGTCGAGACCCCGGCGCTCGGAGAAAAAATAGAAAAGGTTTTTCTAAGCGCAAACGAAAAGATTCCCGTGGAGGGGAAGACAGTCAGCTACTCGAACGTTGTAAAATTCGGCTTTCTCGGCAGGAAAAAGCTCAAGGACGAAATAAGCGCGATTGGAAGCTCGGTAAAAGAAGACTCCCCGGCCGTAATATTTGACGCGGGGGCAACTGCAGCCGAGAGCAAAACCTTTTCCCATGGAGACATACTCGATCTCCTGCGCCTCTCAGAAGAGGAATTGGGAGAAATCTCAGTCGAAGATCAGACATTCTCCTACCTTCCCGGCTGCGGTTCTTTTTCCAAGTTCGCCAACTTGCTTAACCTGCAGACCTCAGCCAGGGGAGCCATTGCGGAAGGCACCGAAGACTTTTTCCTCGATGTTCCCGAGATAATGCCGGTTATGCTTTTTCTTCCGGGTGCCGAGATCGAAAATGTCGTTAACAGTCTCCAGGGCGAAAACGGTTCGGGAGGAAATCTCAGAAGCGATCTCGGAGGAAGAATAAGGCTTCTGCTTACAGATGCCCTGCCGCCAGAGAGAATAAGGGACCTGCTGCTTGCGCAGAACATATCCGTCGTCAAGCTTAGCAGTCTTTCGGTCGTTCCCTGAAGATCAGACCTGCGGTTCTTTCTCCGTTCCCTCAACGCTGCAAAACGCCCTGCCCCTGCTCAGCCTTAAAACCAGTTTTTCCTTGAGTTCAAGCGTCCGGGAATCCTGCACTATCTCTCCGCTTTCTTCTTTTGAGACTATGGCGTACCCCCTCTCAAGAACGCTGAAAGGGTTCAGGGAGGTAAGTTTCCCGGAGTAATTTTCGATGCGTCGTTCAAGGTTCTCGATCCGCGAGGTCATATGATGCCTGAAACCAGCTGCAAGCCTGTCAAGCTGCATGGAGAACATATCGACACGGTTCGTGAGGGAACGGCTTAACCTAAGGCGAAGTTGTGCCAGGTTCTCGAGGATTTCTCCTTTTTCCCTTACGGCAAATTCCGCGGCTACTGAAGGGGTAGCTGCTCTCACATCGGATACCAGGTCAGCTATAGTCATGTCCACCTCGTGACCCACGGCAGAGATCACTGGAAAGGGGGAAGAAGCAATTTTTCTCGCAATCCCCTCGTCGTTAAAGGCCCTGAGATCCTCTTTCGATCCCCCTCCCCTAGTTACAACTATAAGATCGAGGTCATCCATGCCGTAGAGCCTATCAAGAGCTCTTGTTATCTCGGCCGGGGCGCTATCTCCCTGAACGCTTGCGGGGGAAATAACAACCTCAACATTAGGAAACCTCCTGTATACGACTTTGAGAAAGTCCCTCACGGCAGCTCCCGAAGGAGAGGTAACTACCCCTATTCTGCGGGAGAGAAAAGGAAGGGGGCATTTTTTCGAGTCGTCAAAAAGTCCTTCTTCGAAAAGCTTCTGCTTGAGTTTTTCAAGCGCGAGCGCGTCGGCACCCACTCCCTTCGGCTCCATCGCGCTTACGTACAACTGGTACTTGCCGTCTTTCTCATAAACTCCAACGCGCGCGGCGCAGATGACGTCCATCCCGTTCTCCGGTACAAACTTTATCTGCTGGTTACTACCTCTGAAGCAGACTGCGGAGATCTGGCTCTGCTTGTCCTTCAGGGAGAAATACCAGTGGCCACTTGCGTAATGCCCCTTGAAACCGGAAATCTCTCCCCCGACCCATACCGTCTCCCCGCCGAACTCAAGTTCAATCGCATCCTTTATCGAGGAATTGAGTTCCGATACGCTGTAGATTTTCCTGTCCATTCTTAAACGTAAATTAATCGGTCGAGCAGACGTTGGCAAGACACGAAACGGAAAACAGTTAAAAGATGAGGGGAAAGTCACTCAAACAGATGCGGAGACTGAGTTTTCACCTTTTCAAGGATTTCGTCTGAAACCTTGAGATTCCCAAGGTCCTTGAGATGAAACAACTGGGATGCACGCAATTTCCTCACGCCGGTAAGATTGGCATCCCTGAGAATCGCCCCGTCGAAATTCGCAAGCTTGAGGTTAGCTCCGGCGAAATCGGCACCCGTAAGGTCAGCGCCCAGCATGTGGGCCCCTTCAAGGTTGGCGCCCCTGAATACCGCGCCCCGAAGATCGCAACCCTCAAGGTTCACTCCGCGCATGTTCGCCTCGGAAAAATCCGCGCCTACCAAGCTGCACCCCTTGCAGAAAGCAAGCTTGAGAGCTGACTTCGCAAACACGGCACCATCAAGGTTAATCCCGTTAAGATTCGCCCAGCCAAGATCCGGGATAACATCGGGCTCCTCCTCCCGCCACCGGTTCCACGCGGCCGTACCCTCTTGTACCTTCGAGACGTGCTCAGAATCAGCCACAGCATCTCACCGCCAGTGATAATCCGAAAACCTTAAACGCGGACAAAAGTATGTAAATCGCAACCGCTATAAGTACCAGGCTTCGAATAAGTCCCCTGATCCCACCTTTCGCCCTGCGTCGCATCCTCTCTCCGCAGGAAAGGCATATATCCGTTTTCGCCGTGGTCTCGTAACCGCACTCTTCACATCTTCTTACAGGCTGAAGCGACATCAGACTACCCCTTTTTCTTTCTTAGCTAACCCTTTTCAAAGCGGAACGAACAAAGACCGGGTGCACTCTGTCAATTTCCTGGGCAAGCTGCTCAATGACGTTCTTTATGTCCCATTGCGCCCCCTCCGACATCCGCAGGTTCGTCAGGTGGTACAGCTCCCAGAGGTCGAAGCTGCCGCAGACTCTCCTGTTGTGGGCGTTTGTGACAACGTAGCTTGCCACGTCGCGAAAACCGGCGTCAACGAGTTCCCCGTAGAACCGCTCGCTTCGCCCGACGGCTTCGAGCAGAAGCTCCTCCGTCCCCGATTCCGTAACATGCGGTGGAACCGTCACGCCTTCCCCCACGGAAGGCTCCTTTATGATCCAGCTGACTTTCCTGTGCCTGAGCAGCTGATGCCACGCCGCCTCGCTCAGGACGAACTCAGCGTTGTAGTTAATAGATTTGAATATGCCCACCGGGTTGTCGTGCTTTCCGAGTTCCTGGACGGCCATCAGAAAAATCTTCCTGAGCTCCGGGGTGCTTTCGGAAAGGTGCCTTTCTATATCTCCGACTGAAAGCCCCGAGAATTCGAAAAGAAGCCCTCTTGCGATCTCCCTTAAAGCCTCGGCCTGGGGATTTTCCGTTCCCCGCCCCGTGTAGTCAAAAAGGGTAACCGAGGATCCGTTACCGGGTGCGCTTTTCCCAGCGCCGCCGAGACTATGGGAGAACTCCTCGAGCACCTCTCGCGTTCTGACCATGTAGGGGTTCTCATCGGCGTACTTAACAAGCGTCGGAACCGAGAACCTGACCTCGCTTTTTATCTCTTCGGCCCTATTTCTGGCTTCCAGGTAGCGGCTTGAAAGAAGAGCGGAGATGGTCTGCTCCATGGCTCTTGCGTTTGCCGTCATGCCGAGATTCGTAAGCGTTGAGAGATTAAGGGCGTACCTTGCGTCCTCAAACGCTATTTTCTCAAGCGCCCTGAAATGGGCTCTTTCCTCCTTGTCTTCGGGAACGGGAAACTTTTTTTTCAGAAAATCAAAGAGCTCGGTGTTGAGTCTCGAGTAAACCTCGTACTGAAAATCGCAAAGCTCCTCGAACTCTTTTTTAAGGGCTGGGCGCGAGTCAAGCTCTTGGGGGATATAGTTATCGCCTTTGCGGGGTCTCTGGTATCTCTGCGAGTATTCGGTAAACGAGAGGAATTCGTTTGCGCATTCAAGCAGGGAAGAGAAAAGTCTTGAAACCCTCTCAACGCCTATGTGCACGGTCGCGTGCTCGGCAACAGAAGCGTGACCGTAGTTAAGAACCCACTTCTCGTGGAACTTCTCCGCCCTGTCCCTCCCCATCTCCTGCTCCCTTATCACGGTGTCTATGTTTTCCCTGAAACTTTTGGGGCTTCTGCTTACGTAGGCGAAGATGACGGCAACGACTTCCTCGGGAATGTTGCTTATGGTGTAGATATCCCTGTCGAGATTCGAAACGTAACGTTCCATCTCCCGGGCAATGTCTTCATCATCTATTTTTATCTCGGTGGACAAGACTGCTCTCCCGCTCCCCTCCTATGGCTCCCGGGGTTCAGGAGACCGTATGGGTTTCCTTGAGTTTATCAACTATGTAAGGCATGACTCGGCTCGGGCTTCCGTATATGACGGCACTTACGTAGTCGTCGGCCGGGGTTTCCCTCTCGCCGATAATAACCACCTTGTTCCCCTTGTTCATGACCTGGAAGGGAAAAGAAGCCACGGGCTCGATCTCCAGATTCGCCCCGACGACTATGAAAAGATCGCAGTGCTGAAGCCTCATCCAGGACTCTCTTATCTCCCAGTGAGGAAGCGGCTGTCCCGGGAAGGACAGCGGAGGTTTCATCTGATCGCTCTGGCATTCCTTGCATTTCGGAATGCCGGTCTTGCTGTCCTCAAGGCCAAGCAGAATCCCGTCGGTGCGGTAATCGTTTCCGCATTCATGGCAGTGGATCCAGTTTATCGTCGAGTATATCTCTATTATTTTTTCGCTGCCGGTTTTGTTGTGCAGGCCGTCGGCCGCTTGGGTAAGAACGCAGTCAACGTTGCAGAGAAACTCCATCTCGTAAATGGCTTCGTGGGCGGGAGAGGGCCTGGCTTCCGAGATTCTGGGATAAAAATCCTTTATCTTTTCCCAGTACTCCCTCCTTACCTCCGGGCGATTCTTGAATTTCCCTATGTCAGGATTGAAGCTCAGATCCGAAACGTCAGGCAGTCCGACTTCAAGAGAAAGTTCAACTCCCGTTAGAAAAACTACCTGAGAGGCTTCCCGGATCCACTTGACCGTTGCCGAGAGCGCATCCTGTTCCTGCTCGCTCATTTCAAGTTTTGATTATAACCGCTTGCGTTAACTGTCCGCAAATTGATCGCAACCCGCTCGATACCGGGCGAATTCAGGATGCTAAAAGCTCCTCTCATCCCGTCAAAACCCGGCGGAAAAACCTCTCCACAACACAATTAAATCGATTGCAGTTCTGCGGGCGGGTAAAATATCGTGTCGTGGGTACAAAACCTAAGGAAATAAACGAATTTACCGAAAAAGCTCTTCAGATCGTCTGGGACAACGGTGAAGAAAGCATATTCTTTTACGACGAGCTCAGAGAGATCTGTCCCTGCGCCACCTGCAGGAGGCTCAGGAAAAAGAGCAGAACCGGAAAACTTCCGTTTAAAAAACGGATACCCCTCGGAAAAAGCAGCATGATGCCGGAGAGGATAGAGTACGTAGGGAATTACGCCATAAGGTTCATAGGCGAAAACTGGTGTGAAACCGGATTCTATACCTTTGATTTCTTAAGGAAAAATAGCGTTGCAAGTAAAAAATAACTACTTTTGAATTAAATTTCCAAAGGTGTGCTTGAAATTTAAATCATGTGTTATATACTTGGTTATACTAATTATTTCCTATAAACGTATATCTGCGTGCCAAAACTAAATAACCGAAAATGTTTGAAATAGAGATCGCCGGGCAGATAGCAGCTTGGTTTCTTCACAAAGAAAGAGGCCCTATGCCTCACCTGAAACTGATGAAGTTGCTTTATATCGTCGAGAGAACTTCAATACAAAAAAACGGCTATCCAATCTTAGGAGACAAGCTCTTCTCAATGGACCACGGTCCGGTTCTTAGCATCACGCTAAACTACATGAAAGGGGAGTTCGTATCTCCAGATAACGGGTGGGATAAATGGGTGTCGCCCGTACAAGACCATGAAGTCTCACTGGCGAGAGAATACAATCCGAAAGATCTGGATTTTTTGAGTGAAGCTACCTTGGAGATTCTTGCGGAAGTATGGGACAATTTCGGTTATATGGATCAGTGGGAAATCAGGGATCACACGCATGGTTTTCCCGAGTGGCAAGACCCAAGTGGTTCTTCGCAAAAAATCACATATAAGGAACTTCTAGACGCACTGGGATATGGAGAAAGGTCTGCGGAAATCGCAGAAGAACTGGAAGCCCAACAGCAGGTTAGAAAAGCTCTTCTGATATAATCCACCCACCGCGGAAAGATCCAGACTTCCATATCATGAAAATCTTTATCCCTTCTCCAGGTGTCGCATTTCTGGTTCCATCCGATAAAGGTCCTCATCTACATTTTATTCTGACTTTCCCCTTGAGAAAAAAACAATCTGAAGGGGTGCTGGTAGTCGGGATAACATCTACAAAGGTCGATCCAGACTTCATGCTCAACATAGGTGACCATCCTTTCATTACACACGAAAGCTATATTAATTATCCCCAGGCTCAAATAATCTCCGTAAAGACCATAAAAAAGAACTTGGCAACAACAAATCGGGAAGAAAGATTTATACTGAAAGAGTCAGCAGATCCTTATATCATAAAACATATATGCAGTGGGCTTCGAGAGTCTCGGCACTCTCTCCCCACACATAGAGACTTTTGCGAAGAATCCTGTAGAAATTCAAAAAAACTTAAGTAATAAATCTCAATATCAATCAGAACTAAGAAAACAGCGTTCCGGGCGAATAAGGTTCCCCCGGCGGAAAATCACGCCCGTCGTGCGCTTATGGAAAGCCACTTTCTGGTAACAAAGTGGTCCCCGTCCTCATTCACTTCCCCGTGGAGAAGAATTGCCGGCTCAACGGCGTTTTTCATAGCATCGGAAACGGCCTCATCCGGATAGCCGTGAAGGGCGCCGGCGGCATATTGCTGGAAAGAACTTATGTATTCCCACGCTTCTTTCGTAAGATCGGCGGCGAATTCCTGAGCGTCAACAAGGTCAAATCCCACCTTGCCCACGAGTTCTTCATAGTAGGAGCGGGGGTGAAACTTCGCGGCTTCGGCTTTCCCCTCAATCTTTACTCTCTTCACTCCCTGTTTTCTGAGGAACTGGACGGCGTTTCTCACCTGAGTTCTGTAGAAAGGTATAGTCTCCTCGGGTCTTGCACCATCGTAAAAAGAGGTGTTGAAGAAAAACCAGCCTCCGGGCTTAAGCGCTTTCTTGATTGCTTCGAGGCTCTTAAGTTGTTCCTCTTCGTTAAGGTAATGTATGCCATTGCCCCATATAGCCACGTCAAGGCTTTTCGGAGGCAGATCAAGCTCCTGTATGGATGAATTGATGAGGGTCAGCTTGTCAATCTCTTTTTCAAGTCTGCTTTTGGCAAGCTTAAGAGCGCCTGCCGACTGGTCAAGGCAGAACACCGCCGATTCCTTTAGATTCGCGGGAAGCATTTCGAAAAAAAGCTGCGCCATGGTGCCCGCGCCTGTAGCGATGTCAAGGAACCTGTCGAGACTCTCCACCCCTCTTTCAACCATTATCTGAATCCAGCTTCTGGTCATATCGCCGTTTACCTTCCTGTACTCCTCGGTATCGGCAAAAGGCTCGTAATTGTAATCTTCTATATGCTCTTCCATCATCTCTCTCCTCGGCTCTTGACCCGCCCACACAACCTACCATTTATACCCTGAATTCTAACATAATAGCAACAAAATAGTTAAAAATTGTAGGAAGTAAATTAAATTGTCCGGTTTTTGAATTTTTTAGTTGTCCGGTTTTT
>JAPPFE010000050.1 GCA_028823955.1 Candidatus Dadabacteria bacterium
AGCCTTTACTCTGAAAAAAAGAAAAAACCGATAAACGAGGGCTACCCGCCGATGCCACCCATGAATCTCTCAGAAAGCGACGCACAGAGAGTTGCCGACTACCTGCTGGAGTACGCGCCTCCCACGGGCCTTTCTGAAAGCGGAACGATAATGGGTCAGGTAAGAAACATCACTACACAGAAGCCGCAAGAGGGCCAGGATGTCGTTTTGATCTCGTACATGGGAGACAGGAAGGAAGAGCGGCATTTCGCCAAATCGGATTCGCTGGGCGTGTTCTCTTTTCCCTCGCTGCGGTGGGACAGAAGCTATGAGATTGCGCTTTTTCACCAAGGAGTTCAGTATGTTTCGGGGAAAATGGTTTTTCTTCCGGGGAAAGATGAAATCACACTCGATCTCCCGGTCTACGATACCACGATTTCTGACGAGAACATCTCCCTGCTGTCGTTAAACGTGATTGTCTACCCGAATGACGAGGGCGCCAAGGTGAATGTAACATCCCTTCACGCCTTTGAGAACTCGGGCGACACTGTTTTTACCGGGGAGCAGACGGACTCGGATACTGCGACGCTTGTCTTTCCGATTCCCGAAAAGGCGGTGGACGTTACTTTTTCAGACGGAGTCAATCCGGAGGCTGTTGTAAGGAAAGAAGAAAAACTTTACAGCAGACTTCCTTTTCTTCCGGGGATGAAGAGGGTCGCCCTTGGTTATTCTCTCCCTCTTTCGCAAATCGGGGAGAATTTCTCGATAGGCTTTGACTATGAGATCGGTGACCTTGCGGTGTTTGTAAGAAAAACGGAGCTTGGAATCCGACTTGAGCGACCCCGAGCGGTTGCGGAAGAGGTCATGATTCACGACGAGGCGTTTTTGAAATACGTCCTGTCAGGCGTAAAACCTGGCGCCATAGTTTTAGTCGTTTCCAATACTTCTTTTCTTAAGAGCAACCTGAGCAGATATCTGCCCGTGGCGCTCTTCTTTGTCTTTGCCGCAGTGGGAATCATATATTTTCTCTACGGCAAGAACAGGTTTTCAAGTATGAATTCAGAAAAATAAAGACAGTTTCAGACTGGAGGATTTCTTTCTTTTAAAAAATGAGCGGCCCGCAGAAAAATCCACCGCCCCTGCTTAACAGGAGCTTTGTCCTTGTAACCTTTCTCGGGTGTCTTTACTTTTTTAACTTTCATTCGTTTCTCCTTCTGCCCATTAGAATTTCCGAGCTTGGAGGAACTGAAAAGATTGTGGGATTCGTGATGGGCATCGCGGGGCTCAGCACCCTTTTTCTTACACCTTACGCGGGTCACATAACCGACAGGTATGGAAAAAAGCTGTTTGTGCTGCTGGGGTTCGCGCTGCTCGCCGTTTCAACATTTCCTCTGGCTTTCCTAGACAGGGTCGATTACCTCTACTACGTTATCAGGATAGTTCACGGTTGCTCCTTCTCCCTTTTCTTTGTAGCGGCGGGGGCGCTTACGGTTGATGTCTCAAGCGAGCAGAGAAGGGCTCAGGCGCTCGGCATATACGGTGTCTTCACGATAATAAACTACGCTATTGCCCCTTACGTAGGTTCCATCCTGATAAAGAATTTCGGTTTTGATTTCTTTGTTTTTTTCCTTACAGTTACGGCGCTTTTGGGTTTTTTAGTCTCTTTTGTGATCCGGGAGGGAAAAAAAGCGCCAGCGCCAAAAGACGGGGGACGAAGCTATGCGGACTGTCTTCGGGACAGAGCTACCTTTGTGTCCTCCGCAACGCTCTTTATATGCGGGGCGGCGTTTATAACGACGTTTAACTTTGTCTCCATCTTCTCTCTTTCGATAAACATAGAGAACTTTCACGTTTATTTTCTTTCTTACACCCTTTCGGTGCTTGCGATCAGGGTGTTCCTCGGTTGGGTTCCCGACAGGTACGGGAAGTGGAGAGTAGCTTCTCCCTTTGTTTTCTTTCTGGGGCTGAGTGTTTTCATGCTGAGTTTTGTGCACGAGATAAAACTGCTTGTTCTCTGCGGAATCATATTCGGCTGCGCGCACGGATTTGTGTATCCTTCAATATATTCGATCATAATAGAATCGAATCCCAAGGAGGCCAGGGCAAAAGCTTTTGCCATAAGCAGCGTCTCGTTCACGGGCGGCGGAATGTTGGGGTCTTTTGTTTTTGGAGTCGTGGCGGAGCTTTTCGGATTCAGGACGATGTTTGTTTCAATAGCGCTTATGGTATTTCTAGGTTTCTTATTTTTCACCCGAAGTTCAGTCTTGAGGGAGCGCAAAATATGAGCAGACAACCAATCAGACTTCCCTCCGGTCACCCGGAGATCTTCGACACGATGAAAATAGAGATCCTGCGCATGGAAAACGGGGAGTCAGAGCTTTCCATGCCGTTTCTTGAGGAATATACGCAGCACTACGGAATGCTCCACGGCGGTGCCATTTTCACCTTGGCGGACGCGGCCTGCGGAGTCGCGGTTGCCAGTGTCGCAAAAGAGGGAAAAAAGTTTCTTACGTCCGGAATGAACATAAATTACTTGGAACCCATAAGGGAAGGTGTTACTATCTGCCGTGCCAGGGTGCTTAGACAAGGGAGAATAATGCCTGTTGAAAGTGAGGTCTTGAATTCGGGTGTTTGCGTGGCGAAGGCCAATGCTATTTATACTTTGGTTGATTGATTTTGTGACTAGGAGACAATTGCCGAATGATCATTCTCGAAATAATCTATGGCTTTTTTAGCTCGCGATTAAGTCCTGTCTTATTCTTTCGCAATGACAAGTTATGAGCTTAACTTCCTGTAAACAACTTAAAGGAAATCCCACATAATTGAATGAAAAACCCACTCTAACCGCAAAGAAGCAATTTATGATTGTCGAAGCAAGCCAGTACATCCAAATCGTGAAACATGTCATGACAATAAGTACTGGTTTAATGTTTACAAGACACTAACTAGGAATTTGTTACAATAATTGAAGTGACTACTGTCAAACGAAAGAAACTATTGCTGCTATGATTTCGGGAAAAGCATTTCAGACAAGGGCAAGAACGGTAGACCACCTAGGCCGCGAGCAAATCGCCGATTGTCCCACGGCCATTTCAGAATTGTGGAAAAATTCGTTTGATGCTTACGCGCGAAACGTTGAACTCAACATCTATGATGGGAAAGAACCCGTAGCTGCCATAGTTGACGATGGCCACGGGATGAATATCGAAGAGTTTACGTCGCGCTGGTTGGTTGTCGGAACCGAATCCAAAGCAAGCGACGACGATGTGCCCCGTGAAGACCGAAACGGTTTGATGCTTCGTCCTCGTCAGGGGCAAAAAGGAATCGGTCGTCTTTCATGTGCTAACCTAGGCCCGGTTCTTTTGCTGGTCTCAAAACGGGTCAGCAGCCCCTTTGTCGCAGCATTGATAAACTGGAATCTGTTCGAAAACCCCTTTCTCAACCTCTCAGACATATTCATCCCGGTAATTGAGTTCAACGAGATAGATCAACTCTTCAGACAGCTTCCAGACCTTAAAAATTCTCTTTCGGAAAATGTTACTGGCGGTTCCGACATTTCCCGCAGAGAAAGAATTCTGAATGATTGGGAAAAATTTGACGAATTCAGCAATGACAGACGAAATCAGAAAAACAGCAGCAATAAGCAACAGGTGTTTTCCCGAGATGTACTGTCCGCTATTTCCGATGTACAGTTCAGACCAAGGCACCTAGAACAATGGATGTCGTTGCTCGAATCTTCCTGCCATGGAACGGCATTGCTTGTTTCCCCGATAAACTACGATCTGCGCGTCCAACTTGACGAAAAAATACAGGATATATCGGCCCGGGCATCTAGAGACCGGTTTTTTGAGACACTTTCCAGTTTCGTTGACCCGTTTGTAGACCCAGCAGAACTGGAAACATCCGGAAGGGATTTCGAATTTTCCTATCTGGTACGTGCATGGAAAGGTGATACGCACCGAGTTGTTGTCGGACTGGGAAAACAGTTTGATAAACGCAAGACTGACGGCATGGAACACCGTATTGAGGGAAAAGTTCGGTCCGACGGCACCTTTGTCGGTCGCGTTAAGGCATTTGGAAGGTGGTTACCGGATGATTGCGTAATTGAACCTCCCAAAGATCTGTCGATTCCTACCCGGAGAGACAGCAGAGTCGGTCCTTTTGAACTATACATTGCTTCAATGGAATTTAATCCGGGGAACTCGACTCATCCCCTGTCGGAATTTCGGCATTACCGGGATTTAGCTGAAAAGTATTCCGGATTCATGATATTCAGGGACGGGCTGCGCGTTCTGCCTTATGGTCGTACCGACAACGACTTCTTTGAAATCGAGATGAGACGCAGTAAAAATGTCGGAAGAGAATTCTGGAACCATCGTCAGATGTTCGGTCGTCTCGCAATTACGTACAGGGACAACCCTAATCTTAAGGATAAAGCTGGTCGCGAAGGATTGATTGACAACCGTGCGGCGAAAACTCTTAGAGATCTAGTTGCGAACATTTTAAAGCAGTCGGCTCGTATGTACTTTGGTTCTGCATCTGAAATACGTAAAGAACAGATTCCCCTGATTTCAGCCGAGAACGAACGCATCCGTGCCGAAGAAGCCAGGGAGAAACTGCGAAAACGCCAGCGAAAGGAATTTCGTTCCAATCTTAATGAATATTCCAGAAAACTTCCGAAACTCCTGCAGGAAATCCAGCATACTGTCAATAATCTCAATATCGAGACTGAGGATCATATTTCTCAAGCCCAGGGGATGCTTGAGGGATTTCGCGAGCAGTTGAGAGATTTAAAACTTCCGGCTGCCCCAAAAAATCTCGGGACTTCCGATAAAAAGAAACATGCAGAGTATCTCTCGACAATCCGAAAAGCTCGCATGGACATAGAAATTCTGAGCGAGGCAATCATCCACAGTATCGAGAAAATCAAACCCGCCAAACCTGCGGACCTGCTGAGACGGCAGATGGACAGACAGTCCGCTCAGATATCCTCACGTCTAAGAAAATGGAGAACGGCCATATACGATCTTCAAAAGGGGGACATGGAACGAATCAACGCCATTTTGCGGGAACGCAACGACCTGTTCCGCTCCAAAGCCACCGTTCTTATGGGCCGCTTCGAAAAAGGCGGGCTGTCCTATGCGAAAGCTTCCAAACTGATGAATGCGATTAAACAAGAGATTGACGAGGAAAACGGCGATCTGTTTGTCCCATACATCGCCGCACTCGAGAATCTTCAGGACAGAGTGGATCTGCAACACTTGGCCACGTTCAGCATGGAGGAGGTTATGGAACTCAGAAGCGACCTTGAAAAATTAAACAGCTTGGCCCAACTGGGCATAGCAGTGGAAATTCTGGGTCATGAACTTCAATCCTACGATGATATGATCGGGTCGGGGTTGGGACGTCTTCCTGCGGATATGCACCGAAGTGCAGCAGTCAAGGATATAGAACTTGGTTATGAAGGTCTGGCTGATCAGTTAAGATTTCTCTCGCCCTTGCGAATTGCCGGAAATAAGACACAGCGCTGGATCACCGGGGCGGAGATTGTCGATTACGTCTCGAAGTTCTTCAAGCCCATTCTTTTGAAAAACCATATTTCCTTTACTGCTGGGGAAGCGTTTCTGAAAACCAGAATCTTCGACCAGCAATCGCGTCTCTACCCCGTTTTCATCAATTTGCTGAACAACAGCATATATTGGCTAAGCGTGAAGTCCCACCCTAGTCGGAAAATCGTTATCAACGTTGTAGGTTCGGAGGTAGTCGTCTCAGACAACGGTCCGGGAGTCGATCCTGAAGATGTAGATGATCTTTTCAGTCTTTTCTTCACGAAAAAAATTCGCGGCGGCCGTGGAGTAGGTCTTTACCTTTGTCGCGCCAATCTCTCGGCCGGAGGTCACAGGATCAGATATGTGCCTTCCGGAAAAAACATGCCGCTTGAAGGGGCAAACTTCGCGATTTCATTCAGAGGAGCAGAGCTTGGCGAATAAAGAACATTACTATCCGTTTATTGAAGAGGTTTTCATCAATCCCGTTCGGTCCGTACTCATAATCGATGACGACTACCCGACTTTCGACGAGGTTCTCAGAGATGACAACGGCCAGAAAAAAGATTGGCATTCCACCCCTGATCGCAATCGCATATACAAAGTAATCAGAAAATTCCGCGAACGCTCTCACCCGCTTCTCGTTGACGTAAGTGACGGAACGAACATCCCAGCTGACCCAGGAAAAATCAGTCATCTGCACCAGAGCGACCTCTTGGTGCTTGATTACGAGCTTGACAAGACCTCACCTGAAGACGGGACCACTGCGATCAACATTCTCCGCGGACTGATGTCAAACAGGCATTTCAATCTGGTGGTGGTTTACACGCAAGTAGAACTCGACAAAGTGTTTGACGAGGTAAGATGGAGCCTTATAGACGAGTCTGACGATTCTCTTTCTCCTGAAAAACTAAAGGAAGCCGAGAAATTAATTGAAGAAAGCGAAGACAAGCTCGAGGGTTTTGAGCAACAGCTTCGAGAGAGCCTGCCTGCTGAAGGGTATTTCTACTCACGCCTCAATTCGAAGAAATATCTTCGCGATATGGCAAAAGGAAGACAGCCTTATTCGGCATTTTACGACCAGATCAAGGAACTAGATTGGAATTCAGACCAGAAGAAACTTGTTCTCCGGTATCTGCTTAAGGAAATTGAACGGAAGAATCGTTCGTCTGAGGATAAATCCTTCAGCCTTTCATGGTCCAGGCCCACTGGCCCGGTCAAGTGGATCAGGTCCGATTCGGCTTTTGTCGCGTTTTCGCAAAAAAGTGATGACGATGACTTGATAAAGAAACTCCAATCGGCTCTGAACAATTGGTGTCCCAACCCGTCGAGGCTTTTCCTGACCAAAATCCAAGCCGAAATAAACGAATCCGGCTTTGTAGCTCAGGAGCAGGCGTTAAACAATGACCATGCGGCGGCATATTGGTATGAACGCCTTCTGCAGGCGGACGACGAAGCGGAGCGACACTGGCTAGCGGCAGAAAACATAGCCCGTCATTCGGATCAGCTAATGGACATCGTGCTTGGGAATGTCGAGGGTTTTGTTAATAAACTTATTGAAGCGGAAATTGAGAGAATTGAGGAAAAAGGAGAAAACATCGGCAACCTATGCAAGGAACGTTTTGATATAGACCTGGGAAATGCCGACACGAGAATTCGTGCTGCTCTAGAACACAATGAATTTGTCTGCAACAAAAAACCGGAGGGATGGCACCTCACAACAGGACATGTTTTCTCAATGTGCAACGGGGAATATTGGGTATGTCTTTCTCCGGCCTGCGATATGGTGCCATCCCAAATTTCCGATTGGAACAAGCAAACCTCGGGCGACAACCTGCCTTTTATCGGGGTAAAGTTGTTGTTTTCCAAAGATAGCATCACACTCAAACACATTCGGTCAAACCGAATTGTAGTTCTGAAAGTTAACGGCGAGATCAAGGGGTTTTCCTTCAACGATCTTTCTGAGGAAGGTTCGACACCTTTTTGGAATCTTCTTTATGCTGAGAACCAAGGCAAGTTTGCGAATGATTTCCGGTTCAAGGTATTGCGAACCGAAAAAAATGGCGAGAACTTGATTTTCAACAGCTACGAGGCGGAGGTAGTCAGTCAGCTTCGGTACGAATACGCTTTAAATCTCATTCAGAAACTTGGCGTCTCCCTGACGCGGGTCGGACTGGATTTTTCCGATGGAAAATCAAAATCATGAAAAAATCGAAAAAAACTAGATTCTTGGCGATTGATCTCTGCTGCGGTTGCGGAGGATTGTCCTTGGGGCTTAAACGGGCGGGATTCGACATTCTGGCAGCGGTTGACAACGACCCTCTTTCGGTAGAAACGTACCGGATGAATCATCGGACTACGCACGTGGTTGAAGACGATATCCACTCAATCGATCCCGCAGCATTGATGAAAGACCTGAATTTGAATCGAGGCAATCTGGATTTGCTTGCTGGTTGCCCCCCTTGCCAAGGTTTTTCAACATTGCGAACTTTCAACGGCAACCGGCAAGTTGATGAGGAGATGAATGATCTGATTTTTGAATTTGTCCGATTTGCTCGCGTTTTTCTGCCAAAAGCGTTGATGATAGAGAACGTGCCCGCGTTATTGCGGGACGATCGGCTAAAAAAAGTCTGGAGAGAACTTGAGGATCTTGGATACAGATGCAATGCCGATGTTTTTGACGCGGAAGAATATGGTGTCCCGCAACGTCGATTACGCATGATTTTTTTTGCTTTTCGGGGTTGTTGCCCCGCTTTTGGGTCCCCTAGCCGGAAACGCAGCAACGTAGCTGAAGCTATCCGCCGACTCCCTTCACCCGAGGTTTCCAAGGATCCCGCACATAATTACCGAGTCCGAAGAAGCGAGCGCGTGAAAACGCTGATCAGCCTTATTCCCAAAAACGGCGGAAGCCGTAAGGACCTTCCGGATGAGTATCAACTTGAATGCCATAAGAGATTTAAAGGATTTCACGACGTATATGGTCGCATGTCTTGGAGAAAACCAGCGCCGACTATCACAGGTGGGTGCATCAACCCGTCAAAAGGCCGGTTTCTTCACCCCGAGGAAGACCGTTCGATCACCTTGCGCGAAGCCGCGCTGCTGCAAGGATTTCCAAAATCATATAGGTTCGCGATGGAAAGGGGGCGACATCCGGTAGCGCAATTAATCGGCAATGCCTTTCCTCCCGAGTTTGCTGAGCGTCACGCAAAATCCATCCGTCGGCATTTGGAAAAACACACGCGGACAGACATGTAGAGTTGGACTGCAAGAAAATTTAGATTGTGTCCGCTTAGCGGCTTCTCACAAGCTTGTTTTTCTGTGTGCTATGGGGTGTGTTCGGCTGTCGTCCAATCTTGCGGAGTCAGCGAAACCTTGTTCCAGCCAAGTCCGCACGGCAATCGGGTCGGTATAGCCTTTCTTTTTCAGCAATTCCACGATATCTGCCCCTGCAATAACAATAACGGGGTGTCGGTCCTCTTTGATTTCCTTATACGCTTGAGTATTAACGTAGCTTGTTGTAACCAGAATGCCGAATTGTCGGTGCCGGAGACGGGAGATAAGACGGGACATATCTCGAACTCCGACGCCGTTATCAGGACCGTAGCATTTGGCTTCCAGAGCGAAGTCGACAAGAATTTCTGAGGCACCGCTGCCAATGCGGAACTTGCCCGTTGCGTCCCGTCCGCCATCTCGAACCGGTCGGGTAAGATTCATGTTTGCTATATTCGGCAAGAGCAATCTTGCGAGTTCTGCTGCGCATGGCTCAAACTTATAGTGGTCCGACGCAAAGTAACGACGAAGACGTTCCAGAATTTTTCTGTCGCCCGGAGTTTGCGGAAGCTGTTCGGCCTTTGTCCTGTATTCGATCGAACGCGTAGCTTGAAGCGGACGTATTCGACCGGTTTCAACCCAATCGGTCCAGTTCTGTGGAGCATTTGAAGAATGTGTATGCCCGTCAATGATGTCTGTTATCCAAGCCCTCTTCAACAAAGATACTTTGAGCACGGTGAAACGCGCGCGGTAGTTCTCAAAGCGCTTGCCTTCCTTTGAAATTCTCCAAACTGCAACCAAGTCCTCGGAAGCGCGAAGATTTGAGGTTCCGGGAACAGCCAGTCCGAGGAATACGACGTCTCTCCATTCGCCCGTATTTGCGAAAAGCAGAATCGGTGGCACTTGGCGCCTGCCTTCAACGCCGGAATGCGCAAGATTGAAAATTCGCTTAAGAAGTTCATTGCCTTTTCTGGGGGTCTTGTCCAGCGATCTAGGTTTTTTGTTGTCGCCGTAGTACGTATAGACTCCGGTTTCGGGATCAAGCATATCGGGCCAATCCAGATCCTTAAGCGTTGACGTTAGGACAACGAGATGAAGTCCGCTGCGAATCGAACCGCGATACCGGAAACCCCCGCTGTTGCTAACCTTGAGCATGCGGGGCAATGGATCATCCCCTGCGTTCCCTCTCCGTTTGCCTTGATATATAGCATCGACTTGGAGGTCAGTATTGCAAACCTCTGAAAACGGTACTATTTGCATGTCGACTTCCTGAACATAGCTCAGTCCCGAAGAGCAGGTACAAATCTTGAGTTGGTTTGGATTCTTAAACGCAGAAAGCAACCATATTTGTCGGTGCAGGTTTCTTCAAATCTCTATATCAAGATTGCTTCTCGCCCCTTTTTATACATCATACCTAAGATTTGGTTAGACCAAGAAATTCTTTCTGAAAAACGTCTCTATGGATTCACAAGTCTTTGTTTCGCACTCCCATATCACAAGAACTTTCCAACCGCCTCCTTCAAGTTTTCTTCTGTTTTCTCTGTCGCGCTTTACGTTGCCACTGAGTTTCCTGCACCAGTACTCGGCGTTGGTTTTCGGGGTCGTTGCTCTTGAACAATTCTCGTGTCTGTGCCAGAAGCATCCATGTACAAACAGAGCTGTCATTCTCTTGGGGAAAACCAGATCCGGCGAACCCGGCAGATTTCTTCTGTGAAGACGAAACCGCAGTCCGAGACGATGAGCGACGGAACGCACTCTCCTTTCTGGGGAGGTGTTTCTAGATTTGACTGTCCGCATGATCTCACTGCGTTTTGCGGGCGATACGTGATCTGCCATTTTCTTGAATTCCAGAAAATTCGCGGGTTAAGAACCAAATCCTTAAAAGCAGAAATTTCTTAGTGCGGTTTGCGGCACTTCTTAGGAAGATAATTACTGCCACTTCGATCTAACCATGGGAATATCGAGCAAGCCCTCCGCTGTTTTCTCGTCGCTTTCTTCGTCGTATATCGTTTGAATCCAATCGTCGGAGTATCGGGCGAGCCGCAAGATATGCTTGGCCTCGATAGCTGGAACCTCCGGGACGATTCTGAATTTGCGAGTTGCAGCTGGAACTCGCCGATGAATCGTAAACTGCGCCCCGTGAGGTTGCCATGTAAACTTTCGATTTTTTGTAGTCTTTTCATATCCTTCGAAATTGCCTCGAACATTGGTTCTCCACTCGTAATCGTCTGCGATGAACCTTCCCACTTCCTGTTCAAACAAAGCGAACTCCCGCGTCGCCATGTTACGAATGAATACTACTACCCTTAATTGGTCATGACTTTCCATCGCTTCGTTGATCCTCGCGTTCCAGATTGACAGTACCGCCTGTCCCGTAGCGTTAATGTCCTTTCGCGGGTTGGATATGCCCAGAGAATAATCGGGGGAGTTTCGACCGGATATAATCCTGATGTTCTTCTTCGTAAACGGGTTGCTGGCCTTCACGGTTTTAACTGACCAAGCGCATCCATTGCTGACGACATCCGCGATCCCCAGAGGACTGTTTCTGTGGTTGCCCTCTATCGCCTCGGCGAAGATGCCGCTGAAGTCGTCGCCAGTAATGTCTTCATGGCCGATAGCTAGCCGGTGAACAATTTGCTTGCCTATGCCTATAACTACCCCGTCGGGTATTTCGCCGAGCGGGTAAGGTTCTTTACGCCGCTTATCGAAAAAGGCTGACAGGGAAATCCTGCGCAAAGCAGATCGAATTTCGGAATTTCCGCGGGATTTGTTTGAGTGATGTCCCCAGCGGGAGTTAGCCCGAAATTGGATGCGTAACATTCGCGGGCGGGCTGCCAAATATCGCAAGCGTAACTGCATTTCAGACCAAGTTCGTGTGCGGCCAAATGAAAACCGCCTACGCCGCAGAACAAATCCCCAAAGGTTTTTATTGACCCGGTTCGATCATTCATTTTGGTCAAAACGAAATAAAAAGTCGTCCGGTCATAGGACCGGCTCAAGCGGTAGGACCGACTTGTTGAAGGTCGGTCAAGCAACTACTACTCACCTTTTTATGATACATAGTAACACTTACGAATTCAAGCACAAAACCTCTGCCCGGCCTCTGGACAAGTCCGGCATTTCAGAGGCTTCTAACAGGCTCTTCATAAAGGAATATATTCTTTATTCATCTCTCTATAATTCTTGCCATGTGTCTAGATTATAACGATTAGATATCTCCGTAGCGGGACTGCAGAAGCGTTAAGCCTACCACCGAAGCTGTTTCCGCCCTCAGTATTCTCTCTCCAAGCCCAAGCACCGTATAGCCTTTTTCCTTTGCCAAGGTAATTTCCTGTTCCGAAAAACCTCCCTCGGGGCCTATGAAGAGGTTTATCGTTCTTACGGGGTTCCCGTGGGAACTCATGTGATCCCTGAGCAGTTCGGCTTGGTTTTCGTAAAGTATTATCTTCATCTCGCTTTCGTTTCTTATTTCAAGGGACCCCCGAAGATCAACCGGTTCTGAAACCGCAGGCGGCACAGTTCTCCCACATTGCTTTGTCGATTCTCGTGCTATCTTGTTCCATCTGTCCACCTTGGCGGTCGATCTCACCTGGGTTCTCTCGGAAATTACCGGGAAAATCCCCGATACCCCCAACTGGGTGGCCTGACTGATTACCGTGTCCATCCTGTTCCCCTTGAGAATTGCCTGAAAGAGATTCAGCTCCAGCCTCGATTCCGTTTGCAGCCGTCGGGTGCTATCAACTTGAACCGCGATGCTTCCAGAAGAGATATCCATTATCACTCCTTCATACTCAATGGATTCGGTGTCAAAGACCGTTATGCGGTCCCCGGCCGCCAGCCTCAGCACTTTTGTTATATGCGTGTAGTCGCTCTCGGATATCGTCCCGCGAAGCATTCTGTCGTTTCCTGAGAAGAGGTTTTCTATGATCGGAAATCTTGGCATTTCAAACCGCCGGTTTTATAAGTCGAGGATCTTCTCTTTAAGGCCCCGGGTTGTATGAATGTCGGCGGTTACAGCCGGGGTAAACCCGTAGCCGAGCAATGTTGCGGCCGTTACGGGTCCTATGCAGGCAAACCCGGTTTTGCTGAAAAGCTCGGGATCCTCTCCGAGAAGCGAAAAGAAATTCGTCACTGTTGAGGAACTTGTGAACGTTACGAGATCTATCTCCGCGTCGGAGAATTTTGCTTTTATTGCGTCAAGCTCTTTTTTTGAGTAGTCGGGAACAAGCGTTTCATAGACGCAGAGTACTTCCACAGTGGCTCCCATTGTCCGCAGGGTTTCCGGTAGAAGCTCTCTTGCCACAAGCGCCCTTGGAATAAGTATTTTTTTGCCGTCCAGGTCAAGCTTCTCGGCAAGCGAGACTATTCCTTCAGCCGTATAGACCGCGGGCATGTAATCTGCTGAAAGCTTGTACTTTAGTAGCTGCTCAGCTGTTTTTTCTCCAATGGCTATTATCTTTTTGCCTTTAAGCTCGCGCGAGTCTTTTCCATGGGAGGCGAGCACCTCAAAGTAGTTGGTGACCCCGTTTACGCTTGTGAATACCAGAAAATCGTAGTTTCCGAGGTTCTCTACCGAGAGCTTCTGCTCCTTGGTATTTCTTATGGGCTTTATCGCGATCGTGGGAAACTCGATGGTTTTCGCCCCGCAGGAAGTAATGAGTTCTGAGAACTCGGATGAAGCTTCTTTTTCTCTGGTTACCATCATGGTCTTTCCAAAAAGAGGCTTTTTCTCATACCATCCTATCGCTTCTGCGAGTGAGGCTACCTCTCCGACCACTATGGTGGCGGGGGTCTGCACGTCGAGGACTCTCGTTTTTTCCGCTATGTCGGAAATGGTTCCCACGACGGATCTCTGTTCGGGCAGCGTGCCGGATGATATAACGGCAACGGGGGTAGACGGTTTTTTTCCCATCTCAAGCAGTTTTTTCATTATGCTCTCGATGTTGTTTAGTCCCATGAGAAATACCAGCGTTTCTATCTGAGCCGGATCGTAGTCAGAATCCTCTCCCTGATGATGTCCGGTAAAAACTGCGAAAGAAGAATTGAATTGCCTGTGAGTAATGGGAATTCCCCCGTAAGCCGGCACCGCGGTAACGGAGCTTACTCCCGGGACGATCTCGATATCGATGCCGTTCTGAACTATCGCCTCGGCTTCCTCTCCACCCCTTCCGAAAACAAAAGGATCGCCCCCTTTTAGTCTGGCCACCGTCTTTCCCTCTTTTGCCTTGCTTATGAGAAGCTCATTTATCTCTTCTTGGGATATATGGGCCTGCCCCATTGTCTTGCCTGCAAAAAGAAGTTCCGCGTCGGGGCGGCAGAATTTAAGAATCTGTGGATTCACCAGAGAGTCATAGATTACAACCTGTGCTTCCCCGAGCAGTTTCTTTCCCTTTAGGGTAAGAAGTCCCGCATCGCCGGGACCCGCGCCGATCAGATAAACCCTGCCTTTTTTTTCGCTCATGGAACCGTGGATTGCTGGGGAGAGACCCCGGAGAAATTCACCTGTCCGTTTCTTTGTACATTACACCTGAGGTGAAAAACGGTGTCGCAACGCCGCTTTTCGCCTGTTTTCTGCTCCAAAATTATATTATTTCTCATGGGTTGGCTCCTGTAAAATCACCGAAAGACTGTTTCTGCGACTATGGTTGAGCCTTTGCGTGTTTATGATGGCCGTACGGGTGGTTAAAATAGTCTCCGAAATGGATTCCGGGAAATCTCTGTTTAACCTCAAAAGCCCCTTTGAACCCAAGGGAGATCAGCCCCGGGCCATCTCCGCATTGGGTAAAGGGCTGAAGCTAGGATGCAAGGATCAGGTTCTCCTTGGAGTTACCGGAAGCGGCAAGACCTTTACCGTAGCCCAGGTTATCCGTGACGCCGGACGTCCCACGCTGATACTTGTTCACAACAAGACACTGGCCGCGCAGATATACGCCGAACTGCGCGATTTTTTCCCCGAAAACGAAGTTCACTATTTCGTGAGCTACTACGACTACTACCAGCCCGAAGCCTATATCCCCGAGACCGATACGTACATAGAGAAAGACGCATCGATAAACGAATACATAGACCGCATGCGCCACGCCGCCACCAAGGCCCTTTTCAGACGAAGGGATGTGATAATCGTCTCAAGCGTTTCGGCTATCTACGGAATCGGGGCTCCCAAGGTTTATTACGGCATGCTTACCGAGATCGAAGTGGGGATGGAGCTTTCAAGAAATGATTTTGCCCTCAGGCTTGAGGAGGTGCGTTACGAAAGGAAGATCGACGAACTTGACAGGGGCACCTACAGGGTTAGAGGGGACGTGGTGGACGTGTTTCCCTCGCATGAGGAATCGACCGCGCTCAGAGTCGAGTTTTTCGGAGACTCAATAGAGACGATACGCGCTATAGATCCTCTAAGCGGCAAGGCCGCCGGGGAGGTCCGGGAAGTCTCCATTTTCCCAGGTTCTCATTACGTGGCCCCAAAAAGCGTTCTTGAACAGGCGGTCGAGGGCATAGGGGCAGAGCTTGAGCAGAGGCTTTCCGAACTCAGGGGCCGGGGCATGGAACTTGAGGCCGGCCGGCTTGAGGAAAGGACCAGGTTTGATCTTGAACTGCTGGATACGATGGGTTTTTGCCCCGGCATCGAGAATTATTCAAGATACATTTCCGGACGGCACCCCGGAGAGCCTCCCTACACGCTTCTTGATTATTTCCCCGAAGATTTTCTATGCGTGATTGATGAAAGTCACCAGATGATTCCGCAGCTCCGGGGCATGTACCTAGGTGACAGAAGCAGGAAGCTCTCTCTGGTTGAAAACGGTTTCCGGCTTCCTTCGGCGTTTGATAACCGTCCGCTTAATTTTGAGGAGTTCGAAGCCAAGATCGGACAGGTGATATACGTTTCGGCTACCCCGGGGCCTTACGAACTCGCAGCGGCCCGCGGCAACGTCGTTGAGCAGATAATACGGCCGACGGGCCTTGCCGATCCCTTGATTGAAACCCGTACAGCCCAGAACCAGGTGGACGATCTGTTTGATGAACTAAAAAAAGTGGCTGCCGGAGGGCAGAGGGCTCTTGTTACGACGCTTACAAAGAAGATGGCGGAAGACCTTACGGACTATTATCGGGAGCTCGGCCTGCGGGTCGAATACCTGCACTCGGAGATTGACACGCTCGAGAGAATAAAGATCGTAAGGGACTTAAGAGCCGGGGGGTTTGACGTTCTGGTGGGAATAAATCTTCTTCGTGAAGGACTCGACATACCCGAGGTTTCCCTTGTCGCGGTGCTTGATGCCGACAAAGAGGGTTATCTTCGTTCAGAAACGTCGCTTGTTCAGGTTTTCGGGCGGGCAGCGAGAAATGTCTCTGGCAGGGTGATTCTCTACGCAGACATCATGACGGGGTCTATGCGCGCCGCCATGGCGGAAACCCGCAGGAGAAGGGATATCCAAATAGAGTACAACGCTGAAAACAATATAGTTCCGAGAAGCATTGAAAAGAACATAACCGACGTACTGGGTTCCATATACGAGTCTGACTACCTCAGGATTTCCGGTACGGAGGAAGAATATCTCCTCGATATCTCCCCGAACAAGATCCCGGGAACCATAGCCAAGCTTTCAAGGGAGATGAAGTCCGCCGCAAAGAAGCTTGAATTTGAGAAGGCGGCCGAATGCAGAAACAGGATAAAAAAACTGCAGGAACTGGAGCTTAAATACACCGAAGGGGTTTGAGTAACAGTCAGTTAATGTAGAGAGTAAGTTAATTGTTATGTTTGATTTTTAAGGATATGGGCACTTCTAAAAATAGGTTTGCGGCTCAAGATTGCGGACAGCTTCCTATTTTC
>JAPPFE010000049.1 GCA_028823955.1 Candidatus Dadabacteria bacterium
AGCAGTTTTACAGTTATACACCTGAAATCAACAGCAATTCAGAAAAAAGCTTTCGGGGGGAGAAAACAGCCGATCCGAAGCCTCAATATGCCGGTTTCCCTACCCCGCCAGTTCTTTGACAACAGAAGCTTTGCAATTATTATCTTGACGTACTTTCAGCGGAACGAAAACCCGATGGATATGAAACTAGAAGAACTCAAGTTCAACGACGAAGGCCTTTTGCCCGTAATAGTGCAGGACAGTTCAAGCGGGCAGGTTCTCATGCTCGCATATGCGAACAAAGAGGCTCTCGAGATGACCGTCAAGACCGGAAGAACCCACTTCTGGAGCAGATCAAGAAAAAAGATCTGGAACAAAGGAGAAGAATCAGGCCATTTTCAGGACGTAAAGGAAATCTTCGTTGACTGCGACTGCGATACGGTGCTAATAACCGTGGAGCAGACCGGAGCAGCCTGCCACACCGGAAAGCCAACATGCTTTTACAGATCCGGGGACATGGAAGAAAAAATTGCCCCCGTGTTCGAGAAAGCTTCACTCAGAAAGGTGTTCTCGGTAATAGAAGACAGGAAGCAGAACCCCAAGGAAGGCTCTTATGTGAGCGGCCTTATGAAGGGCGGAGTTGACAGGATACTTAAAAAAATCGGAGAGGAAGCCGGGGAAGTAGTAATAGCCGCCAAGAACAGGGATAAAGACGAACTCGTCTACGAACTTACCGATTTGTGGTTCCATTCCATGGTGCTTCTCTGCGAAGCGGGTCTTTCGCCTCAGGACATATCGGATGAACTTGAGAGAAGGTTCGGCAGGCGCAAAGAAGAGTACGCGCAGAGAAAGTAGCACACAGAAGCGCTGGAAGGCTGGACAGGACCCTACTGGCTTTTTCCCTTGGGAGGCCTGTGCTTTTTAGGCCTGTCCTTTTCCTCTATGTAATCTCCTATGTAAGTTCTGTTTCTAACCGAAGGCGGCAGGTTCGAGAGATCGGGCTTCGGCATATTGGTTGAGAGGTCCTTGGTAAAAGCAAAAGTCGAGATAACTTTCTCCACTTTCTTTTTCTCCCCGCAGTAGCACTTTACGTTTTTCTCGTCCCCCTCTTCGTATATAAGCTCGGAAAATCTGTAGTTTCGCATGTTGAAAAGCGCAAGCAGGGTTCCGTCCTTAAGGTAAAAATCATTGAATATGGAGTCTTTTCCCTTTCTTCCGTGCTTCGCGACTATTTCCTCGCGCTCAAGGTCGATAACTTCTATGGCGTTTATGTTGTCATATTTCTCGACAAGGTTTTTTACGGTCTCCTTGTCTCGTTTTCTCTCAAGAGCCTTGAGTGATTTCTCAACGTTGCGCCTGCACTTGATGCATTCAAATTCATAGAGGGGCATTTGCTTCTCCTATCTGTTGAAATACTGGTTCAGGTGATCCTGCCCTACCCAGTCGCTCGCTATCTCTTCATCTTTTTGCTGTTTGTATTCAAGATGCCATCTAAGCTCATCCCCGGGGCCCGGAGCTCTTTTATTCTTGTCGTCGAATATGGCCTTGAAAGTGGAAAAGACCCTTCTCACCGCCTCCGAATCGTCGCAGAGAGGGCATTTGACTTCTTCCTGCTCGTCATCTCCGTACACAAGGTGATCGAAGCGGAAGTTCTTGAGCTCAAGGTAGAGGACCTTTCCGTTATCTAGCTTGTAACGAAACCTTCTCGCGCCGCGTACGCCCCTCTCCCCCAGTTCGAAAAACAATTTTCCGCTCTTGTCGCTCGTGACTTCAACATAACAGAAGTTGCGGTTCTGCTTGAAAATTTTCTTTGCGTTTGTCTTGGTAAGCTTGGCGACCAGACTGTCTATGTCCGTATTGTAACTTTCCATGCAACTGTCGCACTCATATTCGTATAACGGCACCTTACGCCTCCGGAAAAACTTTTAATTCGGAAGATTATAAACAATATAATCTGAGTTTAAAGCCCGAAAACGCCGAGGCGGGCGAAACACCGCTGAAAGAAAGCCGATTATGGTTCATAATGTAGGAGAATGAAAAAAGCCGGAAAGCCGAAAACACCCCGCGGGCAAAACGGAAAAAACTGTCTCTCCGCGAGTAAAAATCTGGATTTCGTCGCCGTCGATGTCGAGACCGCGAATTCAAACGTTTCAAGCATCTGCCAAGTGGGAATCGCCATGGTGAGGTCAGCGGAGATCAAAGAGATATGGACGCAGCTTGTTGATCCGCATGACTTTTTTGATCCGTACAATATCGCCATACACGGCATAGACCAAAAGATGGTAAGTGGCTACCCGCGGTTTGAAGAATTGTGCGACAAGATCGCGCGACACTTGGGAGAAATCGTCGTAAGCCATACATTCTTTGACCGCCGAGCAATCTCAAAAGCATTTGAAGAATGTGGAAAATCTCTTCGTTACGGAACCTGGATTGACAGTGCGCAGGTAGCGCGACGCGCCTGGCCGGATAAATACGCCCTTAGGGGTTACAATCTCGAGAATGTTGCCCGGGACCTCGGGATTCATTTTCGCCACCACGACGCCGGAGAAGACGCAAGAGTCGCAGCGGAAATCGTTCTGAGGGCGTACGCAGACACCACACTCGGAACAAACAAGCAGTGAGGGACCGGCCCGCACGCCATATATGCGTGTTATACTTGGTAGCGTGATGAAGGCAATGGTTCTAAGAGGTACGTACGACCTGCTCAATAACGATATCCCTCTTGAACTGCTCGAGATTCCCACACCGAAACCCGCTGAAGGAGAAGTGCTGATACGCATTTTAGCCTGCGGGGTCTGTCACACCGACATGGACGAGGTAGAAGGAAGGGTGATTCCCCCGTCTCTTCCGATTGTTCCAGGACATCAAGTCGTGGGGGTGGTCGAAGAACACGGCTCGGGCGTAAGAAGTTTCGACACAGGCGACATGGTCGGAATTGCGTGGATAGGAGGAGTCTGCGGAAAATGCTCCTATTGTAGTAGCGGACGGGAAAACCTCTGCCATGATTTCATCGCCACCGGCAGGGACAGAAACGGAGGTTTTGCCGAATTTATGGTCGCAGACGCAGACTTCGTTCACCGCATACCGGAGGGAATGGACCCAGTGAAGACGGCCCCTCTCCTCTGCGCCGGAGCGATAGGTTACCGTTGCGCCAGACTTTCCGGAATAACAGACGGCGACGCCGTAGGGCTTATGGGATTCGGGGCTTCAGCGCATCTGGTCATACAGCTACTTCGTCACTCATATCCACTATGCGAGGTGTTCGTATTCGCAAGAGGAGAAAGGGAAAAGCTGTTCGCCATGGAGCTTGGAGCATCCTGGTCAGGCGGAATTGAAGAGCGCTCCCCCAGGCAGCTTTCAGCCATCATTGACACCACTCCGGCATGGACGCCCGTTTTGCGCTCGCTTGAGAATCTTGTCCCTGGAGGAAAACTGGTTGTAAACGCCATAAGCAAGGAGAACTCCGACATCAATTCTTTGTTGAGTCTCGATTACCAGTCGCATCTCTGGCTTGAGAAAGAGATAAAAAGCGTAGCGAATGTCACAAGGGAAGATGTTGCCGGCTTTCTTTCGGCCGCATCCACTCTGGGAATAGAGGCTGAAGTCATCGAGTACGGACTTGAAGAGGCAAATGCGGCACTTCTGGAAATGAAAAGCGGGGGAGGAAAAGGGGCCAGGGTTCTGAGGATAGCAGACCGGTAAACTTTTTCATGACCCGGATCACTCCGTATCTTTAAGCCATCTCGCCAGCGCTTTGTCCGGATCGGTTATCTCTTCTACAGAACCATACAAATAAGCTTCCCAGCCCTTTTCAGGCATGCCGGCAAACAGCATCAGGTTGAGCGGATAGACCTCGCTGTCGGTGCATTTGCGGAAGTCATCCCGGAACAGAAACACGGGTTTTTCCCAAGCAATAGCCATTCCCAGTTCCACCATAACTCCTTCGTCCGGCGGACATCCATTGACAACCGCGAACAATCCATCGGCCTCACGCACGTCCCTAAGGTCCGACTGTCCGATCCGGTAGGCCCAGCCGGCAACCGCCTTATCAACCTGATTATTCCGGGAAAACGGCTCCCATACCTCGGCTCCCATCGATTCCAGAACCTCGACAAGAACCGCCAAGGGCCCTTCGCGCTGCTGTGCGGAAAAGCCGTAGGGGTTAGCCAGATACAGGGTTTTTCGTTTCTTCATAGTGCTTTTGCGTGATAATCAGAACGATTCAGGTCTCATGCCGTGGTCGGGCAGAAACGCTTCAAGCGTCAGCAACTATTCTCCGTCCGTTCCAGACCCACGGCGCCTTATCTTTTCAAGTTTCTCACGAAGTTCCACGCTGTCAAGCGAGTCAAACGGAAGGGCCAGAAACGCAGCAATACGCTCTTTGAGCAAGTCGTAGGCTCTTTCAAAAGCTTTTAGCTGCTCAGTTTCAGTTCCCTCAACGCCCGCGGGGTCCGCAAGACCCCAGTGAGCCGTCACCGGCCTGCCCGGCCACACGGGACAAGGTTCATTCGCCGCGTTGTCACACACTGTAAAGACAAAATCCATCGAAGGAACATCCTCCTCCTCGAATTCATCCCAAGACTTGGAGCGCAGGTTCTCAATGTCGTGCCCCTTGCCAAGCAACAGATCAAGGGCATGAGGGTGAACTTCTCCCCGAGGATGACTCCCCGCACTGTAGCCGACAAATTTTCCGTCGCTATTGTGATTCAAAAGAGATTCAGCAATGATCGAACGGGCCGAATTGCCCGTGCAGAGAAACAGCACCCTGTAGGTTCGCCCGTGCGACGGCTTGTTCTCGTTCATAATTCTTCCCCTTTAGAAATTCAAATTTCTAAGTATGCCTGATAGTTTAGAATGGAATTATTCTTGACAGATAAAATACCAAAAACAATCTTTATAACAAAGATTGACAAAGTTTGTTATGAAAGTATCTTTTATAGCGTACGCAGAGATTAATGAATGTTTCACTCACACCCAAGTTGGAGGAATTCATTCGGGAGAAGGTTTCATCCGGGCTTTACAACAATGCCAGCGAAGTAGTTCGTGAGGCATTGCGGTTATTAGTCAAACGAGACAACACCTCAATTGATAGATCCTTGACAACACCATTAACCAAAGAAGAAATCCATAAACAGATTTCTTCTTTGGAAAAACCGTTGCGTGACAGAGGAGTCAAATCCATCTTCCTATTCGGTTCAGCCGTTCGAGATGAAAACACTTCGGCAAGTGATATAGATGTTTTTATTGATACCGACCCGGAAGCCTCCTTCAGCCTGCTCGATTTGGTTGATGTAAAATATTTCCTTGAGGACAACTTGAGATGTGAGGTGGATATAGTAACAAGAGAAGGGCTTCATCCACACATTAAAGAAAGTGTAATCTATGAATCTGAACAGGTGTTCTAAATGTCAAAAAATCCTACTCTCTACGCCGACCAGATACTTGAATCCATAACAAACATTTATACAGACATTAATGGCAAAGACTTGCAGAGTTTTTGCGCTGACAGACGTGTACGTCAACTTGTCGAAAGAAACTTGGAGATTCTGTCTGAAGCAAGCCGTCGCTTGCCGGATGAATTTAAGCAAAAAGAATCGGATATACCATGGCGGAACATTGCAGGAATCGGCAATGTCCTAAGACACGATTACTACAAAAGCAACCCGGAGATTTTATGGGAAATATGCCGCAAGGACCTAAGGAATCTGCAGGCCGCTGTTGAACGCATACGCCAAATGTTCGAGTGAATCAGTATCCCGCATAAGAATTAAACACACCAAATTCCGTTTAGACAGCAAACTTCGGTAATATATAATCTCTCCATGGCCGAAAACAAAGAGATTCTTATAGAGACCGAGGGTTCAATCTGCACCCTTACTCTCAATCGCCCTGAGAAAAGAAACTCCCTTACACCAGAAATTCTAAGACTTTTAACCGAGGAATTTCTAAGGCTAGGAAAAACCACTGATATCAGATGTGTTGTAATAAGAGGAAGCGGTGATAGAGCTTTCTGCTCAGGATATGATATAGCCGCAATATCCGAAGAAGAAATTGCTATAGAAAGCGGCCATCCCCTGACCGAAGCCATGCGGGCGGTCAAGTCCTACCCTCTTCCCGTAATAGCAATGATAAACGGTCATGCCTTCGGGGCGGGACTCGAACTCGCAGCGACTTGCGACTTGAGAGTATGCGCCGACGACGCGAAACTCGCAATCCCGCCCGTAAAGCTGGGAGTGACTTATCATTACAGTGGAATAAAGCAATTTCTGAACTTGGTGGGTCCCGGGTTTACAAGGGAACTCTTTCTCACCGGAAACCCCGTTAATGCCAAAAGAGCCCTGGAAAAAGGACTTGTCGACCATGTTGTAAAAAGAGACAAGCTTGAAGAGTTCACCTATGGGCTTGCCGAGGGAATAAGCGAAAACGCCCCGCTTTCGATGATATCGATGAAAAAAATGATAAATATCTGGGAAGAAGGGGGGCCGATATCGGAAGAAAACGAAGAACTCATAAGGTCTCTTTTCGCCAAGGTGAGGAAAAGCAGCGGCTCCAAGGAAGGAAAAAGGGCTTTTCTGGAAAAAAGAAAGCCGGTTTTCAAGGGAGAATAAAGACTTCTGCGGTTCAGTTTCCGTAACCGAATTCCTTTATCAGGAAATCGCTCTGGGTCCAGTTCTCCTTAACCTTGACCCAAAGCTCCAGAAACAGCTTGACTCCCAGTATCCTTTCAATATCAACCCTGGCCTCGGAACCGATCCGCTTTAGCATCCCCCCGCCCTTTCCTATGAGAATCCCCTTATGACTTTTTCTCTCAACATAGATTTCAGCACTTATCCTGATCAGGTTCCGTTCCGTATCCTCGCTGAATCCCGAGACCACCACCGCAACTTTATAGGGAATTTCCTTTCGCGTGAGATTGAAGACTTTCTCCCTTATGAGTTCGCTTACGTAAAAAATCTCGGGCTGATCCGTGAAAATATCATCAGGGAAATATTTCGGCCCTTCGGGCAGGTGTTTTTTGAGAAGCTGCGTGAGCTCATCTACCCCGTCGTTGTTAATAGCCGAGATGGGAACTATTTCGAGGAACTTCTCAGAAAATCTCTCGGCAGCTGAAAGTATCGACAGGAGCTTTGATTTTTTTATTTTGTCGATCTTGTTCACGACAAACAAGGAAGGTTTCCTGAGCATCTTCAGTATGGATTCATCAGCCGCCCCGAAAGGCTTTTCGACATCCGTAACAAACGCCACCAGATCAGCGTCGGAGAGAGCACCGCTTACCGCTCGGGCCATGGATTTCCCGAGCCTGCTTTTCTCCCTGTAAACACCTGGTGTATCAAGAAAAACCAGCTGCGAATCATCAAAAGTCTTTACTCCCAGAATTCTGTTCCTGGTAGTACTCGGCTTATCCGAAACGGCCGAAACTTTTTCTCCGACAATGGAGTTTACAAGCGTGGACTTACCCACGTTGGGCCGTCCAACCACGGAGATAAACCCCGATCTGAAGTTCTCTGTTAAGTGCTCACCCGGCATGGAAAACTACCCCTGTTCAGCAAACAATTCTGCTCTTCCCAGTATAATTTACCGCAAACTTTAACACAAAAGCCCATGCGCCGGTAAAAACGGCAACGGGCCCGGGCAGATAATAACATGACTCGCCACAGGGAATCTATACGTCCGGTTATTCACTGGTTCAGAAAAGACTTAAGGCTCACGGACAACCCCGCACTCTCAAGGGCAGCCGAATCCGGTCATCCGATTCTGGCCGTTTACATACTTGAAGATGGCGATTCTGACCCTTGGGCACCCGGCGGCGCCAGCAAATGGTGGCTTCACCACAGCCTCAAAGCACTCGACCAATCCTTAAAGGCTCTTGGAAACGGGCTTGTTCTGCGCCGCGGTCGACCGCAGGAAATTCTGCGGGAGTTGGTAACTGAGACCGGGGCCACAACAGTACACTGCACTCGGCTTACTGAACCGCACGCGATCAAGGTCGAATCAGAACTAGAGCGTATCCTTAATGAGCTCGGAGCCGGATTCAGGGCATCTGACGGAAATCTGATTTTTCCGCCCGGATCCATTACGACAAAAAACGGCGAACCCTACAAGGTGTTCACACCCTTTTATAAAGCCTGCTTGAAAAAACTTCCACCGCCTGCACCCCTGTCTGCGCCAAAACAGCTTCCATGCACGAAACAACTTATCAGGAGTGATTCGCTTAAGGAGTGGAAGCTCGTGCCGGAAAAACCCGACTGGAGTGATGGCTGGCTAGATATGTGGACGCCGGGTGAACAGGGAGCCCTCTCGCGCCTAGACTCCTTTCTCAAACGGTCAGCTGCTGCATACGGAACGGAACGCAACCGACCCGACATCTTTGGAACTTCCAGGCTTTCGCCTCATCTTCATTTCGGCGAGATATCGCCAAGGACATGCCGGCATCGCTCGCTTGCAAGTGTAAGACCTGAATCGCAAGATGACCTGAGATCCTTTTTCCGCCAGATTGTATGGCGGGAATTCTCACACCACTTGCTTTACCACTGGCCCAATTTCCCCGAAGAGCCGTTCCGACCGGAATTCAGACGCTTTCCGTGGACAAGAAACGAAGAAGGGCTACGCCAATGGCAACTCGGGCTCACGGGCTACCCAATAGTTGACGCAGGAATGCGTGAACTATTGGCAACGGGCTGGATGCACAACCGGGTACGCATGATCGCCGCTTCTTTTCTTGCGAAACACCTTCTTATCCCATGGCAGGACGGCGCCGCCTGGTTCTGGGATACCTTGGTTGACGCGGACCTTGCTAACAACTCAGTAAATTGGCAGTGGGTCGCGGGCTGCGGAGTTGATGCAGCTCCGTTTTTTCGTATTTTCAACCCCGTGCTTCAGGGTCGGAAATTCGACCCCGAGGGTACTTACGTGCGGCGCTGGGTTCCGGAACTTGCGAATTTGCCGGATAGACACATTCACCAGCCCTGGGATACGCCGAAAGATATACTTAAAGACTCGGGGGTTTCTCTAGGAAACAACTATCCGTTTCCCGTGGTAGATCATATAACAGCTCGAAATCGCGCTCTGGCAATTTTCAAACAGATAAGAAACTAGGCTTCGCTTGCTGTTTTCACGCAGATCTTATCTGGTTTTAACTTTTTTCTATTAGACAGGTAGAACCTATCAGAAAATCCCGCCTATGGATCTTTCAAGACCTGCTTGAAGATGCGGTTTCGCCTCCTCGAAGTCAAGATTAGCTTTGTTGGCAACGCTAACAACTCTGGTTCTGTATATTTTCCATTTTACGTCGTCAACATGGGAAGTCTGTGTGGTCCGCGTCGCAGAGCCTTGAGGCGCATCTGTGTCCTGAGTCTCGTAAACAAGTTCCCCTTGTCGAGCGCGCTCCCTTATTTGAATGTCGGTGACCATCGTGAAAAGGTCGTCCGTTACGAGAGCGTCAAATAAAAAGCCCGCAACTCCCCCCGCAATAGCGCCTGCAACGGTACCCTTGTTAATTTCATCAACATCCCCTCCTATGGCACCGCCTATAACTGCTCCGATAACCGCTCCCTCGACCACGCCTTCGTAACCGGTTCCGAGCAAGGCGTTAGCCTCCTCAAGATCGGTTCTTCCGACCTTAAGAACGTTGGCCTGAAGAATGAAAGTCGCCCCGGCCGGATCTTCCGTGATCCTGTAACCGTTAGAAGCTATCCTGCCCTTGATTCCATATTCAATTCCGGGCAAATCCTTATCGGTCGTATTCTTTATGTCGACGTAAACAACCCTCTGCTCGGGCGGCACGGGCTCAAGAAAAATCGTCTCCGACATCTTGGTCTCAACCCTGAGGTCCCTTTTCTCGATAAGGGTTCTGGTCGCCGCGCAACCGTTTACAACAAAAAGAAGACATATGGATACAGCAAAAAACAGGTTCCTTTTACACACAAGCTTTTTTCTCATTAAATCAGGCCTCCTTTGAATTTTAGTGTCGGAGGGAAAATCTCCGCCTTCCGAACTAAAATCGTATGTGAAAAAAAGAAAAAAACAAATAGAAGAAAAAACGTGAAAAACGTGCGCAGGCAGGAACTTTCTTCTACAAAATACGGAAGAAAAAATCACGTCTTATCCTCCTCTCAAAACGTCGCCATAACCTTGCCAATGTAAATCAATCTAGTATGATTAGCCAATCCTTCTTTACCGGGAGAACCGCGTCTTAATGCTTGAACTTATGGGAGAGTGGAAAAGATCGAATTTCTGCGGAGAGCTTGGGAAAAAACACGTTGACCGCTCCGTTACCCTCATGGGCTGGGTACAATCACGAAGAGACCATGGCGGGGTAATTTTTGTTGATCTGCGCGACAAGGAAGGGCTTTGCCAGATTGTTTTTAACCCGCAGCACGACCCGAAGATTCATCAGACCGCTGAACAGCTGCGGGATGAATGGGTAATCGCAGTAAAAGGAACTGTAGCCCCCCGGACCGAGGAAACTGTGAACCCGAGCCTCAAAACCGGCGAGATCGAGGTGGTAGCCGAGCAGGTAAGAGTCCTTAACACGTCGAAAGTAATACCGTTTCTCATAGAAAACGAAGTGAACGCCGAAGAGCTTCTCAGGCTTAAGTACCGCTACCTCGACCTTAGAAGACCCCCAATGAGGGACAACATAATCTTTCGCCACAAAGTCGCCGCCGCGGTGCGAAGCTACCTCAACGAAAACGGATTTCTCGAGATCGAAACCCCCTATTTCACGAAATCGACGCCTGAAGGGGCAAGGGATTTTCTCGTTCCAAGCCGGCTTAACGAAGGTCAGTTCTACGCGCTTCCCCAGTCGCCCCAGACATTGAAACAGACCCTCATGATCTCGGGTTTTGACAGATACTACCAGATAGTTAAATGCTTCAGGGATGAGGACTTAAGAGCGGACCGCCAGCCCGAGTTCACCCAGATAGACATGGAGATGTCGTTTGTCTCAGAAGACGACGTGATCTCAATCGTCGAAAGCATGATAAAAACAGTTCTTCGGGAAACAAAAGGAATTGACGTAAGCATTCCTTTTTCGAGAATGCCTTACGAAGAAGCCATGGAGAGGTACGGTACCGACTGCCCCGATACGAGGTTCGGCCTTGAATTAAAGGACATTTCATCCATATTCGAAGACTCGCAGTTCAAAGTTTTTCGCGGAGCTCTTGAGAAAGGCGGAGCGATAAAGGCACTTAACCTCAAGGGAGGAGCCGAGAAACTTACAAGAAAAGAAATAGACGATCTTACCGAGTACGCAATCTCGCTCGGAGCAAAAGGGCTTGCGTGGATAAGGGTCGGCGAGGACGGGTGGAACTCTCCTATAGTCAAATTTCTAAGCGAAGGGGAGTGCGAGCTTCTGGCTGACACCCTTTCGATGGAGAAAGGAGACATAGTGTTTTTCGGTGCCGACTCGGTTGATATGGTAAACCAGGTGATGTCAAACGTACGGCTCAGTCTCGGTCAAACCCTCTCTCTCATTGACGAAGAAAAACTTGAATTTCTCTGGGTAGTGGATTTCCCGCTTCTTAAGTACAGCCCCAGAGATAAAAGATACGTCGCCGTCCACCACCCTTTTACCGCCCCCAAGGATGAGGACATGGAGAAAATTGAGGATTCCCCGGGCGATGCGGCTTCAAAATCTTACGACATAGTCTTAAACGGAGTGGAGATAGGCGGGGGAAGCATAAGGATTCACAGAAAAGACATACAGCAGAAAATATTTGACGCTATAGGAATCGGAGAGGAGGAGGCAAGGGAAAAATTCGGTTTTCTCCTTGAGGCTCTTGAATTCGGAGCCCCTCCCCACGGAGGGATAGCGCTCGGGCTTGACAGGCTTTTGATGCTTCTCTCGGGCGGAGAATCGATAAGAGACGTAATAGCTTTTCCAAAAACGCAGAAAGGATCCTGTCCCCTGACAGAAGCTCCCTCGGAAGTCTCTCCAGAACAGCTCCTTGAAACCGGAATAAACACTATCGCAAAAAAATCAGAAGACTGACCTTCCCAGAGCCCTTTTCATACACTACCTAGGACTATTACCGCATCATTTTGACGAAAGCAAAAAATCCTTGTTTGCTTTATATTTTATGCTATGATTCTATGCGGTTACCGTTAGAGCAGGCGGAAGGTGCATGGACATCTGGAAAAACTTTCACGGGCTCAACTCAGGTTACGTAATGGATCTCTACGAACGTTACGTAAGAGACTCTTCTTCAGTCGATCCCGCCACAAAAACCATCTTTAAGGGATGGAAACCCGATAGCAAATACTCGTCTCTCAGGGTCGAGATAGAACCCGAGATCGAGAAAAACGGCTTCAAGCAGTCATCCGTAAGAGATGTAAACAAGGCCGTTGCGATCGCCAATATGGCTCAGGCAATCAGGAGGCACGGTCACCTGGCAAGCAGAATAGATCCCCTCGGGGGTCCAGTTCACGGAGACCTCACCCTGCACGCCGAAACCTTCGGACTTGACGAGGAGGAACTAAGAGACTTTCCCTCGACACTTGTAGGATGGCCTCTTTCGCAGAACTCACTTGACGCCCTTGACGGAATAAGAAAGCTGAGAAAAATCTACTCTTCCACCACGGGGTATAACTATGACCACATCTACGAAGCTGAAGAGAGAAGGTGGATGAGAGGTGCCATAGAGTCGGGTGTTTACCGCCCTCCCCTAAATCCCGTTAACGAAGTGGAACTTCTCGATACCCTCACCAAAGTAGAGGTATTCGAAAACTTCCTCCACAGGATTTTTCCCGGGAAATTCAGGTTCTCAATAGAAGGCGTCGACATGCTGGTGCCGATGCTGAATGAACTAATACTCCTCGCCATCAAAGCCGACATACACCAGATAATTCTCGGAATGGCCCATCGCGGAAGGCTGAACGTGATGCACCACGTGATGGAGAAAAACTACAAGTACACGCTGCTTAAGTTCAAGGATCCTGTTCTGGTAAGGGACTTCGCCGACGACATGGGATGGACCGGGGACGTAAAGTACCACGAGGCCGTAAAACGCGATATCCCGACGGGAGGCATGCTTGATCGCAACATGAGGATCACCATGGTTCCCAATCCCAGCCACTTGGAATCGGTAAATCCCGTAGTGCAGGGAATGTCGAGGGCATGCGGGATAAGCGACGATGTGCCTGGTTCTCCGCAATTCGACCCCTCAACGGTAATCCCGGTACAGATTCATGGAGATTCGGCATTCATGGGACAGGGGATAAACGCGGAAACGCTTAATCTCTCATCCCTTCCGGGCTACCGCGCTGGCGGAACCATACACATAATCACCAACAACCAGCTCGGCTACACCACGCTTCCCTCCGACAGCAGAAGCACGCTTTATGCAAGCGATCTCGCAAAGGGATTCGAAATACCGATTGTCCATGTAAATGCGGATGACCCGGTCGCCTGCATAGAGTCAATGCGCCTAGCCTTCGGCTACACATCGAGATTCGAAAAACATTTCCTCATAGACCTTGTCGGCTACAGAAGGTACGGACACAACGAGGCGGACGAACCGGGATTCACCCAGCCCATGATATACAAAAAGATAGACAGTCATCCCCGGGTGATGGACATCTGGGCAAAGAAACTAATAGAAAGAGGCACCGTCTCGGAAAAGCAGGTAGAACAGCTACAGGAAGAACATGTCAAGAAGATTGCCGAGGAATTCGAATCGATTTCCCCTGACGACTCCCCCGAGGAATCAACGGCGCCCTCCCCAGAACGCGGGATAGCGAAAAGAACGGTTACCAAGGTTCCCGACGAAACCCTCCGCGAACTAAACAACTCCCTTCTCTCGGTTCCCGAAGGATTCACGGTAAATTCGAAAATCGCCAGAATACGCGACAGAAGAAAAAACACTCTCGACGACCCGAAAGAAAAGACAATTGACTGGGCCATGGCGGAAGAACTAGCCTACGCCTCCATAATCGCACAAGGCATTCCCATCAGGATAACCGGACAGGATTGCGAGAGAGGTACTTTCAGCCATCGTCACGCAGTGCTCCACGACTCTGAGAACGGCGCAATTCATACTCCTCTGGAGAGGATCCCGCAGGCAAAAGCTGCATTCGAGATAAAAAACAGCCCGCTCAGCGAAAACGCCTGCTTGGGTTTTGAGTACGGATACTGTGTCGAGAGGACAAACTGCCTTGTAATATGGGAAGCTCAGTACGGAGATTTCATAAACGGAGCTCAGACCATAGTGGACGAATATCTTGTATCTGCAAGGGCGAAATGGGGACAGACCCCTTCCCTGGTTCTCCTGCTCCCTCACGCTTATGAAGGACAGGGCCCTGATCACTCGAGCGGGAGGCTTGAAAGGTTTCTCATGTCGGCCGCAGAATACAATATAAGGATAGTAAACTGCACCACTTCAGCGCAGTTTTTCCACGTACTTCGCCGCCAGGCACTGCTGCTTGAAAAAGATCCTCTCCCCCTGATCGTCATGACGCCCAAAGGACTTCTACGAAGCCCGATGGTAAACTCGTCCCTTAAGGATCTATCCGAGGGGAAATGGCTTCCCGTAATCGACGATCCGATGACCACCAGACAGGCGAAAAAAGTAAGAAGGCTGATATTCTGCAGCGGCAAGGTATACGTTGACCTCATCTCAAGTGAACTCAGAGCCAAATCGCCTGATGTTGCAATGGCCAGAATCGAGCAGCTTTACCCGAGACCCAAGGAAGAGGTAAGCGCCGTTTTGGAGAGGTATGGTAAACTTGAAGAGGTGGTCTGGGTACAGGAAGAACCCCAGAACGCGGGAGCCTGGAAATACATGCTGCCTTTTTTCAGAAGAAAAATCATCAAGAAACGGTTTCCACTCAGCTATATAGGAAGAAAGCGCTACTCAAGCCCCTCCGAAGGACTTTCCTCCATGCACAAATACAATCAGGAGTTGCTTATAAAGCAGGCGTTCAGCATAGACAAAGTAGTGGAAGGAAATGAGGAAAGCGGGATAACCTGGCACAGAGATATCTGAAACAAAGGCGCAAGCGAGGGAGAAAATGGCCAAGAATATCGTTGTTCCCCACTTGGGGGATTCCGTAATAGAAGCAACAATAATCAAGTGGACCAAACAACAGGGAGACACGGTAAGACTCGGGGAAACCGTTGTTGAGCTTGAAACCGAGAAAGCTAACTTCGAAGTCGCCGCCGAAGCAACGGGAATCCTGGCGTCAATAGCGAAAAAAGCCGACGAGGATGTTGAAGTAGGAGACATCTTGGGAACCATCGAGGTATCCGAAAGCAAAAAGGATACAAAAAGCGGTGCAGAAAAATCTCCTAAGAAAACTGAAGCCTCACCCCAACCCCAAACCGAAGAAATCCCGCAGGAAAAGCAGCCTGAAGAAGAACCCAAGACCCGAGTGACTCCCGTCGCGAGAAATATCGCCGAGCAAAACGAAGTCGATCTCTCCCAGGTCGTACCCGAGGGAAACAGAATCACAAAAGATGATGTGGAAAAGCATCTTGAGTCACAAAGAACCGGAGAAGAAATCCCGCAAGAAACTCCTCCAGAGGAAGAAATTTCCGAGACCCCGGTATCGCCGGATATCTTCCCGTCCCTCTCACAGCTTACCACAAACAGGGAGAGGAGAATGAAAATGTCGAGACGTCGCAGGACCATAGCAAGACGTCTCGTGGAAGCTCAGCAGACAGCCGCAATACTTTCCACTTTTAATGAAATCGACATGTCTAATGTAATGGAGCTTCGATCGAGAAAAAAAGATGCCTTCCGGGAAAAATACGGAGTGAGTCTCGGTTTTTCCTCCTTTTTCATAAAAGCCTCTATTGGAGCGCTCAGGCTGTTTCCTGAGATAAATGCCGAGATCCAGGAAGATGAAATAGTTTATAAGGATTACTATGACATAGGAATAGCCGTAGGGGCCGAGGGAGGACTTGTCGTTCCCGTCATAAGGGAGGCTGACAGAAAAACCTTCGCACAGATAGAAAAAGAAGTCAGGGAACTTGCCGAAAAGGCAAACACAAACACACTTTCACTCGATGAAATCTTCGGCGGGACTTTCACCATAACAAACGGAGGGGTGTACGGTTCGCTGATGAGCACCCCAATACTGAATCCGCCCCAAGTCGCGATACTTGGACTTCACAAGATAGAGGAAAGGCCCGTGGCGGTTAACGGAGACATAGTGATAAAACCGATGATGTACACGGCACTCAGCTACGACCACAGGATAGT
>JAPPFE010000019.1 GCA_028823955.1 Candidatus Dadabacteria bacterium
AAAAACCGGACAACTAAAAAATTCAAAAACCGGACAATTTAATTTACTTCCTACAGATGCCCCGGCTCAATTGACACGCAACTGCGTTTACAATACAATTTCTAACTGCAAATGGGTGAAGAAGACGCCTTGAGATTTTTGGCCGACAGGTTCAAGGCTACTCAGAAAGAAGTTTTGACGGGGATAGGAGACGATTCCGCTGTTGTAAAAATCAGAGACAAAGCATGCCTTGTCGCCTCGACGGACACCCTTGTCGAAGGCGTTCACTTCCGCCTGGGAACCCAGACCCCGAGGCAGCTCGGCAGGAAGGCGGTCTGCGTCGCCGTGAGCGATATAGGGGCGATGGGAGCGGTGCCGAGGTACCTTCTCTGCTCCCTCGGCTGTCGTAGCGCGGACTCAATGGAGTTCATAGAGGATCTCTCGGAAGGGGTGGCAGAGGGCTGCCGGGAGTTTGATGTCTGCCTTATAGGGGGGAATCTCTCGGAATCCCAGACCGTTTTCATAAACATGACGGCGCTTGGGGAAGTATCAAGCGACGATATCGTCCTGCGCTCGGGGGCTTCTGAGGGAGACGACATATACGTGACCGGAACCTTGGGGGATTCCGCCCTGGGCCTGAGGGCCCTCTCGGGTGATTGCGGGATTGACGGATGCGAGGGCGCCGTTTCAAGACACATCGGGCCCACGCCGCGCCTCCAGGTTGGCAGGATGGTCGCGAAACGCGGGATAGCCTCTTCGATGATAGACGTAAGCGACGGGCTTTTCTGCGACCTTGAGAAGCTGACTTCCGAGCACGGACTAGGGGCCGAGGTAAGCCTCGGGAGCCTTCCGCTTTCCCCCGGATTTCTTTCCCTCTGCGGCAGGTTCTCGGAGGACGGCTACCGCCTCGCGCTCTCCGGCGGGGAGGACTACGAGCTTCTTTTCACCTCTTCTTCGCAGAACCGCGCCTCGATAGAGGAGGTTTCGCGTCTCTGCGGGATTGCCATCTCGAAGATCGGTTCTGTTACAGCCGGGGGGAAAATAAGGCTTTTTGACGAGGGGGGAGAGGAGGTTTTTTACGATACCGCTGGGTTTGAGCACTTCTGCTGATTCATCCACGGGGGTAAAATTTTTTGGGCGAAAATTTCATTCTGATTCTTTTTTTGCTGTGCTGCTCAGCGTTTTTCTGCTTCAGCGAGGGGGCGCTTTTCTCCCTCAGCCGTCCGCAGAGAGAAAGCATATCGAAGCAGGGAGGCAGAGTTTCTGCGGCCATAGGGAAGCTCCTTTCCAATTCCCACAAGCTGATCACTACAGTTCTTCTGGCCGACGAGATATTCAACATAGCCTATTCAAGCGTAATAGCTCTCACGGCGAGAGAATATCTCCAGGACACCCCCGAGCAGACAGTAGCCCTCATATCCCTGGCCATAGCCTCTCCCACGCTCCTTGTGTTCGGTGAGATCGTTCCCAAGACCGCCGGGGTGAAGTTCCCGAGAACGATCTCGAAGGCGGTTGCCCTCCCCCTTTATTCCTTCCACGTCGCGGTCACCCCGATCAGGTGGGCGATCCTGTTTGTCTCCGGGTTTTTCATAAGGGCCTTCGGGGCGGGCCTGGGACACCGCGCGCAGGGAACCGACATTTCCTCTGACGAGCTTGAAGTCCTGGTTGGAATGGGGAGGGACGAGGGGGTGCTCAACGAGGTGGAGAAATACCTTGCCGACGGCTTTTTCAGGCTTGAGGACCTGCCTGCCCACAGGATAATGACTCCCGCCATAGACTGCTTCACGCTTCCCCACGATATTGAGGTCAAAGAGGCCGTGGGACGGGTCCGCCAGATGGGCCGCTCCCGGATACCGGTTTACGAGGAGAAGGACAACATAGTGGGCGTTCTCTACGGCAAGGATCTTCTCAAGTGGAATTTTACCGAGCACAACCTTGCGGCCACCGTGAGCGAGTGCCTGAGGAAGCCGTATTTCATCCCCCGCTCCAAGCCCGCGGGGGCGCTTCTGCGAGAGCTCCAGATGCACAGGATTCACATAGCGATAGTTGTTGACGAGTACGGAAGGTTCGACGGGCTGGTGACCATGGAAGACATACTGGAGGAGCTTTTCGGAGAAATAGAGGATGAAAGATCGGTGCCCAACAAGATTGCGCCCGCGGTCCGCGGGGGAGCGATCACGATTCCCGGGGGAATGAAGATAGAGGAATTCAACGACGACTACCTTTTCTCGGTCGCGCGCTCGGCGGGGCTTGAGAACCTGGGAGACATACTGGAGGAGGCCGTGATCCCGCTTCGGATGGAAAACGAGACCATGGGCGGTTTCGTATTCGATCTTTTCGGTAGGCTGCCCGCCGAGGGGGAAAAAATAGGGTTCGGCGGACTGGTTTTCACGGTAAAGAGCAGGGAAGGGAAAAGGATTTCCGAGATAAGGGTTGACGTTAACAAGGAGGCGCTCGGCGATGTCAATTGAGTTAGTGGTCATTCTTATTTTGCTGTTTCTGATTCTGCAGGCGTTTTTCGCCGGTTCGGAAATAGCACTCATCTCCTGCGACAAGATAAAGATGAGGTCCCTCGCCGATGAAGGCTCCGCCGCCGCGGGGCTGGTTCTTGACGCCCACTCGAAGATCGAAAGCTTCATCGGCACCACTCTCATAGGGGTTAACCTTTCGCTCATAATAAACACCCTGGTGCTCACCTTTTATTTCGAGGAGATCTTCGGGCAGCGAAGCGGTCTCTACACGGTGGCCGTGCTCACCCCGCTCATCGTCGTTTTCGGCCAAGTGGTTCCCAAGGCGGTATTCGAGAGCAAGCGAAACTCCATAGTGCTCTGGATCATCTATCCGCTCTGGGTTTTCTCCAAGCTTTTCTACCCGGTGCTTTTCTTCGTCAACCTCTTTACCCGGGGGATATTGAACCGTCCGGGCCAGAACATGAGTTCCATAACCCGCGAGGAACTTGAGGACGTGATGGAAGAAGACGAGGACAAACCGAGTTCGGACTACAAAAGAAGGGTTCTTCGCAGGATTTTCGGTTACTCCGAGACCACGGTCGGAGAGATAATGATCCCGCTTGTCAGGGTGGACGCGCTTGAGAGAAGGTCCACGCTTCGCGACGTCAGGAAGCTCATAGCGGAAAAAAGCCACTCGAGAATTCCGATTTTCAGCGACCGGGTCGACAACATAACCGGCATACTCAACTCGTTTTACGTTCTCGGCGAGCAGGATCTTGACAAGAGCGTCGAGCAATACGCCCTTCCTCCCTTCTACGTTCCGGAATCAAAGCTTGTGAACGAACTTATGGACGAGATGAAGGGGGGACGTGCCGGAATGGCCGTTGTGGTTGACGAGTACGGGGGGTCGGTGGGAATCATCACCCTCGAGGACATAATCGAAGAGGTGGTGGGGGAGATAGAGGATGAGTACGACACCGGCGAGACCCCGTGGAGAAGGCTCGGCGCCGGGCAGTATCTCATAGACCCCACGGTCGAGATAGGACGGCTTAACGACGGCCTCGGGCTTGCCATTCCGGAGGAAGAGGATTACGAGACGCTGGCAGGATTCCTTCTTTACACACACGGCTCGATTCCCGCCCCTGGAACCGTGATAGTTTTCGAAAGAAAAACTTTCACGGTGGTTTCCTCAACCCCGAGGATGATAAGCGAGGTTCACCTGCGAACGGGGGAATGACTTGCTTTGCCGATATCTCCCAGAGTTTATAGGTCAGTGAAGAGGCTGTTCCCGCAGGAGTTCCCTCGCTATAAGTTTTCTGTATGATTCAAGCGGCTGGATCCCGTGTATCCTGAGTTCACCAAGGTAAAGGGTAGGGACGCCGAGGACCATGTTCTCCCGGGCGCTTTCCATGTTCTTTTCTATTTTCTCTGAAAAGTTTCTTTTCCGAAGAGATTCTGAGAGTTCCTCGGGGCAAAGACCCGCCTTCTCGCCCGCCTCGAGAACGGTTTCGAGAAGACCTATATTCTTTCCCTCCCTGAAATAGGCCGTGTAGCAGGCCTTGTGAAACTCCAAGAAGTTGTTTTTCTCCTTCGCAAACTCCGCTCCCTCAAGGCAGAGCCTCGAATTGGTTACGAATCCCGGGAGCTTTATCTCCACTCCGGCCTCGGCGGCCACGTTATCAAGGGTTTCCGAGATACGGATGGTCCTCTCCGTCTTTTTCCGTCTTTTTCCCTCGGCCGGGTACTCGGGGTGAATCTCGACGCCGAGCCACTCCGCTTCGAGGCTGAACTCCCTTGCGAGATCAAGCACCCTCTCCGTGGCCAGAAAGCAGAAAGGGCAGATGTAGTCGTAGTAGAGAAAGATCTTCACGTTCCTGTAAGAATACACGAACGTAGTTTTTTCGAAAAGAAAACGTTTCTATATAGGGTCAGGTCTTTTTACCAGCAGCAGCTCGTTAGAAAAAAACAGCTGTGCGTATCAGATCTCGAACTTTGCGGTTAGAAACAACGTGCGTCCCAGGATCGAATCCAGATACAATATGTGATCCTCATCGGAATCAGGACGGGACTGGCCCTCGTTGCCGATATTCATAACGCCTCCCGTGAGCTCGAACCAGTTAAAGCCAAAAGCGTTTCTCCAGCTAAGCGCGATATCGTGCCCTATCCACCTTCTGAAGGTTTTAGTGTCGGTTTCGTTCCGGAAAGACGTAACCGCGTGCATGTTCCACTGCGCTGTCAGGTCGTTTCGGTCTGCGCGGAGCAGAACATGAATACGGTTGCGCGGAATATCTCCGGGCTGCGTCTCCACTCCTACGCGCCTCTCGTAATTCGTTATCCTGATCCAGTTGGCATTGAGCATGAAATTCGCCAGATCGGTTTTCAGATCGCCGCCGAGCCGAACCGTGAACCCGTCCATGTCAGTCTCTCCGCTGTTGGTCAGCGGGTTGCGGATTTCTGTTAATCGACCGTCAGAACGCGTCACGCTCAGTCCCGGATACTCGCTAAGCCTCCCGCTTCTCTCCAGGCTGACGACGAACTGCGTGCTCAAAGTGGCCGGTGTTTCCTGAAGACGAAGACGAAACCAGTCAAAGTCGGCTGAGAACGGACCCCAGCCCGCGGAGACACCGGCGCCAAGGCTTTCGGCCTCGTCCGGTTCCAGTTCCGGGTTACTGTCTGTGACCACCCGCACTTGGTCCCTGGGACAATCGGGAGTCGGCGTGTCAGCGTCGCATACATACGGGTAGTAGACAAATTCCTCCACATGCAGGGCTGCAAGTCCGGGCGCTCGCGCTCCCCCGCTCCATGATGCGCGCAACGCGATATTGGGTATTACGCGGTAAAGCGTCGCTATCCTGTGCGAAAAGGCTCCCCCGACATCATCAAAATCATCGTGGCGGAGGGCAAACGACACGTCCACCGCATCTCCCAAAGGCACCAGAATATCGCCGAAAGCTGAGAGGCGCCGACGATCGGCCATAAGCGACTGCGAAGATCCCCCCAATACATCGTCCGCGTTAACCGGCTCACCACGAAGATTAAAATATTCTCTGGAATTGCTTTGCTCCACTTTAGCGACCTGCAGACCGGCGCTCCAGCGAAGCTTGTTGCCCATGAGCTCAAGCAGCGGGCCGTCAAGCGCCACCCCCGCCTCAAGGTGTTCATCTTCGTATTTGGACTCGCTCCGCACGCTGCTCTCGCTGATCGCGGCTCTGTGCTCTTCGGCTTCGGAAAGCGGATTCTGGATGTCGTAATCTCCGCTCTCAATAGCGGCGTTTATTACGGGTTCATTAATGAACGTATGGCCATCTACGCCATAGTCATAGCGATTGTAGTGAACATAGCCGTCATATCTTATGTTGTCCTTAATGTCCCCTCGCAGCCCCAGCGTAATATCATAATCTACAAGGTCCGAAACCCACAGGCGGTTGCCGTGCCCCAGAAAACGGTGGCCTACCGTGATACTTTCGGGGAAATTGCTCTCGTCAAGACCTTCAAAGTTTCCACTTTCAATGAGGGTGTTTCTCAGCGCCTCATCCGGCGCAAGGGAGAAAACGTTCGGATCCGGCGCCCACAGGTTCCTTAGCTCTTCCCTGGTTATGCGTCCCTCAATGTATATATCGGCTGCGTCGCCTACCGGATAATTGAAATTCATAAACGCGTGGTCATCCTGCCTGCGATCCAGGTGCCACGCGATGTCCGCATAGGCAAACCCGCAGACGGTGCCGAAAAATCCGCCCGGAGGATCCGTGAGTTCCCCCGTATACACGCTTTCATCGCAGTCGCCCAGCGCTCCCGAGACCCGTCCTCCGTCGTCTTTTACCAGGAAAACCGTGTTGCCGAGAGACGACACTCCTTCGGTGTCGGCGAAGGAACCTCCGGCCTGATATCTGGCACGGCTGTAATCTCGGTCGATGTCGCGTACCTCGTCCCGCCGGAAGATATCCGCCCCGACAGTAAGATTTCCCTCTCCAACGCTTGTGCCCCAGAGAACGCTTAAGTGTTCGGAATCGGCGCCCTCACCGCGGGGACGCCCGGCGTTTAGCTGGATATCAAGGCCTTCATAGTTTTTCTTGAGAACGATATTTATGGTGCCGCCGACCGCTCCCCCGCCATGCAGGGCGCTTGTGCTGTCACCAAAGATTTCAATGCGTTCGACAGCCGCGATCGGAATGGTGTCTGTGTCAACCCCGGCGTCTGAGACCCGACGCCCGTTAATCAGGATCAGAGTGCGCAACGGCCTTGCAATGCCGAAATTGTTAAAAGCCGACCGACCCAACAGATCCCTCATCCTCTTTACGCCTGAGAGCTCAATGTCCCTGCGGGTGATAACTTTCACGGGGTGCAGACTGCCGGATATCGCTTCGGAATACGGCCGGTTACCGACAAGGTTCCCTTCTCTTGCGGATGCATCCCAGGCCATGGAGTGGCCCGTCGCCAGGATAAGCACTGCAAGGATCATATTCCAAGGTACAACCCGGTTAATTGCCTCATAAGACTTATGAATCATTCTTTGTTACTCCTTTTTATCGCTTGAGCCTCCGGCGCCCGTCCGTAACGGCGTTTCTGGATTCCCGAACCCGCATACGGGCACTTGTTCCCCAAAAAATCACCGCAAAACCGACAAACTCTGCAGAACCCTGATATTCACGGACCTGATCAAGCAAGAATCTAAAATTACAGGAATTAATTTGTCTCAATTCCGTTTTTAAGACTATCCGGTTATTATCAACTGGCAAAGAATTGAGGTCCGCAGTTGACCGGAACTTATAGCTTGTATTGGCAAAAAGAGAGGGATTTTGAATCATGAAAAAATTTGCTGCGCTCACCCTGCTTTTCTTTTGTACAATTGTTTTTTCCGCCACCTCGCCCGCTTTTGCGCACCATGGCGTAACTGCCAAGGAGGCGAGCGCGGGAGACATGGACGATATGAGAAATTTCTTGCTGCACATGAAAGAGCACCGGGAGCCGCGGGTCACAAGTGATGAGGGTCGAGTAGAATTCCGAAACGCCTTGAGAAACAATAACGGAGTATGGCGCCACGGCGACACGTACGTAATTACCGTTAACAAGTCCACTGGCGGGGAAGCGACCGACGCTCCTTTTCAGTCAGGCGACATCATACTTTTTCATGGGAGGCATCCCGGGGCCCTGAGCGGATCCTTGAGAGGCATCCCGGTTTTCCGGAGACTGATGGACATGGCGGAAGGAGCGGGTGACGAGGTGGTCTGCGTTCAGGACGACAGGACCGGGAGAGGCGGCAGGCATATCTGCGCCGTTGGGGATTCCGATACGGGCGAAGCAGGGGATTCCTTTATACACGTTGGCGGATTTGATCATGAGCTGAGGGAAGCGGATCACTCCAAGTCGCTTGACGCGTGTCCCGATCTCTCCGGAAAGGGCTGGCTTAGCGCCGACATGGTGAATGACGAGTCAAGCCTAGTGCGTTACCTGGAGGGGGTTGAGGCGCACATTACCGAGGAGTTTGCCAAGGTTGGTAACTCCCGGGGAAGGCTTCCGCTGATGAGAATGATTCAGCTTATGCCGTGCTGGAGGGAACCGCCCTGGCAGTCGGGTTCCATATATTTCTATATAGTTACCGGTACGGATAAGATGTACGGGATTTTTAACGGAAACTCCCCGCAGCTTCAAGACAGGTCGTTGCGTCTTGTGGATGACAACGGAGTTGAAGTTGCCAAACGCATTTTAGAAGAGGTAGACAGGCAAGACGATACCCCGGGAGAGGGTTTCCTCACTTACCTTTGGGAAGATCCGACTGTTATTGGTGACGAGGTGCTCTGTGAAGAGACAGCACCTGCTTCCGGGCCGTCCCCGGAAGATGAAGATGTGTTTTGTGAGGCGGGGAACCCCATCCCCGGCCGCTCCCCCGGCACATCGGTCAAGATCGGGTATTTCATACGTACAGATTTCGGCATAGAAGGGGGTACGAAGTATGTTCTCGGTTCCGGTATTTACCCGGGGTCGGAACAGGCTGGTAGCGGTGGCAGCGACGGCAGCGGCGGAGGCGGAGGATGCGCGATTGCTTCCGGAAGCGGAAACGAGTTTGAGGCCGGGACTTTTAATCTGTTTCTGATCGCAGCGGTTCTGTTTCTTGCGGCTTCGGTGGGAAGGCGCCTTGGCGCAATGCAAGGCTCCTGACCCGGGGTCTGTGTGCGCGGCGGAGGGAGAGGCGCCGGAAAGGTTAAATTTGGCCCGGGAGAGCACGTCCCGGGCAGCGAAACAGGGAATCTGTTTTCTGCCGAACAGATTCGGATGCCGCCTTTTCAGCACCATGGAAGAGGAAGCCGGCACTCTCCTCCCGGCTTGATAAAACCCCGCGAATTCAATATAATTCATGCTGCTTTTTCCATGTCTTGCTTCGGAGAAACTAGATGAACCCTAAATCCGTGATAATGCTTCTGCTGCTTATAGCGGCCTTCGGTTTTTTCGCCTACAACATCCGCCTTCTCTTAAAACTTGTCACTCTCGGAAAAAAGGAAGACAACAGGTTTGACAACATTCCCGAGAGGATAAGGAAGGTCATCGTCTACGTGTTCGGCCAGAGGAGGCTTTTCAAGTACCGTTTCGCCGGCATAGAACACGCCATGATCTTCTGGGGGTTCGTCATAATAACGGTGGGGACGGTGGAGATGCTCGTAAGCGGCGTTGTTCCCGGATTTCACTTTTTCCCGGGAACCATGGGGGGAGTCTACGAGCTGATCCTTGACATAGTGCAGGCCCTGGTTCTTGTGGCCATAGGCATGGGCATAATAAACAGGCTCACCATAGGGAGAAGAAGGGAGGTTAACGGTCCCGACGCGGTCGTGATACTGGGTCTTATATTCGGCCTCATGATCACCGCCTTTCTCACCACGGGGGCGAGGATAGCGCTTGCCGAGACGAGTCCAGCGATGTTGCCGGTGTCCGGGGCCTTTTCCGGGCTCTACGAGGGCATGAGCACCGGGAGCACCTTTTTCTGGAAGGAGTTTTTCTGGTGGTTCCACATTCTCATAGTGCTTTCCTTTCTCAACTACCTTCCCTACTCCAAGCACAGCCATGTCCTGACGGCTGTTTTCAACGTTTTTTTCCAGAGCCTGAAGCCCCGCGGGCAGCTCTCGAAGCTCGATTTCGAGGAAATCCCCGAGGATCTTGACCACTTCGGCTCCTCGAAGATAGCCGATTTCAGCTGGAAGGACATACTTGACGCCTATACCTGCACCGAGTGCGGAAGGTGCACGGATAACTGCCCGGCGTGGAACACCGAGAAGGTGCTCTCTCCGAGGGACATCGTCGTTAAGCTTCGCCACTACGTCTCAAGCGAGGGGAAAGACATACTCGCCGGAAAACCCCAAGAAGAGCAGCCCGATCTTCCCGACACCGAGTGGGTGACGCCCGAGGAGCTCTGGGCGTGTACCACGTGCAACGCATGCGTTGAGCAGTGCCCGCTTTTCATTGACCAGATGGGCAAGATAATGGACATGAGAAGGTTCCTTACCCTTGAGGGCCGCATGAGCGGAACCGCCACGAGGACCCTTCAGAAGCTTCAGAACAACGGAAACCCCTGGGGATTCCCGGAGGCCGACCGCGGCGCCTGGCTTTCCGAGATGGAAGTTCCCATCCTCGGAGTCTCGGCCGAGAACGCAAGCGAATTTGACGTGATTTACTGGACTGGGTGCTTCGGGGGCTACGACCCGAGGGGCCAGGAAGTCTCAAAGGCGATAGTGACCCTGCTTAAGATTGCGGGAGTTAATTTCGCCGTCATGGGCCCCGCGGAGACCTGCACGGGCGACCCCGCAAGAAGGCTCGGAGAGGAGGCCCTCTACCAAATGCTCGCCGTCCAGAACATCGAGACTCTGAATGAATTGAAGGTGAAGAAGATTCTCGCAAACTGTCCCCACTGCTTCAACACCATGAAGAACGAGTACCCGCAGTTCGGCGGGCACTACGAGGTCGTCCACCATACCGATTTTCTCCTGCAGCTCATCCAGGAGGGCAGGCTTAACCCCGACGCTCCGATCGAGGAGAAGATAACATACCACGATTCCTGCTACATCGGCCGCTACAACAACGTCTACGATTCTCCAAGGGAGATACTGAAAAGCATTCCGGGGATCGATCTGGTGGAGATGAAGAGGAACAGGACAAAAAGTTTCTGCTGCGGAGCCGGAGGCGGAAAGATCTGGATGGAGGAAGAGGCTCCCAGGGTTAACTGGAACCGCTTCGACGAGGCCGCGGACATTAACCCCGACACCCTGGCGACGGCGTGCTACTTCTGCAACACGATGTTTGACGACGCCGCGCGATTCAAGGGCAAGGAGGAGGAGATCGGCGTCCAGGACATAGCCGAAATCCTTAACCGCTCGGTTAAAGCCGACGCGCCTCCCCCGTCGTAAGCGCGTTCCCAGGTGCTCGATGGGCTTTGAGTCTCAAAGGGAGGAGGCGATGAAGCTTCACAGACCAAAGTCCCTTTTGATAGACTCGGGCGCAGGATGGTTCGATTCGGGTTCCTCTGCCACGGCCGGGATTTTCGGCGATCCTGCCCTCACCCTCTGCTTCTCGAGCGACGGGACCAAGGTGTTTTCCCGCTCCGGGGAGGAGATTTTCTCGGAAGACCCTCTCGGTTTGGTCGAGAAACTGGCTGCCGAGGGATACACGGCTCTCGGCTACATAAGCTACGACTACCTAAGCTACACGACTCCCGGGGTTGCGACCTCGGACGCAAAGCAGAGGGAGAAGCTCCCTTTCCTTTTTTTCCATTTTTACGAAGAAGACAGTTTTTACACAGCCCCCTGGGAAGAAGTTCTCTCTGCCTTCCCGCGGGAAAGGGCAGGTCCCGGGCCCCTTCCCCGCTCGAACATTGAAAGGAAAGAATACGCCCGGAAGATTTCGGCGATAAAGGAGCATATAGCGGCGGGAGACGTTTATCAGGTGAACCTTTCGCGAAAGTTCCGCTTCAAGCCCCTGGGTGAGCCGCTTTCGTGGTTTCTGGATTTTTACCGTGCCCAGCCCGTTCCCTTCGCCGCCTTTATCGGTTTTCCGGGTTTTGAGCTTGTAAGCGGCTCCATGGAGCTTTTTCTTAGGAGAAGGGGCGACAGCATTACCACAAGACCCATAAAGGGGACCGTCCGCAGGGATCCCGACCCACGACGCGACAGGGAGCTTGCCGAGACACTCGGGAAAAAGCCCAAGGAGCGGGCCGAGAACCTCATGATAGTTGATCTCATGAGAAACGACCTCGGGAGGATATGCGGGTACGGCTCCATAGGGGTAAGGGAGCTTTTTACTGTCCGCCGCTACAGTACGCTTTTCCAGATGGAGTCCGAAATCGAGGGGCGCCTTCGCCCGGGAGTCGGACTCTCTCAAATAATTGCCAGCACTTTTCCCCCCGGATCCGTTACCGGGGCCCCGAAAAGGGAAGCTATCCGCATAATAGACAGCCTTGAGCCCCATGAAAGGGGCCCTTACTGCGGAGCGATCTGCCTGTTCTCTCCGAGCGGGGACTTTACCATGAGCGTCGCGATCCGCACCGGGGTGAACAGTTCCGAGGGGGCGGATTTCTGGTTCGGAGGCGGAATTGTGTGGGATTCGAAAGCGGACGACGAATACGGGGAGACAGAACTCAAGGCAAAGGCCCTCACATCAATCGCGTCCCGACAGGTGCTATAATCATTGGATATGGAGGAACTTTTCTTTCTCGACGGGAAAAGGCTTGAGGATGTGCCTGCGCTCCGTGCTCTTTTTTACGGAGAAGGGGTTTTCGAGAGCTTCAGGTGGAAGGGATCCCCGCCTGTTTTCCTCTCCATGCATCTTGAGAGAATGAGAAAGGGAGCCTCTTTTCTCGGCATCCCGTTTCCCCCGGAATCCCGGGTAAGGCTCAGAATCGAGGATGCCGTGGGAGCGTCCCCCGGGGGTGATCTGCACGTAAAAGTTTGTCTTCTCGCCCAAGGGGGCGCGGTTTATCACTCACGTCCCCGGGCGGCTTCGCTTCTTGTGTCCGTAAGACCCCGTGCGCAGAGCCCGGATGCCCTCTCTCTCTGGGTCTGCAGCGAGAGAAGACCCCCGCAGAGCAGCCTTTTTTCGCACAAGACGCTTAATTATCTGGGAAATATCGTGGCGAAGAGAGAGGCTATTGAGAGGGGTTTTGGCGAAGCCCTTTTTCTCGATACCGACGGCAGGGTGGCCGAGACCTCGTGCCACAATGTTTTCTGGACCAGAGGGAAAAGGCTTTTCACCCCGTCTTCTGAGTGCCCCGTTTTGCCTGGGGTGACTAGGGAAATCGTTTTGCGTTCAGCCGGGCGGCTTGGCTATGAGCCCGTCTGCGGGAAATTTCCCCTTGAGGAGCTTCTGTCAAGTGATTACGCTTTTCTTACCAACGCTGTTGCGGGTATTGTTTATGTAAGCGGGGTGGGCGGCGACGCGATGCCTTCTGTTTCTCGTAGTTACGAGGTTATGAGGGAATCGCTTCTTTCAGAGTTCGGGTGGTAGAATTAAGGGGACGGAAAAAACTTTAGGATTTGTTGCGGGCGCTAAGAAGCCGAAGGTGGTTTTATGTCTGGCGAGATAACGGTCAGGGAGTATCAGCGGGAAGTTGACGAGTGGATAAAGGAAGTGGGAGTGCGGTACTTCTCCGAGCTTACCAACCTCGCGCAGCTTGTCGAGGAAGTGGGAGAGGTGGCGAGAATCATGTCCAGGACATACGGGGAGCAGAGTTTCAAGGGGAATGAAAATCGCCGGGAACTCGGAGACGAGCTTGCAGACGTCTTCTTCGTCTTAACATGTATAGCGAACCAGACGGGAGTTGATCTTACGGAGGTTTTGAGAAAGAATTTTGAGAAGAAAACACAGAGAGACGGGAAGCGGCACTCGGACAATCCCAAACTTCGCTGAAGACCCCGTTGAGGGCTCTGGTTGTTGCAAAGGGTTTTCATTGTGGTATTCTTCCCCGTCCTGAGAAGAACCCGCCTTTGATTTGCGGCAGTTACTCTATCGAACAAAGAGGAAAATGCTTTGAAAATGAAACTTGAAGAAAAGCCTATTGAAGACATACAGGCGAGAAAGGACTACAGGAATATCTCCATAGACAGAGTCGGCGTCTGCGACCTCAAGATTCCGCTTAAGATAAAAGGCTGCGAGATCGATTCTGAGAAGGACCAGAATATTCAGGCTTCCCTGAGCCTGAGCGTTAACCTCGGCCCCGACCAGAAGGGAATTCACATGAGCCGTCTGCTTGAGACTGCCCTTGATTTCAACGGGTCCTTCTCTTTGGGAAATATGGCTTCTTTCCTGATCGCCCTCTGCGACAGGCAGGGCTCGGAAGATTCCGACGTCAAAATAGAGTTTGATTACTTTTTCAACCGGCATGCTCCTGTAAGCGGCAAGATATCCCCACAGCCTTACAAATGCACGTACCACGGCGAAATGCACCCGGAGGGCATACGCCTTACCCAGAGCGTAGTGGTTCCGGTCAAAACCCTTTGTCCCTGCAGCAAGGAGATAAGCGATTACGGGGCTCACAACCAGCGTTCCAAGGTTTTCATAACCATTACGCACGAAGGAAAGAAGGAAAACGACCCGATAGAGATATGCCTTGAGGAAATAATAGAGATTGCGGAAAGAGGGGCCTCTTCCCCGCTTTACCCGCTTTTAAAAAGGGAAGATGAGCGCCACGTTACAATGAGCGCTTACAACAAGCCGTGCTTTGTTGAGGATGTCGTGAGAAATATAGCTTCGGAACTCCATGGCAACCCCAGTTTCGACTCTTACCAACTCAGGGTTCTTAACTACGAAAGCATTCACAGCCATAACGCCTTTGCCAGTATCGGCAAAAGATTCTCGAGCAAGTAAACCGGCGTAAAACCTCGGACTGGCGGCTATTTCCGGTTGTTTTTCGGGCGCAATCAGCCCGTATCCCCCAGCTGATAGTGAATGCAGGATCCCGCTCTCGTGCCTTTTTGAAGATTGCACCATGCCAGAAACCTTGAGAAGCTCCAGATTTTCGTAATTGCTTGATATCAAACAATTTTTTTCTGTTGATAGATTGTGGAATTTTTTAGTGCTCGGCGTCTTAGCAAGTCTAACTATCTGAAATTGCTTGATAATTTTTTTCGGCCCGCAAAGGTCTCTTTTAGCCCTGTGTGAAATGATACTAGCCGGTACCAGATCTTTTTTATCCGCCGTAATGTGTTCTTTTTCCTTGTTTTTCGGGCGATAAGGAAGGATTTCAGCTTGTTTTTAAAGTATGGAAAACCTGTGTAATTTTATCTCCTGACTGTTATTTTCCGTGGCGGAGGAAAAATGCATACCCTTTTGGAAATTATAAAAGAGGAAATACGGGAATCCGGCCCGATTTCCTTCCGCAGATTTGTTGAACTGTCCCTTTTTCACCCGGGGCACGGCTATTACTCATCGGGGAAGGCGAGGATCGGGAAAAAGGGTGATTTTTACACCGCTCCATCGGTTCACCGCTCTTTCGGGGAGACTATCTCGCGGTTCCTTGCCGAGGCGTCGCTTCTGCTGGAAGGGGAAAGTTTTACCGTCGTGGAATTCGGGGCCTCTGGCGGGCAGCTTGCCCTTGATATACTCGAGGACCTTAGCCGGAACCACCCCGGGCTTTACTCAAAGACCGACTACGTGATGAGCGAGGCGAGCCCGGCAGCGGTTCTCGCGGCCAGGGAAAAGCTCGAGGGGCACCGCGGAAAGGTTCGGTGGATAAACGATCTTCAGGAGATCGGGAAAGGCGGATTCCGCGGAGTGGTGATTGCCAACGAATTTCTGGATTCCCTGCCCTTTCACAGACTTAGGTCGGACGGAGAGGAAATCCGGGAGGTCTTTCTCTCTCTTCGCAACGGGGAAATCGAGGAAGTTCTCCGGAATCCCGAAGCGGAAGGGATTTATGACTTTTCAAACCGATATCTGGAAGGATATGCCCGAGAAGAAGAGGCGGAAGCTTGTCTGCTGGCGGGGAAATGGCTTGCCGAGGTGGGAGAGGCGCTTCAAAAAGGGTTTGTTCTATGCATTGACTATGGATCTCTCGCTCCCGAGCTTTACTCCCCCGAAAGACGGAAAGGCACCTTCAGGTGCTTTTATCGCCATGAACTGAGTTCCGACCCCTACACGAGGGTTGGAGAGCAGGATATAACAGCTGACGTTAATTTTTCCGAACTTATGAGGGTCGGTGATACTTTGGGTCTTGGCACCGTCAAGTATGCAACCCAGGGGCAGTTTCTTGTTGACTGGGGAATTCTCGAAATTTTCAAGACATACGACAAACCCCGGAACCAGGGAGACCGTCTTGCGGCCAAGACGCTTTTTATGCCTGAATTCATGGGGAGAAAATTCAAGGTTCTGCTCCAGTCAAAGGGTCTTTCACCCGAAGAACTGGCCGAACTCGATAAGGACCGACCTTTGCGTATCATGTTGTAATCACTTCTCAATTTATTCAAAGAGCCCTTGACAACAGATTCTTTTAAGGGTTTAGTTTTAGTACCTTTAGTACTAGGGGCAACTAAGCGTTATGAGCAATAAAGATAAAATCATGGAGGCCGCCACCGAACTTTTCCATTT
>JAPPFE010000042.1 GCA_028823955.1 Candidatus Dadabacteria bacterium
GGGGGGGGTGAGAGCATATATTTATTGTTGATTGGAGTTTAACTGGAATATAGGGGTATTTTTAGAAGTGCCTTTTATTTTCCACGCAAGATATGTTGCTAATAGCAAATAGAACTGTCCGTTTTTATAGCACGCGGGTTGTCCGCTTTTGCTTTGTTGATTTCAACATCCCTTGCTGTAGATTCTTGTCAAGGGTATGCGGCAGGCTTCTGCGTGTTTACATCCTTGCCCTTGCTCTGGGGCTTTTTCCTTTGTATGGCTGCGGAGGGGGAGGAGGGGGAGAAGGAGGTTCATCTCGACCATCCGCAGGGGATGTACTGGACAGCGTCGTATCAGAAGCTGATAAGAACAACGCCGGGGATGAAATTTCCGAAGCTGCAGAGAATGAACCGAGCGTGGGTAGCGTTACCCAATCCTCAAATGCCAATAACGGCATCACGACAGACAGGGTTTCAGTTGAGGCTTCATACAGTGGAGGACAAGTTCGATACATTGTTCGGAACAGTAGTGCCGGATGGTCCGTTGACAGCACCACAGATACAGTGTTGAACCGGCTTGGAGGAAACAACTGGGACGGGATTGAACTGATAAAAAGACTCCCGGGAGGATATCTTTACGTCGATGTCTATTCGGAGGAAAGAACAAGGGAGAGAAAAGATTACATAGCCGGCGGAGTCTGGATATATGTGCCGGACAGCGCCACTGAAATTGACGATTTAGACTTGGGTGTCTTCGGAGATGGCAGCGATCCCTTCACACAGGGAAATCTCTCCGGCCTGGACGTGAGCAACCCTGTGACCTATGAAGGGGACGCCACCGCTATGTATTCTGAAGAAGGCAGTATTTATTTTGCTGAAGGGAAAGTGACTTTGACCGTTGATTTTGATCGCGGAACCGTGAAGGGGAGGATTCATTCCTTTCTTGATGAAGAAGGCTATCCCATTGAAGGAACAGTAACACTGGAAGAGGCAGATATCGGGAATTCAGACAGCGGTTTCTTCCGAGGTGATACGGATTTGGCACATTCAAGTCCAAGTATAGTGGGAGCGGAAGGCAAATGGGGTGGACAGTTTTTCGGAAACGGGAACAGAATTCCAAGAGCAGTGGGAGGAACCTTTGGCGTTACAACGGCTGGCGGAGAAGTTGCCGGCTTGGGCGTATGGGGCGCACTGAGTCCCCGCATGCCGCAAGGGTCTGAACCTGTACCACATCCAAATGTGGTACAGGTAACGCGGACGGTCAAAGCTGTACGGTTAGAGTTGCCGGCCAGACGGTAACACTAAATCCCGATGGTTCATGTGAGCAGGGCAGTATTAGAAGTGGAAGCGGGGTTATCAGCATTAACGGCGTGAATATCTGCGAGCAAGCGGCCGAAAGCGCTGGAATTAATTGGACGCCCGGAAGGGGTTTTGGAGATGGCGGAACTGGCCCTCCACCCGACACTTCCGGGAGAGTGCCTTCTCACCCGAGCATATTGAGTCACCGAATTTCACCACAAGAACTAGAACCTAGAGGATCAGGTGAGGTAATTGTCACTTATAGCAGGGTTCCAGAGGCGACTGATTATAAAGTGCATATCAATGTTGGTATTGCCGATTTTCCACTTACTTACAGGAGAGATGGACCAGGTTGCGACGTTTTCCCCACCGCGGATCATGTCGTAGAAACCACGAGCACAACCCATACACAGAGATTTGAGGTTCCTGACGCTTCTGGGTTTAGAGTGTACTATAGGGTAGCTGTGCAGGCCTGCAACGCGACTGGCTGCTCCTGTCCTCCTCAGTGATAAGCTTTACGGCGTATTCCCTTCTCCACTGTTATGCGGTGGGGGGAGGATGCACGGCGGCAGCACCGACACATGATAAACTCACTCCCACGCTGGAAATATCCGCATGGAAGAAGGCGTCTGGTTCTGATTCGAGATGAGAGAATTCCGAACTCGCGGTTGTTAGGTATGGATAACTTGCTCCGTCCATTGCGCAATAGCCGACGGCCGCAGGCAGAAGGGTGCGGGCACGGTGTTCAGGCCGTCTCATTTTCAGAGCAGTAGAAACCATCATAAAAAGTTCAGTGGACAAAGCTGTCCCAGTCATTATACTTAGCCGCACTGATGGTTTGTCGGAGGTGCCGTTGAAACTCGGAGCATACGGTTACATAAAACAGTTTCTCAGAGATCCAAAGCGCACCGGCTCCATAGGGCCTTCAAACGAGGAGTTGTCGGAGCTTGTCACCGAGACCGCCCGGCTCAACGAAATGGGAACCGTGGTGGAACTTGGCTCTGGAACCGGGGTTTTCACCGAGAAGATTCTTGAGAAGAAAAGTCCGGAAGCACTGTTTTTCGCGATAGAGATCAATCCCGAGTTCTGCGAGGCGACCAAATCACGATGTCCTTCCGCGACAGTCTACAGGGATTCCGCGGAGAACATGAAAAAATATCTCGAGCAGCACGGAAAAGATTCCTGCGACTGCATTATCTCAAGTCTCCCTTGGGCCGTATTTGACCACGGAACCCAGGACAGGCTACTTAACGTCATCTGGGATGTACTCAAGCCTGGAGGCAGGATGATCACATTCAGCTATTCAATCAGCATGATGGTTCCAAATGCCAGAAGATTCCGCTCAACGCTCCGAAACAAGTTCACAAGCGTCGTTAAGTCGAAAACCGTCTGGTCCAATTTCCCTCCAGCGTTTGTTTACAGCGCGGAAAAATAACGTTGTCTCCAACGCCGCCCAAAACCACACCAGCAAGCTGATTCTCCCACCGCAAGGACGGTTGGGTATACTTAATGAATAACGCGTAAGCGGTTTCTTTCATGTCCCAGCACCCGCTCTATCTGATTGACGGCAGCTCATATATATTCAGAGCGTATTACGGCGTAAGGGCCGATCTTTCCACCTCCGATGGGTTTCCAACCAACGCCGTCTACGGATTTGCAACCATGCTTCTTAAGTTTCTCAGGGAATACGAACCGAGGTACCTGGGGATGGTGTTCGATTCCAGGGGAGAAGTGTTCAGAAACGAAATATACCCTGAGTATAAGGCCAACAGGGACGAGGCCCCAGAAAGCCTCCAGCTCCAGTTCTCTAAGATTTTCGAACTGGTACGGGCATTCTCAATACCAATGCTCGCAATGGAGGGATACGAGGCCGATGACATCATAGGAACCATAGCCAGGGCACAGGGAACATCAAAGGTGGTTCTGGTCACCGGAGATAAGGATTTCTGCCAGCTGGTGTCTGAGAACGTGACTCTGGTTGACACAATGAGGGAACGTGTAACCGGAGTGCAGGAAGTGCACCAGAAGTACGGGATCGAGCCCGGACAGATGATTGATTTCTTCGCTCTTGTGGGAGACAAGGTTGACAACATTCCGGGAGTGGCGGGCGTAGGGGAGAAAACCGCTTCGGCCCTTATATCCAAGTACGGGAATCTTGACGGCGTATATAGAAACCTTGAAGAACTTCGCCCCAGCGTCGCGAAGAGGCTAAGAGAGCACAAAGACAATGCATACCTCAGCCGAGAGCTCGTTACCATAAAAACTGATGTCGAAGTAGGAACCGGAATCGAGGACTTCAGATACGGTGGATACGCTGCCGAAGATCTTCAGGAAATATTCTCAGAGCTTGAATTTGAAAAGCTTCTGGACGAAATCGGTGCATCCCGTACGCCAGGCGAAAGTGAAGCAGTAAGATACGATTCCTACGAAACTGTTTTCGATGAGATGTCCCTCGGCCAGGTCATAAGAATAGTAGAGGAGGCAGGAGAACTCTCAATAGATCTCGAGACGGATTCTAGACTGCCGATGAACGCAGGGATAGTCGGCTTTTCACTGTGCACAGCCCCGGGACGGGCTTTTTACGTCCCCGTAGGACACACGGGAATCATGGAAGCCGAAAAGCAGATGAAACCTGAGACCGCACTTTCTATGCTGAAACCAGTTCTCGAGTCCGAGGGCATAAGGAAAATAGGACAGAATATAAAATACGATATGCTCGTACTTAAAAATCACGGCGTCAGTCTCAGGGGAATTTACTTTGACACGATGCTGGCCGCACACCTGCTCGACGCTTCCCGGGGAAGCTACAAGCTTGACGAACTCTCAAGAACTGAGCTTGGCCACAAGATGATTTCCTACGATGACGTTACAGGAAAAGGGAAATCAAGGAAGAACTTCGCCGAAGTTGATATCGAGACGGCAGCAAGGTACTCGTGCGAAGATTCGGACGTGGCGCTTATTCTTTCAAGAAAATTTCTTGAGACTCTGAAAAAAGAGGGGCTCTGGGACCTTTACAGGGAAAATGTTCTGGGCCTTGTTCCGGTTCTTTGCGACATGGAGTTCACGGGAGTGAGCGTCGACACCGCTATTCTCGGGAAAATGTCTGAGGAGTTCGAGAGGGATCTCGATTCCATCGAGGGCGGAATATATGAAAAAACCGAAGGAAAGTTCAACATAAACTCGACAAAGCAGCTCTCCGAAGTGCTCTTCGAGAAGCTAGGGCTTCCCGTTAAGAAAAAAACCGCGAAAGGCGCCTTTTCCACCGATTCCGAAGTTCTAAGGGATCTGTCGACAATCCACGAGGTGCCGCGTCTCATACTCAGACACAGGTTTCTCTCCAAGCTGAAATCTACCTACATCGACCAACTTCCGAGACTCATAAATCCGGTCACCGGAAGGATTCACACCTCTTTTAACCCTGCCGGCACCTCAACCGGCAGACTGAGTTCCAGCGATCCCAACCTTCAGAACATCCCGATAAAAACCAGGGACGGAAAAAGAATACGAAAATCGTTCGTGGCAAAAGACGGCTGCGTTATACTGTCGGCTGACTATTCCCAGATAGAGCTTCGTCTGCTCGCCCATTTCTCTGAGGACCCGACCCTGCTTGAAGCTCTCCGAGACGATAAGGATGTGCACGTCGCAACGGCCTGCGAAATCTTTAACGCAAGCGAAGACCAGATCACCTCCGAGATGCGAAACCTCGCTAAGACCATAAACTTCGGGATAATATATGGCATAAGCGCTTTCGGGCTCTCAAAGCAACTCGGTACCACGGTCTCGGTATCAAGAAATTACATAAACAGATATTTTGACAGATATTCTGAAGTGAAAACCTATATGCAGGCATCAGTTGAAGAAGCCAGGAACAGGGGCTACACAGAGACGCTTGTTGGGAGAAGAAGGCCGATACCGGAGCTTGTTTCGGGAAACAGGGTAGAGAGGGGAAGAGGAGAGCGTGAGGCTATAAATACTCCGATACAGGGATCCGCAGCGGATATAATAAATTTGGCCATGATCCGCATATTCAGAAGACTTGAAGAGGGAGAATTTCGCTCGAAAATGATCCTCCAAGTTCACGACGAGCTTCTCTTTGAGGTTTACGAAGCAGAGCTTGAAAAACTACGAACTCATATAAAAAACGACATGGAAAACGCCTGGGAACTCAGAGTACCGCTTAGAGTGGAAATGCGCGCCGCAGAGAACTGGGCCGAGGCTCACTAAGAATACAGTAACGATGGATTCCAGAATAAAGACCCTGATTCTGCACACGCTCGTTTTACTCTTTGTGTTTCTGCCGGCGGCACCTTCTCACGCTGAAGTAAACGAGAAAAAAATACTCTCCTTTATTTCGAAAAATTCCTCGTCGCGAAAGAAAATCGGGGTCATGGTCCGTTCCGCCGATACCGGCAAGACGGTTTTTCGCTATAACAGCAAAGAGGAATTCATTCCCGCCTCCAATAACAAAATACTTTCCTCCATAGCGGCGCTTTCCCTGCTCGGAAAGGGTTTTCGGTTCAAAACGGAGTTTTATCTGGGTGGAGGAATACACTCGGGAGTCGGCCACGGCGGTCTTTACGTAAAAGGGTTCGGAGACCCCACTATAGACATCGAGAAGCTCAGAGAGATTGCAGGGCGGATTAAGGCTCTCGGGATAACAGGAATCGAGGGCGGGATTTACCTAGACGGTTCGTATTTTGACGACATCCATTACGGAGAAGGCTGGGATCCTGAATGGCGCGGCAAAAGCTTCTGCCCTCCCGTAACGGCGATTTCGTTTAATTACAACTCGGCCAAGATAAAAATTTCCGCGTCCAAGGTGCAGGGAGTTCCCGCAACGGTGAGAACGGAACCCGCCGAGTTTCCCTTCCCGATCAAAAACAGGGTTTCCACCAAGCTGAAAAGATCGGGTGTGAGAGCACAGTACAACGAACGAAACGAACTCAGGCTCTCCGGATACGTCTCCTCCCGAAAAAAAGCCGAGACCCTAGAGATTTCGGTGCCAGACCCGTTTTTTTACTTCGGGGCTACACTCAAGCAAGTTCTCAAGAAGGAAGGAATTGAAGTAAGCGGACCCATAGAGCGCAGGAGAGTGCCTCGGTGGACCGGCAAAATATTCACCCATTACTCAGAACCTCTGGGCGCCATTATCCATGAGTACAACAAAGAAAGCGTCAATATAATCGGAGAAAGCATAGTCAAAGTGATCGGGGCCAAGCATCTCAACACCCAGGGATCATGGAAATCCGGCACGCACGTAATTGAAAATCATCTGAGGAGAATTGGTCTTAACGGAAACTTCTCCGTGGCCGACGGTTCCGGTCTTTCGAGGCTAAACAGGGTGTCCCCCGAGGATATAACCGAGGCGCTCCATGTGGCCTACGGCGATCCGGACATTTCAGAGGAGTTCGTTGCGTCCCTTCCGATCGCCGGAGTTGACGGAACTCTCAAAAAAAGATTTCGCGCCCTCAAGGGCAGAATCTATGCGAAAACCGGATATCTTGAAGGAGCCAGATCTCTATCCGGCTACGCATTCGCAAAAAACGGGCGGGTTTATGTTTTTTCCATCATATCAAACGGCATGGGAACAAGGGTAAAGAAACTTCAGAATCTGCTTCTTAGGGAACTTGTCTACTGATTTATCGCGTGGAAGCTGTCGGCCAATCTCGCGAATTCCTCAACCGAAAGGGATTCCGCCCTTCTTCGCTGATCGATACTCGAGTCTGAAAGTGCCTGTTCAACGGTTTCCCTCTCAAAGAAGTTGCTGAGAGAATTCCTTATGGTCTTTCTCCGCGAGGAAAACGCACATCTGGTAACGGTCCTGAAGGTCTTCTCGCTCGATACAGAAAACACAGGCTCCTTAAGCGGATCGAGCACCACCACCGCCGAATCCACCTCGGGAACCGGATAGAACACGCGCCGGGAAACTTTGAAGGCAATCTCTACGTTGAAACAGCTCTGGAGAAGTATCGAGAGGGAACCGTAGCTCTTCCGTCCCTTTGCAGAGGATATCCTCTGCGCCACTTCCTTTTGCAGCATCACTACTATCTTTGAGAAAAGTTCTCTTTCATCGAAAAGCTTAATTAGAACCTGAGTGGATATGTTATAGGGAAGATTGGATACAAGTTTCGTCTTTTTTCCGTCGGAAAAACGACTGAACCCGATTTTAAGGACATCTTCGTAAACAAATCTGATGTTTGCAGATTCCCCGAATCTCTCGTCAAGAAAGGTCTTCAGCCTCTTGTCTTTCTCAATTGCCGTGATTCTGCCAGCACCGTGTGCGAGATGCTCCGTGAGGCTCCCCTTTCCGGGTCCGATTTCAATCACATGATCTTCTTTGTGGAGCTTTGCAGTGGCGCAGATCTTACGGAGTATGTTGGGGTCGTTCAGAAAATTCTGTCCAAGCCTCTTAGTCTGACGGAATATCTGCTCCCCCTTCATATCATCCATCCGTTTAAAGCGGATACTGTTTCAGAACAGCTCTTAAGCATGGAAGCAAAGAATGAAAGTGTAAAGTTATTCTTCTTTGAACCTGAATATCTTTTCTTTGTCTTTTATCATCCCCAGTTCCTCTCTCAGTATTTTCTCAATGTATCTTTCGTCTTGCTTAAGGGCCTTTATTTCTTCTCTGTACGCCCTGTTCTGCGTTTCTAAGTCCTCTATCCTCTTCTCTATCCTCTTGTTTTCGTTCTTGAGAAAATAGACCTTGGAAATCTCGTTGAAAAACATCAAGGCCACCGCTACGGCAATCACCGAGTACGCAGCCAACCTAATGAATCTTTGCGGTCTCATATGTCCTCTAAAGAGCAAAAGTTCCCACGAGAAAAGGATTAGTCCTTTTTTCAATTCCCACTGTCGTTTGAGGGCCGTGGCCCGGATGGATTTCGTAATGGTCGGGATATTGAAGAATCTCGGAGCGGATCGACCCGACAAGCTCCGTCATGCTCGTTCCCCCGGTAAGATCCACCCTTCCTACGCTTCCAGCGAAAACAGTGTCTCCAGCTATTATCGATTCTCCGAAAACAAAACATATATGCCCCCAGGTATGTCCCGGAACAAGGAGTATCTCTCCCCTGAGATTCCCCACAGAAAGAGTTTCTCCTTCTTTCACGTAACCATCTACCTCAGGGACTTCGACAAAGTCAAATCCCGGGAACCTCATCTTCGCCTCGGGAAGCAAATCAAGGACGGGCTGTTCTTTTTCGTGTATGTAAAAGGGTATGCCAAGCATTTTCTTGAAAGCCTCGACACCGGCCACGTGATCCAAGTGCGTGTGGGTATTAACTATTTTTTTTACCTCGAGTCCTGATTTTTCGATTTCCTCGGATATCTCCGCTATCTGCTCTCCGGGATCAACGAGCATAGCCTCGTTCGTATCTTCATCCCCTATGATGTAACAGTTTTCAATGAATATCCCGCCCGGGATGCATTTTATTATCAATCTGATCTCCTTTGAGTTCTGTTTATACGAAAATCGATGAATCCGCCCCCGGGTGGAAGCCACTTGAATTCAACCGATTCGACCTTTGCGCGGGGCGGTCCTTCTCCGCACCACTCAATCAGCTTTTCGAGATTCTCGGTCGTTCCTTCAGCGACTATTCTGACGTTTCCATCCATGAGGTTCTCGACATGTCCCTTGATGCCAAGCTCAGTCGCTGTTTGGGCCGTCGAGACTCTGAAGAAAACTCCCTGCACCCTTCCCTTTACCAGGATAACGGCTCTTCGTTCCATCCGATTCTTCCAGACTACCGAAAGCCTCTGTCAGTGTCAATGAACGCAGAGATTCGGGACTTTAAAGTAAGCACCGGAGCAGGAGAAAAGGGTTTGCGCGGCGTTGACAGAGAAAAAGGCAAAATGTATTTTCTTTTCTTAATGAGTGAGTACCGAGCCCATTTCAGATGCATAGACGAGAACTGCTCTGAAACCTATCCCATCGACGAAATCATTTACAGGTGCAAGAAGTGCGACAATCTTCTTGACGTTCAGCACGACATGGAAACTCTGGGGCAAAAAACGCCCGAGCAATGGAAAGAGCTTTTTGACAGCAGGTACAGAAAGCAGGTCTGGCCTTTCGGAAGCGGCGTCTGGGGGAAGAAGGAGTGGGTTATGCCCTCAATCGAAAACGAGAAAATAGTTTCAATGTACGAGGGGTGCACGAACCTTTTCTGGGCCGAGAGGTTCGGAAAACAGGTAGGCGCTGAAGATCTCTGGATAAAGATGTGCGGCAACAGCCACACGGGATCCTTCAAGGATCTGGGGATGACCGTGCTCGTATCGGCCGTAAACCAGATGATAAGCGACAACGTGAGCATCCCGGCGGTAGCCTGCGCCTCAACTGGGGATACATCGGCCGCTTTGGCCGCCTACTGCGCGTCTGCAGGCATTCCTTCCATAGTCTTTCTCCCCAAAGACAAGGTATCCATTGCCCAGTTGATCCAGCCCATATCGAACGGATCTCTGGTTCTCTCCCTGGATACGGACTTTGACGGCTGCATGGAGATGGTCCAGAGAATAACCAGCGAGCATAACATTTATCTTGCAAATTCGATCAACTCCCTGCGCATAGAGGGACAGAAAACTATAAGCATAGAACTTTGCCAGCAGTTTGACTGGGAGGTCCCGGACTGGGTAATAATTCCAGGCGGCAACCTAGGCAACGTGTCCGCGCTCGGGAAGGGATTCCTGATGATGTATGAGCTCGGCGTCATAAAAAAACTTCCGAGAATAGTCTGTGCGCAGGCACAGAACGCAAACCCTCTTTACCTGAGCTATCTTAAGGGATTTGAAGAATTTACCCCCGTAACAGCGAAAAAAACCCTCGCAAACGCCATACAGATCGGAAACCCGGTAAGCATCAACAAGGCAATTTCGATCCTCAGGCGATTTGACGGAGTTGTGGAGCAGGCATCGGAAGACGAACTTTCCCATGCCTCGGCAATGGCGGACAGAACAGGCACGTTTAACTGCCCGCACACAGGAGTTGCACTCGCGGTGTTTTTGAAACTGCTTGAGAAAAAGGTTCTTTCTCCCAAGGAGAAGATAGTGGTGGTTTCCACAGCTCACGGGCTTAAATTCGTTGAGTTCAAAGCCGGCTACCATAGGTCCGTTCTTGAAGGGATATCTTCTGAGCTAAGCAATGTTCCGGTGGAACTTCCAAACGATTACAAGGCCGTAAAAAACGCAATACAAAGCAGAATTCCGGTCCAGTAGTCACCATAAGAGTCATTCGGCAATCTGGATAATCCCTTGTTCTCAGCCGCTATCAACAATGTCTGTTCGGATGGCTGAGGCTTTTTTCGAAGCCCGAAACCTCCACCATTCCCAAGCGAGAAGAACCCACACGGGCGCAAACTCTATCCATATCACCGCGTTCCCGAATATTCCACCTTCCTCCGGGTGAGAGGGAAAATAGTACTGAAGGTAATAAAGCGGGAGCAGTGCGGTTAAAGCAAGGAACCCCGGGCTTGGAGCTATGCAGAGAAACGGAAGAAGCCACGTGTAGTACCAAGGAAACTGTGCCGGGGCGAGCAGAAACACACCTCCAATTATGAGAAGAGCTTTTCTGTGGAGACTCAAAGACCTGCATGCAAACGCCACGTAAAACTTCCAGAGAAGAAAAATCGCGATGAGACCAATTCTTGAATGTGCCTGCGCATGTCCGGGGTGAACATCAAACGCCTCCAGGATAAACTCCCATCCCGAAAGAACCGCCGTGAAGAACGGGCTGTTGTTCTGCCAGCTTTTTCCGTACGCTACGATGCCGGAAGTCGAATCCAGCCTAAATACAACCATGGGAAGAAATATGATTAAGACCGCACTGGCGAAAATAGAGATCTGCAGCAGCGTTTGCCGTTTCTCCTTAAGGGGATTTAAAAACATCCCGAAAAGAAGCGCCGGCCAGAGCTTGACTCCCACCGCCAAGGAAAGGACGAGCGTCCAGAGCTTTTTCCTTTCGCAGAGAAAAAGCAGAATTGCTCCCAGTACGAACGGAAACGCAAGGATGTCCATGTGCAGGGAATTGAATATCTCTTTCACCAGAAGCGGGTTCCACCAATAGATAATGGAATATTGACGAGGAATACCAAGTTTCTTCAAACTAGCAAGCAGAAGCCCAAGAGTAACCAGATCAAACACCATGAGCAGAATCCTCCACGCCGTGGTGCCCATGGGAGATATTTTGTAGGATATGGCGAAGAAGAGTTCTGCGATAGGCGGATAGATGGTTTTTACGTGGGGATGGTTTACCTTCTCAAGCGTATCGCCATAGAGGCGCTTGAGTTCCCTAAGTTTTTCGTTTCCCCCGCCTTCCGCCACTTCCTCCGGGGAGTACTCGTAGGGATTCATTCCGTTTGCAACCACGGCGCCGTCCCAGAAATAGCGGTGATAGTCGTTTTCGAGTATCGGGGTTGAAAAAAGAAACAGAACGCGGAACCCGAGACCGAAAAGAATTATGAGAAGAAGCGAACACGCGCGGTTTTTTCTGAAACTTCCCACCGCCGCAAAGTAGACAGCCGAGGCAATAATCAGAAGCGATATGAAAACCGGTATCAGGTCTCTCTTAAAAGCCCCAGAGGAGAGTTCCGGGGAGATTTTAGCGATAGCCCCAAGCAGGAGAAAAATGGCTGTTCCGCACAGAAGAAGGAGCCGGTCCGGTTTATTGATTTTCCGCATCAATAGGTACAATTACGAAAATAACATTTCATTCAGTTCGGAATCCCGGAAGATGAACAAGAGCAGAGAAAAATTAAAACTAATTCTAAAAAGCAAATCAATCCTGCTCGGAAATTTCACTCTGGCATCGGGAAAGCAAAGTTCCTACTACATTGACGCCAGGCTCACGACTCTGGATCCTGAAGGCGCCCACCTGATATCAGAAATACTTCTGGGCGAAATCGCCGCTCAGGGAGGCGTAACGGCCGTCGGAGGACCGTCCACGGGCGCCGATCCGATGGTGGGAGCCATCATTTCCAGAAGTTATGAGCAGGACATGCCGCTTCGCGGATTCATAGTAAGAAAGAAGGAAAAAGAACATGGGACCGGGAACATGATAGAGGGCGGACTTACCGAGGGAGACAGTGTGGCAATAGTTGAGGACGTGATTACAACCGGCGGTTCCGTTCTAAGAGCCATCGATCTCGTAGAATCCACCGGAGCCGAGGTCCGTGGGGTTCTCTGCGTCGTCGACAGGGGAGAGAACACAGAAAAAGCCTTCCTTGAGCGGGGCTGTAGCTTTTTTTCCATATTCAGGGTTTCGGAACTTCTCTAGAAAACTCCACGCAAAACTCTTTTGTTTTTCACACAAACCGGAATGATATTTGGTTTTTACGTAATTACTGTCACCTATATTTAGGCGGGGAGAGGATTTATTGAGCGTTTTACTTGTTGTAACACTTGTGCTTTCGGCATTTCTGGCCCTTAACATAGGAGCCAACAATTCCGCGGCGTCCATGGCGACATCGTACGGTGCCGGCGTAAGGTCGAAAAGACAGGCCGTATGGCTTATAGCTATCTTTGCTCTCCTCGGAGCGCTTACGGCCGGAGCGCCCGTGGTGGAGACCGTAGGCAAGGGAATAGTGCCGGCCGAGACCCTCTCTTCCGATATAGGCTTCATATTTATAATTCTGCTTCTCGGGATAGGTTTCATCGTCTGGGCGAATATAGTCCGCACGCCTATAGCCACCACCCACGCCATAGTGTGCGCCATAGTGGGAATCGGTCTTTATACTCAGACACTTAATTCCGACAGCTTCATCCGGGTGCTCAAATGGTGGATTCTGGCGCCGATAGTCGCCTGGTTAATAAATTTCGCCGTGGCAAAGTTTTTCTATTTCAAGATAGTCCATTACCTCGCAAGTAATTTCTCGGAGAAAAGAGTCAACGTCATCCTGACCGTGCTGATTACCATATCCGGAACTTTTATCGCCTTTTCGGGAGGCGCCAACAATTCCGCAAACGCCATAGGGCCGATAGTAAGCCTGGGGCTGATAGACTCCTATCCGGGCGCAATTCTTGCCGGTGTCGCAATGGGGGTGGGAGCAATTCTGCTGGGAGGCAGAGTTCTTGAGACCCTAGGGAAAAAAATAACGGAGATATGCATAATAAGGGCTATCTCGGTCGAGTTTACGGCTGCGGTAATAATACTGCTCGCTTCGTTATACGGAATTCCGGTTTCGATCGCCGAGATAGTAACAGCCGGAGTTGTGGGTTTTTCGTGCGCGCAGCACGGATTTGTCCAGACTTCCAAAAACAGCCATGTTGTAAAAATCGGTTTTTTCTGGTTTGTTGTTCCTGTGATAACCGTAGGGGTAAGTTATTACATATCCCTCGTATATATAAAGTACGGCTTGTCGTCGTATCTGAGTTTTTTGGGTTAAATGAAATTTTCTGAAAAAGACGTAAAGAATCTCAATCACGAGTTTGAGGGAAGTTCTCCCGAGGATATCCTCGCCTGGGCTTCTGCGAACCTCGACCGCTCGGTGGCGCTTGCAACCAGCTTCCAGGTCCAAGGGATGGTGCTTGTCGACATGTTCGCAAAGGCAAACCCCGAAGCGAGAATCTTCACTCTTGATACCGGGAGGCTTCATTCCCATACGTACGACGTCATGGACAAGACAAGAGAAAAATACAACATCAACATCGAGGTGCTTTTCCCCGACACGGCTGAAGTGGAGGAGATGGTGATCAGCCACGGGGTAAATCTTTTTTACAAAAGCGTTGAAAACAGAAGACTCTGCTGCCAAGTGAGAAAAACCAACCCGCTTAACGGATACTTAAAAAACCTAGACGCCTGGATTACCTCCATAAGGGCGGACCAGACGGAGCAGCGGGCAGAGTCAAGCAAGTTTGAGATCGACTACCTGCACGGAAGGATGCTCAAGATAAACCCTATTCTCGACTGGACCGCCGACCAGGTATGGGACTACGTAAGGAAAAACGACGTTCCCTACAACAAGCTCCACGACATGGGATATCCAAGCATAGGATGCGCCCCCTGCACGAGAGCCGTCGAAGAGGGAGAAGACCCGAGGGCCGGCAGGTGGTGGTGGGAACAGGACTCGGACAAGGAATGCGGAATTCACTTCGGTCACGAACCGCAGTCCTAAAGAACCGCGGGCGCTCTCAGGTCCCCTGCCGCAGATTCTCTTTCACAATCGGAAGAACTTCTTCCTTGAGCAACCTCATTGACTTTTGCCATTTTTCCTTCGGGTTCCACTCGTGCCCCATGACCAGAAGCACTCCGAATCCCCCGACGAATTCGTGAAGCTCGATTATTTTCCGGGCGACATCCTCAGGACTTCCCACAAGCCACATGTTCTCGATCATGTAGTCCATGGTCACTTCCCGGTCCGACATTGACTTGTCGATCTTAAACAGGTTCAAGTTGTTTCTTATCATGGGAACTATAGTGAAAAAATAATCCCGGAAATCTCTTGCGAGCGTGCCTTCTATTACTTCTTTTCTCGCCTCTTCGGTTGTCTCCGCGACATAGACGTCCCTTGCGATTCTCCATTTCGCCCTCTCAGGTGTTCTGCCGACGGCCTCCGCACCCTGCTCGTATCCCGCCCAGTGAGATTTAAGCACATCAGGAATAACGAAATTTATGCTCATAGGTATCCAGTCACGTTCCCCGGCCGTCTTAAGACTTGCAGAATTCTCCGAGATTCCCGCAACCGCTATAGGAGGATGAGGTTCCTGGTAGGGCTTCGTGTGCACTCCGAGACCAACCCTTTCCACGGGATCGGGAACGGTAAACTTCCACCGGGAGTTAGAGTAAACACCTGGGCTCGGGCTGTTCCAGAGGTTAAGTATCATCTCAAGGGACTCGTTCATAAGCTGTCTTTGTTCCCCTGTTTTCGGGTTTATACCGAACGCTTCGAAATCTCCGAGGAAACTTCCGGCTCCTACTCCCCAGTAGAATCTTCCCTTAAGCAGGTGGTCAAGAACCGCAATTCTGTGCGCAAGCATAAAAGGGTCATGCTGAGGCAGGCACGAAACTCCCGTACCGAAGATTATACGTTTAGTGAGAGCAGCGGCTTTGGCTATGAAAAGATCAGGGGCAGGTATATTCTCCCAACCCGCCGTGAAGTGTTCCCCTATCCAGGCTTCCCTGAAGCCGATTTCGTCAAGAAAAACTACCTGCTCCATGTCCGCTTCGAGCGTATCGGAAAGGGAAGAGCCGAA
>JAPPFE010000020.1 GCA_028823955.1 Candidatus Dadabacteria bacterium
CCGATCAGGTTGAGGCCCGTACCGTATGAGTTCATGCTTTATTATGACGTATAAGCAAGAAAAAAGCTGATAAAAAAAGGGGTGTCCTTCGAAAAGGCACCCCTTTTTTTATGCTCTGCCGAAGGGGGGAGTCGAACCCCCACGGGCGCAATGCCCACAGGATCCTGAATCCTGCGCGTCTACCTATTCCGCCACTTCGGCTTTTATCTTTCTCTCCAAGACGCCACGGTCGGATACGAATTTTTCTTTTTCAGGTCTTTACGGATAACGGCCTGAACCTGCCTTGTAACGGGAATTTGCTCTCCCACTATACCCGTGGAAACAGCGGTGTAGACATCACTTTTCCCGCCCTTAAGAACCACTCCCGAAATGCCGGAGCTTATCTTTAGACTGGAATCCACTCCCTTTAAGATTTTCGTGGTCTCGCTGGCAGATATGACTCTCTTGGTGCTCCTGCGAAGGATTATCTCGTCGGCCATCCTCCCGACTAGGCTGTCTTTTATCTCCCGGGGATCGTTCTGCCTCTCGTTGACCGAGACCCCCGCAGCCTTAATGGTAGCCATTATCACCGTTTTTGAAGCGGTGCTGAAATTCACCTTCTTGTCTTTAGGATATACGGTGAGATAGTCTTTGACCTGAAAAAAGAAATCCTTATCCATCCCCTCAATCATCCTAATTTCCTCAACGCTGTCAAGCAGTCCGTCCTTGATATAATAAGGATTATCAAGTTTTGCGTAATAGTTCCCACCGGCTCCATCGGGATCCTGATCGTTTCCGCTACCCGGCGCCGCCCCGTCAAGCCAGTTCACCAGACTTGCCACGAAGAGATCGGCCTTGTCCGTCTCCACCCCGAGAAAGCGGAAAAGTTCATTTAGCTGCGTTCGGACCTGAAAATCCACCCGGCCCGATCTCTGGTCCACAAGAGCATTGAGATTGACCTTCGATCTCTCGTCTACAACTTGAAGAGATATGTTTCCTTCTCCAATGGGAAAAGAGATGATGGAAAGCTTCCAGCCATCGGAACCGTTTTCTGAGCTTATTGCCTGCCCAAGGATCCCCTGCAGCAAGGGCAGGTCCTCCGGCGTTTTCTTTCTCAGCACCCCCCGCACGACTCTCACCCCTGATTTTGCAATATGTCTTGCCTGGACATCGCTTGAGCTGTTCGCGGAAATTTCGTAACTCACACGGGTCGAGTATATGAAATCAATCACGATTGTGGAAAGTATTGCAATCGTTATGACAACGATAACAAGTACTATTCCTTTCTGCGCTGTTTTCGGATCTGCTCTGCGCATTCAGTCAGCCACCGGTATAGCAACAATCATGGAATAAGCCTCCTCCTGATCTCCTGCTCCCAAAAGAATGATCTGGACTTGAACCGCCTTTGGAAATCCTCGCATTACTGACGAATTCCACTCCCACACCTCTTGCTCGTTAGCCGATGCCGGGGATCGTCCGGAAAGAAAATTCACCCTGAAACTCAGCACCCTTTCCGAAATCGGATATGCGGCTCCAGCCTCATCATTTCCGATCCAGTAATTATCCTTCCTCATAAGGGCAAACATATCTTCGCGCTCTCCGCGGAGCGGAACCAGATAGTAGGAGATCTCGCTCTGGCCGGATTGGGTGGAATAATGGGTGGGGTCCTTCGCAAAAGAGGTGAATACTATTCTGCTGTTATCCCCTTCGAGTCTCCCGGTAAAGTAGCTATACGCGGAAGGAGAAGAAACCTCGGAACTGATGCTCCCTCTGGGAAAAGCATTTACCAGGTCATGGCGCATTTTAAGCAGGATAGTATTCGCTTCCTGGATCAATTCGTTTTCCGCCTCAACCCTGCGTTTGACTGTTATAAGCTGGGAAAAGGAACTATAGAGCATCGTGAGCACGATGACCGTTATGGCGACGACGATAAGAACCTCTATAAGGGTGAAACCGCTTTTATCATCCCGAATCGACGAAGCTGATTTCATAGCTTTCCTCCCCGTCGTCCCAGGTTATAAGAACACTGATAATGGTCATTTTCGCTTCGAATTGGGTTAAGTTGTAAGGGGAAACTGTGAGATACCATTCAAAACCGGGATAATTTTCAAATTTCCCGCTTCTCTTCGAGTCCGACGTGAGCCCTTCAGCGTCGATCCGTGAAGCTATGTCATCGGCCAGACTTGTGGCTATCAGGTAGTTGGTAGACCTTGTAGCAAGATTTACATTGTGACCTACAATGCCGAGGATTGACACCATCGCGAAGGCAAGTAATCCCACGGCAACCATGACTTCGAGCAACGTAAATCCGCGAATGCTGCTTTTCGAGGCCTTCATACAGTCCTCTCCCTACCGTTCCGCCAGGTTCTGAAACCGGTTGTTAAATTCGACGTACTCGTCAAAAATCTTAGTGGCCCCAGTGTAGGGGTTTGTGGAGAGCGTGAAAAAATTGTCCTCACCAGTTCGCAGGTGAATAACCGCCGAGTCAACAACCCCCGTCGGCAGAAAAAGTATAAATGCGTCTCTTCCGGAACCAATCTTTCCTTGGGTTCTCTCCGTCTGTATATCGCTGAAAAAAACCCCGCTGGGAAGCTTTCTGAATCCAGATGCGGAATCCTCTTCCAAGCGGAACTGGTTTTCCTCAAGAAATTCTGCCCAGTATTCTCCGGTATCGATATCGAAAGAAAGCTTGTATATCCGTTTTTCAAAAATGGCTTTGCTGTAAATATGCCTTATCGTAGTGACAAGCCCTCTTGAAGCACTGCGAAGGTTCATGTCACTCGTTTTGAGGACTCTGGGCATGGCCACGGAGAAAAAAGCTCCGAGTAGAAAAACGACCACAATGAGTTCAACTAAGGTAAAACCAGCGGATTTTTTTCTCATCTGTCTCTGTTGGACAGATCATCGTCTGAATTCCCTATCCCATCCGGACCGTTAGACCTTATATAGTACAATCCGTCCTCGGTCTGGTCGACCCCGAAATACACAAACTCGTTCCCCCAAGGATCAAGTGGAACGCTCGCGGATTCAAGATAACGTCTCCACCTCTTGGCCTCCCTGCCCACCGTTACCGGTTCGACCAGAACGCGTAGCCCCTGCTGGGTTTCAGGATAAAAACCGTTATCAAACTTAAACAGCTGGAGCGCCTGCTCAAACTGCTTGATCTGAATCATGGCCTGTTTTTCCTTTGCCCTCTCCCCCTGACCTATCACGTTCGTTCCCACTATGTAGGCAAGCCCCGCTATGATAAGCACGACCACCATAATTTCAATCAGAGTAAACCCCATCTGGGATCTCATTTTTCTCTACCTCCCTGTTCAGCTTATTACAGAAGTTAGATTCAACACAGGTAAAAGTATAGCAAAAACTATAAAACCCATCACGACGCCCATAATCAGTATCATTACCGGCTCAAGAAGGGAAGTCAGCGTGGCAAGCATGCCGTCGACCTCGGTATCGTACATATCGGCCACTTTCGACAGCATGACTTCCATTTTACCCGCCTCCTCGCCCACAGAAACCATTCTCACCATTAGGGGAGGGAAAATCCCGGTCTGCCCAAGGCAGCCTCCGAACGCCGCTCCCTCTGCAACCTTGACCCGAACATCCCTTATATTGTCAACATAAAGACTGTTTCCCATAACCGATTCGCTCACCCTGATGGATTCAAGAAGAGGAATGCCACTTGAAAGTAGCGTGGCAAGCGTCCTTGTGAAACGGGAAATCATCACTTTTGAAGACATTTTCCCGAACACTGGAATCCTCAGGGAAAACCTGTCGTAGACCTTCCTTCCGGAAGGAGTTCTTACGTACCTGTGTCCAAAAAACAATACTACGGCCAAGAAAACCAGCAGAAGAACAAAATTCTCCCTGAGAAAATCACTTGCACCTATAAGCATTACGGTAACAAACGGCAAAGCCTTGTTACTGGCCTCGAATATACCGGCGACTTTGGGAATTACGAAAGTCATCATGAAAACCAGTACCCCGAGTCCGACGACAAACATTATCGCCGGATATATCATGGCACCCCTGATTTTCGAAGTCAGTTCGAGCTGCTTTTCAAGGAAATCCGCAAGACGGTCGAGCACGACATCAAGAGTGCCGCTAGCCTCGCCGGCACGAACCATGCTGACGTAAAGATCAGAGAAAGCTCCTTTGTGCTCCTCAAGTGCGGCGTGAAGAGAACTGCCTTCACTCACTCGGCTTCGCACCTGAGAGAGAATTTCCTTGAGCTTCTGGTCATCAGTCTGCTCGTAAAGGGCCACAAGTGAGGTCTCAAGAGGAAGGCCTGATGAAATCAGGGTTGAGAACTGTCTTGTCATAACGGCAAGTTCCGAGATGCTCACCCTGTTCCACGGAAGGCTCACCGACGAGCGGCGAGATCCACTCGCCTCCTTTATAGAGGAAAGATAGATGCCGCCTTTTCTGAGCCTGTCGCTTGCGATCTTGACCGATTCCGCGCTGATAACTCCCTTTACCGATTCACCCTTGTCGTTGATGGCTTTATAGTTATAAACAGGCATTTGAAATACCGATGTTAAAGATAGCCGCGGTCTAGCTCTCCGCCAGCTCCTCTTCCGTAACCCTGAGCACTTCGTCAATTGACGTTATGCCTTTTGCGACTTTGTCGGCACCGTCCATTCTAAGTGTAATGAGTCCGTTTCTCAGGGCCTTTTCCTTAAGCGTTGAAGAATCCGGGTGTGTAAGAACAGTGTTTTTGAGTTCATCATCGATAAGCAGTATCTCAAAAATCGCTATTCTTCCCGAAAATCCCGTCCCCATGCACTCTTGGCATCCCTTGGCTCTGTATATCTTTCCTTCTGGACAGGCCTCGCGAGCAAGTCCTATACGACCGAGCTCCTCATCAATCGGCACGTACCGCTCTCTGCACTGCGTGCAAAGAATCCTGACAAGTCTCTGGGCTATGACTGCCGAGAGGGTAGAAGCTATAAGAAAGGACTCCACTCCCATATCGGCAAGCCTGGTCACGGCGCTTACCGAGTCATTGGTATGCAGCGTGGAAAATACGAGATGCCCAGTGAGTGAAGCGTTCATGGAAATATCGGCAGTTTCCCTGTCCCTTATTTCCCCGACTAGTATAACGTCGGGGTCCTGCCTGAGTATTGAGCGAAGTCCGTTTGCGAACGTAAGATCGACCTTGGTGTTGACTTGGATCTGGTTAATTCCCTGTATCTGGTATTCAACCGGGTCTTCTATAGTGATTATTTTCTTGTCAGGGAGATTGATTCTCTGCAGAGCAGCATAGAGGCTTGTTGTCTTTCCGCTTCCCGTGGGTCCCGTAACGAGAATGATCCCGTGAGGACGTTTGATAAGGGATTCCACCGTCTCGAGTTTTTTTCCTTCAAGACCCAGCTGCTCGAAGCTCATCAGCACCGAAGACCTGTAAAGCAGCCTCATTACCACGCTCTCTCCCCATGAAGTGGGAACTGTCGAAACCCTTACGTCGATATCCCTTCCTCCGATCTTCAGCCTTATGCTTCCGTCCTGAGGCTTTCTTCTCTCGGCTATATCAAGTTCAGACATGATCTTCACACGCGAGATCACCGAAGACTGAACCGTCTTCGGAACTTTTGTCACGTCGTGCAGAATGCCGTCCTTTCTGAACCGTACCAGCACTTCTTTTTCGAAACACTCTATGTGAATATCGCTTGCGTGCTCCCTTACCGCCTGAAAAAGAAGCGTGTTTATGAATTTTATGATCGGAGCTTCATCTTCGGCCTCAATCAGATCCTGGGGCTCGGTAAACTCCATGTCGGAGAGTCCCGAACCTTCGTTTATATCCTCTGACACAACGTCTTTGCCCTGCTCGTAGACCCTGTTAATGCTGTCGGTCAGCACGCGCTCAAGGGTAATGTAAGTTTCAAGCGAGCAGTTAAAGCGGGAGCGGACCTCGTCAAGGGCATAGAGCTCCTGAGGCGGTGCGAATACGACTTTGAGCGTTCCGTTGTCTTTGCTTATAGGGAGTATTCTGAATCTCTTCGCGAAGCTGATTGGAAACTGTTTTATCAGTTCATAATCTATATCGTCTTCGGGAATCGATTCGACTTTTTCAACTCCGTAAAACTCGGAAAGAACATCTAGAGCCGGGGAGTCTTTGAGCAAGTCAGTTTTGAGCAGTATGTCTTCTGTGTTCCGACCGTTTTTCCCTTTAAGCTCTTCAATCCTCCCCATAACCTCGGGGTAACGCCTGCCTATTATTTCGTCAAGGGCCTTCATTTTCTAAGAACTTCCCTACTCAAGCGTATTCAGATCCCTTCTATGAAGCAAGGTCTTTCTTCTCTGGTAATCCATAAGCAACTGCTTCATATCACTTTCCGTTTCAACTATCCGTGGGGTAAGAAGTATCATCAGGTTAAGCTTCCTGTTCTGATTGCGCTTGAACCTGAACAGGTTTCCAATCAGCGGAATATCTCCGAGCAGAGGTGTTTTGTTGTGAAGCACCTCTTCTCTGTCCTGAACCAGCCCACCTATAACGAGGGTCTGCCCATTTTTGACTATAACCGACGAATCGGCACTTCTTGTTGTAGTCGCAATACCGAACTGGGCGGTGTTAAGTCCCGCAGGCGCCTCTCGGGTAGAGGAAACCTCGGTCACTATGTCAAGGTTAAGGTATTCTCCTTCGCTTATCTGAGGGGTGATGCTGAGCCTTATTCCTACCGGCAATCTCTCGATCGTCTGAACTGTAACGCCGCTTGTTCCAACAGTGCTACCCATCGGAAACGGTATTACGTCAGCCACCACTATCTCGGCCGGTTCGTTGTCGGTTGTAATAATACTCGGGGTTGAAAGAACATTGACGTCGGTCACGGAACTCAGCGCCTGAAACACCGCGGAGAACGAAGGAAGAGACGGAAGCGGACCCGAACCGTCGGGGTCAACTTCCTCTCCCACCACTCCGAGAAAGAGCCCCGAGAGACTGCCTATGGAAGCAGTTGCAATTGTGGGATCAGCCGCAACTCCGAGAAGACTTGGGATGCCCGGCAGCTGCTGTCCGATAAAACCTAGGTTGTCGCCCTCGATTGTAACGCCGAGACCGAAATTGGTTCCCAGCGCATTAAGGTTATCAAGGCCCACCTCGAGTATGGCAGCTTCCACGAACACCTGCCTTCTCCTTACGTCAAGCTTATCCACTATCTGCTTGACCATTCTGTACTGCGTGAGAGAACCGATCACTATGATGGAATTTGTCGCCGGGTCCGAAGTTATCTTAAGCCCATCGCCCGAAGACACTATGACTGAAGAACCGGTCTGCTCCCTCCCTCCCCTCTGGATGTTCCCGCCTTGGGAACCTAAACCACCGACATTTCCGCTACCGCCCACTTTCCCCTCTCCGAGACGACTGGAAGGCTGGCCGGTTCTGCCGGATTGCCGCGTCTGATCCTGGTAGGAAACTGAAGACACTACGCCTCCTTTCCCCTCCGTAAACAGATTTCCCAGAACTTCGATTATCTGCTCAGCATCGGCATTTTTAACCGGTATAACGTAAACGTCCTGTTCTGCGTGCTCGCTCTCGATGTCCAAAACAGCGATCGTCTCCTTTATCAGGGGAAGATCCCTCGGGTCGGCAATCACTATTATGGAATTTGTCCTCTCGTCGTTTATCACTTTAAACCCTAATAACTCAGAACTTCCAGATATGAGACCGTCATTCTTGCCTTTTGACGGCTTGGCCTTGGCGCTTTTAGGATTGAAGATCTCAAGCAGCTTAAAAATAACGTTGGCCGAGCTTGTGTTATGCACTTTGATGAACTCTATTTTCTTCTCGTAATCAATATTCGCAATCACTTCGGCTATCTTGTTCACGTTCTGTTCATTATCAACCACAACCAGGGTATTCGACGGTTCGTGAGCCTTCATAAACCCATCCTTGCTAACCAGAGCTCGAAGGACGTTGGAAATCCCCTTGGCTTTTACGCTCTTAAGCTTTATCAGCTTCATCACGTATTTCTGGGAAGACTCCGCAGGGTCGAAATCCAGTCTTAACGGTATGCTCTCTGACTTTATCCCCTTTTTGGGGACAATCTTGTTAACTCCCTCCGCGCTTATGACCGAATAGCCGTTCATATCAAGCAGTATTTCAAAAATTCTAAACGCATTCTCTCTCTCGAAACCGCCCTCGGGAGTTATGATCGTCACATTCTTGTCCCTGATCTTGTCACTTAAGAGATAAACCTCGGAGGTGATCTCGCTTATGGTCTTTACCATCTCATTAAGCGTCATGTTGGAGCGAAGGTTGACCATCCCCTCGTCCTCGGGAATTTCCTCACCCTCTTCACCGAGAGTTTCATCACCCGAGACCGCAACTGTTTCCTCCGGCTCAGGAACTCCCTCAACTTCAACTGCAACTTCTTCCTCCGCTAAATCGAGCGGTAGACCGGGGTCCTCGACCAGGCCTTCAAGAGTCTCGTTGCCAGAGACTTTCACCGCATCCTTTCCGAGAGGCCTTAAGTCTTGCTTGCCCGGATCCTTTGCGGCCTCCTCGGCCAGCAACTCCGTGGCTTCCTTGGCAATATCGGTGGGTTCCGCGAGTGAATCCTCCCCGTTCGCTTTTTTAAGTTTTGTGCCCGGGGCGACAGCTATCTTAGCCCTCGTAAGATCCGGAAGCGGCTCGGACTTCTCTGCAGGAGCCAACTGGGGACAGAGAACAGAAGCGGAAAAAACGAGAACCGCTGACAGAATTGGGAAAAGATTTTTATTCAGAAAGTATTTCATAATCTGTTTTAACCTTAAGAAACTGAATTTTTTCGTATTAGGCCTAGTAAACCGTGTACCGGTTACTCTTTCTTTTACCTTGTCTCGTGAAATCAACGGTAAACTCACTCTGGCCCCTCAAGTCGGTAAAAAGCGAAAGAGCGCTCTGCACGTCGTTTAAAGCAACTTCATTTATCTGGTGAACTATATCCCCGTTTCTAAGACCCATTTTATAAAACACGCTCCGGCTTTTCACTCCGAAGATCTTGATGCCGTCATCGCGTGGCACAATCTTAGCCTCGGTTATTAAACTGCTGGGTTCAGCGAGCAGTTCTTCAAACATCACTCTTTCTATCTGGTACAAGCCCTCGCTGACCTTGCTGACCCCTGAAGCCGACGACTTTTTTGACTTAACAGACGGTCTGTTCCTTACTGAAGAACTCGCGGGGCTTTTTGCAAAAACGGATTCAAGCTCGTTTCCGCAGGTAATCAATTCGGGACCCTCCGCTCTTCGTATAGTCACTTCGCAGTCGTCTATTTCCACTACCTCCACTTTTTCGGATGTTACAAGATCAAGCAACTGCCCTTCAGAATAACCCTTTATTTTGCTATTTTCCATATTCTTTATCACGGCGATGCTCTTGTTGGCCGCAGAATTAGTGCGGCTTTTGAGTATGAAAGTTCCAAGAAGTTCAAGATTGAGGGAAGTTTTCGGGGTAATTTCCCCCTCGAAAACTTCCGAGAAACCACCCGTCTCTATCTGTCCAGCATAACCGCCCGTTCCAAACAGGTTTGTTCTCAGTATAGAGTCGTAGTACTCTCTTGAACGATAGGGAATCTTAACCTGTCCGTACTTCTCCTTGTAGAGGTGTTCGCCTGTCAGGCCTCCCTTGTCGGACTCTATCTTGTCGCGTAGGCCGTTGTTGACCGTGGCCGAAACCGAGTACGCAATGGCGACTATCAGCAAGACGTTTACGACCCAAACATACTTTCTTAAAACGAACAAAACCATAGTCAATTCCTTAAATTAACCCTATATAATTTAATAGAATGCCTTATTTTTTTCAACATTCCCATCGCCGCGGAGGCATAGATCAAGAAAAGCTCGCAATTCTGAATCGATACTCCACAGCGATTTTTTAAATATCCGTGCAATGTTCACTCGCTCCGTTTTGTTTCCCCCGCGGAGCGACGACAGGAAAATTTTCAAGCACGGAACAAAAATACCGCTTTTCAAAATCATATATATCAAAAGCTAGTTCCGAGGCCCGCTCGAACCCCCTTCCGCACGAAGCACTCTCGCTTATCTCCTTGAAAAGCATTCCCATGTCGTACCACTTCTGACCGATACTGTTCATCTTGTCGGGAAGGTCCGCCCCGTAAAAAGGGGAAAGCACCGGGGAGACTTCCTCAAGAAAATCTCTGTAAAACCACCTGAAAGCAGCACCGCAGACCCCTCTTCTGCATATGACTTGGTAAGTAAACCTAGAGGTCCATTTCCAGTCGGCAAGATCCCCCCAGCCAGGGAGATCCTCGGCCCATTTCCTTATAATCTCAATGCCTGAAGTCCCTCTTAGAGTGGTCCTGCCTTCAAGCATCATCTCGGCGTTTTTCCTCACGGCACTAAGAATCATCTCCTCAGCATCGAAGCCGTCTTCAAGAAACTTCACTTCAACACAGTTGTTGGAAAGGGGGCACGGCCTTGCTTTTGAGCTTCTCGCTTTCGCCATATTCTCAAAAGAGACAGTCTGGAGATCTTCAAACGAATTGTCCGCCACGTAAAAAACGGATTCGGAGTCGTCGTATCCGCATACCGCTATTATGTGCCCGGGGAAATGGGTCTTGGAGTCAAAGTATTCAAGGTAGCAGATATCGGCCTGTATCAACACCGGAACGTCCATGTCAATAAACTCCCTGAGGTCATCCGAGGCCCGCTCGTTGTCGTCCTCGTACTTCCAGTCGGTGACATCAACACCGAAACTTCTCAGGAAATTAATTTCCATCAGGGGACCGCGAGGCTGTATAATCCTGCTCGGATTCATTCCCTCTTCACAGGAGTAATAAAAACCGAGCCCGGCTCCCAGCCCGAAACACATCTGCTCCGAGAGATCGTGTCCGTAGTAGAGGCATATATCTCTCAGCGCCGCAGAACCGCAGTGCACCCCTTTTAAGTGTTTCCAGTCATTTATTATCTTCTTCATAAAAAGCCGCAGAACCGAGGAAATTAATATAGCCGGAAATCGATATTCCATAAAGACCCCGGAACAACACTCATCACTCGGGGAAGCCATCTTGATCATTGCGCCAGAACGGATATTAGTAATCATCACCACGGATAAATCAGCATGCTTGAGAAAATCCTTAAAAATTCGAAAAAGGCTATTTTGCTCGGAATAGGAGGAGGGGGGGATATAGTCGGAACTCTTCCGACGGCAAACCTGCTCGAGATAAACGGAACGCAATGCGTTCTGGGAGGACTTAGCTGGGAGCGCTTCACAATAGACCCCGATCCAGGGCCCAGAAAGCTTGAAGAATCACACAATGTCCGCGAGATAAACGACGTGGTCTGGAAGTGCAACAAAGATTCCACCACCCGAGGCGGAGCGAGATTCGCCGAGGCAGGCATGGCCGAAGTTCTGGGAGAGGAAACTCTTCTTGTCGATATAAGTTACGGTCCGGAGAAGGTTTTTGAGGGAATAACGGACGCCGCCGAAAAACTCGGCGCAGATCTGGTGGTGGGAATAGATGTCGGCGGAGATGTGCTTGGATTCGGAGACGAAAAGGGACTCATGAGTCCGCTCGCCGACGCCATAATGACCGCGGCGCTTTACAGACAGAGCTTCCAGATACCTACCGTAATGGGAGTATTCGGTTTCGGAAGCGACGGAGAACTCTCCAAGGAAGAACTTGAGAGGTCATTCGGCATCATAGCACGGAACAATGGAATTTTCGGGAGCTGGGGTATATCCGCAACCACACTGGAATTAATGGAAAAAGCGATAAGCTTGATACCCACCGAGGCAAGCAGAGGACCCGTTGAATACGCAAAAGGAGTTTTCAGCACTACTTCAATAAGGAATGGCAGAAGAAAAGTCGAACTCGATATAAGTTCCACAGTAACTTTCTACGTAGATCCCCAAGTGGTTTACGAAAAGGTGTCAAGACCAGCGCAAGCAGTCTACGGATGCAAGACGATAGGGGAAGCAAACACAAAGCTTAACGAAGCGGGAATCAGGACGGAACTTGATATTGAAATGGAACTTTACGAAAATCTCGGGAAAAACTAATGGCACTTATAGCCCACAGTTGAAACTATACCGCCGACCCGATGGTAGCATTTTCACGGGTCATCGGGAAAGCCGCTTCCTACCGCTCGCTCCAGACCGCCAGTTCATTGCGGTTGGGATCTAGAAAATGAAACCGCCGCCCTCCGGGGAAGGAGAATATCGGCTTGCAGAGTTCGCCTCCGGCGGCAGTGATGCGTTCCAGCGTGGCTTCCAGATCTTCCGCGTAAAGCACCACCAGCGCAGCGCACTGGCTGCTGTCGGACTGTAGCGGAGAGCGGTAGAAGCCGCCGTCCATGCTGCCGTCATTGAAGGCGCAGTAGCAGTCGCCGTAGTCCTGAAAGGTCCAGCCGAACACATCGCCGTAAAACGCCTTGGCCTTAGTGAAGTCTTCTGCCGGCAACTCGACATAATTGATCCGGGAGTCTTCTTTCATAATCGCACATCACCCAGGTCCAGACCCCTTCCCTGAGGTGGGGTGTCAGACCGGTCGTCTCTGTTGTTCAGTAGAGTTTTTCGTGAATAAGCTTGAGTATGCGCCTTGACTCTTCCTCATCTCCCCAGATGCCCACGCGGATAATCAGATCGGTTATCTCGGGCTTGTCGTACTTGACGGTCATATAAATCATTTTAGCTTGGTCGCGAAGCTTGGCTTCGATAAGCGCCTTGCCCACATTGCTTTCTTTTTTTGTTACCTCAAACTCCTGCTGTTCCACCACCTCCACCACCGCAAACCAGACATTGTCAAACGAGGTGGTTTCCTTGCTCTTTAGAACTCCCCTGAGATAAGCCGCAGTACCGCCGCCGACCGCTCCACCCATCACCAGCACGCAACCCGAAGAAAAAACAAATGCAAGCAAGCAGAAAAGCACGGCGTGATACTTTTTTGGCAGGAAATTCATTTTCACTCCCGGCAGGCTTTACAAAAAAAACCTGTATGGTTACTTAACTTAACTTAGGAAGAAAAAGAGTCAACATCCATGAAATCCTTCATATCAAAAAACAGACTGGTTTTTGGACAGGTTCCGTACTACCATAAACGTATGGGGAAACAGCATAGGAGCGGCAGTCATAGAGAAACTGGAGCCCGATGAAAACACCGGCTGAGAAGCAAAACAGAACTTCGGGAAGGATAATCTCGCTTGATATAGGGACCAAGACGATAGGGGTTGCCGTAAGCGACGAGCTGGGGATCACGGCAAACGGCGTCTGTACCATAAGTCGGGAAAACGAGAAAAAAGACCTTGTGCGGCTTCGCGATATAATAGAGCCATACTCCCCCTGCGAAATCCTCGTAGGGATACCTTACAACCAGGACGGTTCTCTCGGAAACAGGGCAAAGAACATCAGGAAATTCTCCGAACGCATTCGAGATTCTCTGGGCCTTTCGGTGAAATACTGGGATGAGAGCTTCTCCACCAGGACTGCGGAGCAGACACTGATAGAAGCCGGTACGGGAAGAAAGAAGCGAAAAACAGTAATAGACAAGATGGCCGCTACAATAATACTGGAAGAGTATCTTCTGAGCAGGTACTAGGCAAACCTCGGGAGAGACCCGACATGCCATACGCAGAGACAAACGGAATAAATCTTTATTATAAAGAGCATGGGAAGGGGGATCCGCTCGTACTCATCCACGGCCTTGGGAGCAGTCTTGAGAGCTGGGATGTGCAGGTTCCCATCTACTCGGAGCATTTCCGCGTGATAGCACTTGATAACAGGGGTTCGGGCCGCTCCGATAAACCCGATTATCCCTATACAATGGAGGAGATGGCGGATGACACCGCAGGGCTTCTGGACTTTCTCGGGATAGAGAAAGCCCACTTCGTCGGAAAATCAATGGGCGGAATGATATGCCAGTGGCTGGGCATAAAATACCCCGAGAGGGTAAACAGGCTCGTTATGGGATGCTCCTCCGCACACAGGGATGAGGTCGGAAATCTGCTCATCAAAACCGCGAGGGACATAGTGGATAAAGCGGGGCCCGGGGCGGGATGGGTTTTTGCGCTTTTCCTCGGATACCGAAGGAAATACATAGAAGAGAACTACGACTCCTTGGTAGACAGAATCCGGGAAGTTCCCGCTGACCCCGATGCGGCTGCCGGATACAGAAACCAGAGCTACGCATGCGAGAACCACGACGTACTGGCCCGACTCGGGAAGATCTCCGCGGAAACCCTGATCATGTACGGGGAGCGTGATATAGTCACGCCTCCCGAGAGATCGAAGAAACTGATGGAACTTATACCGAATACGGTTGAAAAAGCGTTTGCGGACGTTGGCCACGGATTCTGGAGGGAGTGTCAAGCCGAGGCGGACAAGACCGTGCTTGATTTTCTCGCAAAAAACTGAATTGCCCCGTGCCTGCTCCCCTTTCTGTTCAGATAGAGATACGTTGCTGCAAGCTGTTTTTGGCTTGTTTTAGAGAAAATGAAGAGGTTCAAGAACCTGAGAGAAAAAATAAGGAGTTTCTTTCTGAGTGCGTCTGCCCCGAGCCCGAGGCTTCCTCGCCGGAGCACCGGCGCGGGTGTAAAAAACATTCCGGAATCTGAGCGTGGAACACAAAAAGCGGGAAGAGATGCAATTGATGACATTCGGGCGGCGGGAAAAAGTTCCGGACACTCGGAAATCAAAGCTCACCGCGCCGACAGCGGGAATCCCCGACCGCGTACGGCGGGCAGTTCAAACGGAACCCGCATCGCCAAGGTGGGGAAGTACGCCGGCTTGGGGACCGTGCTGGTGCTGATCGCGTGGCTCCTGCCGCTTCCCCCATCTTCGGGCCAGGAAGTTTCCCGGGATGATCCTGTCTGCACCGACGATCGTGCGCCCAGTCTGTCCGGAACCGGCGCACTGGTTGAACGTCTGCGGAATACAAACCTTCTAAACGGCAACGAGGTCTATGACCATCTGGATCTCGGGAGCGGCGATACAGAAACCGGTGCTTCACCCTCAAGAGGCGCGGGCGGCTTTCTTACGTCCAGTCCGTTCGAGCCCCGGTACCGTGAATCCTACTCCGGCATTGCGGGACTACGCTATCCCCTGCCCCCGGACACGAGGAGCTACGAGATCGATGAGACCAGAGCAACGTTTCTATTCTACGGTCAGGAGCCGGTGCTGCGGTGGCACTCGTCACTGGGCTCAAATACCGAGGTGTGTGCCGTCCAGTTCGTGGACCCGGATCGCGTGGACTACCGGCTACGCACGTTTCCCGACCAAGAAAGCGCGCTTTCACAAGGCCATGTCGTTACACACCGCTATCACTGCGGAACGTGCTCCTCCTTGCGTGATCTCGCCGTCTACCTGGCAAAACCGGATCTGACGAAGCCAGCAAGAACGTGCGGGAGGAAGCTTACGGCAGATGGCATCAAGAAGTGTCTCATGGAAAAAGTCGGCTTTGCAGAGCCGTGCGCCGAGACTTGGACATACAACGTATTGCACACCAGACGCTGGTGCATGAAGACCTGCGTGGAGCACTACGGGCTCTGGAACATGCTGACAAATGACATGGACGACGCGCATGCCGACGAGCGGGGGAACCTGAACTCATGTCTGGCCTGTGACGAGCACGCTTCCGGCCCAGGGTTTCAGTACGCAGCAGGACGAACGCGGAGAAATTCAGGCCTTCCCTCCGCCATCTGCCGGCAGGCAGGGGAAATCTACCCGGTCGAGCATACTCTTTACTTTGAGTAACAACCGCCGCGGCGCCGACACCGGCGTCCGTCAATCTTGCCCGCTCCGAGCCCGTGCACCGACTCCGTGAACAATTATGGCGAGACCGACGGCAATTCCTCCCGCCACACTCCCCCGGGGGATTCCGCCAGAAACCCGTTAACCTGACCGCTGGCGGGCTGAAAGATATTTACCGCACGTGGTTCGAAATGCGTCCCTGTCTTGGAAAAAGATGCTGGACTCGTCCGGGCACACGCAGATCCATCAGAATCACGGACATGACATTCACCGGCACGTGTGTCTCCTTTTTTCCGTCACCTGTACCGGTAGGTCAGCTGCACGCCGAAGGTCCTGCCCTTGGAAAGCGGCGCGAATGAACCTCCCAATTGTGGAAAGAGAGGATTGTCAAGCGATTGATAGCTTCCGTGCCTGACTTCGTTAAGGAGGTTCTTTCCGTAGAATCCGACTGAAAACCTGTCGTTCATCGGGGCGATGTCAATTCCGGCTTCAACAATGTTCTGCTCGGGAGTATATCCTACGTTGTTATCCGTCAGATATGACTTGTCGCGATACGAATAGCTTACCCTTGAAGTCATCTTCCCCCAGTTCGCAAGTCCGGCGTTATGAGTCGCGCCAACGCTCCAGGTCAGCTTCGCGGCCCGGGGAAGTTCAAGAGCCAGGTCTTTTTTGTCAAGAACGCCATCTACATTAAGGTCATATTTTATTTTGGTGTACTCGGGATCTGCGTATCCGATCGAACCCAGAAGAAAAAAGTTCCCGGTAACGGCGAGCAGTCCGTCAAGTTCAAAGCCGAAGGCTTCCACATCCGCAGTGTTGCGAATCTCCTGTGCGAACACGCTGGCCGATCTAGGAAGAGTTATTATCCGCTGCACATCGTCGATCATGTTATAGAAAACCGCGCCGTTTAAGATCCCCCTGTTTGTGGATATCTTGAATCCCGCCTCAAAGGTATCGATTCTTTCCTCATCGTACGGCCCCGGGAGTTCCTGATCTGGGGGGAAACTGTTCCGCAGGTTATAGCCTCCGGAGCGGAATCCCCTGGTCCAGTGTCCGTAAATGTTAGCTCCTCCACTTATATGGTAGACGGCGCCGAGCTTGGGCGACCAGCTGTTCCAGGTCTCCTCGTCGGTGAAATCAAACTCGCATGCCGGTCCGACCGCGACGTTGCATGGCACCGCGGTAGCGGAAACGGTCTCCACCTTCCTCTTTTCATGGCTGTAACGGGTGCCCGAGATAAGCGTTACACGATCCGTAAGATCGTAATCAAGCGAGAGAAACACGCCCAGGGTATCAACAAAATAATCCCCTCCCAAGTTTTGGGTCAAAGCTCCTCCCAATATATAACGGCTATCATGGTAGTTTATCTCGTTTGTAAAGTAATAAAGACCAGTCGTCGCGTGGAGACTTTCGAAGAATCTGCCTGCGTAGCGCAGTTCGTTGCTCCACTGCCTGTATGGGGTCCATCCGCGTATGCTGAAAACGTTTTCCGGGGTAGAATCGATATCAAGCAAAGCGGTACCTTCCGCATCGTAAAAACCGAATATATTGGTCACGGTGCCGTCTCCGAAATCCACATCCCAGTCCAGCTGAGCGGTGAAAAAGTGATGTTTATGCCTCCTGAAGCCTTCTTCGTCAATGCTAAAATCATGACTATTGAGGTCGAAGTCGCGCTGGTTCTGTGAAGCAGTGCCGTCGTTCCTCGTGCTTTCGTACTGGTAGCGCAGAACAAGACTTACGTCATCCGTCGGATTCCACACAATCATCGGTCGTACCATCCGTATGTCGTTTTCTCCGAAAGCCTCGCCCGTGTGGAGATTCTTAAACCAGCCGTTATCCTGATTCGTATACGCACTTACCTTCACGCTTACCGTCTCGCTGATCGGGCCTCCGATCGTGCCCATGTAGTAGCTGTTAAGACTCTCACCCCCTCCTTCAAACGAGGTGCGGGCTGATATCTCAAAAACATCTCCCGGCTTCTTGGTGTTAATCAGTATGGCCCCCCCAGTGACATTCCGCCCGAAGAGCGTTCCCTGAGGTCCTCTCAGCACCTCTATGCTTTCAACATCGAAGGTATCAAATAAAACGATGCTTATCTGCCCCATATATATGCCGTCGACAAACACTCCCACTGTCGGATCAACAGACGCTATGGATTCGTTTATTCCTACGCCACGGATGGAAAAGTTGGCTATTGACAGTCCCGAGATGGCATCGTCAAGCGCCACGTTGGGCATGCGCACCGTGAGACTTTCAAGATCGTTTACCTTAAGGGTTTCAAGCTGTTCCGAACTGAAATGGGTAATCGACAGGGGAACATCCTGAATCAGCTCCTCCCGTTTTCGGGCCGTGACCGTGATTTTTTTGAGAAATACGCCGCTTACCCCGAATACATTCTGTGCGACTGTGTCGTCGTCCTGCGCGGATGCGTCGCCGCCGCCGAGCGATGCCAAGAGTAAACCTGCGAGAAACAGGCACAAGAACCCCTTCATTGCGGACTGGAACTTCCTTTTAATCATTTCGATGCCCCCTCTTGTCAGGAATTATAACATAATACTGCACGAAAAATCGAAGTCATCAGTTTAGTACGTAACAGAACTTACAACGCGACATCAAACGCCCGGCTCAGCAGGCGCACATTTTGCCTCGCCAGACAAGCGACAAATCAAGCAACGGGAATAGAATTTTCAATTAGCAGAATCGGTATATTTTCCCTTACGGGATAGAGATATTCCCCGCCGCGGCAAATAAGACCCCCTTCGATTTTCTCGGAAACCCGCTCTCCCGACCTGTCAACCAGAGTTCCGAGCTCAACAAGTTCGTTAAGCCGCACAATGATCTCCCGACCGGCCTCTTCAAGAGGTTCCCCGGTCTCAGGACACACAAGAATTTCAAGCAGTTCCTTGTCAATCATCGGTTTCGGGATTAGCGGTTTCAGAAGGGAGCCCTTGGGGCACGGGTGCAGTGAAACTTCCGCCCGCAAGAAATTTTCTATGTTCCTAGCAACTTCTGGGCTTCCTCATCCGACTTCTCAAAATAAAACTTGGGATCGTTGCGCCCGGCTATAACGCTCTCGTCAATCACACAGCGCGTTACTCCCTGCAGCGAAGGCACTTCATAGAAAACCTCAAGCATAATCGCTTCTATGATGGCCCGAAGCCCCCTGGCCCCGGTATTTCTCAAGACGGCTTCCCCGGCAATGGCCTTTCTCGCATCTTCCGTTATCTCCAGCTGCACCTTCTCGATTTCCATCATCCTCTCAAACTGCTTCACGATAGCGTTTTTGGGTTCGGTCAGAATTTCGATCAGTTGCTCTTCGGTAAGTTCGCTCAGACTGGCGATAATCGGGACCCTCCCGACGAATTCGGGAATCAGTCCGAACTGAACGAGGTCCTCAGGTTGGACCTTGTTGAGAAAGTTGCTTTCGTCCTCCGCAGTCCTGTCTGACAATTTAGCTCCGAAGCCGATGGATTTCTCCCCGATTCTCGCGCGGATAATATCCTCAAGGCCGCAGAAAGCACCGCCGCATATGAAAAGAATGTTCGTGGTGTCCACCTGGGTAAATTCCTGCTGCGGATGCTTCCTTCCCCCCTTGGGAGGAACATTTGCCAGAGTCCCTTCCATTATCTTGAGCAACGCCTGCTGTACACCCTCTCCCGAGACATCTCTCGTGATCGAGGGACTGTCGCTTGATTTGCGCGTGAGCTTGTCTATCTCGTCTATATAGATAATGCCTCCACGGGAAGCCTTTTCGACATCGTAGTTTGCCGCCTGAAGGAGACTCACTATCATGTTTTCCACGTCCTCGCCCACATAGCCAGCTTCCGTATAGCAGGTAGCGTCCACTATGGTGAAGGGAACGTCGAGAATCTTGGCCAGCGTCTGCGCAAGCAGGGTTTTTCCTGAACCCGTTGGGCCTATGAGAAGTATGTTGCTTTTCTCCACTTCCACCTTGTCGCTTCTTCTCCTACCGGATTCGTTAAACTGCATCCGCTTGTAGTGATTGTAGACGGCGACGGAAAGTACCTTCTTGGCGTTTTCCTGACCTATTATGTATCCGTCAAGGAAAGATTTCATCTGCTGTGGGGTCGGAAAGGATTTCTTCGGTTTCGGAAAAGCGCTGTCCTTGGTCCTCTCTTCCGCTATAATCTGGTTACAGAGGTCTATGCACTCATCACAGATATAGACGCCGTGGCCCGCTATGAGCTTGTTGATCTCTTCCTGGTTCTTCCCGCAGAAAGAACAGTAGTGCTTCGTTTCTTCTTTGCTTTTTCTGGGACTCATCCGGTTGCCTCCTCCCTTTCGGTAATTATGGCATCCACTATACCGTAATCAATAGAATCCTGGGCGGTCATGAAAAAGTCTCTGTCCGTATCGCTCGCTATCTTCTCAAGAGTCTGCCCGGTGTGCTTCTCAAGTATGGAGTTGAGCTGCTCTTTCACCCTGACGATCTCCTTTGCGTGTATCTCTATGTCGCTTGCCTGCCCGGAAACACCTCCGAGCACCTGGTGAATCATCACCCTTGAGTGAGGCAACGCATACCTTTTGCCCGCCGCGCCGCTTGCCAGAAGAACCGCAGCCATGCTGACCGCCTGCCCGATGCATATGGTGGAGACTTCGGGCTTCACGTACTGTATTGTGTCGTAGATGGCAAGACCGGAAGTAACATGCCCTCCGGGAGAATTTATGTAGAGGTAAATAGGCGTCTCGGGGTTCTCGGATTCAAGAAAAAGGAGCTGGGCGATTACGACGTTGGCTACCGCATCGTTTATGTCGGAACCTATAAAGACGATCCTGTCCTTAAGGAGCCTTGAGAAAATATCGTAGCCCTGATCGCCCCTGCTCGTACGCTCAATAACATAGGGTATGAAATCGGTTATCATCGAACCGATTATAACTAAGCGTGTTATTCCTTGTCAATCTGCGCGGGTTCGCCCTCTACTTCCTCAATCTGGGCCCGCTCCAAGAGAAGATCCAAAACCCCTCGGGTTTTGATCTGGGATTCCAGATGCTCCATAGTCCCCGGCTGTTCATAAGCCTTGTGCACCTGATCGGGGGGAAGATTATATGAAGCGGCCAGGCGGTCTATGTGCTCGTTTAACTGCTTACGGGTAACTCTCACGTTCTCCTTCTGAGCGATGCGGCCGAGAATTATAGATGTCCTGACACTCTCGGCGGCCTTCTCGGTGAATTTTGGAGCCACGTCCTCCCCGATCTCGGGCTCCGTGACTCCGCCTCTCTGCATGTCGGAGAGGAATCTCGCTTTAAGGCTCTCCTCTTCCTTTTCAAGCAGCGACGGAGGAACGTCGAACTGGTTTTTCGAGAGAAGGTCGTCGACTATCTGTTCCCTCATGGATGAGAGCTGTTCGTCTTCATGAAGGTGCTCAAGCTGCTCTTTTATGGCCTCTTTTAGCTCAGAGATACCCTCGACGTCAAAATCCTTAGCGAAATCATCGTCCGCCTCGGGCAGAATCCTGTCGTGAATCTCATTTATCTTGACGGTGAAACTGACGGTTTTCCCGGCGGCCTCGGGTATTAGGAAATCTTCCGGGTAGGAAACCGAGAATTGAGCTTCCTCGCCCGCTTTCTTCCCAAGCAAGTTCTCTTCGAACTCGGGGGCAAACTGTTCTTCGCCCAGCAAAAACCTTACATTCTGCCTGTTAAGATCGTCTATGGTCTCCCCGTCTTCAAACTTGCCGCTGTAGTCGACAAAAAGGTAATCGCCCTCCTTGGCAGAACGGTCTTCCTCGATAAGCCTTGACTGCGCAGACCTTTCCCTGAGTTTCTGCACCTCGGCGTCTATATCCTCCTCGGTCACCTGGCGGACGGTTTTCTTAACCGGAATTGAGCTGTAGTCAGAAAGCTCAAAATCAGGAACAACCTCGAATTCAGCCGAATAGGCGAAGTCCTCTCCAGTCTTTACCTCACCCATCTCCGTGATGTCGGGGCGTGTCACTGGCAAAAGCGAGCGCTGCGCAAGGGCTTCGGACAAGGTTTCCGAAACAAGGTTAGATGCGGTTTCCTGATCGACCTCCTTTCCGTACATTGACTCGACCACGTGACGGGGGACCTTTCCCTTCCTAAATCCCTTGACGCTTACTCCCCCCATAACGTCACGGAACACGGAATTTCTTTTTTCCGCAACCTGATCTGAGGAAAGAGAAACCCTTATCTTTTTTCTGGTGCTGTCGATATCCTCAACATCTATCTTCATTTTGTCTAAAACCCCTCAGCAAAGAATTCAGGTAACAATATATCATTATTCGAAAAATTCTAGTATGCTCCGTAACTCAAAGTGAATTTTTAAATCCGAAGTTAAAAACCGAACGTCACACCTTTTGCACGTCATGTCTTGAACGTCGCTCGCAGCTTACGAATGTTTTTCCCGGTATACGTAATTTCGTGCAAACAAACAAAAGGCAAGAAGAAGAAGGACAGCTTGGGGGATCGCGGTCTCATAAGAAGGATATATCCCAAGGGTATCCATGTAAGGAATGAAATCCGCCGTAGTTGAAGAAATAATTCCCGCCTCCTGGAGTTCAAGTATTCCCTTGCCGAGAAGTATGAAACAGAGCAGGTAGAGGAAAACGCTCGTGAAGGAAAAGAAGTATTTAAGAGGAATCCTGAGGGTAAACCTGTACATAAGAAAAGCTATTACGAACACAACCGCCACCCCCGCAATAAGTCCATAGATCACGTGTGGCATGGAGGAACCTGTCTGGAAGAAAAGTGCCTGGTAAAAAAGCATTGTCTCGAAAGCTTCCCTGTAGACAGCAAGGAACGAGACGAAAGCAAGAGTAAGGCCGCTTCTTCGGGTAAGCGCGCCTTGGGTTTTGGAGCGGACGTATTCCTTCCATTTTTTTACGTCCGCCTTTGAGATAAGCCAGTAACTTACGTAAAAAAGAATCACTGCTGCCAGAAGAGAAGTCACTCCTTCCACAATCTCCCTCCTAGCCCCCGAGATATCTATTATGGTTCTTGCCGCAACCCACGTCGCCAGTCCTGCAAAGAGGGCAAGCACCCACCCGTAGTGAACGTACCTGATCATCCCGCGGTTACCTGAATGCGCTAAAGCGGCGATAATGGCCGCGATTATCAGCAGAGCTTCAAGCGCTTCTCTGAGTATTATGGCAAAAGAATTGACAAAACTCAGGTATTTGCCGAGCGATGAGCCGCCTTGCAGGATGCGCTCCGACTCGCGAAGATCCTCCTCTATGCTAGCTTTCAGATCATGAAGCTCGGAGGAATCCCGGTCGGACATCACTAATGACCTGAAAAATCCCATTTTTTTTTCAACCTCAAGAACAAGCGGTCTTTTTTTCGATACCAGGGCAGGTTCGATTCTCTGAAACCCTCCCAAGTACCCGTCGAGAGCCTCCTTGAAAGCCTCGTCCTTTCTGCCGGCCTCGTAAAGATCGATGGCCTCTTCAAGCTTCCTCAGGGTATGGGCTATAGCTTCGGATGCACCTCCAGCAATTCCATCCCGAAGATAAGCGGTTCTCAGGTAAAAAAGAACTTCCTCGTCACTGCCCCCGGCTCCGGCATTAAGAAGAATCTCCGCATTGCTGGCCAGGGCAAGATTTTCAAGCTTTTTTACATCATGGGGAATATTCTCCGTGGAAAGTCCAGAAGCACCTCCGCCTGAGGGAATATCTGGATACCCGAGCGAGAGAACGTAAAACGCCACATCCCATTTCTGTTTTTCGTCAAGCACCTTTTCGAACGAGGTCATGGCGGTACCTTCGATCCCGAAAGTGGTGGTGTTGTAAACTTTAAAAGGTGAGAGCCCGAGATTTATATCAGGGTCTGTGAAATCCGTGGGAGGAGGATTGAGGGTCTTAGAGAAAGCATCGTCCGGCCTTCCTGAGAGCCCATGACAGGAGGAACAGTTCCTCACGTAAAGCTCTTTTCCGCTTTCGTAATCGGGTATATTCGCCGGATAGGGTTTGATGTCATAGACTGAAATGATCCGCCCCTTCAGTTCACCTGCAAGGCTTTCCACTTCTGAGACGGGCCCCTTGGATACTATAATTGAGTGCAGACGTGCGAATTTTTCGGAAAAATCAGCTGTTCCTTCTCTCTTCTCACCCGTTTTTTCCCACAGACCAGCCGCTACGGAAGAAAAGTCCAGCATCTCCTGATACTCAAATTCGTTTATGATCTTCCCTTCTTTTACGGCATTTGCGTAGTCTCCTCCTATGTAATCGACAAGAGAGAGGATCCTGTCTATCTCTGCGGCATAAGAGAGCGCGGGAAAAAGAAAAAATATGAGAACTGACAAATAGAAGAAACTTTTTTTAAGCATAGTCCGCGAATATCTCCCCATCTTGGGGGTCAGGGAAGGTATTTTTTACCATTCTAGACCTTTATTGTCAATAATTCTCATTGTCGTCATTTTCGCCTATCTACATAGTTCCGTGAAGAAAATCAGACGGGTAATTTCGCTGATTTTCTTATCTGCAAATATTTTTAAAAAAAATTCTTGACATCATAACTCCAGGATGTTATTAATCTACATTATGGATATTACATATCCATAATATCTACTAATTAGGCAACCCTAACAGGTCGCAAAAGGAGGATGTCAACAGATGGTTAATTATACAAAAAGGTGGAAAACGCTTTTTGTCTTTTTCCTGATTTTTTCACTCGGAGGTACGCAGATTTCTCTAGCGGGTACGGCTTCGGACGAAAAGATAAAAAAGCTTGAGGAACAGATAAAAGTTCTAGCGGATGAGATAGAAGCCATAAAGTCCGCTTCGGTAACAGAGCCTACGGTCTATGAGACGGAATTCGGCTTGGCCCCCGCGGCTTCTAAGGTCTACAGGGTTGATCAGGGAATATCGTTCGGAGGATACGGTGAGGTGCTTATAGGCAACGTAAAAGAGGGGGATGCGAACGATGTAGTGGATACCCTGAGACTGGTTCTCTATAACGGCTACAAGTACAACGACCACATAATTTTCAACTCGGAAATCGAGTTCGAGCACGGTACGACGGGAAGCAACAAAGATGGACAATCAGGATCGGCCTCGGTTGAGTTCGCGTACGTCGATTTCCTTATAAGGGATGAGCTTAACCTTCGGGGTGGGCTTCTGCTGACTCCTTTCGGAGTTGTAAACGAGATTCATGAGCCGACAACGTTTTACGGAGTGGGGCGACCCGAGGTGGAGAGACGGATAATTCCGAGCACATGGAGAGAGTCTGGAGCCGGGGCACATGGAACGTTTGATCTGGGCAGCGGCGGAGAGCTTTCTTACAGGGCCTACGTGATGTCGAGCGCCGATGCTCGGGGGTTCAAGGCATCGGATAACAGAAGTCTTCGAATCAAGGGAAACAGGGCAAGATTCGAGGACATGGCTTTTGTCGGAAGGCTTGAGTACGATCCTATTCCGGGAATCAGAATCGGAGGATCCATGTACTACGGTAACACCGGTCAGGACGAGGAAGTTAACGGCCAGACTATAGACGGCCTCTTCCAGATGTACTCGGTTGACGGACAGTTTCAGTATGCAGGGTTAGACCTGAAGGCTTTAGCAGTCTGGACCAGTCTTGATGACGCCGCGCTTATAAACCAACTTAAAGAGTATGAAGGCAACAAATCCGTCGGGGAGGAACAGTCCGGCTGGTATATTCTAGGAGCATATAACATTTTCTCCGCGCTTAACTCTGGAAGCAGATACATGGAGTACCTAGCGCCTTTTTTCCGATATGAACAATTTGATACCCAGGAGAAGGTTCCCGCCGGATATGAGAGAAATCCAGCGAACGACAGAACCCAGTACACTATCGGGATAAATTACAAGCCGATTCCAAACGTGGTCATAAAGGCAGAGTATCAGAATCTTGATACCGCCGCGGGTCAGGCAAAGGACCAGTACAACTTCGGGATTGGATATGTGTTTTAGTATGCAGAACTTAAATCCGCGATAAACGGGCGCGGGTTTATGCTTCTTTTTTTTCTCTCCTTCTCTCTCTTCAAAAGGGCAATATTCAGATAGAATGTTGCCCTTCTTTCATCATGAATATGAGAATCCTTATCTTAATAACGCTTTTGTTTTTTCTGCATGGTGCCGGAGATGTCTCCGCCAAGGTCTTTCTTACCAAAGGCAAGGCGCTTGAGCTCCTTTTCCCTGAAGCAGAAGAAATAGAAAAAAGACACGTTTTTCTCACCAAGCCCCAGGCCGAAAGCGTACGTGAAATGGCCAGGGTAGAGGTAGATTCAAGACTCTACACTTTCTACATAGCGAAATCCGGCGCAAAAGAGACAGGCTACGCGGTTATCGATACCCACACTCTTCGTACCTTGACCGAAACCGTAATGTTCGTAATAAATCCCGATGGGACGCTTCGCCACGCCGAAACTCTCGCATTTTTCGAACCCACAGATTACATGCCGAGCGGAAAATGGATAAACTTGTTCCTGGAAAAAACCAAGATGGACAGAATGAAGGTAGGAAAAGGAGTTCCCAATATTACCGGAGCCACGATAAGTGCGGTATCTTTTTCGCAAGCCACGAGAAGAGTCCTCGCAGTCTACAGGGTTATGTTCGGCACTACGGCTGATCAATAACTTCTATCCAGGAGAGAAAAATGAAATTCTTCATTTCATCGGACATAAGAAAAAACGATCTGTTAAAACTTGTCGTTCTGCTCACGACTATTTTCTTCCTCTTTCTGTGGCTAACAAACCTGCTGCTTTTCCTTAAGGTGGGGTTCAGCTATGAAAGCGTTGTTGAGTACTACAGGGGTTCCGAGGAGAGTTTCAGGCCTCCGAGAAGCTACCTTGGACTGCTTGAAGAAGCCCATTTCCACTTTTTCTCAATGGCCGTTTTACTTGTAACGCTAAATCATCTCTTTCTTTTCACTAACAGAAGCTCCGCTGAGAAGCTTCTCGTCATAATAGCGTCTTACGGCTCGGCCTTCCTCGATATAGCCGGCGGCTGGCTAGTAAGATATGTAAGCCCCGAGTTTGCCTATGTTAAAATCGGCTCTTTTGTTGTCCTTCAGATATCTCTTCTTTACCTGATCATTTTCGTAACGTTTTATCTCTACAGAAAAAAACCAGAATATCCGAAGCAGCAGTGACTCCCCTGCACCCTACGGGCACGCATAAGACCCGAAGCAGGACTTTTTCTTTCCGCTTTTCCAAACGACGAGAAAACCCAGTGATTTATCCTTCCTGGCAAACATCTTCGCGCCACGCGGACCCAGAACCGAAACGGCAGTCGAGAAGATATCGGCTTCCGTAGCGGTTTTGGAAACGGCTACAACGGAAGTCACGTCCTCAGCCGGCCAACCCGTCCTGGGATCAATTATATGGGAGTATCTTTTCCCATCGTGCTCAAAGTAGCGCTCATAATCTCCTGAAGTCGCGACACCCTTGTCCACAAGGTCAAGCTTCGAGATGATTTCGCTTCCGCTCCCGGGTTTTCTCACTCCCACATCCCAGAACTTTTTGCCTGCGGGGGGGTCCATTGCGTATATGTTTCCCCCGAAATTCACAAGCCCCCTCTTGATCCCGTTTTGCCTGGCGATATTTACCATCTCGTCAACCGCATAGCCTTTTCCTATAGCTCCGAAGTCGAGTCTGACACAGTCGCCGTCAAGGAAAACCTGGGATTTAACTTCGTCTATCTTTATTTTCCGAAAACCCGTACACCCAAGTGCGTCGCGGATCCGTGACCGGCCGGGTAACCGCCCCGCCTTGGTCTCAGTCCCCCAGAGTTCGAAAAGACTGCCGATAGTTATGTCAAAAGCCCCTTCGGTAAGCTCTGAGTACTTAATCGAGGTCCGCACGAGACGTAGAAACTCTGTGGGAACGGAAACGGGAGCAACTCCCGCATTCCTGTTCACCTCAGCAAGAACACTGTCATCCCTGTAGTTACTGAAAAGCCGGTCTATTTCCTTGGTTCTCTTCACGCAGGCATCAACAACCCGGTGAAAAAGTTCTTCGCTCGGGGAATAAAACTTAAGTTTCACCGTTGAACCCATCGAGTAAAAAGATCTCTCGTAAAGATTCTCCGTACCGTGGGAGCAGGAACAAAGAAGCAAAGCTAAAAGCACAAGAAGGCGCATATCTTGAGAATCACGTAAAGCGTTTTTCTGCGAGAGGAGGGAGTCGAACCCTCACACCCTAAGGTACTAGATCCTAAATCTAGCGCGTCTGCCTGTTCCGCCACTCTCGCCCTTTACAGTCAAAAATCGCCAAGCACCCGGAATCATGGTTCCGGACAGCACCGTAAGATGCAAAATGAATTGGGCTGCGAGGGATTCGAACCCACGACCGACTGATTAAGAGTCAGCTGCTCTACCAGGCTGAGCTAGCAGCCCGCAAACAGAATAACAGAAAAGAAAATAAATGAAAATCGAGGCGCCCGTCGTCTCAAGCAGCTAAAATTTCCCGCCCTTTTGAACTCTCAGCTAAGATCGTTTATTTTTGAAGTTGTGGAAAATCTAATAAATCACCTCAGGGAATACAACAATGCTTACAGCTCGCAGATAGAAAACCTGGTGCTTTCTATTCTGATAGTGGCAATACTGTTCTTCCTAAGAAAAATCCTGATCTCGATCATAACCAAGAACACGAAAGATCCCAGGACAGTCTATTACTCAAAACGCATTATAGGATACATCTACGCCTTCCTTGCCATAATACTGGTCGGCAGCTTGTGGATAAAGGGCCTGGGCCCCATAGGAACCTATCTGGGTATCGCGAGCGCCGGTCTCGCCATAGCACTTCATGAGACCATAGCCAACATTGCAGGCTGGTTCTTCATCCTCTGGAGAAAACCCTTCGTAATAGGGGACCGCATACAGATAGGAGAAACCAAGGGGGACGTAATAGATTTAAGGCTTTTTCAGTTCAGCATAGTCGAGGTCGGAAACTGGGTTGAAGCTGAACAGAGTACGGGCAGGATCATACATATTCCCAACAGTCATGTGCTGAAGGAGAGAACCGCGAATTACCACGGCGCGTTTAACTATATATGGAATGAGATACATGTCCTCGTAACGTTTGAGAGCGACTGGAAAAAGACCCGTGAAATTCTTGAGAGAATAGCAAAAGAAAAAATTGAATCTTCTTCAGGGCAGGCTGAACAACAGCTCCGCCTAGCCGCCGAGAGATACATGATACATTTCTCGAAGCTAACCCCGGCGGTTTACATGTCGACAAGAGACAGTGGAGTGCTTTTCTCAATCAGATACATAATAAATCCGAGACAGAAAAGAGGCTCCGAACAAACTATTTGGGAAGCGATACTAACCGAGTTTGGAAAGCATTCCGACATCGATTTCGCTTACCCGACGACGCGCTTCTATACTCCTCTGCCCGAGAGTCCTTAAAAAACAGAACTCTCTCCCTGAACTGGGAAAAACAGGATCCCTGCTACCTGTTCTCAGTGGAATCTCCTTCGGGTTTCAGGATGGAAACCGCAGCTGTCTCAGGATTTATGTACTTCCTAGCCACCCTAGCTACGTCATCAGCCGTAACAGAAAGGATCTTCTCCGGGAACTTTCTGTATTCGTAAGTACCTATTCCGTAAAGTTCGTCAAATCCGACCGTGGACGCTTGGGCGGAGTTCCTCTGAAGCCCTATCTCGAAGCTGCCGACTATGTAGTTCTTCGCCCTCTCAAGCTCATGTTCCCCGATACCCTCCAAGGCAAGCTGGAGCTGTTCCTTTATCGCTCCGAGCGCCTCTTTTTCCTTCTGCGGAGCAGTTCCTATATAGACGCCGAAATAGCCACCTTCCATCCCAGGAACGTAGAACGAGGTAACGGCATAGGCGAGGCTTTTCTTGTCCCGAAGCTCAATGAAGAGCCTTCCCCCCTGACCTGAGAGCACCGAATTCAGCACCTCGAACGCATAGCGGTCGCGACTTTTAAACCCCGGGGCGTGAAAACCCGCGATGATGTGGGTCTGGGCCTTGTCTCTCTCAAACTCGACGATTTCCCTCGCAGCAGAAAGCGCAGATTCGCGGGGCGGCCGGATCTTTTCGAAGACGCCCTGCTTCATGCTACCAAACAGTTTTTCAAGAAGGGCAGGGGTTTTCTCCGCATCAATATCACCCGCAACGGAAATAACCATGTTCTCGGGCCTTATGACTTTTTTGTAAAACTCCCGGACATCGGCTGAGGTAAATCCGTCTACGTTTTCCTCGGTTCCCAGAACGTTGAACCTGTAGGGGTGCTTGAGGAAAAGGGTCCTGAGAAAATTCCTGACCGCCTTTCCCGTGAGGTTATCCTTCTGTTTTTCCAAAGCGGCCAGGATTTCCCTTCTCTCTCTCTCCATTTCCTCATCGGAAAAAGAAGGATCAAGTATCACGTCTGAGAAAATATCCATTGCCCCTTCAAAGTTCTCACTTAAGGCTGAGAGAGTCACCCCAACGCTGTTTTTCCCAGAAAAGCCGTCGACCGTTCCCCCCAGCCCTTCTATCTGAGTGGCTATATCTTCTGCGGAGCGGCTCGAGGTACCACGGGTGAACATCCCGGACATGAAGTTCGAAATTCCGTTTGTGTTTTCGTCCTCATATCCGAGACCGCCCAGGAAAGCCGCGTGAACGGAGAAAAGTGGAACGGCAGGGTTACGTTTCAAAAGAACCCGGATTCCGTTTGAAAGCTCGTATTTCTTAAATTCCGCCTGCGTTGAGGAAGCTTTTTTCTTTTCTTTTTCCTGAGTCGCTCCAGGAAAAACAAGGGCTTTCCTGAAGCCCTTCTCAACCCCCTTGGTTTTGTCTTTAGGAAGCAGCACTCCCGCGGTGAGGTTTTTCTGCTTGAAGTATTCTCTGGCCACCCGCAATATGTCTTCTGGGGTAACATTCCTCACCCTCTCAAGGTAGAGGCGTTCGTAGCCGTAATCTCCCGTTTCAAGCTCGAAGTAACCAAGCTTTCTCGCCTGTCCCTGCATGGTCTCCTTGGCGCGGATGAAGTCCCTCTCTATGTTAGTTTTGGCGCGGGCAAGCTCCTCGGCCCCGACGGGTTCGTTTTTTATAAGCTCTATCTCTGCCACTATCTCCTTTGAGGCTTTTTCCACTTTACCGGGATCAAAAACTCCGCCCACGAGGAAAAGACCGTTTTCCTTGAGGCTGTAGGCGTAGGCGTATATGTCGTTTACGGTGGCGTTTTGCTCCTTTAGTTTTCTGTAGAGCCTGGAGCTTTCCCCGGTACCGAGTATGCCGCTTATAACGTCAAGAACGGGAGTGTCAGCGTGGCTCGCCGAGGGGGTATGAAAGGCAAAGCTGAAGTAGCCCGTGTTTACGTCGCGGCCGATAACGAAAGTTCTTGTGCGTTTCTGCTCGGGTTCCGGGGGAAGTTTGCACTCAGGAGTTTTTCTTTTCTTTATTTTTCCGAAAGTCCGGGCAACCGCGTCCTTTATTCCCTCAGGATCAAAATCCCCGACCACAACAAGAATCATGTTGTCCGGAGAATACCACTTTCTGTAGAAATCCAGTATTCCGTCTCTGGTGAAGCTCCCCACGCTCTGCTTGGTTCCTATTATGGGCCTTCCGTAGGGATGAACGCTGTAGGCCGTGGAGAAAAGCTTCTGGCTGATTACCCTTGAGGGAGAATCCTCTCCCCTTCTTATCTCTTCCTGGACAACTTCAAGCTCTTTCTCAAGCTCCGCGGGGTCAAAAGTCGAGTTCTCCATGACGTCTGAGAGCACATCGAGAGCCATAGGCAGAAAGCGCCGCGCGCTTACGATGTAGTAAACCGTCTCATCAAAGGAGGTAAACGCATTTATGTCTCCGCCTCCCGCCTCGACCATCCCGGCTATCTCGCCGACCCGTCTTCCTTCTGTCCCCTTGAAAAGCATGTGTTCGTGCACATGCGCGAGGCCGTACTCGCCCTCCACCTCGCATGCGCTTCCGGTCTTCACCCACACGTTAACGGCGACAACCGGAGAAGAATCGTTTCTCTCAAGAAGCACGGTCATGCCGTTAGAAAGACTATATTTCGTTACTCCTTCGACAACCGCAAAGGTCTGGGCATTTAAACTCATAAGACTTGCTCCCGTAATCAGAATGAATAAAAAAAGTAATTTGAAAACCCCTTTCATCGACTCCAGCCTCCAGAGGGAAAACCCCTAGGACTCGTCGCTGGCCAAGGCTTCTGACTCTTTGTCCCGCGATGTAGCCTTCGCGGCCAGCTTCCAGGCACAACGTCCGAGCTCGAGGATAAAATAGCAGTAAGTTATAAGGACCGCGATCACTCCGGGATTGGTAATAAGCGCCGCAATTATTATGGAGCCCGCAACAAGAGTGCTGAAAGGTCCAAATCTGGCAATTCGCGGGAACTTTCTGTATGGAACCTCGCTAACCATAACAAGTCCCACAACAGGAACGAAGAAAAGATAAAAAGATTTCATAAGTGGGGTAGCAACGATCTGAAACTCAGAGAGAAGGAGTATCGGAGAGAGAATAAGTCCCGCAGCCATAGGACTCGGAAGACCCGTGAACATGCGCTTTTCCTTGGTTGTAAACTGCACGTTAAAACGCGCAAGCCTAAGTGCTGCGCAGACCACGTAGAAAAGCATCGCCATCAGTCCCGGATTTCCATATTCCGAAAGCCCCCAAACGTAAAGAAGCACTGCCGGGGCGACCCCGAACGATACAAGATCGCAGAGCGAATCATAGGACGCGCCAAAGCGGCTCTCCGAGTTAAGAGCTCTTGCTATTCTGCCGTCAAGCATGTCGACAAGTACCGCCATGCCGATAAATCCCGCTGCCCACCAGAAGCGATTAAAAAGCCATTCCTCAGAAACTACGGCTGAGGCACGGTCCCCGTGGATGGAAATCGAAGTCACTATGGACGCAAGCCCGAACGCAAGGCCCACGGTCGTGAGCATGCTCGGTAGCAGGGGGATAACCCTCCCCGGACGGGGATGTCTTCTCCTTCTTTTTTTTCTCAAGTTAGCCACGCTATAACCGTCCTGCCGCCCACGACTTTCTGCCCCACCTCAACTCCCACCTTCACATCCTCGGGCAGGTAAACATCCACCCTTGAACCAAACTTTATAATCCCGAATTTTTCCCCGATTTCCAATACGTCGCCGAATTTCGCACGCGATACGATTCTTCTCGCGAGAAAACCAGCCACCTGGACTATAACCACCTGGACTTCCCCCTCGCACTCAATCAGGGTGACAAGCCGCTCGTTGGCCTCGGATGAATCACCCTTAAAAGCCATTTTGAATTCCCCGGGGTAATAAGTGGTTCCGACTACCTTACCCGAAACGGGAAATCTGTTTATATGGCAGTCGAAGATAGAGAGAAAAATGCTTATTCTTCGGGCGTTCCGCTTAAGATAATCGTCTTCAAGCGTCTCCGAAATATCTATTATTTTCCCGTCCGCGGGACAGATCACGGAACCGGGTTCAAGTGTAGGAAGTTCCCTTTCAGGATCCCTGAAGAAAAAGACGAAAAAAGCGGTGAGCAGAAGAAATACTAAAAATAAAGAGAGAGAACCCAGAAGCGCGAAGAGAATACATAGCGCGGCTGAAACGTAAATTATACTGAGCCCATCGCTTGCGACCCTCACAAATCGGAAATCCATCAATTCTTGTCTTTATCGACCAGTTTCTTCTGGAAAAGCGAGCTCATCATTCCCCTAAGCTCGGCGCCGACTTTTTCGATCGGATGCTCTTCACCCTGCCTGAGAAGCGCGTTATAGGAAGGCCTTCCAGCCTGATTCTCAAGTATCCATTCCGAGGCGAACTGTCCGGACTGAATCTCCCCGATTATTTTTTTCATCTCCTGTTTTACGGAGTCGTCTATAAGCCTCGGGCCCCTAGTTATGTCTCCGTACTTGGCCGTATCGCTCACCGAGTAACGCATGTTAGCTATCCCGCCCTCGTATATGAGGTCAACTATAAGCTTGACTTCGTGGCAGCACTCGAAATAAGCCATCTCGGGCGGATAACCGGCTTCAACAAGCGTCTCGTATCCTGCCAAGATAAGGGCCGTGAGCCCTCCGCACAGAACTGACTGCTCCCCGAAAAGATCGGTTTCCGTCTCGTCCTTGAAAGTCGTCTCTATAACTCCCGCCCTTGAACATCCGATGGCTCTGGCGTAAGCAAGAGCAAGATCTTTAGCGTCGCCCGTCGAGTTCTGGTGAACAGCTATGAGTCCCGGCACACCAGCACCCCCAACATACTGGTCCCTTACCGTGTGCCCCGGGGCCTTGGGAGCGACCATGAACACGTCCACGCCCGCAGGCGGTCTGATCTGTCCGTAGTGAATATTAAAACCGTGACTGAACATAAGCGCGTTTCCGGCAACCAAGTTCTTTTCGACATGCTCATGGTATATCGCCGGCTGGTAAGTGTCTGGAGCCAGCATAACCACTATGTCCGCGGATTTGGAAGCGGCGGAAACCGACTTCACGTTAAAACCAGCTTCCTTGGCCTTTTTCCAGTTGGGACTGTCCTTAATATCTGCGACCGTGACCGAGACTCCGCTCTCTCTTAGATTCTGGGCATGGGCGTGACCCTGGCTTCCGTAGCCTATGATCGCAATCTTCTTCTTAAGCTTAGACGGGTCAATATCCTCATCGTAGTAAACTTTCACCGGTTATATCCTCCTTTACTTGCTCTTCTTATTCGCCCGGGACATGGCGACGGTTCCCGTTCTCGCGATTTCCTTTATCCCGAAGGGTCGTTGAAGTTCAACAAACGCCTGAATCTTCTGTTCATCCCCGGTAACCTCGAACGTGTAGGATCTTGGAGACACATCGACGACCTTGGCCCGGAATATGTCGGCAATCCGCAGAATTTCCGGCTTGGAATCGACCTTCGCATCGACCTTGATGAGAATCATCTCTCTTTCCACGCGGTCAAGTTCGGTCATGTCAACAACCTTGATCACATTGACCATGTTGTTGAACCTTTTTATTATCTGCTGAATTATGGCTTCGTCGCCGGTTGTGACCAGAGTTATTCTGGACGTCCCCGGTTCCTGAGTTTCCGCGACATTAAGACTCTCTATGTTAAAATCCCTGGCGCTGAAAAGCCCCGCGATTCTTGAGAGTACTCCGGCTTCATTATCTACCGTTATTGATATCGTGTGTCTCGATTTCATGGAACCTCCAAAGTGGTGAAAAATTGTCAGGAAAACGCAATTATACCGAATCCCCGAGAAATGTTAATACCCACCAGCCAACCACCAAATCTCCTCAGCCCCCGGCGTCTTCCTTAAGAATTTCCCCCAGCTCCCCATTTACATGCATGTCGGTACATATATCGCATCCGCCTATGAAATTGCCGTTAACGTAGAGCTGCGGAAGGGTTGGCCACTGCGAGTAGTCCTTTATCCCTTGGCGGATCTTCGGATCCAAAAGAACATCGACGGTCTCGTAATCCACCCCGTAGTAGTTGAGAATGTTCACCACCTGCGCCGAAAAACCACACTGCGGCATCTCTTTTGACCCCTTCATGTAAAGGATAATAGGGTTCTCTTCGATCTGACGCCCTATTTTTTTCTGTATATCCGACATTGCCTCGCTCCTTACTTTTTAAGTTTCTCCCACTGATCGTCCGTGTAGGTTTTTATAGAGATGGCATGAATTTCGGATTCCATAGCGTCTCCAAGCGCCGCGTAAACAAGCTTGTGACGTTCAATAGACGGCTTGCCCCTGAACTGTTCGGATACGACGACTGCCTGAAAATGCGTTCCGTCCCCTTCAACCTCGACAAACGACGTTGAAATGCCCTGCTCTATCATCTCACGGATCCGCTGCGTTTCCATCACAGCGGGGAATTATATACGCATATCAGTGCGTTTCCAAGAAAGGAGATCCAGAGCAAGCTGCCTTGCAAAAATCCCCGGCTGTCTTATCCTTAATCTGTCCGGAAAAAGAGGTTCTAATACACAGATGAAAGTAAAAGAGATAATGAACAGCCCAGTGGTCACCGCCAAGGAGAATGACTCGCTTGAGCAGTGCGCGCGCAAGATGCTTGAACTCAAAATTGCCCAACTTCCGGTGGTTAACAATGACGGAGTCCTCACAGGATTCGTAGCCGCAAGCGACTTTATCGCTAAAAAAACCACCGTCTCCTTCTCGAGAACCGAAATCCTCGAACTCTTCGGACAGTGGTTTGACCAGGGAGAAATTGAGAAGATATATGAGGATGCCGGGCGTATCATGGTGAAGGAAGTAATGAGCAGCCCTGTCATATCCGTCGGCCCGGACGCATCTGTAAAAGAGGTATTCGAAGAATTAGCCGGAACTGGAATCCACAGCGTTGTCGTGGTCGAGGAGGAAAAACCCGTGGGGCTTGTCTCGGTATCCGATTTTCTGAAACTGATAGTAAGATAATCCGCCTTCGGCCCGCCGTGCCATCATGAAAAACTTCGGAGTTTCAAAGGAGAAACAAACGGCACTCGAGCGGGAAATGAAGCGTCTTGGCATAAGGGAAGAAGATATCGAGGAAACTTTCACGAGATCTTCGGGACCCGGCGGACAGAACGTAAATAAGTTGGCCACTTGCGTTCACCTGCGACACCGTCCAAGCGGCATTACCGTGAAGGTTATGAGAGAGCGTTCCCAGGCGCTTAACAGATTCTTTGCGAGGAGAAGCCTCACCGAAAAAATCGCAACGCAGATCCACGGAGAAGACTCCGCTGAAAGAAAAAAAGCGCAGAAGATAATAAAACAGAAAAAAAGAAGAAAAAGAAAGACGGCGAAAAAGCTCGCCGGTAATACCCAATGATAAACCGCCAGTTGTCGAGTGGGCAATGAAAAATACCCCTGATTCAAAGTGCAATGCCGGATTGCTCTGTCAATCATTGTGCTTAACGCTTCTTCTGCTGCTTTGCCCGGCGTCAGCAGAAGCCGAGACCCTGACCGGCAAGCCTTATGTAACAGACGGCGATACGGTCAAAGTTTCGGGGGAACGGATCAGACTCGAAGGAATTGACGCACCGGAAAGAAACCAGCGCTGCAAAGATGCCTCCGGAAAAAGCTATGACTGCGGCATTGTTTCAACCGCAGCTCTTAGAAACAAAATAGGGCGCAATTCCATTACGTGCGAGGGAACAAAGCGTGACCGCTACGGACGCTTTCTCGGGATCTGCTACTTAAACGAGATTGACTTAAACGGCTGGATGGTCCAAAACGGCTACGCTCTCGCTTACAGGCGCTACTCGCGCCGTTACGTCTCTGCAGAGCAGGAGGCCCAGGAAAACAGCCGCGGTTTGTGGGCCGGGGAATTCGTCGTGCCTTGGAACTGGCGAAAAGGGGAACGGCTTACGAACAGTTCCCCACATCCCGGCAAGTAAGTCGGCAGCAAAATGTTGAAAAATCAGGAGTTCATGTCAATCCTAGCTGCATGGAAAACGAACATCGATACAGGGTTGAGGCAAAGCTATTTGTCAGTCCGATACGGGTAGAGGGATTTGACCGGGCGGCACACTGTAACACTTGCCGGGGGGATCTCGGCACGGACGGCGTGGAACGGCAATCTCTCCAAAACCACCGTTTCTTGGCGGAACTTGACGAGACGGGGAAAGTTATCTCCGAGTGCTGCGAACTGTGCGCAATTGAGGTTTTTGACGATTTAGACGGCTTCTGTCACGAATAAGGAGGTGATATGAACATGAAAAAGATAATAATTACTGGAATCATCTTGTTTTCCGCAGTTTTTTCTTCCGTTTCTGCTTCTGCTGGTTCAAAAATAATTAAGGCAACAGATTACGGGGACAAGTGGCCTTTAACCGTTTCTAAAGCAACCTTGTCATGCCACGGGCCCGGCGCTGTTTACATCAGGGCCAATCCAGTACCCTTGCGCCCGCAGCAATACTACCCCGTGAACGGCCTAGCCAGCTCACAAGTATGGATTGACCGATACATTGGTAGAGGTAAAAAACTTAGTAACCTTGAAAATATTTGGGCATTTGACGAAAAAGAAATGGCAAAATGGGGTTATGAGGTCCGTATCAGTATCGGTCCATTGATAGAGGACGGATTGGAACTCTGCAAATAAGAATCTCCCCTGGTGCTTGCGCCCGAGGACGAGGACGAGATTGCCGACGTGCTCCGGAGACTCCTCGATAAGGATCTGAGCGGCCCTTAGACATATCGAATATGTTAGACTGGTTGGTACTGGAGGCATAAGATCATGAAGATTGAGATACTAGCCGGGGACTGGAAGTTTGCCGCTGTCAATAATGGGGTGCTACAGATGGTAGACTCAGAGGGGAAAGTGGTGAGGTTTACGAAAATAGCAAGCTTGGAAGTTGCAACAGAGGAAACCAAGCGAGAATGGAAACAGAAGGTAGGCTGGGGAGTTGGTGTCGGCTTAGTGACATTCGGAGTTGGAGGACTTGTCACGGCACTAGCGGTTGGCAATAAAAAATTTGTGGAGTTCTTTTGCGAACTCCCCGACGGCAAAGGGGAGTTTATGGGAAAAACAGAGCAGAAAGGGTACCGAGAGCTGGTGAAACTTTGCCCCGAAGCTGCAGAAGCTGTCAAAAAGAAGCCGATTTGGGAAGAATAAAAGAAGCAAGAGCCTTACACTAGCTGCTCGGTCAAACCGTCATCTTCTTAAAGCTTGTTACAAACCCATCTCACGCGGCCGAGGATTATCTCTTCCTTTCTGGTAAAGGGAGTAATGAAAGACAATGGCAAAAAAGAATCAAGGTAGCAATAAATCTCCCCAAGTTAAGAATGGGAACTTATATACATAACTAGACAAACATAAGTAGTAATGTTGGTAATAAGCTTTGTTGAAGTTATCAGACCGGTATTACTGTAAAAGTTATGCGCTCGCTTACAAGCACTATTCGAAACGCTACGTTGCCCCAGAGAAAAATGTTCGCGAAAACAGCCGCGGTGTGTGGGCCGGGGAATTCGTCGTGCCTTGGAGCTGGCGAAAAGGGGAACGGCTTACGAACAGTTCTCTACATCCCGGCAAGTAAGTCGGCAGCAAAATGTTGAAAAATCAGGAGTTCATGTCAATCTTACCTGCATGGAAAATGAAGCAGCAGACTCCCCCGAGGAAAACCACGGACTCTCTGAAGACTGGGTGGTTTTCGGACCGGCTTTCATCCTTATAGCCCTCGGGCTTCTTTTTCCCTATCTTTCTCTTCCCAAGTTTTCGTGGGCCCCGGATTCTCTGGGCGAGGTCTTAAGCGCAAAGAACATCTCTCTTTCCCTTTCGCTGGGAGTGGTCTTTTTGTTTTTTTCAAGCTTTGGAATCCGTATGATGGGCGGGTCGGTTACCCGCTACGTCGTGGGCTTTCCCCTAGTCTTCGCACTTGCGTGGGCGTCCAAGTTTCTCGCCGGAAACGCAATGGCCAAGGAATGGGGCGTAAGCTATGTCATCTTTGCTCTTTTAATCGGAATGTTCGTTGGCAATGTTTTCCCCGATCGCTTCCGAGAGGCGGTCCGCACCGAGTACTACATCAAGATTGGGCTTATAATTCTGGGTTCCGGAATCCTGTTCGGCAAGATACTCTCCGCGGGGTCGGCGGGAATTCTGCAAGCCCTGTTCGTTGTGCTCGTCATCTGGTACGCATGCTACTGGATCTGCAGGAGGCTTGCCGTGGATTCCGAGTTTGCCGCCATGCTCTCCACGGCCGTTTCCATCTGCGGAGTCTCTGCCGCCATTGCGGCCTGCGGAGCCATAGGCGGAGACAGAAAGAAGCTCTCCTACGTAACTTCTCTCGTTCTCATAGTGGCCGTCCCCATGATGCTCATCATGCCTTGGGCTGTAGAGCATTTCCAAATTCCTGCGGTGATCGGAGGAGCATGGATCGGAGGAACCATTGACACCACAGGAGCCGTGGTAGCCGCGGGGGAACTGGTGGGAGAATCGGCGATGAACGCTGCCGTGGTGGTGAAGTTTTCGCAGAACGCCATGCTGGGTCTAGCAGCTTTCGCCCTTTCTCTTTGGTGGACATTTCGCCAGAGAGCGGATGAAGGGGTAAAGCCGTCGATCGGGGTCATCTGGGAGCGCTTCCCAAAGTTCATTCTGGGTTTCATGGCGGCATCTCTTCTTTTTTCCTTCGCAGTTGGGGACGATCTTGTTTCGCAGACCAAGGGGCTCATGAAAGGGCTTCGCGGCTGGTGGTTCGCCCTTGCATTTGTCTGTATAGGCCTTGAGACCCGTTTTTCCACCCTGGTCAGCATGGAGGAAGGCCGTCCCGCCTATGCGTTTCTCATAGCGCAGGGAATGAACATCATCTGGACACTGATTATAGCCTGGATTCTTTTCGGCGGATTGTTATTCCCCGCCCCTGTTCTATAAAAGTCTTTGATCGTGTCACAGGTCCCTAGAAGGTTCGCAACTTATTAGGTTATCGACAGTATAGCTCCCGTTATTGCCAAACCCGCAAAGCCAAGTACTTTAATTGCAGCAAATATTCCAAAGGAGTTCGTAACAATGAAAGCGATTATCTATCACGAATTCGGAGAAACTGACGTTCTTAAATACGAAGAGGTAAGTAAGCCGGAACTTGGACCGGGAGAAGTCCTTGTAGAGGTAAAATCCTCCTCCATAAACTTCGTCGACCTGAGGCTCAGAAGCGGGAAATCACCCCGTCCAGTGCCCCTGCCGCACGTGGGGGGAGTAGACGTGGCGGGCATTGTATGCGAGAAAAGCGAGGACGTGTCCGACGTGGAAACGGGTGATCGGGTCATGGTCATGCCGGCCGTGCGCTCGGAAAGGGGCCTTGAGATAGTCGGGGTCAACCTCCACGGAGGATTCGCCGAATATGTAAAAATACCTTCATCTAACGTGGTACCGATTCCCGAAGGGCTCTCCTTTGACGACGCAGCAACCCTTCCAACCTGCTATGTCACCGCCTGGTACGGCTTCTGCGAAAGAGGGAATATCGCCGAGGGAGAAACAGTGCTTGTGCACGCGGCGGGAAGCGGAACGGGAAGCGCGGCGATCCAGGTAGCCAAGCTCTTCGATTCCTTCGTGATAGCTACCGCGGGAAGCGACGAAAAACTTGAGAAGGCAAAAAAAATCGGAGCCGACGTCACCATAAACTATAACTCCTCGGACCTCGGAGAGGAGCTAAAGAAAATTACAAAAACGCATAAGATAAACATGATCTTCGATCCCGTGGGAGCTTCGGTGTGGAAAGAGAACACGCAGTATCTGGCCCCCGGGGGAAAACTTCTGCTGATCGGAGTTGCTGGAGGTGGCGCCACGGAAGCAGCCCTCGGCCCGCTTATTATGAAAGATCTCTCCGTACTGGGAGTAACGGTGTTTAACGCCCGGGCGGAACACTTCGAGAAAGTCGCGCAGCTTGCTGAGGAAGGTGCCCTAAAACCTTCGATACACAGCAGGTTTCACCTGAGTGAAGCGGCTGCGGCGCAGAAAATTCTTGAAGATCGCCAGCAGTTCGGAAAAGTCATCCTGAACCCATAAGGAAAAGCCTGATTTTCAAGGTGAGCATCAAAAATCTGTTCGCGGCGTTTCTGTTCGCCCTCTTCGCCGCGCCAGTTGTGTGCCTAGCAAAACCGCCCTGCCCAAAAAGCATAATATCGCTCACTTTGGCTTCAGATGAAATCCTAGTCGATATAATCGGCGACAGAAAGAAAATAACTGCGCTTACCTATTTCTCGACCGACCCGCTGATCTCAAACGTCGTGGAAAAAGCGCGGGGAATTCCCCAGGTCCAAGCAAACCTCGAGCAGGTAATTGCAAAATCTCCGGATCTCGTGATAGTCGCGGGTCACACCAACCCGAACATACGCGCGCATCTTGAGGCAGCGGGAATAAAAGTACTGGTGCTCCACGAAATCGTCTCTCTTGAGAGCATAAAAAAGAATATAGAACTGGTTGGAGAGGCTGTCTGCGAGGAAGCCGCGGCGAAAAGCCTCGTAAAAAAAATGGAAGCCCAGATCGCGGATGCCAGGGCAAAGATTCCGCCTCACGCAAAAGCCCCGACGGTTCTTTTCTACGGAGCTCCAGGGTTCACGGTCGGCAACCGCTCAACCATAAACGATATAATAGAAAGTTCCGGAGCCATAAACCTCCCGGCACGCCTCGGGCTAAGCGGATACAGCAACATATCTACCGAATACGTAATCCAGAACAATCCTGACCTAGTGCTTACAAGTAGTTATAATCCATCTCACCCGGATTTTGTGGACCAGATGTTCAAAAATTCCGCCTTCAGAGACAAAAAGATCATAGTCGTCGCGGGAAAACATCTAGACGCCGCGTCTCATTATGCGGCACGGGCCGTAATTGATCTGGTGAACCTGATATTCAGAGCAGAAAACAATGCCGACCGGTAAGAAAACGCTTTCCGTATATGTAGTACTCGCCTCCCTGCTTCTGTTGACCGTCATTGTGTGCGTATCGCTCGGGGCGGTGAGTGTTCCGTTTGACAAGGTAGTCAGCGTGATAGCCGGCAAGCTGTTCTGGCTTGATACCGGAGCGGGAATCGAAAAATCACAGGAACTTATCGTTTGGAACGTTAGGCTCCCCAGGGTTCTTCTCGCCGCCACCATAGGAGGAGGACTCTCAATTGTGGGAGCGGTAATGCAGGCGATGTTCAGAAACCCCCTGGCTGAACCTGGAATACTGGGTTGGTCGAGCGGAGGGGCTTTTTTCGCCGTTCTGGTGATCTACACCGGCATTCATCAGCAGTGGTTTCTTCTGCTCCCTCTCGCTGCGTTTGCAGGCACGCTCCTCACGGCATACGCAGTCTACGGAATATCACGTTACAGGGGGTTTGTCGAGAATACGACGCTTCTTCTCTGCGGGGTAGCGCTAGGAACACTTTTTGTCTCTCTCACGACTTTCGTGCTTTCGGTATCAAACGCGTGGTCAATGAAGGAAATGCTTTTCTGGATAATGGGCGGAGTCGACTCGCGCACATGGACGCATTTCGCAATGGCAGCGGTTCCCGTGCTTGCCGCCTCGGTTACGCTGCTTTTTTACGCTAAGAACCTAAACGCAAGACTTCTAGGCTACGAGACAGCGAAAACCGTCGGTATCGACATAGAGAAAACGACCAAGCATCTCATAGTCCTGAGTTCCCTAATAGTTGGAGCAAGCGTGGCGGTAAGCGGCATCGTGGGGTTCGTCGGACTTATAATTCCGCACTCAATAAGATTGCTGATCGGAGTAGATCATCGCCGGCTCCTGCCCGCAAGTTTTATTGCCGGAGCCATATTTCTGCCCGTAGCGGACCTTATAGCTAGAACCGTCATGAGCCCTGAGGAACTTCGCCTCGGGATAATCACTTCCTTCATCGGAGTTCCTTTCTTCGTGTTTCTGCTGAGGCGAAATTTCAGCGGGAGAGGAATTGCGTAGAATGCAAAGAGAACCCTTAAAAACATCGGGACTCAGTTACGGAGTAAACGGAAAAATCATAGTTGATGACGTAAGCTTCGAGATCAAAAGAAACGAGTTTCTGGGCATAGTCGGCCCCAACGGCGCGGGGAAATCCACGCTTCTTCGCCTTCTTGCCCGTATAATCAATCCCACCGGAGGCCACATTCTGCTTGACGGAGAGGATATCTCGGGATACGAAGCAAAAGAGCTTTACAAAAAAATATCGTTTCTCCCCCAAACCTCGTATTTCGATTTTCCGCTGAGCGTGCTTGAGGTAGTACTTACGGGAAGGTATCCGTACCTGGGAACTTTCGAAAGCGAAAACACAGAAGATATAAAGCGCGCCGAGGATTGCCTTTCGCTTGTGGACCTGGAAGGGTTTTCTCGAAGAAAAGTAACGACACTCTCGGGAGGAGAGCAGCAGAGAGTGTCGATCGCAAGGGTTCTTGCGCAGGAAACCGATTTTATTTTCCTTGACGAGCCATCCTCCCACCTTGACATACACCACAAGTTCGCCCTCATGGAACTGCTCGAGTCGCTAGCTCAAGAAGGAAAAGGGGTCGTGGCCGTTCTCCACGACCTTGATCTTGCGAGCAAGTTCTGCGAAAGGATCCTTGTACTTGAAAATGGACGAGTCGCAGCCTTGGGAGAACCGTCCCGCGTGCTTTCGGAAAAGCTTCTCTCGTCGGTATTTAAAGTAAGGGGTTCATGGGACCCCAGAGGCGAAAATCTTCTTGTTTTCCGGTAAGCACAGTAGGCCTAAATACCGGTTTTTACACTTTTTGAAATGATAATTTGACAAAAAAATTCGATCAACTATATTGTGTTTCCTAGTTTTATTAGGGCCCATAGCTCAGTTGGTTAGAGCAGCGGACTCATAATCCGTCGGTCCCTGGTTCGAGTCCGGGTGGGCCCAGAATTGAGAAACAGAGACCATGAAGGTCAATAAAGAGAAAGCCGAAGCAACCCCATCCAAAAGCCCCCGAAATACCATCTTTCCCCCTAAAAAGCACATCGGGATTGCTTCGCCTGAAGTAAAAAGTTATGCAACAGCATATTGAAAGCCTGCAGAAACTTGAGACAGTTGACTTAAGAATCAGAGAGTTAACTGAAGGGCTGGAAAGATACCCAAACGAAATCGACAACCTTAAAAAAGACCTCCTTGAAAAAGAAGAATCGATAAATCTCAAGGAAACCACTCTCTCAGAACTCAAGGCGCAAAGAGACGGTCTTGAATCCTCTCTTCTCTCCAATCAGGAATCCATAAAAAAATCCGAGGAAAGGCTGTTTGCCATAAAGACCCACAAGGAATACGAGGCGCTCCAGAAGGAAATAACCGATACCAGAAAAGAAAACCTCGAGATAGAAGACCGCACGATCTCGGTAATGGGGGAAATCGAAGAGACCGAGGAAACACTTGCCGAAGAGAAGGAAAACTACGCGACTCTAAAAGAGCAATACGCGGGGCAGATCGCGGAAAAAGAAAAAAAGATCGAAGAACTCGAGATTTCCCGCGAACCGGCGGAGAAGGAAAAAAGCGAAATCCTATCCACCATAGACCCGAAAATACTTCCCCTTTACGAAAAAATCTTCAAAAGAAACGGCAGGGCGCTTGCGCTTGCTGAAAACGAGAAATGCACAAGCTGCAACATAAACATCCCGCCTCAGCTCTACAATGAAATACTGAAACAGACAAAATTGGTTCAGTGCCCGAACTGTAAGAAAATTCTTTACACAAATCCGTAACCGCCCAAGCGGTTATGCAATTAAAAACATGTCCCCAGAAAAAACAACCGAAGTCTATATAGACGGAGCGTCAAGGGGAAACCCGGGAAAATCCGGAATCGGGGTTCTTGTTATCCGCCCGGACGGAACAAGAGAGGAAATAAGGGAATATATCGGGAGCGGAACGAACAACGAGGCGGAGTACAAGGCGCTCATAAAAGCGCTCGGTTATCTCGTGGCTAAAGACAGCTCAAAGGTGAAAATTCACACTGATTCCCAGCTTGTCGCAAGTCAGATGAACGGGCTCTGGAAAGTAAAGGATTCAAAGCTTAGAATACTTCACTCGGAAGCGAAAAAACTCGCTTCATCCCTTCCGGCACTCGAAATAGAATATATCCCTAGGGAGAATAACGCAGAGGCTGACAGTCTTGCGAACCAAGCGATAGATAGATATTTTAATGATTAGCGAGTCAGTCGTGCGGTCGCCCGCGGCTTGTACGCGGGAGGAAAGTCCGAGCTTCGCAGGGCAGGGCGCTGGTTAACAACCAGGTGTCGCGAGACAACGGAAAGTGCAGCAGAAAGCATACCGCCTGGGCGCCGTAGGCGTCCCGGTAAGGGTGAAAAGGTGGTGTAAGAGACCACCGCTCCGAAAGTGATGGAGGAGGCAAGGCAAACCCCGCCTGAAGAAAGACAAATAGGAAAACATCCGGACAACTGTCCGGTCAGGGCGGCCCGTCCTGGTTTTCGGGTAGTCGCTTAAGGTATCCTGGCAACAGATATCTCAGATGGATGACTGTACTTGACAGAACTCGGCTTACAGGCTGACTCGCTTCCTTCCCATGTTCTCGCGTAGACAGGTTCGATACGGTCAGAATCATCTGGAAAAAAACGGGCCTGATTACTTGATAACGACTTTCAGGAACTCTTTTTTCCCGATTTTAATCTCGAAAGCGATTTTGTCAGGAAATTCCGAATTCGGATCGGTGTACTTCTCTCCGTCTATGACAAGTCCTCCCTGAGATATGAGCCTTTTAGCCTCCCCTTTAGTGCTGACGGAATCGGACACTCCTATAACAAGATCAACTATCTTTCGGGAGCCGGGAACATAGTCTTTTTCCTTTGCGTCTTCTGGAAAAGATCTCTTTGAGAACTTGGTCTCAAAATCCCGTTCGGCTTCAAGGGCACTCTGGGTGTCGTGGAGCCAGGAAACAACTTCCCTAGCAAGCCCTTTTTTTGCATCCATGGGATGCTCAGTTCTTAATTTTCGTATCTTTTTTTCATTGCAGGTGCTTAAAAGAAGATAGTATCTCCACATAAGATCGTCAGAAATCGACATCATTTTCCCGTATATATCCTGCGGAGATTCGTCAAGACCTATATAGTTTCCAAGCGACTTTGACATCTTCTTTACCCCATCTGTTCCCTCAAGTATTGGAAGAAAAACTCCTACCTGCGGAGATTGTCCGTAATGTCTCTGGAAATCGCGGCCGAGCAGTATGTTGAAGGTCTGATCCGTACCGCCAAGTTCAACGTCGCAGTGCATCTGCACCGAGTCGTACGCCTGCACCAAGGGATATATGAACTCCCTGAGGGAAATGGACACTCCCTCCCTGTACCTCTTTGAGAAATCATCCCGGTCAAGTATCCGCGATACGTTAACCAGAGAGGTAAGCCCGAGGAACTCTTCTGGATCAAGATTGCTGAGCCAGCGGGAGTTTGAAAGAATTTGGGTCTTTTTTCTGTCAAGAACCTTGAAAACCTGACGTTCGTAGGTCCTTGAATTCTTGATTATCTCCTCTTTTGAAATCGAAGGGCGGGTTTCGCTCCTGCCGGAGGGATCTCCTATGTAGGCAGTGAAATCCCCTATCAGGAAAAGAACTTCGTGGCCCAAGGTCTGAAAATCGCGGAGTTTCTTGAGGATTATCCCGTGACCCAGATGCAGGTCGGGGGAGGTGGGGTCAAACCCTGCCTTTACCTTCAGGGGACGGTCGTTCGCTCTTGAAGCTTCAAGCTTCAAAAGAAGCTCCTCTTCGGGAATTATCGCCTCGGTTCCCCGTCTTATTACCTTCAATTGTTCTTTAGGATCAGCGAAGGCCATCTGGAAATTCCTCCTCGCAACGGGTTTAGCCTATTTATGGAAGATCGGTTGACCCCATAAGATACCTGTCGCACTCTCTTGCGGCTTCTCTTCCCTCGTTTATAGCCCAGACCACAAGGCTTTGCCCCCTGCGCGAGTCCCCCGCGGCGAAGACTCCCTCAACGTTCGTCATGTACTTTCCGTATTCCGCCATGGCGTTTGAGCGCTCGTCGGTATGGATATTCATCTGCTGGAGGAGTTCCTGCTCGGGTCCCAAGAATCCGAGGGCCAAAAGCACTAGCCCGCATGGCCATTTCTGCTCGGAACCCTCAACTTCCCGAAAAGCCATCCTTCCGTCATCCCCAATGTACCACTCAATGCGTACGGTCTCAAGTTCCGCCACTCTGCCCTCTGCGTCTCCTACGAATCTTTTGGTAAGAACCTGATACCTTCTCGGATCTTCTCCGAAAACCGCCATGGCCTCCTGTTGGCCGTAATCAAGCCTGTACACCCTAGGCCATTGCGGCCACGGGTTATCCGCAGTCCTTTCGAGCGGAGGCTTGGGAAGTATTTCGAACTGAAGAAGGCTCCTGCATCCATGTCTCATGGATGTCGCGACGCAGTCAGTTCCGGTGTCGCCACCCCCGAGAATGATAACGTCTTTGTCCGCAGCGGAGATGTAGCAGCCGTCGGCGAGCCCACTGTCAAGAAGGCTCTTCGTGTTGGCCCTCAGAAACTCCATAGCAAAGTGGATTCCATCAAGGTCCCTTCCCTCAATCGGAAGATCCCTGGGCTTCGTAGCTCCCGTGCATATCACGACCGCGTCAAAGTTCTCTACGAGTTCGTTTCCGTCGATATCCTTTCCCACTTCCGTGTTGGTGACGAACTCGATTCCCTCTTCCGCGAGTATATCGACGCGGCGGTCGACTATCTTCTTGTCGAGGTGAGGATTGGGAATTCCATACATGAGCAGTCCACCGATGCGGTCGTCCCTCTCAAACACGGTGACCAAATGTCCCGCCTTGTTAAGCTGCGCGGCGCAGGAAAGTCCCGCGGGCCCGGAGCCTATGACGGCGACTTTCTTCCCGGTTCTGATCTCGGGGGGCTCGGGGGTTATCCATCCTTCCTCAAAACCCCTGTCGACTATGGCGCACTCTATGCTTTTTATGGTGACCGCGGGCTCGTTAATGCCCAGAACGCACGACCCCTCGCAGGGAGCGGGGCATATCCGGCCCGTGAACTCGGGGAAATTGTTCGTCTTGTGAAGTCTCTCGAGAGCCTCTCTCCAGAGTCCCGAATAAATCAGGTCGTTCCACTCGGGTATAAGGTTGTTTATGGGGCATCCCGCGGTCATGCCGCCGATTATCTGGCCCGTCTGGCAGAAGGGGACCCCGCAGTCCATGCACCTTGCACCCTGAGTGGCGAGTTCTTTTTCGGGGAGATAGCCGTGAAACTCGTCCCAGTCGGCGATTCTGCGGGCAGGATCCCTGTCAGGCCCGAGCTTCCTTCTGTAATTCATAAAACCTGTGGGATCACCCATTGAAAAACTTCTCCTCCGTCAGAGCTTCCGCGTCAGTTTCCGCTTACGCGCGCGAGATCTCGTTTGTTTTCCTCAAAGGCTGCCATAAGAGCTTCGTCACCTGAAAGACCGCTCTGTTGCGCGCGGTTTATGTGCTCGAGCATTCTCTTGTAGTCTTTTGGTATTACCTTAACGAATCTGGGAAGACTCCCGGACCAGTTCTCCAATATCCGCTGCGCTACCTCGCTTCCAGTGTACTCAAAGTGCTTCCTTATCATCCCAAGAAGTTCCGCTTCGTCATTCTCCTCCACGAATTCAAGGAACACGGATTCGGTATTGCACCTTCCGTGGAAACCCCCCTCGGGATCGTAAACATACGCCATGCCGCCCGACATCCCGGCCGCAAAATTCCTCCCGGTCGAACCCAGCACCACGACGCGGCCCCCGGTCATGTACTCGCAGCAGTGATCCCCAACAGCCTCCACCACGGCGCGGACTCCGCTGTTTCTCACGCAGAACCTCTCCCCGGCAACACCTCTCACGTAGGCTTCCCCTCCGGTGGCACCGTAGAACGCTACGTTCCCGATTATTATATTCTCCTCCGCAACGAAGGTGGACTCCTTCGGTGGATAAATAATCATTTTCCCTCCAGAAAACCCCTTTCCCGTGTAGTCGTTCGAGTCACCCTCGAGAATAAGTGTCATGCTCTTGGGAACGAAGGCTCCGAAGCTTTGGCCCGCCGAACCAGAGAAATGAAGCCTTACCGTATCCTCCTCAAGCCCATCAAGGCCGTATCTTCTCGTAAGCTCGCTTCCAACTATGGTCCCTACAGTTCTGTTAACATTCTTTATGGGTACATCGGCGCGGACCCGCTCTCCCTTTTCAATCGTCGGGCGACATAGATCCATCAGGACGGTTTCGTCAAGAGAGTTCTGTATGCCGTGGTCCTGTTCGATCTGGCAGTAGGTTCCCCAGTCCTCCGGAACTTCGGGACGGAAGAGGATGCTGCTTATATCTATGCCTTTGGCCTTCCAGTGATCAAGCGATTTTCTCATCTCGAGGCAGTCTGTTCTGCCTATCATCTCGTTTACGGTCCGGAAACCCATCTTCGCCATTATTTCGCGAAACTCAGCGGCGACAAAATGCATGAAATCGACCACGTGCGCCGGATCTCCGGTGTATTTCTTTCGAAGCTCGGGGTTTTGCGTGGCAACTCCCACGGGACAGGTGTCAAGATGGCAGACCCTCATCATTATGCATCCGAGAACTATGAGCGGAGCCGTGGAAAACCCGTACTCCTCGGCACCCAGAAGGGCCGCAATGGCCACATCCCTTCCGGTTTTCATCTGACCGTCTGTCTCAAGAACCACCCTGCTTCTAAGGTTGTTAAGAACAAGCGTCTGATGCGTCTCGGCTATGCCCAGTTCCCAGGGAAGTCCCGCGTGGTGTATGCTGCTTTGCGGGGATGCTCCCGTTCCCCCAGAGGTTCCGCTTATGAGTATCACGTCCGCATGACCCTTCGCCACGCCGGCGGCTATGGTACCGACGCCGACCTCGGAAACCAGCTTGACGTTTATCCTCGCGTGCTTGTTCGCGTTTTTAAGATCGTAGATGAGCTGCGCCAGGTCCTCGATCGAGTAGATGTCGTGGTGCGGGGGAGGCGATATCAGCCCCACTCCCGGAGTCGAGAGTCTCACCTTGGCTATCCACGGGTAAACCTTTCTCCCGGGAAGCTGTCCGCCTTCACCCGGCTTCGCTCCCTGGGCTATCTTTATCTGTATCTCGTCCGAGTTCACCAGGTATTCGCTCGTGACGCCGAAACGGCCGGAAGCAACCTGCTTTATGGCGCTTCTCCTGAGATCCCCGTTCGGATCGGGGGTATATCTGTCGGAATCTTCTCCCCCTTCCCCCGTGTTGCTCTTGGCCCCTATCCGGTTCATCGCGATCGCAAGGCTTTCGTGGGCCTCCTTGCTTATCGCCCCGTAGGACATAGCCCCCGTCTTGAACCTTCTGCATATGCTCTCGACCGACTCCACCTCGTCAAGCGGCACGGGGTTATCCGAGTACTTAAGCTCCATCAGACCGCGGAGCGTAAAATGTTCCTTTTCCTCATCGTTTGCAAGCTTCGTGTATTCCTTGAATTTCTCGTAGCTTCTCGTCTGGCAGGCTTCCTGAAGCTTGTGCACTGTGCGCGGGTGGTACATGTGACGCTCTCCGTCGGGTCTCCACCTGTAAACCCCTCCGGTCTCAAGCGTCGCGGTCTCAACATCCCTTTCCGCGTAAGCCTTGGAGTGGCGTTTTATCGATTCCTCCGCTATGACGTCAATTCCTACTCCCTGTATACGGGAAGCCGTCCAGGTGAAGTATTTCCCGACAAACTCGGTATTTAGCCCGAGGGCCTCGAATATCTGTGCCCCATGGTAGCTTTGCACCGTGGAAATACCTATTTTGGACATTATTTTCACTATGCCCTTCACGAGACTCTTCACGTACCCGGAGACCGCTTCCTCGTAAGATATGCCCACAAGCATGTTCTGGTGGATCATGCCGTTTAGAGTCTCGTAAGCCATGTAGGGGGCAACGGCACTTGCGCCGTAGCCTATAAGAAGCGCCATGTGGTGAGTCTCCCTCGGTTCGCCCGATTCAATAACGAGCGCCGTGCGCATCCTGTTTCCGTTTTTTATCAGATGGTGGTGAAGCCCCGAGACCGCCAGCAAGGCAGGAATGGGGGCGTTTTCAGCATCAAAATCCCTGTCCGAGAGAACCAGGATGTTGGCACCCTTTTCTATGAGTTCATCGGCGCGGGCGAATATCCCGGAGAGCGCCTCCTCGAGTCCCTCGGCTCCCTTTTCGGGATCAAAAAGGGTGGGGATTACTTCGCAGCGGAACTTTTCCCCGCGAATGGTTTTCAGCTTTTCGATTTCCGGGTTCGTAAGAAACGGGGTCGCAAGTTCTAATTTCTCGGAGCTTTTCGCCTCGGGACGGAGTATGTTGGCCGCCTTGCCCAGCGTGACCATGGTCCCGGTTATAAGTTCTTCGCGTATGGCGTCAATAGCGGGATTTGTGACCTGAGCGAACATCTGCTTGAAATAGTTGTAAAGAAGCTTCGATTCGTCAGAGAGCGCCGCAAGCGGGGTATCGACTCCCATGGCACCCACAGGTTCGACCGCGTTTTTCGACATCGGACCCAGGAGAATGCGCAGATCCTCGAAGGTGTAGCCGAAGACCCTCTGCCTCGTAAGAAGCGTTTCGGAGTCATACTCGGGCGGAGTCTCCGCCGGCTCTCCTTCCATAATCCTGGAGAAGCTCTCCATGTTTTCTCTGAGCCACTTTCCGTAGGGTTTTTCCGTTGAAAGTCTCTTTTTGAGTTCCGTATCGCCAACGATGCGGCCTTCACGCGTGTCTATAAGAAGCATCCTTCCCGGGAGCAGGCGGCCCTTGTAGCTCACCCTCTCAGGCGGTATGTCGAGGACTCCCACTTCTGAACCCAGCACCACGGTGTCGTCCTTGGTAACGTAATATCTCGTGGGACGAAGCCCGTTTCTGTCAAGCACCGCTCCCACTTTCTCGCCATCTGTAAAAGCTATGGAAGCAGGACCGTCCCAAGGTTCCATAAGGCAGCTGTGAAACCTGTAGAAATCCTTTTTCTCCTCGGACATGCTCTCGTGCTTTGACCACGGCTCGGGAATCATCATCATCACGGCGTGTTCTATCGAGTAGCCCGACAGGCAAAGAAATTCCATCGCGTTATCAAAAGAGGCGGAATCGCTTCCCTCGGGAGCTATCACCGGAAAGATTTTTTCTATGTCGTCGCCGTAGAACTCGGATTCCAAAACGGCCTGCCTTGAGTGCATCCAGTTTATGTTCCCACGAAGCGTGTTTATCTCGCCGTTATGTATCACGTATCTGTAAGGGTGAGCTCTGTCCCAGCTCGGAAACGTGTTCGTGCTGAAACGCGAGTGCACAAGCGCTATTGCGCTTTCCATGAGATCAGACACGAGGTCCGGGAAGTAGGGCACAAGCTGCCAGGTAACAAGCATTCCCTTATAAACTATTGTCCTCGATGAAAGGCTCGTCACGTAAAAATGCTCGTCGCGCCCCACGGTCTTTATTTCGTTCTCCGCGCGCTTTCTTATTATGTAGAGCCTTCTCTCAAAATCGTCCCCGGCGGGGGTCCCGTCTCCCCGGCCGATGAATATCTGCCTTATCCCGGGCTCACACCCTAGAGCGGTCGCGCCCAGAGAGGAATTGTCGGTCGGAACGGTCCGCCAGCCCAAAACGCTCTGGCCTTCCTCGGTGACTATATCCTCAAGCCTCTTTTTCGTTTTCTTCTCAACAGATGGATCCGGAGAGAGAAATATCATTCCGACTCCGTAATCCTCTTCTGACGGGAGGGTGATTCCCTCAGATTCCAAGGCATCGACGAAAAACGCGTGGGGTTTCTGGAACAGTATTCCGGCACCGTCTCCCGTGTTCGGCTCGCATCCGCAGGCCCCGCGGTGCTCCAAGTTTTTTAGGACGGTTATAGCATCGCGGATTATGGAATTCGACCTGACGCCCTTAACGTTAACAACGAATCCTATTCCGCAGGAATCGTGTTCAAACGCAGGGTCGTAAAGTCCCTTTTTTTCGGGAAGCTTCTTAAAATTCATATAACTGTCCGCCTGTTGTGTTGTTATGAAAAAACAACGCGAGAGCTGATGCCGGCGTAAGCAACCTCTTCAGACGCCATCGTACAATTATAACATAAATCCGAAACTCCGCACACGCACCTCCCACGGTTATAATAAACAAGGAAAGATGGCAATTGATCCCCAGGAAATCAAAGAGAAAAAAGACCCTGAAAGCATAATCCTCTCTTTCCACATGGAGTCAAGCGCGACTTTGTGGAACAGGATATTCGAGGGTTTTTCCTCCGAGATGGTCCTCGTGAGCAGGTTCGAGGGAAAGAACAGAAAGGCTCTCGACATACTCTACAGATTCGGCTCCATCGTCGCAGAAAAATACGGGAAATGCGCCGTAGAACCCAGGGTCTACGGAATAGTCATAAAAAAAGACGTAAGCGACGAACCCGAGGAGACGATAAACGAATGGATGGACCTGATGCGCAGGCTTCGCCATGAGATAATCGAGGTGCTCTAAAAAACAGTATCTCCCGTAATCACCTTGCGAAGGTCGCCTTCATCCGTTCTCAGATAAAGAAATCCATTTGCATCGACGCGTTCCACGACTCCGCTTACAACCTCTCCCGAGACGTCTACGGATACCTCCTTTCCCAAAAATCCCCACATCTCGATCCACGTATCCACAATCGCCCCTGTCCCGCGGCGACGGAACTCCCCGTAGAACCGGTCAAGGGCGTTAATAAGCTCCGCGCAGAACTTCTCCCTGTTAACTTCCTCTCCGAGGAGTATAGAAAGAGAGGTGGTTTTCTCTGAAATATCCTCCATTTCACTGCGGATGAATTCCTCAGGCAAATTGAGATTAACCCCGATGCCGATTACGAGATAGTCGATAGCGCCGCCGGAGGTTCCAAGTTCCGTGAGCACCCCCGAAATTTTCTTCCCGCCGACAAGAATATCGTTCGGCCACTTTATCTCGGCGTCCACGCCGTAGGCTGAGAAAACCTCGACAAGGGCGCAGGACGCAAGGAAGGTAAAGACGGAGGATCTCCGCGGGGATACCTCCGGGCGAAACAAGGCGGAGAGATAAAGATTCATGCCCCCGGGAGATACCCACTTTCGCCCAAGCCGTCCCCTGCCCCCGGTCTGCGAATCGGAAACCACTACCGTTCCGTCCGCGTCTGAACCTTCCGCCACGAGTTCACGCAGGACGTCATTTGTGGAACCTAACTCATTGAAAACAAAAAGCTGCTCGCCAACTTTTTCCGCTTGAAGATGTTTTCTTATTCTCGAAATTTCCATGCAGATAAAGCACCCCTTTTGCGCGATATTCAAGTATTATAGTCGGAACTCCTGCTCAAGAAAAAAACTCGGTTCCGTGAAACGACTTCTTTCGAAAAACCTTGCGATACCGTTTGCCGCCTACGGGGTGGTGATAGCGGCGATCATAATCTCAAGAGCCGCGATTGGCCGTGAGTACGCCCTTTTGCTCTCGGCGGGGTTCATGCTCTGGGTTCCGTTTCTGCTTGACCGCGGCGCGGTGGGTGTTTTGAGGTTCGATCTGCGGGGACTGGTTCGGGGAACGGTAATTTCTATTGCAGTGCTTTTCTCCTACTTGGTCTTTCTATATCTTTTTTCAGCCTACTTGGGAAAAACGGTCAAGTTCGTTGAACCGACGGCACTTTTCGTGCTCACGCACCTTGTAGTTATAGCGTTTCCCGAGGAGTTTTTCTTCAGGGGATACCTTCAGAGAACTCTCGGCGGCGGATGGGGTGCGATTATTGCGGCAAGCGTGCTTTTTGCCTTGGCGCATCTTCTCGTGATCTGCGTATTCTCCGGTGGGAGCTACTGCGCGCAGAACGTCCTCACCTTTTTCCCTTCGCTTGTCATGGGGTATCTATACATGAGAACCGGAAACATCTGGTCAAGCGTTTTCTTTCACTTCGCCGCAAATATCGTTTACCTGTCTTTTAGACTTGCTTAGTCAGAGTCTCCCTTAAGCCCGCAAGCCGTAGAATTCTCGAAATATCCTGCGGTTACAAGTATAGTTTTCAAATGAAACAGTTGCGGATCGGGCTCTCCCAGATCAATCCGAGCGTGGGGGACATAACCGGAAACACTAAAAAAATAACCAAGATGATCGAGGCGGCGCGAGGTCTCGATATAGACATTTTGTGTTTCCCCGAGCTTTCCGTAACCGGCTATCCCCCCGAGGATCTTCTTCTTAAACCCGAGTTCATCGATGACAACATCCGGGCGCTTGACGAAATAAAGAAGCACTGTCCGGACAATATGGTCGTCATAGTGGGCTTTGTCGATAAAAAGGACGACATATTCAACTCGGCAGCCGTAATCCAGAGAGGGGAGCTAATCGACGTATACCACAAACTCCGCCTTCCCAACTACGGAGTGTTCGACGAGAACCGCTATTTCCAGTCAGAAAGACGGTTTCCCGTTTACTCCATGGGAAAAATGACTTTCGGGGTCACGATCTGCGAGGACATATGGTATCCCGGAGAACCTATAAGAAGCCAGGTTCTGCTGGGAAACGCCCAGATCATATTCAACCTCTCGGCTTCACCCTACTACATGGGAAAGCCTCTGGCGAGGGAGAGGATGCTCGCCACAAGGGCGGTTGACTACAACACAATAATAGCCTACTGCAACATGGTCGGCGGGCAGGACGAGCTTGTGTTTGACGGAAACAGCATGTTCATAGATGAAAAAGGCACCATCGTCGCCACTGCGCGTCACTTCGAAGAAGACCTGCTGATCTGCGACGTTAACACCGAAAGGGTTTACAAATCAAGGCTTAACACTCCGACCATAAGAAAGACAAGATACGAGCTCTCCTTTGAGGAAAACCAACTCGAAACATTCACGCTTAAGACTACGAAAACAAAGCGGAAAGTGAAAATCCCGGGGAAACAGACTGATCCTTCTGGAGATCCTCTAAAATGCGCCTTCTCGGCACTTGTTCTCGGCACCGGGGATTACATAAGAAAAAACGGCTTTGAAAAGGTGGTGATTGGGTTAAGCGGCGGGATAGATTCTTCGCTTACAGCCGTCATTGCCACAGAAGCCGTCGGACCCTCAAAAGTCGTCGGAGTTTCCATGCCTTCAATGTACAGTTCCAAGGGAAGCGTCACTGATGCGAAAAAGCTCGCGCGCAATCTCGGAATCGAGCTTTTAAGCATTCCCATAGAAGACGTTTTCAGGTGCTACGAGGAAATGTTCGCCGAGTTTTTCTCCGGAATGGAGTCAGACGTAACGGAAGAGAACATCCAGGCGAGGATAAGAGGAAATATCCTCATGGCGCTTTCAAACAAGTTCGGGTGGCTCGTGCTTGCCACGTCGAACAAAAGTGAACTCGCGGTTGGTTATTCTACCCTCTACGGCGATATGTCAGGGGGATTTGCGGTGATAAAGGATGTGCCCAAGGCCATGGTTTACGAACTCTCTCATTATTACAACCGTCTTCGGGGAAAACAAATTATACCAAGATCCGTGATCGAAAAGCCCCCTTCAGCCGAGCTTCGCCCAAACCAGAAAGACACCGACTCGCTTCCAGAATACGATACGCTCGACAGGATACTGAAAGCCTACGTGGAGGACGGACTTGGGGTCGACGACATAGTAAAGCTCGGGGAGAAAAGAAGCGTAGTGCGTAGAGTAATCAGAATGGTAAATACGAACGAGTACAAAAGAAGGCAGAGCGCCCCGGGGGTAAAAATAACGTCGCTTGCCTTCGGAAAGGACCGCCGCTTCCCGATAACCAACCTCTACAAGAAGTAAAAGGACAAATCACTTAAGCGAGAGAATAAACTCAGAGAGGCTCTCAACGGTCTCAAGAATCCCGGGGGAAACCTCGGACTCGTCAATTGAGACCCCAAACTCCTCTTCAAGCTCCATAATGAATTCAAGCGTCGAAACGGAGTCGACGCCAACTCCGAGCTCGATCAGCGACTGCTCAGCCGATATATCCTGAGGACTGATGTCGAGATTGAACTTGCCGACGACAAGCCGCCTTATTTTCTCCCCAAGAATTTCTTTTCGCTCGGTCACTTAAGTTTCTCCCTAAGCACTTTTCCTGCTGGGCTTCTCGGAAGTGCGTCTACGAATTCCATCTTCGCGGGAATCTTGTAGTCGGAAATTTTTCCCCTGCAGAAACTGATAACTTCCCGCCTCGTGAGTCCGTCCGCGACGATAAAGGCCTTTACCTCTTCCCTGCCCCCGGCTCCAGGGGTTCCTATCACCGCAGCTTCCGTTATTTTCCCGTGAGTCATAAGCAGGTTTTCAACTTCAAACGGGTCAACCTTGTTCCCAGAGATGTTGATGAAAAGCTTCTTTCTTCCGCGAATGAAAAGATACCCGTCGCCGTCGAACATTCCGAGATCCCCGGTGTGGTAAAAACCGTCGACAAAAACCCTCTCGGTCTCTTCCGGAAAATCAACGTAGCCGTCTGTCATGGAAGGGCTCCTTATTATTATCTCGCCGATCTGCCCGACCGGAAGTTCGCCCCCGGTTTCCGAGACCACCCTTATAACGACGTTTTCAACCGGTACTCCGACTGAAAGACGCTTCTCCTCTATGTTCTCCGCGATATTAATTGCCATCACCCCGGTCTCGGAGGAACCGTAGAGCTGGCGGGGATAGACGCCGAAAGCCCGGTGGAAGGAAAAAAAGGTTTCTTCGGGCAGGGGGGCCCCGGCGGAAATAACGTGCTTTAGCCGCGGGAAATCATAATCCCCACGGCTCGCGCTTCGAGCGAGGGTCTCTAGCATGAACGGAACGGCGGGAAAGATCGTTATCTGTTCTTCTTCCAGCACGCCGAGGACCTCTTTTCTGGTAAACCTCGGAAGGAAATAGCAGCACGCCCCGACGCTTACGGCGCTTACGAAGTTCCCAAAGCCATAGGTATGCGATATCGGAATCGAAAAAAGAATCCTGTCCCCTCTATCCCAGTTTATTGTGGCCGTGTGATTCCGGGCAAGAGCGATCATGTTAGCGTGGCTTCTCGCAACGCACTTGGGCTTTCCGGTTGAGCCAGTGGAAAAAAGGTAGATAGCTTTCTCCGAAGAACGGTTTCCTGGCGGATCCGCGGGAGCGTCGCCAAGAAAGTTGTCCCGGGTCACGCAAACGGTGGTTATGCCTCCAGAAACGGCACTCACGGTATCCGCAAGAGATTCGTCCGTAACGATCAGGACCGGATGCGAGAACTCAAGGTAGTGCCTTATCTCCTCGGTTCCGCAGGCGCTGTCAATTGGAACGCAGGCAGCCCCAAGTCTCGCTATCGAGAAAACGGATACGGCAAGGGAAAGTGAATTGGGGAGGAAAACGCACACCTTATCCCCCCGTGACACCCCCAGGTTGGAAAGAAACGAGGAAAAGCCGTCAACAAAGCCGCAGAGTTGCGCGTAGCTGTAGATTTCTCCTTGATACCAAGCGGCCGCTCCCTGGGGATTTCGCTTCAGGTTTGAATAAAGAATTTCGCAGTAGTTTCTCATCGCCCCGTCACGGGAAAAGGGGAACTTGTCCGAGTCCAGTGTCCTCGGGAAATCCGAAGACTATATTCATGTTCTGAACGGCTTGGCCCGCGGCTCCCTTCATGAGATTGTCAAGAACCGAGACAATGACAAAGTGCCCTTCCCGCTCGCAGAAGCCCAAAGAGATATAGTTGGAACCGGAAACAGACGCCATTCCGGGCGGCTCGTCGCAGACCCGGACGAAAGCATCATCTCCGTAGAACCCAGCGTAAAGTTTCCTTACCTCATCGGGGGAGATCTCCGAGCGAAGCCTGAGATACGAAGTGGCCATTATTCCCCTTTTAACCGGAATACGTGTATTGAAGAAAAGCAGTTTCTTCTTCACGCCGCAGAAATCGTAGAGCACGCGAAGAATCTCATGTTTCTGGTCATCCCCTCCAGCCCCACGGGCAGATACGTCCTCCTTTACCTCGGTGTAGTGGCTCTCGGGTTTCGGTGCTCGTCCCGAAGTCGAAAAAGAAGACTTTATGTCCACTATAATGTCGTTTTCCACTTCATACTCTTTAAGAAAAGGCACCACGGCGAGAGAAACGCAGGTAGAGTAGCAACCCGCGTTAGCAATCAACGGAGCGTTTTTTATCCTCTCGCGGTTTAGTTCGCTAAGTCCGTAGACCGCTTGAGAGAGAAGTTCGGGAAAGCGCGGCGCTACGCCGTGAGCCAGGGAGTAGTCGGCAGGGTCAGAGAATCTTAAGTCGGAGCTGAGATCGATCACCCTTACGCCTTTCTCAAGGAATTTCCGCACGAAAACAGAAGAGGTTCCCCCGGGAAGACAGGAGAACAGAAGATCGAGAGGTTCTGAGTCAGGAATTTTCGATACGGGGCTTAGGATAAGATCCGAGTAGCCCAAAAGATGTGGGAACGCCTCATCCGCCCTCCTGCCCGAGAACTTCTCAGACGTAAGCACCCGCAGGTCAATATTAGGGTGGCGCGCCAGAAGGGAAAGAAGCTGCTGGCCGACATAACCCGTAACTCCCAGAATTGCCGTCTTGAGTTTCATCTTCTCTCGGGAAACCAAGCTGTTCGTCGCAAATCCACCTTGATTAATATGGAACCTGCTATCATTAATATAGCTTTAAAAGCGGAAGGGAAAAACCGGGTTCAGCAGAAAAAAGAGGTTGGCTTCCGTCCTCAGGTCTTCTGAGCGGTCGCGGTTCTAAATACCCTGTCGATCCACTGCTCTATGTTCTTGCGCGAGGCCTTTCCTATAAGTTCCCTCACTTCTTGCATGGGAATCACGGCCTTGGCGTAGGATCTGTGTCCTCCGGCGCTTCCTATTTCGTCAAAAAGCTCGAAAAGCAGCCGCCCTGCGCTCCTGACGGACCCGCTGTTTCTTACGGACATAACCACATGGGAACCGGAAACAATTCCAAAGGCAACAGACCAGTTGACCCCCTCCACCCTCATCCCCATGTCAGCCACCTGGGCAATAAGATGTTCCTTTTCTATCCTTCCTAGGTTCATGAAAATTATTCCGTCATTTATCCAGTGTCTTGAGAGTGCCTGGCCGTAGTGTTTGATCTCTTCTGAATACAGGTTTTTGGACTCTATTTTCCTGAGCAAACCCAAGTCAGCCTGACTGTAGAGATATGTGAACGCTTCAAGGTCGTCAAGATCCGCACCCCTGTTGAGAATCATGGTGTCGGTTTTTATACCGTAGAGAAGTGCGGTCGAGAGTTTCGCGGAAATCTCAACCTGCGCGGCCCTGAGGAGCCGGGTCATGATCGTCGCGGTAGCTCCTTCCTCGGAACTTATCTCTGTGAATTTCGCATCGCACTCGGGGGTTATCGGATGATGGTCAATCACCGAATCGACATCCGTAATCTCGCCTCTGAAATAAGAGGGCTGCACATCGACAAGCGCTATGGAATCGAAATTCTTTATGTCATCGGGAGAAATCACCTGCAAGTCTATGCCCATAAGCTCCACCATGGCCACGTTCTCGGGTCTTGAAATTCTCTCCCCGAGGTAGCCTATAGTCGCCGTTTTCCTGTTTCTTCTAAGAAGGGTCCGAAGGGCCATGGCACTTGCGATCGCGTCCGGGTCGGGCTGGTTATGAACGAGTATGAGAAGCTTTTTCGCGTCGCGGTGAACCTCTCTTATCAGTCTTACGGAGATATCGGACCTCGCGAGCTTCTCCTCAAAGGATATCTGGTTGATTGCGACTTCATCGAATCTCACGTATCTCGCTATATAGCCGTCCTTGCGCCGCTTACCGTCGGCGGAAACAACTATCGGGCTCGTGGGATAACTGCGAGCAAGGGATGCCAGAAACTCCTTGGTTGCAAATTCGTTGTTTACAACTATAAGCGTAAAGGTTCCCTTCTGCTTGAACGCGTCATCGGGAGAATCAAGTTCTGTTACCTGACCCCTGTTCTTAAAAAGGCTCATCAGGAGAATATCAAATTCTCCGATGAACATATATCGCCTTTCCCCGTTCGTACTCATAGTATCTGGAATTCAGAGCATCTATCTGTAGCAGGCGGCGCTAAGTTCCTCTGTGAAGCTTGAAATCCTACCCAGCATTTCCTGCCTTTCTTCTCCACCGCTCTCGATTATTCTCACAAGGGCGCTTCCCACGATAACAGCATCGGAAAAAGAGGCTATCGCGGCAGCCTGGCGTGCGGAGGACACCCCGAAACCTACCCCGACGGGAAGCTCAGAGCGGCGTTTTATTCTTTCCACCAGATCCTCGAGATCGTAGTCCATGTCAGGACGCGCTCCCGTGACCCCGGTGACCGAAACCACGTAGATAAAACCCGAGGCGTTTTGCGACACCATCTCTATCCTTTCTTCGGTACTCGTAGGGGCAAGCAAAAAGATGCGGTCAAGCCCCTCTTGCTCGACATGGACACTCAGTTCCCCGGCTTCCTCGGGCGGAAGATCAACGACCAGAACTCCGTCCGCTCCCGCCTCGCGGGCGTCGCGCGCGAATCGCTCGGTACCGTAGGAGAAAAAAGGGTTGTAGTAGCCGAAAAGTATCACGGGAATATCCGAGCGGGACCTTATCCTTTTAACAAGTGGAAGCACGTCGGAGAGGGATGTCGAGTTAGCAAGAGCCCGTTCCGAAGCAGCCTGGATCACCGGCCCGTCCGCCATGGGGTCCGAGAAGGGTATGCCGATTTCCACCATGTCGACACCGCTTGCCTCCAAGTGGTCAATGATCTGCTCGGTCAAGTCGATATCGGGATCCCCGGCGGTAACATAGCAGATTAAAGCCGCTTTGTTTTTCTCCCGAAGTTCGCGGAATTTTTCCTTTATCCTTCCCATGTGCTTTTATAAGAAGCCGGCAGTCTGGAAACGCAGAAATCGCAAGCAGACAGAATAAAAAACGAACCTCCAACCTTCGGAAGCTTTATATACGCGCGTATGGTTATTGTCAAGCGGGTGGCGGGGAAGAAAAACCGGTCCGCGCCGCTTCATATAAGAGAGGAAGCGGTATGTATGTCCTTATCCCCCCGACCGGAGAGACAGATAACTATAATCTGCTCGGGGGACATGGACGGAGCGATTTTGCGCACGTGGGCTACTGCGTGTGCGGTTTCAAGCGCGGGGATTATTCCCTCTACTTCCGAGAGATAGGAAAACGCCGAGAGCGCTTCTTCGTCCGTTACGGAAACGTAATCGACCTCGCCCGCGTCCTGGAAATACGAATGCTCGGGACCCACGCCCGGGTAGTCAAGACCCGCGGCGACGGAATGGGCGCCCTGCACCTGGCCGTCTTCATCCTGGAGCAGGTAGGTTTTGCTTCCGTGAAGAACCCCTACTGAGCCTGCGGTTATGGTCGCGGAGTGAAGGCCGCTCTCAAGACTATGGCCCGCCGCCTCCACGCCGATTTTCCTTACCCCGGATTCCTCTATGAAAGGGAAGAAAAGGCCCATGGCGTTTGAGCCTCCACCAACGCAGGCAACCAGGGTGTCGGGAAGCTTTCCCTCGGCGGCGAGTATCTGCTCCATTGCCTCATGCCCGATCACGGACTGAAAATCCCTTACCATCATCGGGTAGGGATGGGGACCGGCGACGCTTCCTATTATGTAAAAGGTGTTTCTCACGTTCGTAACCCAGTCTCTCATGGCCTCGTTCATGGCGTCTTTGAGTGTCTTCGTGCCCGAGACCACGGGCCTTACCTCAGCTCCCAGAAGCTTCATGCGGAAAACATTGAGTTCCTGACGTTTCGTGTCCTCCTCCCCCATGTATATCACGCACTCCTTGTTCAAAAGCGCAGCAACCGTGGCCGTGGCGACCCCGTGCTGCCCCGCCCCGGTTTCGGCTATTATCCTGTCCTTGCCCATCCTCCCGCAGAGAACCCCCTGGCCTATCGTGTTGTTTATTTTGTGCGCTCCGGTGTGGGCAAGATCCTCTCTTTTAAGGTAAATCTTGGCGCCGCCGAGACTCTCCGTCATCGCGCGGGCGTAATAAAGCGGGGTGGGCCTCCCCGCGTACTGCTTGAGGTAGTAATCGATCTCTTCGTGAAAAGTCTCGTCAGCCGCGGCCTCTTCGTAGGCCCTCTGAAGCTCGATCAGAGCGGGCATAAGGGTTTCTGAGACGTAACGACCTCCGAAGTCTCCGAAATGACCTCCCGTGTCAGGATAGCTGTATCTCCGGTTAGTCTTGCCCATAACCCACGGCCTCCATAAACCGCTTAAGCTTAAGATGATCTTTTATGCCCGGGGAGCTTTCAACCCCGGAACTCACGTCGACGGCGTAGGGATTCACCGCCTGTATGGCCTCGCGTACGTTGTCCGAGTTAAGTCCTCCGGAAAGTATAACGAATTTATCCTCAGGTTTCCGACGGGAAAGAACGTCCCACGAAAAATTCTCTCCCGTGCCTCCGTAGGCATCAGGCGAGTAGGCATCGAAAAGAAATGCGTCCGTATCGTAGAGTTCCACCGCATCAAGACTTTCCGCGTTCTTAACCCTTATGGCCTTTATATACCTCTCTCCGAACGCGGCGCAGAACTCCGGGGTCTCATCCCCGTGCAACTGGTAGACATCAAAACCCGCGATGTTTTTTGCCTCCTTGAGGTAATCCGCCTCGGCGTTTACAAAAACCCCCACCTTGGCTACAAACGGGGGGACCTGGCTTATTATTTCTCCCGCCTCTTCGGGCCTGATGAATCTCGGGCTTTTTTCGTAGAAAACGAAACCGAGAGCCGAAGCTCCCAGCCCCACCGCGCAGAGTGCGTCCTCCGAGTTGGTTATTCCGCACACCTTTACTCTAGTCATTTGCGGTTAATCCTAACCGATGAGACAGAATTAATTAATCGTATCCGAATGAGAATAAAAAAGCCCCTCGCGCCGCATCCGACGCAAGGAGCTTTGGTCTAACAGATTAAAAGGAAAGAAAAAATTTGTTCCTTAGCGTAGGATCCTAAAAATAGGCCTGAACCTGAGCTCTTACCATCGACTCATCAGACTCTACGCCATCGAGGGCCTCTTCCCTCTGGAATGTGTAGTCAATCTGCACTTTCCACTTGTGATTGCCGCTTAGGTAGTAGCTAAGCCCCTGAGTGAATGTCCATACGTTGTCAAGCTCTTCTGCTTTGAACGCGTTTGGATCATTATCATAAACAACCATGGCATACCTGGAAGCAACCTCGATTTTCTTCGGAATCAGGAAGAAACCGCCCTGGACCCTGAAACCGTAGTCATAGCCTGTTTCCACACCCGCATCGTCTGGATTCAACCATCTTCCGATATACTCACCGGTAAGATTAAATCTCGGGTCTCTGTAGTTCGCGTCGAAGGTGATTGAAGTCATCCTGCCGTCTTCGAGTCCCGCATTCTTAATTGCCTTATTACCGGAATCACCACCTTCCTCAACGTCTACGCCCGCAACAGCGGCTCCAATTGTAATCGTGGGTCTCTTGGCGAAATTTTCTTTCACGTTCTTCGCCTTTCCGCCGAGAAGAGCCGCCTGAATTCTAGCAGCCCAGAGCATTCCCGTATCTCCCGTGTCATTTTTCACGTTCGCACCTTCTCCCTGGAAAACGCCGAGATCATAGCGGAGCATTCCGCCACCGAGAAGACCGTAAACGCCTACACCGATATCCCTGTCATACTGAAAGTTGTCATTTATGATAGAGCGGCCGACGAGCGGAAGAGCGGAAGAGGATGTGAGCGCCTCCCTGTTGAACGCAATCTTGTACTGACCTGCAACCGGAACAAAAGCTCTGTTCTTGGCAAACGAAAGCTTCATATCCTTGAGCTCTCCACCTCCTGAGAAATCGTACTGAACCTTATATTTCATCCACGGGGCAAAAGCGTTACCGTCCCAAGTTACCCTGAGCCTTCTTACCCTGAAACCGAGACTTTCATTGTCCTCTCCGTCAGGGTTTATGTAGTTAGCCAGGAACTGGCTGCGGAGCCTCATCCTGAGCTTGTAGTTGCTGTCCGCGGTCTGGAAAGTAAGACCCGCGCCTTTTTTGGTTTTGACTTTTATCTTGTTGTACCAAGCCTTGGTGTCCTTGCCCTCGTACATCTTCATGTTCATCTGCTGACTCTGTTCCTCGAGCCTTTCTATCTGCTTCTTAAGTTCCTCAATCTGTTCCCTGATGCTCTCGTCGCCACCGGCCTGGGCGGGAAGTGACATAAAGGGAAGAAGCGTCATTAAAGAAACAGCTAAAATTGCTGAAATTCTCATCTCACGTCCTCCTTGATGTGGTTATTGTTCTGCTCTTAACAACTCTGGCCTAATGATATGTTTAAATGGTTAATTCAGAATAAATAGGCCGTTAATTCTATGTTAAGAGTCCGCGCCACGCAATTGATGTACACTTTCGTATTCTGTAAATTATCAGGGAAAGCATATGGAAAAGCTCATAGCAGTAGTAGATGACGAAAAAGATATACTCAACCTGATAACCCACCATCTAAAGCGCGAGGGGTACCAGGTAAAGCCCTTTCAGAGCGGAAAGGACTTTCTGCTCTACATAAATTCCGTTCCGCCTGATCTGGTGCTGCTTGACATCATGCTGCCCGGCATGGACGGCCTTGAGCTCTGCAGGATCCTGAAAAGCAAGCCCCAAACGCACTCAATACCCATAATCATGATCACCGCGAAATCCACCGAGGCCGATATCGTCGTGGGCCTCGAACTCGGCGCTGATGACTATATAGTCAAGCCTTTCCGGATTCGTGAACTTGTCGCCAGAGTGAAAAGCATCTTGAGAAGATATGCGATGAAAAACCCCGGGGACGAAACACTTCGGATCGGCTCCCTCAGCATAAACCCCGCAAGCTACGAGGTCTCGGTCGATTCACAAAAAATCGACCTAACCACCACGGAGTTCAGGATACTTGAGACCCTCGCAGAAGCGGAGGGAAAAGTGTTCACCCGCGATCAACTGCTTAAAAGAAAAACCCTCTGGGGAGACGAACGGGTGGTTTTTGACAGAACGATAGACGTTCACATAAAAAACCTGAGAGAAAAACTGGGTTCTGCCGGCAAGATGATAAAGACCGTGAGAGGAATCGGTTACAAGCTAGAAGAGATCCAAACAGTTTGAAGATATTCAGAAAACATTTCCTTTACCTGCTCTGCCTGGCCGCCGCCGCGGCTCTGCTCGCCATGCTGCTTCCCCCGGGACGCGGAATTTTGAATTACATTGTGTGCGTAGCCGCGTTTACGGCGTTCGGATTCGTGCTGTCGTGGATAATCGAAAGGGGCATTCTGAAAGACTTCTCAAGAATATCGAAAGCGCTTGAGCTTCTGCCGGAGAAGCAGAAGAAAGCCCGCAAAACAGGCCGCAAGGTAAGCGACTTCGACACGGGAGTATCAATCTCCATAAGCGAGCTCTCGGAGAGAATCTCCCTTCAGATGCAGTCAACCGAGAGGGAAGGAAACCAGCTTAAAAGTATAATCGAATCCATGAGGGAAGGAGTCATAGTGATATCCAGGGAGGAGAATCTATTGCTCGTAAACGACGCTGCGAAGGAAATGTTTGCAATAGACGACGCGGCAATCGGCCGCCCCTACGTGGAAACCGTGAGAAATCCCGATCTCCAGAGGCTTATCTCCCGCATGAAGCAGAAGAAAAAATCGGCCACCCAAGAAATCTCCGTGCTTTACCCCCAGGAAAGATCGTATCTCGTGAGCGCCCGCGTAAGTCCCCGCTACAGGGAAATCGTGGTTGTCATTTTTGACATAACGGAATTTAAGAAGCTTGAGCGGATGAAGGCCGATTTCGTGGCGAACGTCTCCCATGAACTCAGAACCCCGCTTACGTCCATAAAAGGGTACATCGAAACCCTTCTTGACAGAAGCTATGACACGAACGAGGAGAAAAAGCATTTTCTCGAGATAATGGAGGAAAACACCGACAGGCTCATAGCCATAGCTTCAGACCTGCTCGTGCTGTCTGAGCTTGAAAGCGGAGGAACCGATCCCCTAGACTCCGGGAAAGGGCACGAGGAGATCGACATCGGGGAAACCATCATTCGCTCGGTGGGCTCGCTTGACTCCCTATTCTCGAGAAAAGGAGTCAACCTATCCCTTGAGATTGAAGACGGTCTGCTCCCCTACAGGGCAAACAGGTTCCTCGTGGAACGCATGCTCATTAATCTCGTTGAGAACTCGGCCAAGTACACCCCGGAAAACGGCTCTGTTGTGGTCCGCGCCTCGGCCCTAAACGGCACCTTGCGCATAGAGATTGAAGATAACGGGATCGGAATCCCCCCAGAGCATCAAGAAAGAATATTCGAGAGGTTCTACAGGGTGGATAAGAACCGTTCGAGAGAGATAGGCGGAACGGGACTCGGACTCAGCATAGTGAAGCACATAGTCATACAGCACGGGGGAACCATAGCTGTGAGAAGCGCGGAAGGTGAGGGAAGCACGTTCACCGTCGAGCTCCCGCGACCTGAGAAGTAAGCGCGGCGGTCAGTTCATCTCCGAAGTGTGCTGATGCTTAAGCATCTCTCCGGTGGCTATGTAGTAGGCGTTCTCGGCTATGTTGGTCGCAAGATCCGCCACTCTTTCAAGATGTCTCGCAACGTAAATGTAGCGAAGCGCCCGGTTAAGCGTTGAGGGGTCCGATATCACAAAGGTTATAAGCTCCCTCACTATCTGGGGTTCGTAGTTATCGACTTCGTCGTCTTTGCGACAGACCTCGACGGCGAGTCGTTCATCGCTTCTTATAAACGCGTCCAAGGCCTCGCGGAGCATCTCCATCGCCTTGTCAGCCATCTTGGGAATATCAATAAGCGGCTTTATAGGCGGGTAGTCGGCCATGAAAAGAGCCAGTCTCGAGATACTCGAGGCATGGTCCCCTATCCTCTCAAGATCGTTGTTGACCTTCATTATCATGGTGACGGTCCGCAGATCTGTGGCCTCCGGCTGGTAAAGAGCCAGTATCTTGATGCAGAGGTTGTCTATCTCGATCTCCATCGAGTTTACCTGGTCGTCCGTGCTGATAACCTCCTGAGCAAGAATCATGTTGCCTTCGCGAAGGGCCTTTATGCTCTTGGCAATCATGGTTTCGACAAGGGATGCCATCTCAAGCAGTTTCTTGTTAAGAAGCACGAGTTCCCCTTGGTACTTTATCATCTGTAATTGCTCCTTCGGAGATGCCTAGCCAAACTTGCCCGAGACGTAGTCTTCAGTGTGTTTTTTGGCAGGGTTAAGGAATATCTTCTCCGTGGTGTCAAACTCCACTATGTCTCCTATGTACATAAAGGCCGTGTAATCCGAGACCCGGGCGGCCTGCTGCATATTGTGGGTCACGATCACTATGGTGAACTTGCTCTTAAGTTCCGTAACAAGATCCTCTATCTTGGCCGTAGCTATGGGATCAAGCGCGGAGCAGGGCTCATCCATCAAAAGCACATCCGGTTCAACCGCTATTGCCCTCGCGATGCAGAGTCTTTGCTGCTGACCTCCCGAAAGACTCATGGCGCTGTCATTAAGCCTGTCGTTTACCTCTTCCCAGAGGGCGGCGCGCTTGAGGTTCTTCTCCACGATATCGTCAAGAACAGATTTCTTCTTGATCCCCGCTATCCTGGCTCCGTAGGCGACGTTCTCGTAGATCGATTTGGGAAACGGGTTTGATTTCTGAAATACCATGCCGACCCTTTTTCTAAGATCGGTGATGTCGACATCGGAATCGAATATGCTTTTGCCGTTAATCGATATGTCCCCTTCGGTCCTGCAGTCATCAATGAGATCGTTTAAGCGGTTAAAACAGCGAAGCAGCGTGGATTTACCGCAGCCCGAAGGGCCTATAAACGCCGTGACCTGTTTTCTCGGGATATTCATGTTGATGTCCCGAAGAGCCTGCTTCGCGCCGTAAAAAAGACTCAAGTTTTCGACTTCGGCCAAGGGATCGGGAACGGACTTTGCCTTCTTCGGTTTCTTGGCCTTGGGAGCCGGGGAAACACCGTTTGTCTCCGGGGTTTTGAACTCCTGTTTTTCCATCGGTTTTCCAGACAGCATTAAGTCTTCCTCCACTACTTATACCCTATTAAACTACACCGCGGAAGTCGCGTATTTTTTCCTTAGCCTGTTCCTTATTATTATCGCCGTTATGTTAAGCACAACTACTATCAGTATGAGCAGAAACGCAGTCATGAACACCATGGGTTTTGCTGCCTCGGCATTTGGAGACTGAAAGCCGAGATCGTATATGTGGAACCCGAGATGCATGAACTTTCTCTCGAGGTGAAGGAAGGGGAAGTGCCCGTCTATGGGAAGATCAGGCGCAAGCTTCACGACCCCCGTTATCATGAGCGGCGCTACCTCTCCGGTGGCCCGGGCGACCGCCAGAATAAGGCCCGTAAGTATGGCCGGAAGCGCGCTCGGGATAACCACCTTCCAAGTGGTCTCGAACTTCGTTGCCCCGAGTGCCAGAGATCCCTCCCTTATGTTTCTTGGAACTGCAGCGAGTCCCTCTTCGGTCGCGACTATTACCACCGGAACAGTGAGGAGAGCGAGGGTAAGCGATGCCCACAGTATTCCTCCCGTACCGAAAGTCGGGCTTGGGAGAGCTTCCTTGAAAAACACGGAGTCAATTATGCCCCCTACGCCGTAGAGAAAGAATCCCACTCCGAAAACTCCGAACACTATCGATGGGACCCCGGCCAAGTTGTTAACGCATATCCGAACAATTCTCACCATCACTCCCTGCCTGGCATACTCCCGGAGATAAAGCGCCGCTATGACTCCGAAAGGCATGACCACTATGCTCATGATAAACACCATAAGAACCGTGCCGAATATCGCGGGGAAGATTCCGCCCTCGGTGTTCGCCTCTCTCGGATCATCGGAGACAAATCCCCAGAATCTTTTGACGTAAAAGCCGGCTTTTTCCAAAAATCCCATGTCGTTTGGACGAAAGGCAAGCACGATCTTCCCAAGCGGGATTACCTTCTCGTCTCCCCCGGCGGAGATCATCACCGCCTCGTTTCTGTTAAGCTCCGAGTAGAGCGCTTCGAGTTTCGCCTCGCTTTCCTTGTAGCGCTCTTCATATTCTTTTATTTTCAGGCGATGCTCGGCCTCCTTAACAGGATCGCCTTCGCCGCGCATCGCAAGGCCACGGAGCTTAAGACGCCGTTTTTCAATCCCGTAATTTATGTCTCCTATCTCGCCCTTTTCTATCTTAAGTATCTTGGCGTGTATCTCGTTTGAGTCACGTATGAGATCCCGAAGCACGGAGAAAGCCTCAGTGTCCCCGCCCGGGATCACCACCCCGTTCTTCCTTATCTCCTTTAGATAGCCGTGGTAATTACCCCACTCGTGCCGTTCCAAAATCACGGCGTCGCGAGGATAGTCGCGCGACGCTATGTCCGCCTCGTTTATCCATTTGAAGTCAAGACCGTAGAGGTCCCTGTTTCCTATCTTGAGCTTAATCCGGGACTCAGAACTTCTTACTCCGTCGCTATCCCGCACGGACTCCTTGGCTCGAAACTGCCCTAGGTAGACAGAGCTGTCTCTAAGCGTGTAGCGCCCGATGTCCGCCGGCCACATAGAGCCCAGACCCTTTGCGGCTATGAGAAACAGAAGTCCTCCTATCATCACGAGCGTGATCATGAGGGCAAGGCCCGATATCCAAATGTAGGCGTCGCCTGCTTTCCAGAGTTTAGGCATCGGATTGAGCGTATTTCCTCCTCAGTCTCTGGCTTAGAATCTCCGCCAGAGTGTTAAGCAGAAAGGTGACCGCAAACAGCAGAATCGCCGTTAGGAAAAGGACCCTGTAGAGGGTTCCCCCGTGCGGGGCTTCGGGAAGTTCGACCGCGATGTTAGCCGAAAGAGCTCGGAATCCATTAAAGAAGCTCCAGTCCATGACCGGGGTGTTGCCCGTGGCCATGAGCACGATCATAGTCTCCCCCACGGCTCTTCCGAAACCTATCATGATGGCCGAAAATATGCCGGCGCTCGCCGAGGGCAGAACTATTCTTGTAGCCGTCTGCCACCTGTTGGCCCCGAGGGCCAAAGATCCCGCGGAAAGAGTCCTTGGAACACTCGAGAGCGCATCTTCAGAGATTGTAAATATGATGGGAATCACCGTAAAGCCCATCGCGAATCCCACGACCAGCATGTTTCTCTGATCGTAGCGAAGATCGAACATTCTGAAAAACCAGTCCCTAAAGTCCCCGGCGAAAACGAGGCTCTCAAGCGGACTGTTAAGCCACAGGGAAAGCGCAGCGGCAATCCCTATCACTCCCACGAGCGTGAAAAGCTCGGCTCCCACCCGGAATCTCCCCGAAAGCGAGAACGGAAAACGGTGCCACAGGAAAAGCACAAGAAGGGTAAGCGCGATCACAATAAACGGCATCACCAGAATCGCGACAAAGACCTTTTCAAGCAGCGGCGCAAGCCAGAGACCCGCCAGAAATCCGAGCACAACGCTTGGAAGCGCCGCCATTACCTCTATCACGGGCTTTACCACGTTCCTTATGGAGGGATGGAGAAACTGCGAAACGCATATTGCCGCCAGAACCGCAAGCGGGATCGAAAGTAGCATCGTGTATATGGCGCCCTTCAGGGTTCCGTAGGCAAGCGGCGTCAGGCTGAACTTGGGTTCGAACTCGTCTGTCCCTCCCGTTGACTGCCACACATACCGGGGCCTGTCGTAACCCTCGTACCATATTTTTCCGAAAAGGGAGCGGAAATTCGTCTCGGGGTGCGGATTATCAAGATAGTAGCTTGAAAGCGCCATATCGGAATCCACGGCCACCACCCCGTCCACCTTGGGAGAAAAACTAATCCCCGCATAAGGCTTCCCCCGGCCCGGAAAATCAAGCTGCTTCGTGGCGGAAGTGGCTTGATAAAGGAATATGTTTCCCGAGGTGTCGGAAGCAAGAAAGCCTCTTCCCCTCTGCGACGCGGAGAACTTGTCTACCGGCCCTGGAAGCGGAGGCAAGACGTGCACTTTAGTGAGCTTGCTTTCTTCGCCGCCACCTGTGGTCTCAAACCACACGCTCACGTTTCCCGCAGAGTCACCGACAATAAGGGAACGCTGACCTAGAAGGAACCCGATTTTAGTAACTGCCACCCCGGGACCCGCAGTAGCCCCAAGCGTGGATTTGAGTTCCGGAGAAGAGGGGTCTGAAAGCGACCAGTGATAAAGTTTCCCGTTCTTCGTTGAGACGTAGAGGTTTTGGGTCTCGGAATCGATCTGCACTCCGGTGACCGCGGCTCCTCCGAGCTCCGCTGTAAGATCGGTCGTGAAGATTTCAGTTTCGCTCTCTCCCAGAAACCCTTCCTCCTTGACTTCCAAGTAGATTATGAGGCGCCCTGAAGCCGTGTAGGCCGCAACTACCGGAGCACCGGTCTCGGGCGAGTTTTGATAGGCGAATATTTCTATCGGTTCTTGCGTTACCCGAAGAGCTTCTCCCTCCGTCACTTTTGATACTACGGTTCTTTCCGTCCCTTCGCGGAACTCGACCCCGAAGCTTACATCGAAAGGCTTTACGTAACCTTCCCGGTCAGCAAGCGCGTAGGAAGTATTGTCTCTAGCATTATAAAAAGAGGTATAGCCGGCTGTCTTGTGAGAAATGGTGTGAGTCTTGAGGGACTTGGGTTTTTCTTCCAGAGTGAAGAAGCGTACCGACCCTAGGGAGTCCACTGTGAAGAACTGCTCCCTGTACTCATCCACCCCTATGTCGAAAATACGCACTTGCCCGGCAGCCGTCCCGGAAACAAGACGATCTTCCATTTCCGAGACGCTCTCAAGCTTTTTCCCGGGACTTTTCCACAGAGGAACGGTCTCGATCCCTATGAAAAAAAGTATCGCTACGATACAGAGAATGATTCCAGCACCGCCGACAAACACCACGTGCCTCGCCAGCCTGTCGTAGAGCTTTCTTCTCCGTATCTGCTTTTGCTTGGAACTTTCTTCGATTCCAAGCTCGTCAGTTCTATCGCTTGACAATGAAATTACCTTGCACCCGGGACATCAGGTGCGAAAAAGACGGCTTAAAATCCGACCTCCCCGGGGTAAACGGCCGAACGCAGGCAGATCCGAAACAGTTCCGGGCCCATCCGCGCAAAAAGCCTTAAATAGCATACCTAGTTCGCACCTATAAGGTCTCTTAACTCGGAGGCTTTCCCTGCGGTCAAGGGAAGATAACCGTCCTTTATTACTATCTCCTGTCCCTCCTGACTCAGAATGTATTTCAGAAACTCAAGGCGTAGCGGATCAAGGGCTTCGTTCGGCTTTTTGTTCACGTAAAGATAGAGATACCTTCCGAGCGGATACTTCTTGCCGATGACATTCTCGAGGCTGGGCCCGAAACAGCCCTTCTCAGCGGTCTTGGCAATCTCGATCGCCTTCACTCCGGAAGTTTTGTACCCGATGCCGCTGTAGCCGATCCCCTGGAGATCCTCAGTAATTCCCTGCACAACGGCGGAGGATCCTGGCTGCTCCTTGACGGTGTCCTTGTAGTCGCCCTTGCAAAGCGCCTTCTTTTTGAAGTAACCGTAGGTCCCTGAAGCCGAGTTTCGCCCATAGACGCTCATCGGCTTGCCGGACCAATCGCCGCCGAGCCCAGCCGCCCCCCAGGTAGAAATATCGGAACCGCCGCCGCACTTTCTGTTCTTTGAGAAAATGGCGTCTACCTGCTTTATCGAAAGACACCCGATCGGGTTATCCTTGTTGACGTAAACCGCAAGAGCGTCAATTGACGTCGGAACCGCAGTCGGTTTGTAGCCGGTTTCCTTTTCGAAGGCGTCGATCTCTTTTGATTTCATCATTCTCGACATGGGTCCGAACTGGGAAGTCCCCGCTATGAGAGCCGGGGGGGCAGTGCTTGAACCCTTGCCCTCTATCTGGCATCTAACGTTGGGGTAGAATTTTGAAAATCCCTCGCACCAGAACGTCATAAGGTTGTTCATTGTGTCGGAACCCACGCTGTCTATGTTTCCCGAAACGCCCGTCGCCTTCGCATAGGAAGGTATGGACGGGTCGACTTTGACCGTCTGGGCCCCCGCGACAGAACTGGAGGCAAACGTGTAAACGATCGCAAAAAGCGTAAAACACAATGTAACACTCAAATTCTTCATTACGAGAATCCTCCTTAAGATAGTGGAAAACAAACCGAGCAAGTTGGATTAATTAAAACCCGGAAAAGTTAAGCGGGTGTTAAGAAGCAATTAAAAAAAGATAAACAAATAAAGAATGAGGAAAAAACTGGTAAAGCTTCAGAGAAAAAGCCGCTCTCCTGTGCTAGCGTCCAGTTCCCTCGGCGATTACGATGCGTCTGTTGGGAGCCTTCTGGCTTGCCTCGTAGTATTCGAGGGCCTCGGGCATCCACTTGCGGATGTTTTTTATCCTAGTCCTGTAACCGGGGTGGGTGGAAAGAAACTCGGGCGGAGCACCTCGTCCCGCGGCCCCCATCCTCTCCCAGAAGGGAATGGCCTCGCGGGGGTCATAGCCCGCCTTTGCCATGTATATGAGGCCTATCCTGTCGGCCTCTGATTCCTGCTTTCTTGAAAACGGCAGGGCGACCACAAGCGCCGTCCCCACTCCGTAGGCGGCAAGAACCCTGCTTGTGGTTTTTTTGTCCTTTTTCTTCATGGCCGACGCGAGCGCCGCAGAGCCCATTTCGAGCAGAATTCCGAGAGTAAGCCTCTCCCCTCCGTGGCGCGCCGTCGCATGGGCAACCTCGTGGGCCATCACGGTAGCGAGTCCCGCCTCGGTTTTGGCAACGGGCATCATTCCGGTGTAAACCCCGATTTTCCCCCCGGGAAGCGCAAAGGCGTTCACCAGCTTGTCGTTATCGAAAACAGTGTATCGCCACCTGAGGTTGGGGGTGTGGGAAACCGCGGCTATACGCTGCCCAACCCTCCTCACGACCCCGTTGTAGTGCGCATCACGCGAGATCTTCTCGGTCTCAAGCAGGTTCACGTACGCACTTGCGCCAAGCTGCATTTCGAAGGCTTGGGGAAGTAGTATAAACTGCGTCCTGTTGGTAATCGGGGCCCTGGCGCACGCAACGAGGAGGAGCAAAAAAAGCAGAACTCCGGCCGGAAAAAGACTTTTCCTTTTAAATATCGACCTCAATTTCCGTTAATTCTCAAGGCCCGCAAGCCTGCGGGCCCTGAGTCAAGTAAAAAGCCTAACTTTCTAAGCTAATGGAATCAGGAAAGATCCGCTTCCCTCATCCTTTTCATTCCTTCGTCTATATCGTCGTCAGAACACGCGTAGGTAACCCTCACGTAACCCTCCCCCTGGCTTCCGAATGCTGTGCCGGCCACTACGGCGACCGCCGCGCGCTCAACCAGCCTGTCGGTGAACTCCTGGGAGGTAAGTCCCGTTCCCGAAATGTCGGCGAAGGCGTAGAACGCACCGTCGGGAGTATCGCATGTTATGCCGTCGACGCTGTTTAGCCCGGCGACCATACGATCCCTTTTCTGCTCAAGCAGAACCAGCTTGTTCTCAACCCAGTCCTGCGGCCCGGTTAGAGCCGCGTGCGCCGCTTTCTGTATGAACGCAGCCACGTTTGTGATTGAGTCCTGAAGGAATATAGAGAGCTTCTCGATAACCGGCCTCGGGGCCACGGTCCAACCTATTCTCCACCCTGTCATAGCCCATGTCTTTGAGAACGTGTCTATGCAGATCACCCTGTCGCGTATGCTTTCTATCGATGAGATCGAGAGATGTGGCTTTCCGAAGGTTACCTGGGAGAATATCTCGTCAGATATGATCATCACCTGGGGATGGCGCTCAAGCATATCGGCTATCTCCTGGGGGTTCTCCACCAGGTGGCCGTTCGGCCTCTGGGGAGTGTTTATGATCACGAGCTTCGTTTTCGGGGTGATGAGTCCTTCCAGCTTCTCAACGTCGAACTGCCAGTCGGGCTTTGTAAGCGGGGTGTGCTTTATCACCGCGTTTGCGTACTTGGCCCATACCTCATCGGGGGGATATCCCGGGTTCGGGAATATCACCTCGTCCCCGTCCTCAAGAAAGGTAAGAAGGTTCATCGTAAGGGAGTGCTTCGCTCCCGCCGTCACTATGACCTCGTCGGGCTCCGTGGGTCTTCCACGCTCACCCATCTTCTCTGCTATGGCCTCCCGAAGCTCGGGAAGTCCCGGCCCTGGGTCGTACCTTACGTAACCGTCTCTAAGTGCCTGCTCCGTAGCGTCAAGAACATGCTCCGGCGTATCGAAATCGGGTCCCTGATAATCACCCTTTTCAAAGTGAATGATCTTTTTTCCCGTTTTCCTCTCAAGTTCCCTCGCGACCCTCATGCTCGCCCACTGCTTGGGCGGAACAAAGTGCGAGGTGCGCGAACTGTATCCATATGATGACATAACTCCTCTCCTCCTTAAGTTTTTTTCAAAAAGCTAAGAGTCCTTGTTTATCAGCAGTCCGGAAGCAAGCTGCGAGAAAACCGCGTCGGCCACCTCTCCCGCATCCATCGAGAAATCGTGGTGAACCATTACCGCGCCCACGGCCCCGTAGAGCATGAGGGCGCGAAGCCTCGGATTCTGCCTCACGAAGCTTCCTTCGTCTATGCCTTTTTCTATTATTTTTTCGTAGAGTCTCACCCGCCGCGTTCTCCACTTCTCGGTAAGCTCAAAGTGTTCCTTAAGAAGATGCGTCTCGTCGCGGCTCAGTATGCGAAGAACCTTCAAGTTCTGTCTGTAGAAAGTGAATATGGTCGTAAGCAGCTTGCGGAGCTTAAGAGGGGCTGGGTCCGAATTCTCTACTTCCTCATGCAGGAGCGCTTCTATGGCCTCGAAGCTTTCCTTAAGGATTTCGAGGTAGAGATTCTCCTTGGAAGAAAAGTAGTTGTAGAGGGTTCCTTTCGATACGCCCATCTCCTCGGCTATCTCTTCCATGGTGACCTCGTGGTAGCCCTTCTCGGAGAAAAGGTCGGTCGCAGCTCTTAATATCTCATCGCGGCGCCTGAACTTGCGGGACGTCTGTGTGCTCTGCGTACTTCTCTCGGGAACGCTGTTAGTCTGAACCATACTCCTCACCCACTGACTGACTCGTCAGTCAGATTAACAAGTCCTTAAAAAATTGTCAAGGAGAAATTTAAGCTTGTTGAAATCAGGGTCCAGCCGTCCCGCGGCAGATGAAATCTCCCAAGGAGACCAAAATCTTTAAATTCGCAGAAATTCCCTTACCATATATCTTCAATATGGGAAGGATAATATTGGTCATTTTTGTGCTCGGGGTGATTCTCGCGGCGGGGGTTTTCCTCTCGGAGAACGTGTCGAGGCATGACGCCGAAAGACCCACTCACAAGACCCCGGCGCTTGAGCCGCTTCCAGAGCATCTTTCAAAAGCAACTATCCCGGTCTCCGTTCCCATAGCTGCAATAGGGGAAGCGCTTGAGCGCAAGACGCCGAAACAGGAGTCGGGTTCAAGGAAAAACAGTCTCGGAAGATCCTTCGCCCAAAGCGAACTCAACTGGAATCTAAGCCGTTCACGTCTTCAGGTATTGGGCCGAAGCGGAGCGCTAGACATAGCGACCGAGCTTAGCGGAGAGGCCCGCGCGACGGGGACCATTCAGCTGGCAAGGAAAGTCGACTTCAGCACAAGCGGCGACGTACTTGCAAACGTCTCCCTCACCGCGAGTCCGACCCTCGAAACCAACTGGCGCGTATCCCCGAACCTCTCCGAGGTAAAAATAGATATACAAAAGGCCGACATACCGATAAAACGCATTGGAAACCTTGACGTAAGAGGAGATATACTTCCCGGAGTCCGAATCACGGCCGATGCGCTTCGCACGCAACTTAACCAAAGCGTGGCCAGAAGCGATTTTTTTGAGCAGGCGGCAAGAAAAGGCTGGAAGAGGCTTTGCGGTTCAACACCGCTTGGAGAAGACTCGGATCTCTGGCTTGAAACAAGGCCCGTAGTTGCGCGCGCGGCACAGGTCCGCATCGCCCGCAAAGACATCCGTGCCACGATTGGAATTGAAGTAGAAACGCGCATCCTGACAGAGCATACGCAGCCAGAATGCCCCTTCCCGAGAACCTTGCTCCTAGAAGAGCCAAAGCCGGGAAGCTTCGAAATCATTATGCCCACCATAATCGACTACGAAACGCTTGAGCGAAAACTCGCCGAAGAGGTAGTCGGCAAGTCTCTGGGCAAGAACATCTCCATAGCCATAAAGGCAATAAGGGTCCACCCGTATGGAGAAAAGCTTCTGCTTGAAACCGAGGTGGCTGTGGAAGCCAAAATCCTCTCAGGCACGGAAGCGAAGGGAACCCTGTACGTGGTTGCCGAACCGGAACTAGACGCCGAGACGCAGACCATAACGCTGGAAAACGTAGCACTCGATATCGATTCGCAAAACATGCTTCTCTTAATGGCTGGAAAGGCAGCGGAGCCCCTGCTTCTCGAAGCCGTCTCAAAGCGTCTTCCATTTGACCTCGAGCCTAAGCTTGAGGAACTGCGAGATGGCACGGAGGACGCGATTTTGGCACTTTCATCGGAGAACATTTCGGTTACAGGAAAAGTGAACCGGGTGCGCCTGACCCGCCTTGACGTAGGGCCCGAACACCTGCGTTTAGTCCTCACGTCAGAAGGCAGGGTTAGGGCAAGAGTGCAGGCAATTCCCTAGTGTATTTTTTCGCGTCCAAGAGTTCTGGAGGAAATTTCGAAGTGGAGTTTTTCTGGTACATTTTTTAGAGGAGGAAATCATATGAGCGTATGGGGAAAAATAATCGGCGGTGCCGCGGGTTTTGCTCTCGGCGGCCCTATCGGTGCGTTGCTCGGCGCCATGGCAGGTCACGCGTTCGTGGATACCGGGGAGCGGCCAACCGACACGCGCTCGAGAAAACAGGTTGCCTTCACGGCCGGAGTTATAGTGCTGGCGGCCAAGATGGCTAAAGCTGACGGGGTAGTGAGAGAAGAGGAGATCCAGGCTTTCCAAAAGGTGTTTCATCCGATCCTGAGAAACGAGGTAAAAGAAGCTGAGGTTGCCCGGGTTTTCAATATCGCTAAGAAAGACTCGGAAGGCTTTGAACCCTACGCACAGCAGCTTGCCGAGATGTTCAGGGGCAACCCCGCAGTTCTTGAGGAGCTTTTAAACTGCCTGTTTCTCATCGCCAAGGCAGATAACGTCTACCACCCCAAGGAAAACGAGTATCTCAAAAGCGTGGCCGAGATATTCGGACTGAGCGAAGCGGCATTCAGGCGAATCCGCGCCGCACATGGCGTTGACAAGCCGGATCCGTACGAAGTCCTGGGAGTTACAAGGGACATCTCGGACGACAAACTTAAAAGCAAGTACCGCGAACTTGTCCGCGCGCACCATCCCGACAGTCTGATAGCCCAAGGCGTTCCCCAGGAATTTGTTGATGCGGCAAACGAGAAGCTCGCAGTCATTAACGATGCCTACGACCGGATCGAGAAGGAGCGAAAGGCGGTCTGATTCCTCTACGCAGACGCTCCCCTATGACACCCTGAAAGGAGTATTATTCCATTGAGCGAACCGATTGCCCTTTGCTTCAGCGGCGGCAAGGACAGTGCCATGGCGCTTCAGGAAATCCGAAGGCGCGGGGAATACCACGTGGCGGAACTTGTGACAACGGTGACTGATGCCTATGATCGGGTGAGCATGCACGGAGTGCGTCGTACGCTGCTTCGCAGACAGGCGGAGTCCTTGGGTCTGCCGCTTGTGGAAGTCGTGGTGCCGCCGGGATCGTCAAATGCTGTCTACGAACGGGAAATGGGAAAGGCGTTCTCCAATATCCGCAACAAGGGCATTCGCCGGATTGCCTTCGGCGATATATTCCTAGAAGACCTTAGGGATTACAGAGAACGGCAGCTCGCGGCCTCGGGATTAACCTGCCTCTTCCCCCTATGGAAGAAGCCGACTCGGTCTTTAGCCCGGACCTTTATAGACGAGGGGTTTCGTGCGGTAACTGTATGCGTTTACTCCAAAATGCTTGATGAGTCCTTCGCCGGACGCCGCTTCGACACGACGTTTCTTGATGACCTTCCAAGCGGGGTCGACCCCTGCGGAGAGAACGGGGAATTCCACACGTTTGTTTTCGACGGGCCGATATTCTCCCAGCCGATTGAGTTTGCGGGCGGTACGGTAGTGGAAAGAGACGGTTTCTTCTTTTACGACCTCTTGTAAAGATAACTCCCCGCAAGTTCATTCATTTCACCGTTGCTCTCACATCAAACAATCGCTTCTTTACGCGAAATCTATCTTTTGACTTAGGGATGTCTTTTAAAATCGCCACATAATACCGATAAACGGAAGTTCTTTTGTGCCTGACTCAGTTTGTCCGCGGGAGATGTTTGAACTTGGGTGACCGGCGAAATATATCCGCAAGGGCTTTTCGTTCCTCCCAGTTAAGCTCGGATGCTATCTCGACCATGACTTCGAGAACCCGCCGCTTTTGCCTCTGGCGCTCAAGGAACATCTTGTCCAGGCTCTCTCGATAAGCTTCGGCATCGAACTGCTCCGCCTCGAGAATAGCGATTACCTCACCGCTCAGCTGCCGTCTTACTTTTTTCCTCTCCGCATCGGGAAGCGCAGTGCGCAGTTTTTCCTTAAGCTCGGCGCGCCTTGCTTCCGGAATGGAACATTCGTCAAGCAGGGCGACTATATGCTCTCCCCGCTTCGCTTGATGACGGTCACACCCTCGTCCCGCTGCAAAGCCGATGAGAACAACTCCAAGGACAATCAGCAAAAATATCAATAATCTGACCGGGTCTCTCATATCAATCCTTCCTCTTCGCCAAGCAGCTGCTCGATAACGCTCTCGGGGGCCGCATGGGAATCCGCTCCGCCGTAGTTCATCACGCCCGCAAGAAACCCGACCGCAAGAAACAAGACAAGGCAGAAAGCGGGAACGGGCGACCAGAACACCCTGAAGACCCATCTCAAAACACCCCGTCTCTGCCGGATAAGCGACGCCGCGCTTATGATTCTCCCGGCCAGGTCGCCGGGGGGCGGGGGAACATCATACGATCGCAACAACTCCTCAAGTCTCCTGTCCTTATCCATATCCCTTCTCAAAGATAATGGTCCATCTCCCGTCTGAGTGTCGCCTTGGCCCTCATGAGCAAAGAGCGAAGCGCCGAAACGCTTACCTTCATTATCCCGGCGGCGTCCTCATGTCTCAGTTCCTCACAGAAGCAGAGAATCAAAGCGGTTTTCTGCCTCGGAGGCAGCCTCTTGATCTCCCTTGCAAGCAGGGCTCTCGTCTCACTCTCGGCAACCTTGCTTTCTGAGTCAGGACCCTCGTCCCTCACTTCAAACGATTCGGGAACCACCGCCTCGCCACGTTTTTTCCTGCTGTCAAGACAGAGGTTTACCACCACCCGGTAAAACCAGGTGGTGAACCTTGCTCCTCTTCGAGGATCCCATATATCCGGAGTCTCCCAAAGCTTTATAAATGCCGCCTGCACTATGTCTTCTGCTTCCTCGCGCCTGGCAGTGTAGCGATAGGCAAGCCGGTAATACCTGTCGCTATGCCTCCTTACAAGCACGGCTAACGCCGCACGGTCGCCTTCCCCTACGCGTTCAAGCAAGCTTTCATCGTCCGGTGACTCTTTTGCCATGCGGTCTGTTTCCGTTTAACCGTGGCCGCAAAGCGCCACCGATCTTATTGCTGTTTACGCGCTATTTGCCGGCGCACTGCCCGGAATCTTTTTTCTTCTCTCTGTGCTTTTCTTTCTTGGCGGCCCAGTATTTCTTTACTTCTTCCTTCGTAAGACTGCCGTTGCCGTCAGCGTCCATCTTGGCGAATTTTTTCTCCACGTGGGCCATAAACTCGGCCTTTGAGATAACGCCGTCAGAGTTTGTGTCTTTTTTCTCGAACATTCTGTCCATTTTAGCGGACTTTCTGGGGCAATCTGCTTTCTTACCACAATCTCCGCAATGGGCCGAGGCGAATGTCGCCCCACCGAAGAACAGAATCGCCAATACGGAAAACATCAATGCTTTTCTCATTACGCACCTCCATGTGATTTATGAACTTAGAGTTAGTTTACAAGTTTATACGAACGAGAAAGAAAAAGTGTTCGCGGCAAACAAGATAATTCATCAAAAAAACGAAAAAGTTGTCCTAAAATTAGAGTTCACCCCTCGAGATCTATTTAAGCTGACCCTCACATTACATAAGACCACGAACTTACTCGACCGTAACTCCAGTCCCTTCAATTATTTTTTCAACCCTCTTCTCCCACGTGTACCCGACCGCGTCCGAGCGGGCCCCTTCCGAAATCCGCGCACAAAGCTCTGAATCAGCAAGCACGAGGCCAAGCGCCCGAATAAACTCTCCCTCGTTATCAGGAGGAGTAACAACCGAGTTCTCCCCCGGCCTCAGTATCTCAAGAACCGACGGAACCCCGGTCGCAACAATGGGTTTTCCAGCGGCCATATACTCGAAAAGCTTAAGCGGAGAAGTAAACTTCCCGGCCTCCGTCCCATCCCTTATAGTTACCTTGGACGAATAGGGCATAACCAAAACATCTGAGGCAAGGAGGTAAGAGGGTACTTCCCGTTGTCGCACAAATCCCTCTATTCTGAAATTTGCCGATCCATCCTGCCTCGCCATCTCGTGCCAAAGCACGTTGTCCTGTTCCCTACCCCCGACAATGAGAAACTCAACCTCGGGCATCTGCGCCGCGGCGCGCACCAGAATCTCAAGCCCCCTTCCCCTGTAAGTGTTTCCACAGTAGCAAACTATTTTTCTCTCGAGCGGAAGACCGAGGCGCTCCCGAAGCGAGGAAATGTCATGTTCTCCTTCGAACGCCTCCCGTTCGAAGCCGTTCGGGGCCACCATGGGATTTTGCCCAGTCATCCCGAGGCAGAAGTATATGTCGTGTAGACCCCGCGAATTAAAGGACATCCCGAGCAGGTTCTTCGAGCGGGAAAAAGAACCTATTATTCTTTCGGCTGACCAGTTAACCGGAGGGTGGTGAGCGTCGTAGACCGTTGGCACCCCGAAAATTTTGGTTGCGAACCAAGCGAAGATAAGGTCCCTAGTGAGCACGAGATCAAAATTTTCTTTTTCTCCGCAAGCATAAAAGGAGCTTAAAAAACCATGTAGCGGCCGTCTGGCAAGCCCACCCGAAAGCGCAATCGAGGTTACACGAAAAGGATTCTTGATACCGTAATACGAAAAAAGTCTTTTCTTGTTAACGCGCCCCGGCAGAACGCACTCAACCTCGATTCCAAGGTTGGTCATCGCCTGGCACATCTTGAGCATGTGAACGGCGCTGGCCCCTTCTGTAAAAAGCGGGTGGCTTCCTACGTAAAGCACCCTCAGTCCTTCGTATTTTTTCATGCGGTTTTAACCCTCCTTCTCCCTCAGCTTGACTCATAACCCCGACCTACCTTGGGGAGAATTGCTTGCGTAAAAAGCGGATGCTTCGGGATCAGAAGCTCGCTTGAGGCTATTTTACCTTGAACGCCGCCCATCCTTAAATCCGAACTGTTCCCGACACCGCGCCTGCACCAATCAGTTAGAATTAGCCTCATGAACCCGCTTCTCTCGATCGATATCTCATACAGGGCGATAAAGAGCAACAAGGTAAGATCGTTTCTCACCACCCTAGGAATAATCATAGGGGTCGCGGCCGTGATTTCGCTCGTATCGATAACCGGTGGCGCAAAGAAAATGATAGAAGGACAGCTCGCTTCCCTCGGAGCTAATTCCTTGGCAGTAAAGAGCGGAAAAATTACAAAAAGCGGAAAAACCCTCCTCGCGGGAAACGTAAAACCGCTTACCGGTAAAGATGTAGAAGCAATAGGAAACCTCGAAGCTGTCAAGTACGTCTCAGCAATATCCAACACGACCGCCAACGTGGTCTCGGGAAACAGAAACGTTTTTACCGCCGTGATAGGAACAGGAAAAGACTTCATATTCATAAACGACTGGTTTCCCGAGAGGGGGACGTTCTTTAATGAAATCGACGTACGGGGAGCGGCCCTTGTCTGCGTACTGGGGAAAACCGTGAAGGAAAACCTGTTCGGAAGCCAGAACCCCATAGGAAAAAGCCTAAGAATCGGCAAATACACCTACAGGGTTATAGGGGTTATGTCCCCTATCGGCCCAACTCCCAGCGGAAAAGACCAGGACGATATCGTCCTGCTTCCCTATACCTCCGTTCAGAAGAGGCTTGTCGGCACCAGATCGCTTGACAGAATCACGATTTTCGTAGACCCCGCCTACGATCTGATTCTCGCCCAGGGGGAAGTGGAAAAAGTTCTGCGCAGACAGCATGGAATCAAGGATAAAATGGAAGACGATTTTTCCGTAAGAACTCAGCAGACGCAGATAAAAACCATAAAAAACGTCTCGAGGATCCTTACAGTGCTTCTCGGAAGCATAGCGTCGATCTCGCTTGTTGTGGGAGGGATCGGGATAATGAACATAATGCTCGTTTCGGTAGGGGAAAGAACAAGGGAAATAGGCATCAGGCTTGCCGTGGGGGCCAAGGAGAAAAACATACTGGTTCAGTTTCTAATCGAATCCGTACTTCTTTCCCTTGTAGGCGGCGCGATAGGAACGGCGATCGGAATACTGATCTCCAAGGTGGCTTCGACGATAACCGGCTGGCCTACCCAGATATCCGTGCTGGCAATACTGGTAGCTTTTCTGTTTTCGGCCCTTGTCGGTATAGTCTTCGGTATATACCCCGCCAAAAAAGCAGCGCAGCTAAATCCCATAGAAGCTCTTAGATACGAGTAAGCATGAACAAAGGCAAGTTCACCGTTCTCTTGTTATTGCTGTTGTTTGACCTAATTCTTATTGTTTCCATCTCGATTTTCTCTGATAATCCCAAAGAATATTTCAAAGAATTTAATTTATTCACATGGATTTCCTTCATAAAGCTTTTGATAATTTCATACCTCAGCTGGAACATTTACACGGAGAGGAAACCTCCCGGTGGAAATTTTAGCTTCAATAACGATCATTCAATCTGGTTCATTGTGGCTTGCGGATTTATTTTTTTAGCATTTGATGAATTGTTATCAATACATGAAAATGTGGACAAAGCGATCCATAAGGTGCTCGACATGCCGGAAACAGGTCTTACAGACAGAATAGACGATGCGATAATTCTTATTTACGCTACGCTTGGAATCGCGGTACTTTACTCATATAAGAATGAGTTAATAAAATTTGCGAAATCCATACCCTACTTAGCAGTGGGTTTCTTGTTTTTATTTCTCAGAATCTCGATTGATTTTATAACTAACAGAGATGATGTGATTCCTAAAATAATTTCAGATGAAATACTTGTTTCAAAATTAGCTATAGTCCTGCCTGTAATTGAAGGAGGCTCCAAGTTGCTTGCTGAAACATTCTTTATCTTCGTCTTTTACTCGTGCTTTATGCAAGTGAAATCTTCAAAAGCTGGGGCACAAGAGCAAAGCATCAGAATTACGGGGAAATAATCAATGAAAGTGATGTTTGTGGTTGAACGCATGGAGGTGGGTGGCGCGCAGAGACAGATTGCCTATATGGCAAACCATCTTTCCCGGAGAAATATAGAGGTTTCCTTGCTGGTGGTGAAAAAAAAGGGAGAGATGCTAGACAAGATAGTTCCCGAAGTAGAAATAGTTTCATGCTTTAGGTTGGCATCAAGAATGCCTTTTTGGGGCGTCATTTTCCAAGTTTTGGCTATTATTCGGGCGGCAAGAAGCAAAAAGCCAAATGTTATATATTGTCGTCTTATGGAATTTCCCGGAGCAGTTGCAGGGAAAATTCTTGGTATTCCCACGGTCGTTGCGGAGATAAACAATCCGCGCAAAAGTCTAGAAATAAAATATAATTCCCAATGAACATAATGCTGGTTTCCTTAGGGGAGAGAACGAGAGAGATAGGAATTCGCCTCGCGGTGGGAGCCAAGGAGAAAAACATACTGGTACAGTTTCTCATAGAATCAGTTCTGCTCTCCCTTGTCGGCGGGGCTATAGGGACGGTGGTCGGGATACTTGTCTCGAAGCTGGCTTCTGCCCTTACCGGGTGGCCGACCCAGATATCCATACTCGCGATACTGGTGGCTTTCCTGTTCTCGGCCCTTGTCGGAATTGTCTTCGGCATATACCCGGCGAGAAAGGCAGCGCAGCTAAATCCCATAGAGGCCCTGAGATATGAGTGATATCTTCGGGGCGCGTGTCCCGGCGCAAAGCGAGACAATCTTGAAACAATGTGCGGCATAACAGGCATCTACAGTCCCGGAGCAACCGTCAGTGCAGCCGTGATCTCGGCCATGACCAACACTCTACGTCACAGGGGCCCCGACCACTCGGGCACCTACGTTAACCCGGACAGGACTGTAGGTCTCGGACATACGAGACTCTCGATCATAGATCTCTCCGAGAGGGGAAACCAGCCCATGGCAAATGACGGCGGCGGGATACAGGTAAGCTACAACGGCGAGATATACAACTACAAGGAAATCAGGGAAGAACTTCGGCAAAAGGGCCACGTTTTCAGAACCAATTCCGATACCGAAGTGCTGATCAGGTCCTACGAGGAATGGGGTATAGAGTGCCTACATAAGTTCATAGGCATGTTCGCCCTTGCAATCTGGGACGAGAGGGAGAGCAGGCTTTACCTCGCGAGGGACCGCGTGGGAATAAAGCCGCTTTACTACTACAGAGAAAACGGGCTTTTTCTTTTCGGTTCGGAACTAAAGGCCGTAATGGAGCATCCGGGATTTCAGAAGAGGATAAACCCCGACGGTCTCGCGCTTTTCCTGAGATACAACTACATAAGAAGCCCTTACACCATATTCGAGAACACCTTTAAGCTTGAGCCCGGCCATTACTTCTGCCTGCACGACGGGCAGCTTGAAAAGCACAGGTACTGGGACATAACGGAATCCTATAACGCCCATCCTTATGACATCGACGAGGAAGAGGCCTGCGATATACTTGAGGAAACCATGCTTGATTCCCTTAAGTACAGGCTGGTTTCAGACGTGCCCGTCGGGCTTTTCTTGAGCGGAGGCATAGATTCAAGCACAGTGGCCACGCTCCTTCAGAAAAACATCCCGACGCCGCTTAAGACCTTCACCATAGGGTTCGAGCAGGAAAAATACAACGAGGCCGTTTGGGCGAAAAAACTCGCAGAATATCTGGGAACCGAGCACACGGAATTCTACGTATCGGAAGACACCGCACTTGAGACCGTGTCCGATATCCCGTCGATTTACGACGAGCCTTTCGCCGACACTTCGTCAATACCGACATGCATACTGTCTAGGCTTGCGAGGGAGCACGTAAAGGTGGTGATGTCGGGAGACGGGGGAGACGAGCTTTTCTGCGGATATAACTACTACTCAAAATCCGTGCGTCTCGCAGAGGCGGTCAGAAGGACACCCGGAGCGCTGAGACGGGGACTCAAGGCCGCACTTTGCGGCCTCAGTGTCGAAAAATTCGAGTCCGTGGGAAAAACCCTCAGATGTTCCTGGATTACCGGGCGCACCAGAAACTACGAGAGAAACCGGGCGGCCTTGCTCGGCATAATGGAAAACGACATGGCCGAGATGTATAGACGGAGGCTCGGAACATGGGCTCCTGAAGACTTTGCGGGCATATTCAGGGAAAACCGGGATTTTCACGATGAGACGTTCAAGTCTGATTTTGCCGCCATACACAGCGAGGAGCTCTGGACACAGATGCTTTACGCCGATTTTAACGTCTGGCTTCCCGATGACATACTGACCAAGGTAGACAGGGCGTCCATGAGTACGGGCCTTGAGGCGAGGGAGCCGCTGCTTGACCACAGGGTCGTTGATCTTGCGGCAAGAATTCCCCTTGATCTCAAGTACAGGAACGGGGAAAGCAAGTATATCTTAAAGAAAATACTTTCAAGGCACATACCCGCTGAGCTTTACGACCGCCCGAAAAAAGGATTTTCAAGTCCCATTGATTCGTGGCTCAGGGGTAGGCTTCGGCCCCTTGTCGAAAATTACCTAAGCCCTGAGGCGATAAGAAAAAGCGGGGTGTTTGACCCAGGCGAGATCTCCCGGTGGAAAAAAAGATTCTACGATCATTCATCCCCTGGGGCACCTCGGATATGGAACTTGCTCATGTTCCAGATGTGGCATGAGAGATGGCATTGAAAACGTTCGGGCATGAAAGTTCTTCTCTACACCCATGAATTCCCGCCTTTCCAAGGCGGACTGGCAACGACAAGCTACAAGCTTGCAAAAGGCTTTGCGAAAGCCGGTATAGATACTACGGTCCTTGCCCCGGGCTACTCCGAGGAAGACGCCGCGGCAGACGGAGATTCTGACTTCGCTGTTCGAAGAATGAGCGCCTTCACCAGAAACCACGGAGCCCCGTCCCCGGTAAAGGAGATCGCCGGGTGGATATCGCTTTCAAGGTATCTATCTTCCAACACGCCGGATGCGGTGCTGCTTGTAACGAGAGAAGCCCACTTCGCCGGGGGCATCTCGCCGCTTGATCCCCGAAAGTACAGAATCATCGCGAGGGTGGCGGGACGGGAGGCCAAAAAATTTCTTCTCGGGCAGCGGTTTAAAAACAGGGTTCAGGCCCGGTTCATGAACAGGCTTTACAGGAGGGCTCACAAGATCATAGGCCCGAGTGAATCTACAAGGCAGATGTTCATCGAGTCGGGAATCCCCGGCGAAAGAGTGGGAGTGATACACAACGGTACACCCAGGGAGCTTATCCTGCGCGAGGCCGACCCCGCAGCCGTGCGGCGGCTTAGGGAAAAATACGGCATCGAGCCCTCAGAGAAAATGATTCTTACCGTCTCGAGGCTCACTCGGGGAAAGGGACAGGACAAGGTAATAGAAGCCCTCTCCGCCGTAAGGGAGAAGTACACAAACTTCAGGTACGTAATCGCCGGGGAGGGACGTTACGAAAAAGCTCTTAGGGATCTGGTGGCAAGCAAGCGGCTTGGGGACAGGGTTGTTCCTGACTTCGGCACATTCGTGTTGTAAGTAGCTGGAATTACACGCACGGGTA
>JAPPFE010000018.1 GCA_028823955.1 Candidatus Dadabacteria bacterium
TGGGGCCCAAGACCCCTCTAGCGCTTGAAAGGGGGCTTAACGCTTCCTGGAAATCAGGGGGGATTTTGTACGCAGCGCCTATTCGCTGATTGTGAGTAAACGTCAATAATAATTCAAGCCGAAGCCGCAGCACGAATGTGATGGATCCAATAGCTTTTCTGTCTCGATTGTGGAGGGATGAGCATTCCCGATCCGTTATTATTCAGGTCCTCGCAGTCGTGCTGATCTTCGGCTTGTTCGCCTACATCGTAAGGAATGCCGTTGTCAACCTTGAGGCAATAGGCAAAGGTTTCAGTTTCGGCTATCTGCAGGAACCCGCAAGCTATGATATAAATCAGCATCTAATAGAATACACGTCCCGTTCCACTCACTTCCGCGCAATGCTGGTGGGAATTCTAAACACCCTTCTGGTGGCGGTAAGCGGTATCGTTCTGGCAACGGTTCTTGGATTCACGCTGGGCGTTCTGCGGCTGTCGAAAAACCTGCTGGCAAGCAGGCTTGCCCACATCTATATTGATTACGTAAGGAATGTACCGGTACTGCTCCACATACTCCTTGTATACGGGATCATAGTTAATACGCTTCCCGTGCCCAGAGAGGCGCAAAGTCTCGGCGATATCGCGTTTCTGACTAACCGCGGCTTCTTTCTTCCCAAACCGATTTTTGAACCTCTGTTTCTGGTGATTCTGGGCCTGTTCGCCGCGGGAATTATTTTCACAATATGGTTCCGCAGATATGCGGCAGGCATACAGAGAAAAACGGGAGAGTACTACCCGGTGTTCTGGATATCAATGGGGGCCGTGCTGGGAATTCCGATTGTCTCCTATTTTCTTATAGGCGGTCCGGTCACGTTTGAGATGCCCGCGCTGAGGGGATTCAACTTTAGCGGAGGTATGGTGATCAGGCCTGAATTCACCGCACTTTGGATTGCGCTTTCCCTGTATACAGCCGCGTTTATCGCCGAAATAGTAAGGGCCGGCATCATCTCCGTCAATTACGGGCAGACCGAAGCGTCCCTGGCCCTTGGGATAAACCACGGCAGAACCCTTAATCTGGTCGTGATTCCCCAGGCGCTGAGGGTGATAGTACCGCCGCTTACCTCGCAATATCTTAACCTTGCCAAGAATTCATCTCTGGCCATCGCGATCGGCTACATGGACATAGTTGCCACCATCGGCGGCATTACGCTTAACCAGACGGGCAGGGAAATGGAATGCATGATTATCGTGCTGTTGCTGTATCTCTCATTATCCCTGCTGATATCCTTCGCGATGAACATCTACAACAAACGGATCAGGCTGGTTGAACGTTAGGAGGAAATAGTCATAAACAAGGAAACCTACAGAGTTGGAGAACACCCCGATCTCCCGCCGCCTAGTAACGTAATAGGAATCTACGCCTGGACAAGGAAAAATTTTTTCTCAAGTCCCACAAACATAGTCTTAACGCTTCTGGCGATCTGGTTTCTGATTGAAACCGTTCCCGCGCTTGTGGACTGGCTGTTTCTTGACGCGGCGTTTACCGGTGGAAGCAGAGATGAATGCAGCGCCAAGGCTGGCGGTGCGTGCTGGGCGGTTATCGGCGAACGTCTTAACCTGTTCACCTATGGTTTTTACCCAGCCGCTGAACGCTGGCGGGTGAACCTTTCATTTGTCCTGCTGATTTTCACTCTCATTCCGATACTTTTCGAGAAAGTGCCTTATCGCAAATACGCTCTTCATATCGCAGTCGCCTTCCCGTTCGTCACCGCATGGCTTCTGGTCGGAGGACTAGGTCTTACGCCTGTAGAGACCGACCAGTTCGGCGGTTTCATGCTTACCCTGGTCATCGGGATAACCGGCATCGGGTTTTCACTGCCGATCGGGATTCTGCTGGCTCTGGGTCGTCAGTCGAGGCTCCGCGCCATCCAGATATTTTCAATAGGCTTCATCGAGTTTATCCGCGGAGTGCCGCTGATTACTCTTCTGTTCGTCGCTTCAACGATGCTTAATTATTTCCTCCCTCCGGGAGTGACTTTCGATCTTCTGCTGCGCGTACTGATCATGGTTACCCTTTTCGCGTCGGCGTACATGGCGGAAGTTATCCGAGGAGGTCTGCAGGCAATACCGAAGGGACAGTTCGAAGCCGCGGATTCAATGGGGCTTCACTACTGGTCCGCCATGAGACTGATCGTATTGCCCCAGGCGATGAAGATTTCCATACCCGGCATAGTGAATACTTTTATCGGACTATACAAGGATACGACACTGGTAATTATTATCGGACTTCTGGATCCTCTCGGGATAGGCAGGGCGTCTCTCGCGGATACAAGGTGGACGGGGCTCTCCACCGAGGTTTATCTGTTCGTGGCAATATTCTTTTTTATTTCCTGTTTTGGGATGGCAAGATATTCACAGCACCTTGAAAACAAACTGGAAACCGAGCATAAAAGATAAGGAGCATGGCGAAAATGACCCAAAAACCTGAACCAATGAATGAGGAAACAAAATCGGCCGCGGAGAACTATGCGGTAATAATGCGGGATGTGCATAAATGGTACGGCAAGTTCCATGTGCTTAAAAACATCAATCTTAATGTCGGAGTCGGGGAAAAAATCGTCGTATGCGGCCCATCGGGTTCGGGAAAGTCAACGTTAATCAGATGCATCAATCGGCTGGAGGAACACCAGCAGGGAGAAATCATCGTTGAGGGAATAGAACTTTCCCATGATATCAAGAACATCGAGAGCATTCGGCGCGAGGTGGGCATGGTCTTTCAGCACTTTAACCTGTTTCCACACCTGACGGTGCTTGAGAACTGTACCCTTGCTCCCATATGGGTCCGCAAAATGCCTCTTGCGGAGGCGAACGCAGTTGCCATGAAATATCTGGAAAGAGTCAAGATTCCCGAGCAGGCGAACAAGTACCCGGGTCAGCTCTCCGGGGGCCAGCAGCAGCGCGTGGCGATAGCGCGAAGCCTCTGCATGAAACCCCGGATACTGCTGTTTGACGAACCCACATCTGCACTTGACCCCGAAATGATCAAGGAAGTGCTGGATGTGATGATTCAGCTGGCAAGTGAAGGGATCACCATGATATGCGTGACCCATGAAATGGGATTCGCAAGAACTGTCGGCGACCGCGTCATCTTCATGGACAACGGAGAAATAATTGAGGAGAACAACCCCGATGACTTTTTCCTGAACCCGCAGCATGAAAGAACGAAGCTGTTTTTAAGCCAGATACTGGATCACTGATGGGAAATACAGTTGTTTTACATAAGGGAGGGGGCAAAAATCTGATTTTATCCTTAAATTCAAGACGTTTCGTCCTGCTCAAGAAGATAGCAGGTATGAGAGCAACGAAGTTTCTGGCAATTATTGCCGTACTGTTTTCATTCACAGTCGTGGCTGGTGCCGGCACCCTTGAGGATGTAAAAGCGCGGGGCAAGCTCAACTGTATTATTTCATCGGGCCTGGCCGGATTCGCCTCTCCAGACGGAAAAGGCGGCTGGCAGGGCTTTGACGTCGATTTCTGCCGCGCCGTAGCCGCCGCAGTGCTGGGAAGCGGGGACAAGGTAAATTTCGTACCGTCTACGAATAGAACGCGTTTTGCTCAGCTAAATGCCGGCGAAGGCGACATACTGTTCCGCAACACCACCGAAACGCTGAGTCGCGATGCTGACCTGAAACTGACCTTCCTGCCCATTAATTACTATGATGGTCAGGGCTTTTTAGTTCCCAGAGATCTTGGGGTAACGTCAGCAACACAGCTGGCCGGGGCTTCGGTGTGCGTCCAGGTCGGCACCACCACGGAACTTAATCTGGCGGATTACTTCAGATTCAACAAAATGGATTATGAGCATCTCAATACCGGAACCAACGCGGAGAGCATCATCATGTATGAAAGCAAAAGATGCAACGTGTACACCACCGACGCGTCGGCGCTGGCCTCTACGCGAGCGGCCCTGAAAAAGCCTTCAGATCATGTAATTCTTCCCGAAATCATTTCAAAAGAGCCGCTGGGCGGCGCGGTGCGCCATGGCGATGACCGCTGGGCTGATATCGGAAAGTGGGTGGTTAACGCGCTGATTATCGCTGAAGAGATGGGCATCACCCAGAAAAACGTCAAGGAGCTCGCTAAAAAGCCCGGAAACAATCCGAGCATGAACCGTTTCCTGGGCACCGAAGGCAGCATGGGCGAGATGCTCGGTCTTGACAAGGATTGGGCCGTTAACGCAGTTTCAGCTGTAGGAAACTACGGGGAGATATTCGAAAGGCATCTGGGCTTCAATACTCCTCTGGCGCTCCCGAGAGGACTTAACGCTTCCTGGAAATCTGGGGGACTTCTGTACGCGGCACCCATTCGCTGACCACAAACAAGATCGACCCGACTTTGGCGGTCTGGAATCGCAACATACCGATATCACTAATCCCTATTTCCCTGCCAAACGCCAACCACTCTTTTCAACCTTGCAATCAGCGACCCCTCAACCTTGCAATCAGCGACCCCTCAACCTTGCAATCAGCGACCCCTCAACCTTGCAATCAGCGATATAAAATCCCTGTGTTTTAAAGGGGAAAGTCACTAACTCTGTAATTGAAGACATTTAGAACTCACGGACAAATATCATATAACTCTGCAACCAGCGATTTCTCAACCTTGCAATCAGCGATATAAAAATTATAATTTCCCTGTGAACAACATAATGCTTTATCCACGCCATATAGAACCACGCTTGACCGAGGCTCTTGAAGATTCGCCGGTCGTCTTGATTCACGGCCCCCGTCAATGCGGAAAAACAACTCTGGCACAGATGGTGTGTGCTCCCATGTATCTGAAGCAGCATGGAACCGATTCAAGGCAGAGCCAGACGAATGCGCCACGGGCAATAAGAACTTCCGGATATCACTATATTGATTTTGATGACAGCACAGTATCCAAAACCGCCAAGAAAGACCCTATGGGCTTCGTTGCCGCACTTCCCGAGCGCGTTATTCTGGACGAAGTGCAGCGCGTGCCCGAAATTTTCTCCGCTCTGAAGATACAGGTAGACCGAAAACGTACGCCCGGCCTCTTTGTAATGACGGGGTCCGCAAACGTGCTGCAGATTCCGAAACTCACAGACTCGCTTGCGGGCAGGATGCAGATAATTCGTCTGTACCCTCTTTCTCAATGTGAACTTGAGGACCAGTCTTGCCCCCGTTTCCTCGACACCCTCTTCGGAGACGGCTTCAGGATTGAGACAACAGAGCGTCTCGGCACAAATCTCTTCGAACGTATCGCGGCGGGAGGATACCCGGCCGCTTTAGCGCGACCGTCTGAACGACGGCAGATAGCGTGGTACAGGGATTATCTGCATCAATTGCAGACAGACATACTTGATTTCTCACGAATAAGCATGCCGGATTCGCTTCCGCAACTGCTGGAATCATGCGCGGCCCAGACTGCAGGACTGTTCAACCTGTCAAGCCTCGCTTCATCATTTCAGCTGAGCCGACCGGCCATAGGAGGCTATGTGAGGTTGCTGGAAACTTCTTTCCTGATAGAGAGGCTGCTCCCATGGCAGAACAACCGCCAGAGCCGTCTTGTCAAAACGCCGAAACTTCATATAGGCGATACGGGCCTTGCCTGTGCCCTTCTGGGTGTAAATGCCGCTGGCCTCGAAGTTGACCGGCCGCTTCTGGGACAACTGCTTGAGACATTCGTTTTCCATGAGCTGCGACGCCAGGCAGCCTGCCGTGATGATTTCATGTCATTCTATCACTACCGGGACCGGGACCGCGCGGAAGTCGACATCGTTATTGAACGCGGAACCATGGAAGTGGCAGGTGTAGAGGTGAAGGCATCAGGAACGGTAACCATGGCCGATTTCCGAGGTCTGCGCAGACTCAGGGATGCTGTAGGCAGCCGCCGGTTCAAGGGAGGAGTGGTGCTCTACGACGGAGAGGTGTCAGTCGGATTCGGCAAAGGATTCTACGCGGTACCACTTCGCATGCTCTGGGAGAAAAATTAGGCAGCTCGCGGTCAGGCAACCCGTGAATTTAATTATAAATTCGATTTTTGTTTTTTTCTCTCGATTTAAGCTTTAGAATGGTACTGGTTAAAATTCACTGGAAACGCTGATTAACTGAACACAAAACAAGAAGGAGGAGCACTCTATTGGCAGAAAAAACCACCAGAAAAAAAGAAACCCCGAGGAAATACTCTTCAATCTACGTGGAAGGAGCACACAGGGCCCCTAGCCGCTCCATGCTGAGAGCGGTGGGCTTTACAGACAGGGATTTCAAGAAACCCGTCGTGGGCATAGCGTCAACCTGGAGCATGGTAACGCCTTGCAACATGCACATAGACCAGCTCGCAAGACACGGGGCCGCGGGGGCGAACAAGGCCGGAGGCAAATCCATAATCTTCAACACGATTACCGTGTCCGACGGAATATCGATGGGAACCCCGGGAATGAGGTACTCTCTCGTGTCAAGGGAAGTCATCGCAGATTCCATTGAAACGGTGGCGGCGGGAGAAGGCTTTGACGGCATCGTGGCCATAGGGGGATGCGACAAGAACATGCCCGGGTGCCTCATGGCTATGGCGAGGCTTAACAGGCCGTCTGTGTTCGTCTACGGGGGGACCATACTTCCCGGAAACTACAGAGGCAAAGACGTTGACATAGTCTCTGTATTTGAAGCGGTGGGAGCGCACTCAAACAGCGACATCACCGATTCAGAGCTTAAGGAAATAGAGTCCTGCGCGATTCCCGGGCCGGGTTCCTGCGGGGGAATGTACACAGCCAACACCATGGCTTCGGCGATAGAGGCCCTCGGGATGAGTCTTCCCAACAGCTCAGCCCAGGCCGCGGTTTCAAAGGACAAGGTAACGGACTGCAAAAATGCCGGAGCGGCGGTCTTGAACCTGATAAGGGAGAACATAACGCCGCGGGACATAATGACGAAAAAGGCCTTTCAGAACGCCATAACGGTAGTTGTGGCGCTCGGGGGCTCAACCAACTCGGTGCTCCACCTGCTCGCTATGGCGAACGCCGCCGGGGTACGGCTCACGATAGACGATTTTACGAGGATCGGGAAAAAAGTTCCGGTGCTGGCCGACCTCAAGCCAAGCGGGCAGTACATGATGTCTGATTTCTGCAAGATAGGAGGACTGACCCCACTGCTCAGGATACTCCTTGACGAAGGACTTCTTCACGGAGACTGCATGACGGTGACCGGCAAGACCCTGAAGCAGAACCTGCGGGGGGTTAAAAAATATCCAAGGGGGCAGAAGATAGTTCACCCAGTGAAGAAACCGATAAAGGAATCGGCCCACATAGTGATTCTCAAGGGAAACATCGCGCCTGAGGGTGCGGTGGCGAAAATAACCGGCAAGGAGGGAAATTCCTTTACCGGGAAGGCCATAGTGTTCAATTCCGAGGAACAGAGCCTCAAGGCGATTCTCGGCGGCAGGGTGAAGAAAGGACACGTGATAGTGGTAAGGTATGAGGGTCCCAAAGGAGGGCCGGGAATGAGGGAGATGCTGGCCCCCACCGCGGCCGTTATGGGCAAGGGGCTCGGAGGAGACGTGGCGCTTATAACGGACGGCCGCTTCTCGGGGGGAACTCACGGCTTCGTCGTGGGACATATAACGCCCGAGGCGGTTGACGGCGGCGCCCTGGCGCTCATAAAAAACGGGGATGAGATAACTATTGACGCGAAAAGCAGGGAGATAAGCCTTAACGTGCCGAACAGAGAGCTTCAAAAAAGAAGAAAAGCCTGGAAAAAGCCCGCGGCGAAGGAAAAAGCCGGCGTGCTCGCAAAATACTCAAGGCTTGTTTCCTCCGCTTCCCAGGGCGCGGTAACCGACAGGGTCTAGGGTGTGGCATAATATAGAACTAGAGGTTTAAGATTAGGACAATTCATAACCTCCCCTAAAGTAAGGGCAAATTGACTGGAAAAACAAGTTGTTTTAGACGGGGCGAAGTTAATGCATGAACGGGAACCATTAACTGATCTTAAAGAGTCTTCGCTTGACTCAAGTGCTCCAATCTCACTACCTGACGAGAGGCCGACCAACTACGCAGATCGGGTTGGTGAATGGTATATCTCTTCTAGATCGCAAGAATATCGAAAAAAACATGGTCTCTATCTTACCACTGTACCCGTTGCGGAATTCATGGCTAAGCAAATTGCTGTGTCGGGAACCAATATCCGGATTCTAGATCCAGCCGCTGGCGCAGGAATTCTCTGTTGTGCTGCGGTTGAAGCATTAGCTAACAGCAATTCAAAACCGCAGTCGATTGAGCTTCTTGCATACGAGGTTGACACCGAACTCGTAGATCCTTTAAAAACCATACTGGACTATCTGACCATATGGTGTCGCTCAGAGCATGGAATACAACTTAAAGCACGTGTCAAAAATGTTGATTTCTTAGTAGAGCAAGCGGATGCCCTGTGGCTTATGCACGGCCTGATCCCCTACAGCTCAGATGATCAGAATTTTGATATCGTCATCTCCAACCCTCCCTATTTCAAAATCGCTAAGTCTGATCCGCGCGCCATAGCTGTATCCAAAGTGGTTCACGGACAGCCCAATATCTATGCGCTGTTCATGGCAGTAAGCGCCGCTCTCCTAAAACAGGACGGACATTTTATTTTCATAACGCCACGCAGTTTTGCGTCAGGTCCATATTTTCAGCGCTTTCGTTCTGTATTGTTTGACATCATTCTTCCAGCCAAGATTCATGTATTTGGATCGCGACGCGATGCTTTCAGCCGTGACGATGTTCTGCAGGAAAATATCATCTTCGCAGGCGTACGCAGAGATCACTGGCACAGAGATGAAACGCAAGCAGTGCTGAACATCTCTTCAAGCTGCGGTGTCAATGACATCCAGAACTCGGAACAGCTCTCGATACCAATGAAAACAGCTCTCGATCTCAGCACCGCGGACAAGGTGTTGCAACTCCCTTTATCTGAAGGAGATATACAGATTTTGTCTCTGGTAAAAAGATGGCCGAATACCTTGGGCAGTTTAGGACTTAACATCTCGACAGGACCGGTAATTCCCTTCCGTGCCACAGAATCGGTTGACAATGAAGGATGCGTGCACGAGACTCACGTACCATTAATCTGGATGAATCATGTTTGCGCAATGCGCGTAAAGTGGCCGTTAAATCAGAAAAAACCGGAATATATAAAAAGAAAGAGTGCCAAAGCTTTACTGGTGCCGAACAATAACTATGTGTTGATGCGACGGTTCAGTGCCAAGGAGGAAGTACGACGCCTGATAGCGGCACCCTATATCGCCGGGGACTTTGCTGTCCCCAAAATTGGAATCGAAAATCACCTGAATTATATTTACCGCCCTAACGGAATGCTCTCCGAGGATGAGACTTGGGGCTTGGCAGCCTTATACAACAGCGGAATTCTCGACACCTATTTCCGGTGCATAAACGGCAATACGCAAGTCAGTGCGACAGAATTGCGCACAATGCCGTTGCCCGAACACAACGTCATTGCGGCCTTGGGAAAAAAGGTGAAACGCTTGGAAGGCCCAATGGAAAAATTAGACGAAATTGTAACGGAAATGGTTTCAGTTCCAGCGAGAGAGGGCTTGGTAGTTGGCTAGCGTAAAAGAGGCCCAGAAAATACTTAAAGCACTTGGCATGCCGCCCCCTCAATGCAACAAAATGTCCGGCATGACCCTGCTTGCTCTTTGCGAACTGGGGAAAACTTCCCCCTGGTCAGAAGCAGTACGCAAGCCTTGCACCATAACCAAGGGAATAATGGATTACATACGAGAACATTTCGGGATTGATTACGCGGCTAACACTCGGGAAACTTTTCGTCGTCAAGTTCTTCACCAATTCATACAGGGTCGTATCGCTGACTACAACCCCTTCAACCCCGATCTTCCTACCAACAGTCCGAACACCCATTATGCCATAACAGAATCCGCGCTGGATGTAATGCGACTTCATGGTACCGGTCGGTGGAAAACCGCTGTGGAAAAATTCCGTCAGGAACATGGTGTTTTGACGGAACGTTACGAACGTGACAGAGATATTATAAAAGTGCCGATCAGGATTTCTGACGGCACGGAGTATCGTCTCTCCCCCGGCAAACACAACGAAGTCCAGAAAGCTGTAATTGAGGAATTCGCACCCAGATTCGCACCAGGTGCTTTTCTGCTCTACTTGGGAGATACCGCAAAAAAGGATCTTTTTATAGACAAGAGTGGACTTGCGCGCTCCGGCATTGCAATCACTGACCACGGCAAGTTACCCGATGTCATATTGTATGACGACAATCATGGCTGGCTGTTTCTCATTGAAGTGGTAACTTCACATGGCCCAATGACACCCAAGCGTATTGCTGAACTTGAAAAAATGCTCGTCGCATCCAACGACAGCCCGGTATATGTTAGCGCCTTCCCCGATTTCGCGGAATTCCGCCAACACATCAGAGAAATCGCCTGGGAAACGGAGGTGTGGATCGCATCCGCTCCAGATCATATGATTCACTACGATGGAAACCGGTTCTTAGGACCGAAAGAACAGCCGTAATCTTTCTCCGGAATCCACCTGCGAGTGCAATACCCTACTGGACACCACCAAGTGTCGGTGTATTGCCTATTTGCGGGGCGGTAATATACTTTATCCCATGGAGTGGTTCCAGGGAAAAAACATCGTAGTGGGAATAACGGGCGGCATCTCCGCCTACAAGTCCTGCGAACTTGTGAGATCTCTCGTGAGAGACGGGGCGGAGGTTCGGTGCGTAATGACCGCAAACGCCGAGCGCTTCATAACCCCCCTAACCCTCCAGACCCTCTCTGGAAACAAGGTCGCCTCCAGTCTTTTTGATCTCACTTCAGAATCCGAAATAGGCCACATAAAAATCGCCGACGAGGCCGACGTGGTGGTGGTCGCACCCGCAAGCGCGTCTTTCATAGGAAAAATCGCCTCGGGAATAGCCGACAGCCTGCTCGCAACCGTCATATTGGCAACCAGGGCTCCCGTGATCATCTGTCCCGCAATGAACTCCAATATGTACTCAAACTCCATAGTGCAGGAAAACATGGAGAAACTGAGGCGTCACGGATTCACCATAGTAGAACCCGAGGAAGGGGATCTCGCCTGCGGATGGACAGGAAGGGGAAGACTTGCCGAACCGGAGGTTATAGCTCTTGAGGTTCAGAAGGCGATTGCGCCGCAGGACTACGCGGGAGAGAACATACTTGTAAGCGCCGGAGCGACCAGAGAGCACATAGATCCCGTAAGGTTCATATCCAACCCATCTACCGGAAAAATGGGCTATTCGATAGCCCGGGCCGCATGGCTTCGCGGAGCCCGTGTGACACTGGTTTCGGGACACTCCTCTCTTCCGGACCCACACGGAGTGAAAGTAGTGCGGATAACTGACTGCGATGAGATGTACGAGAGAATCCACGAGTGTTTCGAGCTGGCAAACATAGTGATAAAGTCGGCGGCCGTAAGCGATTACTCGCCCCGAGAAAAATCGGAGCAGAAGATAAAAAAATCGAAAAAACAGCTCTCCATCCCCCTTAAGAAAACCCGGGACATACTGAAGTCACTCGGAGAAAACAAGAAAGACAGGATACTGGTGGGATTCGCGGCCGAGACGGAAAACATTGTCGAGAATTCACAAAAGAAGCTCAAGGAGAAGAACCTTGACCTCATTGTGGCAAACGACGTTACGGCCCCGCAGGCGGGCTTCGGAGAAGATACCAACATAGCCTGGCTTGTGGACAGGGAAAAAGTTGAAGAACTTCAGCTCATGAGCAAATTTGAACTTGCGAACAGGATTCTCGACAGGATAAAGGAAATAGAGAGGAATCGACAAGATCAGGCTGTATGATTCTCGATCCAGTTATCCAGACTTAGACCCCTAATGCGTACAAATTCGCTCAGGTTGTTTGTGACAATCGTTAAACCTTGACTCCTAGCATGGGCAGCGATGTGCATGTCATTCACTCCTGCAGAAATTCCTCTCCGCTCTAAGTCGGCACGTATCTCTCCGTAATGGGATGCCGCCGCTGGTCCGTATTCAAGAACATCTAGCAGGGAAACAAACTCTTCAACCTGCCTGCGGTTGTACTCCGGTCTTGAACTCTTCTCAACGCCATGCAGCAATTCAGCCAAGGTTACCGAGCTTATGCATGTCCGTGGAAGATAACGGTTAAAAACATCCAACAACTCAATCGGCCGACGATTAATGACATAAATCACAATGTTGGTGTCCAGCATATACTTCAGCATTACTCAAAAGGCTCTCTTTCCGGCTGCTCCTGGCTGGCACGCTCAGTCATAAAATCGTCAGTCACGCGCTCCTCAGACAAAAAGAAACTATCCCAAACATGGTCAACAGGGGAAAGTATGCGGTCATGACCAACCACTCTCACAATAACTTCTTTGACGTCGTCTGGAAAGCGCACCTCAGCGGGAAGCCTGACGGCTTGAGTTCGATTGTTCTTGAAGACTGATCCTTTAACAGGCATTATCTCACCTCCTTGAAATTGCTATATACACATTGTATATAAATCAAAATATATTGCAAGCGTATATAGCATAGATTTTCAATATAATCAGGGAGTTATCATGATTTTAAGGCTTTTTTCGGGATTTTCGGCAAGTGTGAAACCTCTCTGGATGTCTCGTAGCGAAAACCTGTGGGTAATCATCCCGCCCACATCCACAGCCCCTTTTTCTATCAGAGAAAGTGCGTCTTCCAAGTCCCCGGGAGCCGCCGCGTATGAACTCACAATACGGACTCCCGACCACCAGTAATCGTTAAAGGGGAAATCCAGCCTGAACCCCGGGTCAGAAGGAGCAAAAAAGAGTATTTTCCCCGAAGGGGAGGCAAGACTGAAGGCGCTTTTTATCGCGGCCCGCGCCCCCGTGCAGACTATTACCATGTCAGAGAGGTATCCTGAGTTATTCTCCATTACAAACGAAGAGATGTCGTCCTCGGGGCTGAAAACATAAGCGGCTCCGAACTCCATGGCCTTACACAGCCTGAATTCATCTGAATCAGTCATGAAAACCGGTCCCGCGCCAAGGTGAAGAGCATACTGAAGGCATAAAAGCCCAGCCGTGCCGCTTCCGAGAATCGTTACGCTGTCCCCGCTACAAAGTCCCGCCGCGCGAATCGCTCTCGTGACGCAGCCAAGGGGCTCCGTGAACGATCCTTCCTCAAAAGACACGTTGTCCGGAAGATGAAGAACTCCCCGCTCCACGTTCGGAGGTGCCACGCACACAAACTCCGAGAAACCGCCCGGGTTAAACCCCGATTTCCTTATCATGGGACAGTTGGTATGTCTTCCGGAAAGGCAGTAACGGCACTCTTTGCAGGGGACATGATGAGTGGCAACGACCCTGTCGCCTACCCGGAACCGGCTCACTCCCGATCCAATTTCAGCCACTTCCCCCGCAATCTCGTGACCCAGCACCAAAGGAGCTTTCGGCACCCTGTACCACTCCATAAGATCGCTTCCGCAGATTCCGCTCGCCCTGACCCTGATGAGGACCTCCCCCTCTCCCGGCTCCGGGCGGGGAAACTCCTCAACCCTCAGGTCGCTGTTTGTGTGATAGACCGCGGCGAGCATGTCACGAGCCTTTCTCCCCGAGTTCCGTGAAAAGCTCGTGGGCCTGCTTGGGGGTCATGTTCTCGTGAACGATGCCGCGAATCGCCCTTAGGATCGCCACGGGGTTGTCGCGCTGCCAAATGTTCCTTCCCATGTCCACTCCCGCGGCGCCCCGGGATATGGCCTCGTGAGTCATGTTGAAAACGTCCATCTCGGTATCAAGCTTGGGACCGCCCGCGATCACTATGGGCACCGGGCAGCTTCCGGTTACTTTCTCGAAATCCTCGCAGTAATAGGTCTTGACGATGCGCGCTCCGAGTTCAGCGCATATCCTGCAGCAGAGCGCAAGGTACCTTGAGTCCCTTTTTTCAAGCTCTTTTCCAACAGCCGTTATCCCCAAAACCGGAATGCCGTATCTCTCCCCCTGGTTCACAAGCTCAGAGAGCCCGAGAAGTGTCTGTCTCTCAAACCCGGTTCCGACAAAGACTGAAAGCCCTACTCCGGCGACGTTGAGCCTTATGGCCTCCTCGAAATCCACGGTAATGCCCTCGTCCTCAAGATGCGGGCCGGCGATGCTGGTTCCCCCTGAGACCCTGAGCACCACGTTTGCCCCCGAATCCGGAGAGACCGAGGTTCTGAGCACTCCCCTTGTGAGCATTATGGTATCTGCATAAGGGAGAAGGGGAGTTATGGTTTCTTCGGGAACCTCGAGGCGGTGCGTTGGGCCGAGAAAGTAGCCGTGGTCAAGCGCGAGCATGACGGTTCTTCCCGTATCGGGCCTTATAATGCGGGCCATCCTGTTTTTCATGCCCCAGTCC
>JAPPFE010000022.1 GCA_028823955.1 Candidatus Dadabacteria bacterium
GAACCCATAACGACGCAATCGAGGGGCTGCTCGGCCCTTTTTATATGTATGCCGGTTTTTTGCTCTATGCGGTTGCGCAGCCCTCTTAGAAGCGAACCGCCTCCGGCTAGCATTATTCCCGACTCAAAGACATCTGCAGAGAGTTCCGGCGGGGTTCTCTCCAAAGTCTGCATAATTGCATCGACTATCTGGTTTATGGTTTCTTCTACCGCCTCTCCGATTTCTTCCGCGTCAATTGTAAGCATTGAGGGGACACCGGAAATGTTGTTTCTTCCGGTTACTTTCATTTGCATCTTTCTGCCGCTGTTTATTTCCGGGTGTGCAGAGAACTTTTTCTTAAGTTCTTCGGCTGTCCTGTGTCCAATTACTATGTTGTGATTTCTTTTCAGCCACTGCTGTATGGCTTCATCCATCTTGTCTCCGCCGGTTTTGATTGATTTACTCACAACTATCCCGGACAGCGCGATAACGCCTATTCCCGTGGTACCGCCTCCTATGTCGACCACCATGTTACCCGAGGGTCTATGCACTTCTATCCCAGACCCTATGGCGGCGCACATTGTTTCCTCAATGAGATATACTCTTCTGGCTCCTGCCGCCTCGGCCGATTCTTTTACGGCTCTTTTCTCTACTTCGGTAATCTCAAGGGGAACCGATATTACTACTCTCGGGCGCACGAAGCTTTTTTTATGGCCATTGGATTTTTTTATGAAGTACTCGATCATTTTCTGAGCCGCTTCGAAATCGGCGATAACACCGTCACGAAGAGGTCTTATGGCCCTGATCGACTCGGGAGTCCTTCCTACCATCTCCCTGGCGTGTTTTCCTACAGCGATGAGTTTTGATTTCTGTCCCGGAATGTTCTGCACCGCTACAACCGATGGTTCGTTAGACACTATCCCTTTGCCTTTGAGGTATACAAGGGTGTTCGCAGTTCCGAGGTCGATCGCCAGATCGTTTGAAAAATGTTCCAGAAGCTTGTCCAGTATCATTATTTACAACTACCTCTTCTTTAAGTTAAACCATAATCAAACCCGAAAATACTCGCCTTATGTAATTGCAAACCAGACGAGTCCACGGCCAAATAGTTAACCTCTAAATTATAGCATTTTTTTAAATTATTCAAAGCGGCTATAAAAAGGCTTTCCCGTTGTTTTTACGGTGTTCGGCGTTTTGTCGGCGAGGTCTTCTCCGCCAACGGATATTTCTCCCTGAAAATCGCGGAATTCCCTCCTTATATAGCCGATGGAGATGTTTTTCCCCAGAGTGGGAGAGTATGTTGAAGAGGTTATTCTCCCCACTTTTTTCTCCTTAACCCAAAGCGTGTTTCCTGGTAGTGCGCTGCCGTCTTGCTGTGCCTCGAAATACGCGAGGTGCCAGTTTACTCTTCCTCTCCACTTTATCCTTGCTATTACTTCCTGTCCCACGTAGCAACCCTTTTCAAAGTCAAGAGCATCCCATATGCCGGCTTCAATAGGTATGGTGGAGATGTCCATATCCTTTCCGTAAACGGGGATTCCGGCTTCTATTCTCAGGGTTTCGAGAGCCTCTTGTCCGCAAAGTCCGGGGACCGGTGGATTTTCAAGAAGAAGTTCCCAGATTTTCTTAGCCCCACGGTTTTCAAAAAGAACGTCAAAACCGGTTTCTCCCGTTCTGTTGAGCTTCATTAAGGTCGCCTCTCCGCAAGCCCGGTGATCATATTCCTTCATCTGTTTAACGTCGACGCCGAGGCGCTTTTCGATTAATTCCCCGCAGCCGGGACCGCAGACGTGAAAAACGCAGTAATCTTCAGTAACGTCGAGCACCTCGGCTTTGTATGAAAGCCTGAATTTGCGGAGAAGCTCCGCTATGTTCCCGCTCGTGCCGGGTTCTGTATCCATATAGACTGAGTCTTCATTTTTAAAGACCCTCATATCTGAAATCATTTTTCCTTTGGGGGTAAGTATTGCCGCGTGGGCCCCTGTCCCGGGGGTTTTCTCCTCTACATCGTTTGTGAGCATTCCCTGCAGGAATTTTATGTGGTCGGCCCCCGACAACATGAGTTTTCCTCTGCTTGAAATGTCTATAACGCCCACAGATTCTCTTACGGCTTTTGCTTCCCCTTCCGGGTCACCGTAGCTTTTTGGAAGAAAAAATCCGCCCGTCTCGCCGAATACGGCTCCCTGGGCTGCGTGTCTTTCATAAAGCGGAGTTTTCTTCGCGGATTCCATTAGCGTAAGCACTTGCGGAGCAGGGTTTTGGCCGCCTCCTTCGTTTGTTTTGTCTCTTGAAAAACCACTGCCTGAATGTAGTATAAAGTCCCTGTTCTAAAAAGAAATTGCAGGAGTGCGAAGTGAAAGAACTGAAAGAAAGCTACAATGTGGTCATCATGGGTTCCGGCCCTGCGGGGCTGACTGCGGCCCTTTACACGGCGCGAGCGAATCTAGAGCCGCTTGTATTTGAAGGTCCGGAAGCCGGAGGGCAGCTTACCACGACTACCGATGTTGAGAATTTCCCGGGGTTTCCAAACGGAATCATGGGTCCTGAGCTTATGGATCTTATGAGGGAGCAGTCCGAACGTTTCGGGGCACAGTGCGTACAGAAGGCCGTAACTGCCGTCGATTTTTCCAAAAGGCCGTTTCTCGTATCGACGGAAGACGAGCAGATACTTGCCTCAACATTCATTATTTCCTCGGGTGCTACGGCAAGGATGCTCGGCCTGCCTTCCGAACGTGAGCTTGTGGGTTACGGGGTTTCCACATGCGCTACATGCGACGGATTTTTTTTCAGGGATAAGGAGCTTGTGGTTGTCGGGGGAGGCGACAGCGCCATGGAAGAATCCATCTTCCTTACCAAATTCGCAACCCGGGTTACGGTGGTTCACAGACGCGACAAGCTCAGAGCGTCGGTGATAATGCAGCAGCGTGCCAGAGAAAACGAAAAAATAGATTTTATATGGAACGGTGTCGTTGAAGATGTGCTGGGTTCAAGAGAGGACGGAGTAACTGGGGTGCGGATAAAGGATGTCGTGACCGGGGAGAGCTACGTTAAGGAGTGTCAGGGCATGTTCGTAGCGATCGGGCACACTCCCAACAGCGAGATTTTCAAGGGACAGCTTGAAATGGACGATAACGGTTACCTGATTACCAACAACGACACTTCTGAAACAAGCGTCGCCGGCGTTTTTGCCGCCGGAGACATACAAGATACAAGATACAAACAGGCTATAACGGCGGCGGGAAGCGGGTGCATGGCGGCTATGGACGCGGAAAAGTTCATAGAAGAGCATGGACTTTAACCCTTCCGTGTCTTAGTCTTGGACAAAGAGTTTTTATTCGGTTATACAGATTGCCTGCTTTTTTGGGTTTTTGCGGGCGGTTAGCTCAGCGGGAGAGCACCTGCCTTACAAGCAGGGGGTCACAGGTTCGAATCCTGTACCGCCCACCATCTGATTTAAACGGGGCCGTAGTTCAGCCTGGTTAGAACGCTGGCCTGTCAAGCCAGAGGTCGCGGGTTCGAATCCCGTCGGTCCCGCCACCCCGATTGAAGAATCGCACGGAATTCCGCTTAGGGGCTAGGGGAGTTTTTAGCTTTTTTATGTATAGTTTTCGTGTCGGAGTCCGCCGCGGGAAATTCGTATCTTGGATATTCAAAAACAGATTGAACGCTTCAAAAAGGGTTACCCCTTCCGCAGGCTCCTTCGCCCCGCGACAGTCGGCGACGGCATAAGAAAACTGAAAGAGGATGAGTCCCGGGTGCTTCAGCAGCAATACGAGGGCTCCCTTCCTGAAATTAGTGTGTGCAAATTCGTTCCGGCATCGGGGGCGGCCTCGAGAATGTTTCGGGACCTCAGTATGCTTCGGGAAACTTTTTCCTCGGACGAAGCGGCTTTGGATCCCGAAGAGAAAAAGATACTTGAGAAATTCCTCTCAAACGCGGCAAGATTTCCCTTTGCGGACCTGCTTGAGCAAAGGCTCGGGGAAAAAATAGAAAATATTGCCTCTTCGGGGAATTTCAGACTTGTTTTCGACACCCTTTTGGGACCCGACGGCCTGGGTTACGGAAACGTTCCCAAAGGGCTTGTGCCTTTTCATAGCTACGGCGGGGAGCGGAGGACAGCTTTTTGCGAACATTTCAGAGAAGCCATAGGGTATACAAACTCACACGGTACAGTCTCAATGCATTTTACAATTCCCCCTGCCTTTGCGGAGCGGTTCGCTCGGGAGGAGAAGGAGGCGGCTTCTCTTCTGTCCTACGAAGGGGTTTCATTTGACGTAACGTACTCGGTTCAGGGTCCCGAAACGGATACAATCGCGGTCGCAATGGACAACACGCCTGTTACTGGCGCCGACGGATCTCTGCTCAAAAGGCCCGCTGGGCACGGAGCGCTGCTGAAGAACCTGAATGAACTTTCCTATGACTGTATTTTCGTAAAGAACATAGATAACGTGGCGAAAGAGGAGCTTCTCCCCGATACAGTTAAGTGGAAAAAGATCCTGGGGGGAGCTCTCTTCTCTATCCAGAAAAGGGTTTTCCTCTACACAGAAGCTCTTTCTTCTTCCTGGACCTCTGAGACACTTGAGCGGGAGATAATTTCCTTTTGCCGGGAAAAACTTTTCATGGATCTTTCCCGGGAACTTTCAGGGCTGTCCGGAGCTGGCAGGAGGGAGTTCTTGTTTCGGACGCTTCACAGGCCCATCAGGGTATGCGGTGTCGTAAAGAATGTGGGTGAACCGGGCGGCGGTCCGTTCTGGGTGGAAGGAGAAAGAGAAAGGGGAGAGTCGCTTCAGATAGTTGAAAGTGCCGAGGTTGATCCGGACTCCCCTTCCCAGCGGCATATCTGGGAGAACTCAACCCATTTTAATCCTGTGGATATTGTCTGCGGAGTAAAGGATTTTAGGGGAGAGAAGTTTAATCTGACTGGCTTTGTCGACCCGGAAGCCGGAATTATTACCGAAAAGACCTTAGGCACAAAGAAGATAAAGGCGCTTGAGCTTCCCGGGCTCTGGAACGGTTCTATGTCCGGGTGGGTAACGGTTTTCGTGGAAGTTCCCTCCACAACGTTTAATCCCGTGAAAACCGTATGGGATCTTCTGAAGGAGCCCCATCAGGTAGAGTAAGACTCAGAAGCTGTTCTGCGAACTCGGTTCTCAAAATGCCTAAAGAAAATCTTTACTGCCTTATTCTTGCCGGGGGACGGGGAACCAGGCTCTGGCCTCTCTCAAGGCGGTCTTTGCCCAAGCAGTTCCTGACCATAAACGGGGATGAATCACTTCTGCTTGCGACGCTTAAACGTGCCGCCCGTCTTGTCGCTGAAGAAAACATATTTGTTGTGCTTGAGGAAGAACAGCGCCCGCTGGTTGAAGAGAACCTTCGTTCCACGGATTCTCTGGGAAAGATAAAAATTATGACCGAGCCTGTGGGCAGAAACACTGCTCCGGCGATTTTGCTCGGGACTCGAGAGATTGCCTCAGAAGATGAGAACGCGGTAATAATGGTTTTCCCCTCGGACCATGTGGTCGGGGACGATGAGAATTTCCGTGATCACGTGCGAAGGGCGGTTTCGCTTGCCGAAGACGATTACATAGTGTGTTTTGGAATCACCCCCTCTGTCCCCGAGACCGGATACGGCTACATCGAGGGAGGGGAGCCGCTTCGCGACGGCGGGCTTAGAATAAAAAGGTTCGTAGAGAAGCCCAGTGCCGAAGTTGCGAGTGAATACCTGCTTTCAGGAAATTTCTTCTGGAACAGCGGAATGTTTGTTTTCCGGGCCCGGACCATGGTTGATGAATACGCGGCTTTTTGCCCCGACGTGTATGAGCCGATTCACGAAGCTTCCCGCGGGAAAATCAGCAGGGATGTTTATGACGGGCTTCCTTCCGTTCCCGTTGACCGAGCTGTAATGGAGAAGACCTCGCGCGGAGCCGTAATACCGTCTTCTTTTCCGTGGAGCGACGTAGGGTCATGGCGGCTTTTCTACGAGTTTTTCCCGAAAGATTCCGAGGGCAACGTGCTTGAAGGAGACGTAATCCTGAAGGGCACGGAGGATTCCATTGTAAAAAGCGGTTCGAGGCTTGTCTGCGTATCCGGTCTTCGCAACGTTGCCGTGATTGAAACTAAGGACGCCGTTTTTATCTCCGATCTTGACCGCTCGAATGAGGCGGGCGAGTTTGCGAAGGAATTAAGAAAGCGGGGGAGGGGTGAGGCAGACCGTCCAAAAGTGGTTCACTATTCTTGGGGCAGCAGGGAAGAAATTGAAAAAGGAAACCTCTCAAGAGTGACGAAAACGACTGTTTCCCCCGGCAAATCCATAAGAACGGAGAATACCCCTTCTCAAAACCTACAACTGCTGGTTCTCGAGGGAGAAGCCCTGATAATCGACGATGAAGGTAGCGATGAACTCTGCCCGGGGCAAACCGTTTTTCTTGAAGACGGGACAAACTGCGCTGTCGAAAACAAAACAGGTGATATTCTGATCATTCTTGAGGTCTTTTCCATTGTGGGTTGAAAAAAACCGGCGGAGCGGAGTTTTGACTCTGTTTTCCGTTGAGTTATGATTTTTTCACCGAGCGGGGAGAGGTGGCCGAGTGGTCGAAGGCGCTCGATTGCTAATCGAGTAAGGGGTGAAAGCCCCTTCGTGGGTTCGAATCCCACTCTCTCCGCCATTTGCTGTTTCCATTATCAAACGACTGTCTGCATTTCCGTAATTTTTACTTGACACTGAATCTCTTTCTATTAGAGTTAAAAAGAAATTTAGACAAGCCTAAAATAATTTTTTACCTACATTAAAATTTAGGCATTTTTTATGGAGATGCAGAGGAACAAAGATGCTTTCGCAGTTATGTGTGTTCTGTGCGATTGTTTTATTGACGGGAGTTTTGTCTCATCCATTAAGGGCGGAAGAACCGCACCTACCTGAAGCTCATAAACACGCAAAGTGCATTTATAGCGGCGGTTCTGTACTTACCCTGCCAGATGCGATTCAAGAAGCTCTGGATTATTCACCACGCCTTAAATCGGCTTTTGGCGGCGTGGAAGCTGCGAAGGGCGTGGAAAATCAGGCGGGGTATCTGCCGAATCCGGAAATCGGGTTCGAGATTGGAAATGTTGCCGGCAGTGGCGGATTCAGCGGAACAGACTCGGCTGAGCTAACCTACAGCCTGACGCAGACTGTTGAGATTGGCGGTAAGCGTTCAGCGCGCAGGAATGCTGCAAAAGCAGCCCGAGGGGCGGCCAGCACGGCATTAATGGCCGAACAACTGAATATTAAGCGCGACGTTCGTATAACATACTACGATGCGTTGGCCAAGGACGAGGCGGTCAAACTCGCGGTGGAACAGGAGCAGTTAGCCAAGGATGTTCTACAAACCGTATCTGAACAAGTGCAGGCCGCGGTGGAACAGGAGATTCAGCTAAGCAAGGCGGAAGTGGCTTATGCTACCAGTGTTATAGCACGTGAAAGAAAGGAGCATGAACTAAGAATAGCCAAAGAAAAGCTCGCAAAATTATTGGGAGCTTCCACATTAGACAGTTCGCTTGACCATGCTCACTTCTTTGAGCTTGAACCTCCCGCTTCCATAGAGAGCTACCGTGTGAACCTAGCTCGTATTCCCGATATCCAAAGATTTTTCCATGTAAAAATGGAGAAGGAGTCGCTTCTAGATCTTGAGCGGGCGCGGGCTATTCCAGATCCGAATTTCAGTCTTGGAGTAAGGGATTTCAAGGGAAGCGACGATCATGCGTTTGTCTTTTCCGTCTCCCTTCCAATACCTGTTTTTAATCGGAACAGGGGAAATATCACCAGAGCGCGCGCGGAAGTTAAACAGGTAGCAAATGATTCCCGGCAAGCCAAATTGGTTCTGGAGCATCAGCTTACGGAGAACTGGGAGCAATGGAGCACTTATTATTCGGAGGCGCAGAGGCTGAAAACTAAATTGTTACCGTCTGCAAAGAGGACACTTAAGCTGGCCCGCACCGGGTTTGCTAAAGGCAGGTTTTCCTATCATGAAGTGCTTGATGCGCAGCGCACCTTATTTGATGCAAGATCTCAGTATTACGATTCATTAAGACGCTATCACACTGCTCGTGCCAATGTGGAACGGCTAGCGACTGTAATAAAAAAATAGCAGAAAAATAATGGGTGTATTAAGGGGACTATGAAACCGAAGATAGTTTTTCAGAAAATTCTTTACACAGCAATTGCGTAGGCAACTTCGTTTCTTACATTTTCTATTTTTACCTTTATTTCCGTCCCGGTATCGATTGCACCTTCAGTCAGTTTTACGTGTATGTAGTTTTCCGTGGTGCAGTTTGATTTGCTCTCGACAATGGCGTCAAGGGTTTTGCCTATGAACGTTCTGTAAAAGTTTTCTTTTTTCGTTTTTCCAAGCGCGCGGAGCTCCGCCGCTCTTTCCTTTTTTACCTGTGGGGAAATCTGGTCTTTCATATTCGCAGCAGGGGTCATTTTCCTTATTGAGTAAGGAAACACGTGAAAATAGGTGAGTTCCGAAGTGGCTGCGACGTCACGGGAATTTTCAAACTGCTCCTGCGTTTCCCCGGGAAACCCGACCATTATGTCCGTGCCGATCGAGGCCTCCGGCAGAACGCTACGTATAGTGTCCGTGCACTCAAGGAACTGCTCGGGGCTGTACCTTCTTCTCATTCTTCTGAGGACATCTCTATCTCCGCTTTGAAGCGCTACGTGGAAACTCGGACAGACGATTTCCGATTCCGAGACGAAATTGATCAGCTCTTCCGTGGTATCCGCGGGGTCAAGCGAGCTCAGTCTTATCCTGCGCACCGCACCGGACTCCTCGATCTTTCCGAGCAGACCGACGAGGTCAGAACCTATGTCCCTTCCGTAGCTTGCCAGGTGGACACCGGTGAGAACCACTTCCCTGTAGCCCGCATGCGCGAGAGTTCTCAGCCTCGAGATAACTTCATCCGCCTCCAGGCTGCGGGACCGCCCGCGCGCCCTCGGTATCACGCAGAACGTGCAGGCGTAGTTGCACCCGTCCTGTACCTTGAGAAACGCCCTTGTCCTGTCGGGAAAGAACCTTATGTCCGGGGTGTCGAATTTTCTTTTCTTCTCTTTGAAGATATCGGATATGAGAACCTTCGGCTCATCCTGAACCTCTCCCCGGCGTATGACTCCTAGAAGGGATGAGAACTTGTGCGAGTTTCCGATTACGTAGTCGACTTCCTCCATGGCCGAGAGCTGCTCGGGTGAGACTTGGGCGTAGCAGCCCGTCACTATTACCACGCCGCGGGGATTTGATCGTTTCGCCCTGTATATATAGTTTCTTGCTTCCGAATCCGCCTTGTGCGTGACGGTGCAGGTATCTATTACGTACACTTCAGCCGGTTCGTCGAATTTTTCGTTCTTTACGAACTCGGAGGACGGCAGATGGTTAAGCAGGGCGGCAGTGTCGTACTGGTTAACCTTGCACCCCAGAGTTACGACGGAGATCCTCTTCACTGGACGCGCGCCCCTTTTATCCAGCCCCCGCCCACCACGGTCTCGTCCTTGTAGAAAACGATCGCCTGACCGGGAGTCACGGCTTTTTGCGGTTCTGAGAAGCTGACTATTGCCTCCCCGTCGTCCGTGACGGTCACTCTGGAGGGGACCGCGCCGTGGCGGTATCTTATTTTCGAGCGCACCTCGATTTCCCCTTCGGGAGGCCCGCTTACCCAGGAGAGATTCCCCGCGGCAAGGGAGTTGCTGTAAAGATCCTTCTCCTCTCCGACCCTGACCTCGTTTCGCTCCGCGTCGATACCGACAACATACATAGGCTTTCCCTTCGCGAAACCGAGTCCGCGTCTCTGCCCTATGGTAAAAGATGCGATTCCCCTGTGCCTGGCGACGGGATTTCCCTCCATGTCCACTATGTCGCCCTCTATTTTTCCTCTCTCAAGGTAGGGCTCAAGAAATTCCCTGTAGCCGTCTCCCGTGATGAAGCAGACGCCCATGCTCTCGGCCTTCGTGGCGACTCTGAGTCCCATACTCTCGGCAATTTTTCTCACTTCGGTTTTCGTTTTGTCTCCCAGAGGGAAAATGAGCCTTTGAAGTTCCCGCTGACCGAGGGTGAAGAGAAAGTAAGACTGATCCTTAGCGGGATCAACAGCCCGCTCAAGGGAGTACTCGCCAGTTTCGGCGCTTCGGGATATCCTCGCGTAGTGGCCCGTGGCGAGAAAATCCGCGTCAAGCTCAAGAGCCCGCTTCAGAAGGAAGTCGAACTTCATGAACTGGTTGCAGAGCACGCAGGGTATGGGAGTTTCTCCCGAATCGTACTTGCTTACGAAATCGGAGACCACGAGTTCCCTGAAGGAGTCCATGTAATTTACCACATAGTGAGGTATGCCTATCTCGTATGCGACTCTTCTGGCGTCGCAGACCTCATCCGCGGAGCAGCATCCTCCTTCACTCTCTCCATAATCCCAAAGCTGCATGGTCATTCCTATGACTTCATGCCCTTGGGACTTAAGAAGGGCGGCAGTGGTGGCACTGTCTACCCCTCCGCTCATGGCTACCACAATTCTCTTTCCCATAATGCAAGGATTCTACCCTAGAAAAAAAGGCGGACAAACAGGGAAGTTTTTCCTTTGTTGCGCTGTGGGCGAGGGTGTGAGACGTTTCGGTCGGGATTTTAAATTATGTTAGAATTAATAAAATGAACGAGGCTTCCTGCTGCCATACTCCGCCACCCGGCGAGCCGCTTCGAGTCAGCCGAAACCTTAAGATCTCTCTCGCGTTGCTTCTGTGCCTGGTTGCCGTTTCCTTCCTGCCACCTCTTTCGGCCCTTAATGCTTCTCTGCTGGGCTATCTCCGACTGCTCGCCATTCCGCTTGCCTTAGGTTTTCTTCTGGGAGGGGCGATAGATTACTTCGTTCCCCAGGGGTTTATATACAGATACCTCGGCAAAACGGGGAAGCCATCGCTTTTCTACGCGCTCGCGGGAGGTTTTGTAATGTCTTCCTGTTCCCACGGAATACTTGCAATAGCAATCCAGATCTACAAGAAAGGGGCGAGCATCCCGGCTGTAATAACATTTCTGCTCGCTTCTCCCTGGGCGAATTTCCCCGTAACCATTCTTCTCATAAGCTTTTTCGGGTGGAAAGGTGTTCTGTTCATAGTCACGGCGGGATTTATCGCCATTGTTACCGGCCTTATCTTCGAGGCACTTGAGCGGGGCGGCTACGTGGAGAAAAACGACTTCACTGGCTTGGGAGAGGGATACGAGTGGGAGAAGATAAAGAATTTTTCCCTGAAGGAAACTGTTCCGGGAGTTCTCAGGGGAAGTCTCAGTCTTTCCAACATGGTTCTCTGGTGGCTTATAATCGGCCTTATCGCGGCGGTCCTGATAGACGTATACGTCCCCGGGGAATTTTTCATGCGTTATCTGGGTCCGGACACAGGCGGCCTTTTGCTCACCCTTGTGGGAGCCACGGTGATTGAGGTCTGCAGCGAGGGAAGTTCGGTTATTGCGTTTGAGATCTACGACAAGGTCCAAGCGTTTGGAAATCCCTTTGTTTTCCTGATGGCGGGGGTTGTGACCGACTATACGGAGATCGGACTTCTCTGGACTAACATAGGCAGAAAGACGGCTTTGCTCCTTCCAGTAGTGGCTGTCCCTCAGGTGCTTTTCTTCGGGTTTCTCTACAACGCCTTTCTTTGAACGTAGGAGTAAATAGAATGCGAAGATGTCCTTGGTGCGAGCGAAGCGATCTTGAGAGAGCTTATCACGACGAGGAGTGGGGAGTTCCCGTTTTCTCCGACGAAAAGCAGTTTGAGTTTCTTGTCCTCGAGTCCGCCCAGGCCGGACTGAGCTGGCTTACCGTTCTTCGAAAAAGGGAGAACTACAGGCGCCTTTACGACGGGTTCGATCCGGAAAAAGTGGCCCGCTACGGAGAGAAAAAGATACAGGAGCTCATGTCGGACAGCGGAATAATACGTAACCGGAAGAAAATAGAGGCTTCTATAAACAACGCCGCCCGGTTTTTGGAAATACGGGATGAGTTCGGAAGCTTCTCCGATTATCTGTGGGGATTTACCGGCGGAGTTCCGGTTACGAACGCCTGGGAGGAACTATCGGAAATACCGGCCTCTACGGAACTTTCAGTGACGGTTAGTCGCGACCTTAAAAAACGGGGCTTCCGCTTCATGGGCCCCACTATCGTCTACGCCCATCTTCAGGCGACGGGGGTGGTGAACGATCATCTGGTCTCGTGTTTTCGCTACGAGGAGATTATGGGCTTAGGCAAGGGAATCAAGTAACCGCATGAGGTAATCTCCGCTTTTCCTGCTGAACTGCACTATTTTTTCGATCTCTTCTTCGCCGAGATCTTTTTCGATTCTCCTTACCGTTTTTTTTATCGCCAGGGAGTGCGCGGGATCTTCCTTGGCGTGAACCTCTATGAACGTTGAGGGCTCGGGGACTGTCTCTAATTCGGGGAAAAGGATCCCCGATACGTTTTCAAACAGATAGGAATGTCCAAGTATAGCGAGAGGAAACTGCTCGGCGGCGTTCTGAAGTAACTCGTCGTATTCCCTTACGATCTCAAGGCAGAAAGGATTGATCTCCTTCTCTCCGAGGTCCTTTAGATCACGAAGGGCAATCTCGGCGTGTCCGAGTTCTCCCTGCGCGCAGGAATGGAACCTTTTGCTCAGGTAGGGATCGGAGTCTTTCGTGTTTATGCTTGCCATGTTGACCGCTCTCTGACTGAGGAATTCGATTATATAAAAAGTGAACAGGAATCTTGCATAGGTTTTCTTGGAGAGGTTCCCGGAAACAAGATCCTTTACCTCTTCTTTGTCTTTCACCCTGCGAAGATAGGTTTCGACTTCAATGTCGAGAAGCGATTCGAGCTTTTCCATCTAGT
>JAPPFE010000055.1 GCA_028823955.1 Candidatus Dadabacteria bacterium
GCTTATTACTGCCGATGTAGCTCAGTGGTAGAGCAGCTCACTCGTAATGAGCAGGTCAGGGGTTCGAATCCCCTCGTCGGCTGTATAGTAGCCTCAGTTCCCCCTCGGCGACTAACTACGTGATACAGCCAATGGCGAGTCTTTTATCAAAGGAACGTATCGTTAGAGGCCCGGAATTCAACCGCTGGCTGGCTGTGCCTCCGTCTATTGCGGTTCACCTGTGCATTGGCTCCGTTTACGCCTGGAGCATATATAATCCCGCGTTGATTGAAGTGCTTGGCGTTGCCACTAGTGCTGGGGACGACTGGACCCTGCGTCAGGTAGTGTGGATATTCAGCGTTGCGATCGCGTTCACCGGGCTTACGGCGGCGTTTGCCGGCAAATGGGTTGAGAAGGTGGGACCACGCATGGTCTGTGTTATGGCAGCGTGTTTTTGGGGTGGCGGCTACATGCTCAGCAGTCTCGGTGTTGCTTTGCATCAACTGTGGCTGATTTATCTGGGTTACGGCGTAATCGGCGGTATCGGTCTGGGTTTAGGTTATGTTTCGCCGGTCAGCAATTTAATTCGCTGGTTTCCGGACCGACGCGGCTTGGCTGCCGGAATGGCGATCATGGGCTTCGGTGGCGGGGCGATGGTTGCGGTGCCGCTTAAGGAATTTTTCCTCCAGTACTTTTACAAGGCTCCTCAATACCTGGGGACGGCCGATGCCGTCGATATGATCACTCATTCGGGCCGACGCTTTGTTGAGATCGGCGGTCAGCTAAAAGAGGTTGTCGTTGCGGGGGCTGCCGAGGCGGCACATGTGCTGGCTCCCGGAACCGAAGCGGCCGGAGTGTATGTGGTCGGCACCGGTTCCGCGGGAGTCGCCCAGACCTTTCTTTTCTTCGGGGTGCTTTATTTTCTTGTGATAATGATCTCGGCGTTTTTATATCGTATCCCGGTTCCGGGGTATAGACCGAAGGGGTGGGAGCCGCCGGCCGGCGAGGATTCGGGCAAGCGAATGATCAGTCAGAAAGATGTGCATATGGATCAGGCGTTAAAAACATCTCAGTTCTACCAGGTGTGGGTCGTGCTGTGCCTTAACGTTACAGCCGGCATCGGGATTATCGCTGTTGCCAAGACAATGATGACCGAGATATTCAGCAGCGCGCTCCCGGATATTGTTGACGTTACCTTTGCCGCCACTTACGTCTTGATGATCGGCATGTTCAACATGCTGGGGCGGGTTATATGGGCGAGCGCCTCCGATAAACTGGGGCGACGCAATACGTGTTCGATATTCTGCGCGATCGGTTTTTTGTTGTATTTGTCCATTCCCGTGGCTGCCCACCAGGTGAATCTTAATCCTTCGATTTTCTGGCTGTTAATGTTTTACGCGACGACGATGATAATTTTTACTTTCTACGGGGGAGTCTTCGCTACCGTTCCGGCATATCTTGCTGACCTGTTTGGTACTCGCTACGTCGGCGGCATCTATGGACGTTTGCTGACCGCCTGGAGCGTCGCCGGAGTGCTCGGTCCCTTGGCGGTCACCTCGCTTAGAGATCGTTCGCTTATGGCCGAAATCAATCGCCTCGCAGAAATGGTATCGCCAGATGAATTCGTCAAGACTTTCGGAGCCGGAGTTAACGACCTCGAGATACTCGTCCAAAATAAAACCGTAACGCTTGCGAAACTCATGGATATCGCGCCTGAGGGGACAGTAGACCCGACGGCTTCCTTGTACAACTCGACGATGTATGTGATGGCGGCGTTATTAATAGTTGCTTTGATAAGCAATCTCCTGATAAAACCGGTTGACGAAAAACATCACATAAAGGACTGATTTTGGTTGGCTTTTCTTCCGAATTGCGTCCCGCCGGTTTCGCGGAGAGACCGCTTGGGCTGGAAAGGAACGTAGCGTGCGGCGTCAGCGGAAGATTTTCGCGAAGTACTCCCTGAATTCGCCGCCGCTAAGGTTGGTCTGCTCAGAGAGCTTTTTAAGGGTCGGGGGTGTTTCGATATCGTCGCGGTTTAACTTGATCATGTATTTCTGCGAAACCTCGTAGGCTTCTGTGTTCTTGTCCATATATCTCACTTTGATGCTGTTTGTCTTTTCATCTATTAGTTCTTGAAACGGGATCGCTTGCATTTTCCCCGTTCTTACGTACACAAGAGCCCCGTCTCCCTCCCCGTCAAGCAGGTACTTGACGGCGCAGTAGCCGAGCTTTCGCGTATAATCGACGTCAAACGGAATCGGATTGGCCGAGCGCATTTCATAGCCAAGTCTCTTGTGCACCAGTTCCACTTCGACTCCTTTCTCGGAGAGTTTTTCGCCAAGAGTGCTTTTGAGAAGCTGACCGAAGTTGACGTCAACGTATCTTATTCTTCCCATACCGTCTTTGTCCATAAGTCCCAAGTCAACGGGATCTATCTTGTCAAGCATTCCTTCGGCGAGTATCGCCACTCCGTAATCCCTCCCCATGCTCATTCTTTTTATTATGGAACCCTCGAGAATGGCTACGACCTTCTCAAGCGGCACTTTCTCCTGTTCGAAATCCTCTGGGATTATCGTTATTGTGGCTCCTGATGACTGCCCGATTCCAAGAGCCAGATGGCCGGTTCTTCTCCCCATGGTTATAACCAGAAACCACCTGCCCGTAGTTCTCGCCTCTTCCATTATATTATTCATTATCTTTGCTCCCACATCCCTTGCGGTCTCGAATCCGAAGGTTGATATGTAGTCGGGAAGGGCGATATTGTTGTCTATTGTTTTGGGCAGGTGCGCTATTTTTAATCTTCCCCCGAAGTGCTCGTGAAGCGTCTTTGCGAGAAACATTGTTCCGTCGCCGCCTATGGTTATCAGGTTGCCTATGCCGAGTTTTTCAATCGAGGAGACCGTGTTCTTAAAGGTTTGCTCAGTCGCAAGGGGATTTTGTCTTGATATTCCGATAATCGAGCCGCCGGTTGTGTGAATCCTCGAAGTGTTCTGGATATCAAGATCTAGAACTTTCGAGGTGTCTCCCATGGAGATCCACTTAAACCCGTCGAGAATTCCAATTACTTTCTTCCCCCTGTTTCTGGCCTCGATAGTGGCCGAGCTTATCACGCCGTTTATCCCGGGGGCGGGTCCTCCGGCCGCTATTATTCCCAGATTATCCATTTTCTTGCTAGTCATCTTGTCCGTACCATCCCGCTCCGTAACCGGCTTTGTATTTCTTGCTTCGGTATCCCCGCGTGTAGAGAAAACTCCCCCCAGCTATGGCTCCGCAGGCGAATCCTGACATGTGCGCCCACAGGCCCTCGGTTCCCGCGTCACCAATATAGCCGATTCCGGTCAGAAACTGAACGACAAACCAGAAAATTATGAAAAGATAAGCCCTTATGCGCACGAAGTAGACAAACACCAGGACTATGAAAAGCGTAAGGATTTTTGATCTTGGAAAAAAGAGCATGTACGCGCCCAGGACTCCGGAAACCGCCCCGCTTGCTCCTATTACCGGAACTGCGGAGTGGGAGTTTAAAGCCACCTGGATGAATACGGCTACCAGCCCGCACACGAGATAGAAAAGCAGGTATCTTGCGTGGCCCAGCAGATCTTCAATTGCGTTTCCGAATATGTAGAGGAAAATCAGATTTCCGGCTACATGTATCCAGTTTTCATGGATGAACATGGAACTGAAATATTTTGCCGTCCTGTCAAGGAATCCGTAGGCCTCGAGGGTGGTTATCTTGGTGGGCACAATACCGTGCGTATGGTAGAACATCTCAAGCGTCTCCCCCGTCAGAGAAAGGGTATATGCGAAAACCAGTACGTTTACGGCGAGAAGCGCGTAATTCACAAAGGGGAAGATCTCGGTTTTTATTGTGCTTCTAATCGGTATCATTATCGTAACAATTATACTTAAGGCAGTTCCGGGAGTTAGGGTAAATTGCGAAAGCGCCGCACGGATTTTCTGACAAGGATAAGGACGGACATGGAAAAGAAGTTCCGCCAGGCAACCTGCCTACTGGTAAACGTTGCGGTGTTCGACTCCGCCTCGGGCGGCGACCTGAGGATTCCTGAGAACTTGTCTGCGCCCGAACTTCTTCGGGAGCTTCGTTCCCTTGAAGTGGAAATTGTCTTTTACGGTTCCGGGGGCGGGGACTTCGTCTCAACAAATGGGTTCGGGGGTCTGATTGAAGAGAACGGTCACCAAATAACCGCCGACCGCGCTTACGTTCTGGACAGCGTGGGGAGAAAGGACAGCGTGCTGCTGGGCTCCGAGCTCTCCGACGTTGATTTTTTTCTCTCAGGGGTTTTCTCCGTATCGCCAAGCTCCGCTCCGCTTGACCTCAAGGCGGTTTCGAGCTACGTATCGAACTTCGACGGAGAGGCGGTTTTCACGGAGCTTGGAAACCTGATCGTTAACTCGAAAAGGGGAGACCGGGAATAAGTTTTTATGAAGGAAACTACGCGACTCTCGATGCTTATAAAGAATCACGCGCTTGCCCTGGGCTTTGACCTTGTGGGGATAAGCCCGGCTGAGAGTCATTACGCGGAAGCGGACTTTTTCGAGCGGTGGCTCGGGCGGGGTTACGCGGGGGAGATGAACTATCTTGAGAGAGGGCTTCTTAAGAGGAAGGAAGTGGAAAGGGCTCTCCCCGGTGCCAGATCGGTTGTTTCCTGCGCCGTTAACTACAATACGGAGAATCCACGCTCGACGGAAGCCTCGGGTGGCGGCTGGATATCGAGGTACGCATGGGGAGACGATTACCACGACGTAATGGGAGAGATGCTCGACGGGCTTGCGGACTATATAACGGGTCTTTTCCCCGAAGAGACAGGCGTCAGGGCTTACGTGGATACGGGGCCGGTTCTTGAGAAAGTGCACGCGAGTCGCTCGGGAGTGGGTTGGGTGGGTAAAAACACCTGTCTTATTAATCAGAAGGTCGGTTCCTGGCTTTTTTTGGGAGAGGTGATAACCGACATCGAGCTTGACTACGACTCGGCGGCTGAGGACCGCTGCGGTACCTGCACCAGGTGTATAGACGCCTGTCCCACCGATGCCATAGTGGAGCCTTACGTGCTTGACGCCAGGAAATGCATCTCCTACCTCACGATAGAGCTTAAGGGGAAAATGCCGCTTGAGCTGAGGGAAGGGGTGGAAAACAATGTTTTCGGGTGCGATGTGTGTCAGGATGTGTGTCCGTGGAACCACGACGCTCTTTTTACTCTCAAAAAAAGCTTCAGGCCGCGGGAAAAACTGCTCAGTCCCGATTTCAAATGGCTTCTCGAGCTTGACGGGGACGGTTTCCGGGAGGTTTTCAGGAAGAGTCCGGTCAAGAGGGCCAAGCGCAGGGGTTTCATGAGAAATGTGCTCGTGGCTGTTGGAAATTCGGGAAATAAGGAGTATATAGAATACGCAAGGAGCCTTCTCGGAGATGATGAGCCGATCGTAAGGGCTCACGCGGTCTGGGCGCTCTGGATGCTTGGGGGAGAGGATTGCAGGGGCGAGCTTGAGTGTCTGCTTGAGACCGAAACCGACGGGGAAGTGCTGGAAGAAATTCACCATGCTGTTGATTCCCCGCGAAACTGAGGTTTGTTTCTCATGAGTTATGAAAAAGACGAAATAATCAAGGCGAACAGAAAATTCTACGACGCCCGCAATCGCTACGATGTTGAACTCATAGAGCGGGTCTGGCTTACCGACGGCAGGGCCAAGTGCGTTCACGCGGGCTGGCCGATAATTCTCGGATGGGAAGCGATAAGGGAGAGCTGGAAGACCATTTTCGAGACGGGTGGATTTGACCGCGTTGATATTTCGAATTTCTTTGTTGACGTGAAGGGAAGTTCGGCCTGGCTTAACTGCGTGGAGAGAGCAACTTACTCAATAGACGATCGCAGGGTTGTGGTGCTGGCCCAGGCGACCAACATATTCGAGCTTGCCGATGGAGAGTGGAAGATGGCGCTTCACCATGCTTCCCTGATGCCTATTCCTCGCACGGAGATTGATTACGAGAATCTTCAGTAAGGAGACTGAGTCTCTCCCCGATTAAGTAGACCAGCTGCTGGCAACCCTCTCCCGTGACCGCGGATATGCTCAGGGTCTCGATGTCCCTTTCCTTGAGCCGTCTTGCCGTCTCCGCTTCCCTGTCTTTGGCTTCGACGATATCGATTTTGTTAAGAACGACCAGCTGAGGCTTCTCGGCAAGCTTCGCCGAGTACTCCCTTAGCTCCGAGTTGATCTTGTCAAAATCCTCTACGGGATCCCTCCCTGAAATCGGGTCAAGGTCAAGCATGTGAACCAGAAGGCGGGTTCTCTCCACGTGTTTTAGGAACTGAATACCAAGCCCGAGTCCCTTGTGGGCTCCCTCGATGATCCCGGGGATGTCCGCGATTACGAAAGACTGATGGTCTCCGTAGCCTACTACCCCGAGGTTGGGAACGAGAGTTGTGAAAGGATAGCCCGAGATTTTAGGTCTCGCGGCCGAGATTTTCGATATGAGGGTTGATTTCCCCGCGTTTGGAAACCCGAGGATGCCGACGTCGGCAAGCACCTTAAGTTCGAGCTTTACTTCCCTTCGCACTCCGGGGCGCCCGCTCTCTACCTGTCTCGGCGCCCGGTTAGTCGGCGATACGAACCTTGAGTTTCCCCTGCCTCCGCCGCCTCCCTTGGCCACAGTAAAGCGCTCACCGTCCTCGATGAGGTCAGCAAGCGTTTCCCCATCTTCAGAGGAAGTTATCACGGTTCCCGCCGGAACTGGGATGATCAGGTCGGAACCCGATTTTCCGTGCTGATCCTTGCCCCTTCCGGGCTGGCCGTTCCGGGCTTTGTATTCTTTTTTGTACCTGTAGTCAAGAAGCGAGGACATGTTCGCGTCAGCGACCACCACCACGTCTCCCCCCTTGCCGCCGTCGCCGCCGTTGGGGCCTCCCTTGGGAACGAACTTCTCCCTTCTGAAGCTGACGCATCCGTTGCCGCCGTTACCTGATATAACGGTTATTTTCGCCTCGTCTATAAACTGCATCTTGGTTTGGGCGGGTGAGAATCATCTCGCCGGGGCTTCGGTCTTGCGGATGGTCTGGAGGTTTTTCGGACGACCCCCTCCGGGGCGAAGCCCTAGAGCTGTTTTTGATGTTCCGTTATGTCCTTTTTTACGTTTCCCGTTATACCGTCCCAGTATCTCCACCAGTAGGAATCCGGTTCGTGGTTTGCTTTCTGCTGCTCGGCCCAGATGAGAACCTGCATGTGGTCTCCGTGATAGAGCACCAGTTTCTTCGCGGCGTCGGCAACCTCTTCATCGTTTATCGGAAGCTTGTTGAGCTCTCCGTCAAAAATGGCCTTTATCTCTTTTATGTAGGGAGCGGCGGCTCTTGAAATCTCCTTGATTTTCTCAGCCGGGGTTGCTACATCTCCCGGAAAAGATTCCTTTACGTTTTTCATGAGGTCCACGAAGTCAAGAAGATTATCAAGAGAGTCCTGAGCCTTCTTCACTTCCTTGAGACAGCCCGTGAGTTCCTTTACGTTTACATTTAAAGACATTAAACCGCCTCCTTGATTGCAATCATGCCCCGCCCGGGGACAGTTCTGATTCTACCACATAATCCATTACTTTACCCTGTATACCAGAAGTCCGGGCTTGTTTTTCATGTAGGTGGCAAGCTCCTCGTCCAGCACCTTTTCGTGTACCGTGGAAGCGTGACGCAGGTAAACCACGCCGTCTTTTCTGACGGCTATTCCCGTGTGAGAGACGTCAAGGCCGTCTTTATCGGAGTAGATCCCGAGGTAGTCCCCCGTTTTTATCTCCTGGAGAACTGGCGGGCTTAACTTCTCAGAGGGGACGTAGCTCACGTCCCTTTTTACTGTCGCAAGTCCCGGAAGCCAGGGAGAGCCGTCTGTTTTTCTGTTCAGCTCCTTGGTCACGGCTGCCGTTGCGTCGCCCCCGATTTCACGGGTTACATCACGGGCGTTTTTATCGTCTCCGTTTACCCAGTCGGAGAAAAAGTGTTTTCTGCTCTCCCACCGCACAGCGCCGTCTTTATATCTCGTTTTCACGAGTTCTTCCTTGAATTCCCCGAAGCTTCCTGAAAGCCTGAGTGACTCCACGTAGTCAATATAGGTAAAGCAGTCAACCCCCGAGAGATCCACTGTAAGCTGCTCCGTCTCGCCGCTTGCTCCACCAAGGGTGTTTCCCGCGTAGGGAGTTCCGAGAAATTTCTCCGAGAGAAATTCTATTTTGGCGGCGGAACCGTCCTTTAAGGCTGCCCGCTCCATCAGGGTTTCTATTTCCTGCTGCGTCCAGTCCCCAAGAATCACCTTTTCTGAGTGTACGGTCGAGAAGTCTTTTCCGAAGACCGTGAACAGGAACTTGGCCGCGACAACTATGACGATCAGAAGAAAGAGATTTTTGATTATTCTTTTCATGGCTCTACCCCGGCAACCCGATGTTTATTCCGGCAAGGAGAAAAAGATCATCTCCGAGCAGGTAAAGCACGGCCGAGAGGGAAAGAAAGGGGCCGTAGGGTATGGCATGTCCCGGATCTTTCTTGCGCAGTATTATAACCGAGAGTCCGATAAGGGTTCCCAGGATGGAACTCAGAAATATTATGACCAGCACCCCCCACATTCCGAAAAAAGCTCCCAGCATCGCTACGAGCTTTACGTCGCCCATTCCCATTCCTTCTTTTTTTCTCAAGTTCCTGTATGCCATGGCGATCAGCAAGAAAGCGCCTCCTCCGAGCAGCGCTCCCCCTATGGAATTAAAAATGGCGATACTGGCCGTCGCGGGCAGAAAGTCCCCAAGGCCGGAGAAAAAAACCGCTTCTGCCGCGGCCGCCCAGTCAGTTCTGACCGCGTTTAGCAAAACTCCGGCTGCTATTCCGGGAAACGTTATCATGTCGGGAATGATCAGGTGCCTTATGTCTATCAGCGTTATAGCCACAAGTCCCGTGCAGAGCGCCAGGTAGAAAAACACTTCGAGCGACACTCCGAACTCCCTGTAGAGAAAAACCGCCAGCACAGCGCAGAGAAGTTCTACGAGCGGGTACTCGGCTGATATCCGCTCTTCGCAGTAGGCGCACTTGCCTCCCAGCAGTAGCCAGCTCAGGATCGGAATGTTGTGGAGGGCCCTTATGGGGGTTTCGCAGCTCGTGCAGCGGGAACGCGGAGAGACTATCGAGACTCCGGCTGGAATTCTCCTTGTGCAGACGTTTGCGAAGCTTCCAAGTGCTGCTCCCAGAATGAAAAACCATATTTCGGGAACGATGCTATGAAGAAAAAGAAAAGAACTTTCCAAGGCGACTCCTGTCCCAGTTGCGGCTTTCGTTAAGCGTTTCTTTTCTGCAGTTCCGAAAGCGCCAGGTCAAAATGTCTTCTGCAGAGCTTGATAACTTTCCTGTTCTTCCCCAGATGTTCTTTTATCGCGTGCAAAGATGCCCTGTTGCATACGAGCTTTACGTCCGCTCCGGTTCTGCCTTCAAGCTGTTCTGCAAGTGCGGTGAGTTTCACGTCCGTTCCGAGAGGCTTTTTCCGGGTGTGGATTTTAAGGATCTCGAGAATTTCCTGTTTTGAAGGAGTCGGGATCTCGACCACGAGATCGAATCTTCCCGGTCTCAGAAGCGCCGGTTCTATCATGTCAATCCTGTTTGTCGCGGCAAGCACCAGCACATCCGGGAGTTCCTCAACCCCGTCAATCTCGGCAAGCAGCTGGCTTACCACCCTTTCGCTCACGCGGGTCGAGTTAGATTCGGAGCGTCTCGGGCAAAGGGCGTCGAGCTCGTCGAAAAACACTATGCAGGGAGAAACCTGCTTTGCCTTTTTGAAAACTTCCCTTACGGCGCGCTCCGATTCCCCGACATACTTGGAGAGAAGCTCCGCCCCCTTTATGGAAATGAAGTTAACATCCGTTCTGTTGGCAAGCGCTTTTGCGAGGAGGGTTTTCCCTGTTCCCGGAGGGCCGTGAAGCAATATTCCCTTGGGTGACTCTACGTCCAAGGCCTCGTAGAAATTCCTGTGCTTCATGGGCCATATGACGGATTCAATCAGGTCGTCTTTTACGTTCTCAAGACCTCCGACGTCATCCCAGGAGGTCTTCGGTATCTCAGCCACTATCTCCCTTATTGCAGAGGGATCGATATTTCGAAGCGCCTCAAGGAAGTCTTCCATGCCGACTTCTAAAAGAAAGCTGTGTGCGACATTGGAGACGAAGTCCTGTTCCATGTCCGGCAGAATGTTGGTAAGAGAATTTATTGCCGCCTCCCTGCAGAGATTCTCTATGTCGGCCCCCACGTAGCCGCTTGAGAGCTCGGAGAGTCTTTGAAGATCCACGTCGCTTGAAAGCGGCATGCTTCTTGAATGAACCTGGAATATCTCTAGGCGGGCCTTGGTATCGGGGACCGGAAGGTGAATTTCCCTGTCAAACCTGCCAGGGCGGCGAAGCGCGGGGTCGATCATGTCCGGCAGGTTGGTCGCCCCGATAACCGTAACGTTTCCTCTGTGCGTGAGACCGTCCATTAGGGATAGAAGCTGGGCCACCACCCTTTTTTCAACATCTCCCGTAACCTTGTCTCGCCGGGGAGCTATCGCGTCCAGTTCATCTAGGAATATTATGGACGGCTGGTTCTTGGTGGCGTTCTCAAATATCTGGCGCAGATTGGCTTCGCTCTCCCCGTAGAACCTGTGAATTACCTCGGGGCCGTTTATTACTTGGAAATTTGAATCCGTTTCAAACGCTATGGCTTTTGCGAGCAGGGTTTTTCCGCTTCCCGGGGGGCCTGTAAGAAGGATTCCCCTGGGCGGCTGAACCCCGAGCTTTTCAAAAAGCGATGGGAAGCGTATCGGAAGTTCGAGAATCTCCTTTATTCTTTTTATTTGGCTTGAAAGTCCCCCTATGTCCGTATACGAAACCCTTTCCGCGTCCACCTTGGTTTTCGGCCTCTGTATCACGTCCATGCGGGTTTTCTGACTTATGACAACCGAGTGCTCAGGCATCGTGGTAAGCACGTCGAAGTCTTCGGTCTTGGCGGCGGACACTCTCACGGATACCCTGTCTCCGACCGTTACGGGGAGCCCTTCAAGCCTGTTGTTGAGACGCTTGCTTTTGGACGGGTCGTAGAGAAACGCCTTGTTTCTGGGACACAGGGTTATCCTGCTTGCCTTCTCGAGGTCGGCTTTTGTCACTATTACTATGTCGTCAAGCTCAACTCCCGCATTTTCTCTGGTTACAGTGTCTATTTCTATTACGGAATCCGCTTCGCATTCCTCGGCGTCAAGCGGCAGAGCTCTCACGACGGTTTTTTTCCTTCCGTCTATCTGCACCAGGTCCCAGGACGTAAGGCCCAGCTCCTGCATGTCTATGGGGCTTATCCTGGCGTAACCCTTTCCCGAATCCCTCGAGTGGATTTCCGATATTTTAAGCGATATCATGAGTCAGTACCTTTCAAAAAAGATATTAACGCTTAAAATTCTATGGTCAAGAAAGCGCCTGCGGGAAGGGGGAAAGCGGCTTTTCCCCGGGAAAAAACGGTTGGCGAGTCAAGTGCAGCTTAAACATCTGAGCCTTAGGAACTACAGAAATTACGAAAATCTCTCCCTTCCGTTCTATACGGGACTGAACGTCATCCACGGACGAAACGCCCAGGGGAAAACCAACCTTCTCGAGGCCATCTACCTTGTCTGCGGGATGCGGCCTTTTTCGGGTGCGAAAAACTCTGAGCTCGTGCGCTTCGGCTGCGAGGCTTCGCTTGTTAAGGGAGAGATTCTTTCCGCAAACGGTCTCAATGAAGTGCACATAACCGTAAAAAAAGAGGGACGCCACACGCGGCTTAACTCAAAGACCGTGCGGAGCATAAGTCAGCATTTCGGCCGCTTCAAGGTCGTTTTGTTCCTCCCCTCGGACATAGAGATAGTTAAGGGTGGTCTTCAGGCAAGAAGAAATTACCTCGATTCCGTCGTAAGCGCCGTTCACCCGGCCCATATAAAGCAGCTTCGCGACTACCAGAGGGCTGTAAGCCAGAGAAACCACATGCTCGGATTAAAGGAGAAATTGTCCCCGCTTTCCGTGGAACTCTGGGACGAGCAGATAGCCAGAATCGGAGCCGACATTGTGGGCAGGCGCATCGAGATGATAAAAAGCTTTAACCGCAAGCTCGCCGAGGTTTACGGGGAGCACGGGGAATCGGACACGTCGGCGCGCGTTAGCTACGGGTTTTCGTTTGAACGCAGGGCGGATATCGTGGAGGCGATAAGGGAAGCGCTTTCCAAGAATTTTCCTTCTGACAGAAAAAGGGGTCACACGACTGTCGGTCCCCACAGGGACCGGGTCGGTTTTCTGCTTAACGGGCAGGACGCTTCACGCTTTGCCTCGCAGGGGCAGTCAAAAAATCTGGTTCTGGCGCTTAAGGCCTCAGAGATAAGGCTTTTTAAGGAACACACGGGAACCAATCCCATACTTCTTCTCGACGACATAACGAGCGAGCTTGACATAAAGCGCAGAAGCTTTCTTTTCAAAACTCTCTCGGAATTCACCGGGCAGGTGTTCGTCACCTCGACCGATAAGAACGAGATACCCCGCCGGGGGGAATTCCACTCGTTTCTCGTTGA
>JAPPFE010000035.1 GCA_028823955.1 Candidatus Dadabacteria bacterium
TCAAACCGGTCAACTCACGTGTTTAGAAACCGGTCATTTAACTTACTCTCTACAGCAGAGCACCTTCGGGTGTCTCCTTAAAGCCCTGCCCGTTTCATAAGGTCCTTGGCCATAAGAGATCCTTCGGCGGAAGCTTTTTCCGAATCGCACTTCCAAGTGTTCCTGGAGACTGCCTTTTCCTCCATATCTATAAAAACAGAATGTGCCGATATTTTTCCAAGATGCACTCGCGCGCAGCATCCAAGCGGAATTTGGCAGTCTCCACCAAAAGTTTCCAGGAAGGAGCGTTCAAACACTGCTACGGTTTCTGTGTCCGGGTGCGTGATTGAGGATATGAGGTTTCTGGTTTCGGTATCATCTTCTCTGCATTCTATGGCGATTATTCCCTGACATGGGGCCGGAACCATGTCATCCTGCGCAAGGTGTTGGGTAATGCGTTCGGAAAGCCCGAGCCGGTTGAGCCCCGCTGCGGCCAGAACGATTCCGTCAAGGTCTTCTGAGAAAATTTTCTTTAGCCTAGTATCAACATTTCCCCTTATGGAAACAATTTCCAGATTAGGAAACCTGAAAAGTAGCTGAGCCCTTCTTCTTATGCTTCCGGTCCCAACCCTGCCCTTCCCTTCGAGCTGTTCAAGGGTACGTCCGTCTGCTGAGACGAAAACATCTCTCGAGTCTTCTCTTTTAAGCACAGAACCTATGACGAGCCCGTCTGGGAGAACTGAAGGCATGTCCTTCATGCTGTGAACGGCGATATCTATTTCGTCTGAGAGAAGGCTCTGCTCTATTTCTTTTACGAAGATCCCCTTGCCACCCATCCGGGAAATATCCTCTTCGGAGTTTATATCTCCCGAGGTCTTTATTTCAGTTATTTCCGTTTCAAGTGAAGGGAAAGCAGCGCGAAGTTCTGTTTCGACAAGGCGGGCCTGGCACAGGGCGAGCCTGCTACCCCTGGTCCCAATTCTCAGCTTCGTCATAAATATCTGTTGTGTCCTGTGAGGTCTCCACCGGGTCGAGCTCAAAAAGTCTTCTCGTTACCTCGGAGTAAAGAGCCGCTTCGTAGCCGGAAGTTCTCCTCTTCAGATTGGTGACCGGGTCGTGAAATATCTTTCCGATTATTGAATTTGCCAGGCTCTCTATGATTTCTTTCTGTGCTCCGGTACCGCCCTCGAGTTTTCGAAGCGCTTTCTCGACCTCGGTCTTTTTTATTTTCTCGAATTTTTGCTTGATATCGATTATGATGGGAAAAACCTTAAGACTTTCCATCCAGTCCATAAAACCTCTTTCTACGTCCGCAACTATTTCTTCGGCTTTCTTTAGATTTTCTTTTCTGGAATTTAAGTTTTCGCCTCGAACAACTCTCAGGTCGTCTATGTCGTAGAGGTAAACCCCGGGAATTCTGTTTATCTTCGGATCTATATCGCGCGGGACGGCTATATCGATCATGAAGATCGGATCATTTTTCCTGAGCTTGAGAGACTGTTTTATGTGTTCACTTCTTATTATGTAATCAGAAGACCCGGTCGCGGTAACAAGAATATCGATGTCTTTCAGACGGTAAAGCATCTCTTCGAACCTTACAGGTTTGCTCTTAAAGGATTGTGAAAATTTTTCCGCGTTATGGAAATTCTTACTCGTTACATAGAGTTCCCTTATGTTGTTTGAGATAAGGTGTTTTGCGAAGAGTTCTCCCATTTCACCGGTTCCCACCAGCATGGCGGTGCGGTTTGCAAGGTTCTCGAATATTCTTTTTGCAAGTTCCACTCCGAGGTAACTTATCGAGACCGCTTGAGAAGATATCCCCGTTTCGGCCCTAACTTTTTTCCCGGTGAAAAGAGCTCTGTTAAAAAGCCTGTTAAGTATGAGTCCGACCGTATTCTCGGAACGCGCTACGCTGTATGAATTTTTGAGTTGGTTCAGGATCTGAGTTTCTCCGATTACCATGGAGTCAATGCTGGCCGCCACCCTGAAAAAATGTCTAACCGCATCAGATCCCAAGCGGGTATTCATATAGGGATAAAGGCTCTTGTCCCCAAGCTTATGAAAATCCAGAAGAAAGGACCTTATCTCCTCCTCGCATTTTCCACGGTTCTCGGTCACCGCATATATCTCAACGCGGTTACAGGTGGACACTATGAAGCATTCAAGCACGTTTTCTCTTAAACGAAGGATTCCGAGTGCTTCCCTAATATCCTCATCAGAAAAAGAGAACTTCTCCCGCACTTCCACGGGGGTTGTCTTGTAGCTTATTCCGACTGAAACTATCTCTACCATCTGCTTTTTCCGAAACCGATCTCGCGTAGTTATAAATTACCCGTGGATGGAACTATATCAATTTCGTCTATATTCGCTTCGAGGGGCTGGTTTATGACCGACAGGACTGTTTTCGCTGTAATTTCAGGAGACATCATCTTTGCCCTGTCCCATTCTCCGGGAAGAGAATCCCAGATGTCCGTCTTGGTCGGACCTGGCAAGACGGCGGAGACCTTTATTCCTCTGTCTCTTACCTCTTCCCTCAGCGAGTTAGTAAAACCTAGGACAGCGAACTTCGAAGCGCAGTAGGCTGCCCACCCGGGAAAGCCTTTTTTTGAAGCGTTCGAACCGATATTTACGATATGGCCTCCTCTTGGCATAAACGGAAGTGAATGTTTTACCATGAGAAAGGCCCCTTTTGCGTTTACAGACATCATCTCATCCCACTGTTCGGCGCTGGTTTTTTCTACTGGACCAGTGTGGACTACGCCCGCATTATTGATCAGTACGTCAATTCTCCCCTTTTTTTCAGCAACGCTTGAGATAAATTCCCTGACTTCCTCTTCGACCGATATATCAACGGAGGAAATCATGAAATTCCCGGCAAAAGACGATATTTCAGTCTCAAGAGAAGCCATGGTCTGGATATTCCTTGAGCAAAGTACCGTAAAAAACCCCGCCTCGAGTAATTCAATTGCGGTTGCTTTTCCTATGCCTCTTGCCGCGCCGGTTACAATCACAACTTTCTCAGCCATCTTGTTTTTCCTCGAAATACTCAAAATAACTTTTCGGGTTCTCCCAGACCCTTATACTATCAAGCCTGCCCGGGACGATTTCTGTGAATTTCTGCCACAGGTATTTCCCTATATTTTCAACAGTCGATATGTTTTCCTGAAAAAAATCAATATCCCTGTCTATCCACTTGTAGTTAAGTTCTTCGATTACGGGTGCCGCCTGTTTTTCAAAGTCTATACGGTTTATGAGCATGCCCGTTTCATCGTCTATTTCTCCCCCTATTGCCACTTCCACCGTGTAGTCGTGTCCGTGTCCCGCGGGATTTGCACATTTGTCAAATATGGCAAAGTTTTCTTCGTCAGACAATCCTTCCATAAAAAGCCTGTGGCTTGCGGAAAACCTGAATATTCTCGTAAGAAGTACCTGCTCTTTTCTTTCTAGCATTTGCGGTAGTCGACGAAAAGATCGTCCGTTTCATACACCCTTACCTTGTAAAGACGACAGTCATCCCTCTCGATGATTTTTTCCTCAATCACTTCCCACAGGACCCTTGCTATGTTCTCCGTCGTCGGTATAAGATCCTGAAAACGGGGGTTGTCCTCGTTTAGGTTCTTGTGGTCGAAATCAGCCAGAACCGATGAAATAATCTGCTTCAGATCAAAGAGATTGATTATCATGCCCGTCTCCGGGTTTATTTCTCCTTCCACTGTGACTTCGAGCACGAAATTGTGCCCGTGTCCGCCGGGCAGGCTCGATTTACCGTAGATTTCGCGGTTTTTCTCCTCACTCCAGTTTTTGTTCCAGTATCTGTGAGAAGCGGAAAACTCGACTTTCTTCGTTATGAGCTTTTTAAAAGACATCGATTTTGATCAAGCTGGCAACCAGTTTTACCCGAGGATCGGCCATGATCCTAAGGCCTGTTTTTCCGGATCTCCGGCACTGCGACGTCCGCGCGGAAAGCTTCCTGCTGCGTACCGTCTATCATTCTAGTTATCGTGGGTTCCATCTTTGAGAGAAAGGGCTGTGGGTAGATACCCATAAGGAATATCATAACGGCAAGAGGAATCATAAGGGCTATCTCTCTGGGATTAAGGTCTTTAAGCCCTGTGTTTATTTTCTTTACTATAGGTCCGAACATTACCCTCTGGTAAGCCCAGAGCATGTAAATGGCTCCGAGTACAAGCCCCGTGGCTCCAAGTACCGCGTACAAATAACTCTCTGCGAACACTCCAAGCAGAATCAGAAATTCCCCTATAAAACCGTTTAGAAGAGGAAGTCCTATCGAGGAGAGCATGGCAATCATGAAAAACAGTGCGTAAATCGGCATTACCTTCGCAAGCCCACCGAACTCAGAAATCATTTTAGTGTGACGTCTTTCGTATATCATTCCGACGAGAATAAAAAGAGCGCCGGTTGAGAGACCGTGACCTATCATCTGGTAGACTCCGCCCTGTACACCGTGGAGATTGAATATGAACACGCCCAGCATTATAAGTCCCATGTGACTTACGCTTGAGTAAGCGACCAGCTTCTTGAGATCCGTCTGCATGAAGGCCACCATCGCTCCGTAGATTATCCCGATGATGGAGAGGGCTATTAAAACCCCTGTGTATGCTTCTATCGCCTCCGGGAAAAACGGGATAAGAAATCTTATCACTGCGTAGGTTCCCATCTTAAGCAGAACGCCGGCAAGTATTACGCTCCCGGGCGTGGGGGCTTCAACGTGCGCGTCGGGAAGCCAGGTGTGAAATGGAAACATCGGAACCTTGATTGCGAAGGCCAGGAAAAAAGCCAGAAACACAAGCCCCTGGGGACTCAGTATCCCGTCAAAAGCAAGACTGGTCCTTTGGAGGTCGAAAAGATTCATTGACGCAAAGCCGAACTGGTCTATGTGGGCGTAGTACATGTAGATGATCGCAACCAGCATAAGTCCGCTTCCAAGCGCCGTGTAGATGAAGAACTTTATTGCCGCGTAAATTCTTCTGGAGGACCCCCAGATTCCTATGATGAAATACATTGGGATCAGTACCGCTTCCCAGAATATAAAGAAAAGAATCATGTCGAGCGCGACAAAGGTCCCGATAAGCGCTGATTCAAGAAAAAGAGTAAGGCTGAGAAATGCTCTCCATCCGCCTTTTATCGCGTTCCAGGAACAAAGGACCGTGATGGGGAAAAGGAAGGTCGTTAGAAGCACAAGCAAAAGGCTGAGACCGTCGACTCCCAGATGATAAGACACCCCAAGCTCTGTCAGCCAAGGAATCTTCTCCTCAAACTGCATTGTGGAAAGCGAACCGTTAAAGCGGAAAAAAAGAGGAAGGGATATCAGGAATTCTACCAGCGTTATTACAAACGCAACTGCCTTTAACTGGTAATCGGAAACCTTCTGAAAATACGGCAGAACCGCGAGCACGACAGCTCCCAGAAGGGGGAAAAATACGAGCAGGGACAAAATGTTGTTATCGAGACTCACGTTCAGGCGGACCGAAGCAAAAAGAATAAAATCGCCGTAATTATACTTTCATAAAATTTTGTTCACAACCGCGCACGTGAAAAAATTCAAATTCCTGCGACAGGTCCTGAAAAAACTATTGATTACTGAAAGAAATACGGGTGACGAAAAAGAAAAAGAGCGGAAAATATTTGATTATCTTCCGCTCTTCTGATCCGTGAATAACTTAAGAATATGCTTTAGCTGTTATCTCCATTACCTCTATATTACTCTGTTTTCCTACTGGTCCGGGAACCAATATTGCAAGATCGACTCCAGCTGCGAAATGCTCCTCAAGCTTTGCCTTGCAATGATCGGGCGTACCGGCAAGCGCTACTGAATCTATCAGTTCGTCTGTGAACGCTTCGGCCGGATTTGCTCCGTCCTGCACTTGGTCGATTATATCTCCGAAGCCTATGTTTCTTATGAGTCTCTGGTAAAAAGGGAACCTGGCGTATGGACCGAGCCCTCTTTTGGCTGCGGCGACGGCCGCGGCTCCATCATCCGAGACAAAGGACGGAATGCCGTTTGTAATTGATATAGCTGAAGGATCCCTTTCCGCTTTCGCGGCGCCCGCAGCGACATGTTCTTTTAGGGTAGCTATATAGGCGGGAGGACAAAGATACGGCATAATGCCATCGGCAACCTCTCCAGCAAGCTCCGCGGCAGCTTTTGTAAGGCCGGCTATGTGGACCGGGAGATCGGGCACTTTTCTTTTAAGAGAAAGCCTTGGAGACGTTCCGTCGGCAAACGCCCTCACTTCCCCGACATAGCTTCTCATGGCCTCAATCGGGTTTCCCATGTCTATATCGTATCTGTTGTTGACGGGTTTATGGCTCACTCCGAGTCCGAGAATCATCCTTCCGTCCGTTATTTCCTGTATCGTAAGCGCTGTAGCGGTAGCAACTACCGGTTGACGCATGTATATGTTGGCTATCCACGTTCCAACGTTTATCCTCTCTGTGCACTCGGCGAATACCTGAGCGTTCGTTATGGCGTTGTAAGGCGGTACTTCCGGAGAGAAAATACCGTCAAAACCCGCTTCTTCCGTGATCTTCGCAAGCCCCCTGAGATCGCTTATGCTGCATCCCCAAACCGGTGAAGTCGTTGCAATTTTTCCCATTATATCCTCCTTGAGTTTTTTTCAGTACTGGTTCACCACGTCTCTGTAGTAATCTGGACGAAGGAAAGCTTCGTCTCTTGTCTTTAACACTTCTTTTATCTCTTCAAGAACTCTGTTTTTTTCTTCAGGGAATTTCGCCCTGACGGGAAGATAATTTGATATGTGATTCGAGTAGAAATAGCCGTCGGAAAGCTCCGTATTCTCAACAATAGTCTCAAGCTCCTCTATCATTTGGAACTTGTCCGGAAGTTCAAAGAGACCCTCCTGCCATTGCTGGTAAATCGGTGCCCCGGGACGAAGCTGGAGAGAAAGAGCCCCGACGTATTCCGGGTCACACTCGGTAAGAAGCTTCCCGGTAGCCAAAGCGTGTTCCCTGCTCCTGTCCTTCCCGCCGATGCCGAGAAGCACCATGACCGAATTCATTATCCCGGAGGCTTTCAGTTTTCTTGAGGCTTCAACTGTCTCGGCAAAATTCGCTCCCTTCTCTATTCTCTCAAGAACCACATCGTCTCCGCTCTCAAAACCTATGTAGACCATGCTGAGGCCGTTTTCCCGGAGACGTGTGAGGTCTTCAACTGATTTTCTGAGTATGTCCCCTATGTTTGCGTACATGGTGATCCTTTCAATATCCGGGGCTTTCTCATAGAGATAGTTCATTATCTCCATCAGCTTAGCCGTGGAGAGTACAAGTGCGTTGCCGTCTGCAATGAAAACTCTTCGTTCAAGCAACCCGCTCTGCGCCGCGGCATCAATAATTTCTTTTATTTCCCCCATAGGCCTTACCCTGAACTTCTGGGTTTCCTTTCTGTACATGGCGCAGTAGGTGCACTTGTTATGGGAACAGCCGATTGTGGCCTGCAGAATGAAACTTTTATGCTCGCTTGGAGGGCGGAAAAAAGGCGTTACATATTCAGTCATTACAGTAGAAATCTAACAAAATTTCAGAGTCTCTTCAATAAAACTTTGCAATGGCAGAAAGCATAGGTTATCCTTGCGCCGTAATGTTTGATCTCGAACCGCACGAAAAAGAAGGGTTTCACTATATCCTTGGCGTACCGTTGCTTATAGGGCTTATAATGGTCATCGCCTTTCTGACGCACATCATCCTCACTCCTTAGCCCGTACCCCAACGGATTATCCGCAGCACAAGTTCGCGGATTTCGATTTCTACTCCCGTACTGTCCCGCAAGAGATATTCCCCGTCTTCTGTCTCTTCCCAGGTTGCCCCGAGAAGTTTTAAGTTCTTCTTTTGGCTTTGGGAGTCAGAATCAATTTTTCTCCCGACAAATGTAACGGCGTTTCCGTCCCCGCAAAAGACCATTACCAGCTTTGAAGTTCCGAAAAGCAGCAGAAAACCTCGAGTTTCTTCATCAGCATCAAAAACCGCGTGCATAAAGCCCCGAGGCGGAGCAACCACGCTGATTGCGTCTCGGCCATATTCTTTGTTTAAAGATTCCACGCAGGTCTCGAAGCTGCGACAGAGAAAATCCGAGGCCTTCTCCGCTTTTCCGCATGTTTTATCCGAGTCGGCCGAGACTTTCTCCTTTTCGTAGAACTCGGCAATCCATGGCTGTTTTTTTGTTTCCACGGTGTATTACCCTAATAACTTTTCGCTTCCTACCTGGGGTCTACAGATGAAGAGCCTTATCGTTTTAAACATTGAAAAATCGGCAAATCGGCAAGCTTTCTCCCACTCTTCGCCGAAAATGCTTCAAATTCTTTGCTCGATGTAATAATATATGCTTCAAGGGGGACAAAAGATAGACAGAATCCATGGAAACACCTCAGGCCTCACCAGAAGCGACCTGAAGAACCTGCTCAGAATATACAAGAGAAAAATCCCTCAAGACCATCTGGTCACCCTTGAATTTACGCGCACCCTCTTAGCCTTTTCGAAGGAACTCCGAAAAACCATAACGACATTTATCGACCGTAAGGGAAAGATAAGGTTCGTATTCATCGGAGAACCTTGCGATTTTCCTTTTGAAAATCTACTTGGAAGGATGAGAAGAGCTAAATACAGGCTCAGGGGATTTCGCGCCGTAAGAACTAACCTCAAGGGGTCTGGTCTCACGAATTCTGATCTAGCGACCCTGGCAAATGAAAGACTCGATCTGGTAGCTTCTGTCTCTTTAGGTCAGAACGGCTCAGCGGGGCGCTTTGAGTACGCGAACCTTGTCCCACCAGACGGAGAAAACCATGCGAAATGGGAAATCTCGAAGTTTTCTGACGTAGGTCGCATAAACATTAACCTTGAACAGGAGATAGCCGCCATAGAACAGTCCCTAAGGAGCGCTTTTCTCAAGAACGGGGGCAAGGAAAACAGGGAAGGAGTCATACTTGTGGGGTTTAGCACCAAGTTTCGCTACCTTGCTGAAAAATCCTTGGAGGAGCTTAACTCCCTGGCTCTTTCCGCGGAAAAAGTAGTGCTCGACAAGATGGTCCAGATAAGAAAGAACGTTGATCCTCGTTACCTGGTCGGCAGAGGAAAACTCAGGGAGATCGCTCTTCACGCTAAGCACCTTGGGGCCGACACCATAATTTTCGACACGGAACTTACCCCCACCCAGGCAAACGCTATCGGGGAAGAGTCCAGTCTTGATATAATGGACCGAAGCCAGCTGATAATACAGATATTCGCGAAACACGCCAAGACAAACGAAGGAAAAATCCAGGCAAGGCTTGCAGAATTCCAGTACAATCTGCCGAGACTTAAAGGCAAGGGGACGGCTTTTTCCCAGCTGGGGGGTGGAATAGGCACGAGAGGTCCCGGAGAGAAAAAACTTGAGCAGGAAAGAAGAAACATAAGAAAACAGATTGAACAGCTAGAAAAGCAGATTGACGGCCTTTGCAGAAGAAGGGAACACACGAGAAAGAACAGGAGAACCTCAATGATCCCGACCCTGTCTTTTATCGGGTACACGAATGTCGGCAAATCCACGCTTTTTAACCGCCTGACCAAATCCTCAATAGTTACCCAGGACAAGCTCTTCTCGACCCTTAACCCGACGACAAGAAGGGTCATGCTTCCCGGAGGAAAGCATGTGCTCATGACAGACACCGTGGGCTTTATAAGCAAGCTTCCCAAGGAACTCATAAATGCGTTCAGGGCAACGCTTGAAGAAATAGGCGAAGCCGACCTGCTGCTTCATGTAGCTGATGCGAGTGATCCCGAAGTCAGGGACAAAATAGATTCGGTAATTAAGATCGTAGAATCCATGGAGTTCGAAGACATACCAAGCATTCTCGTGTTTAATAAGGTTGATCAGGCCGATGCAGACACACAAGCCGCTCTTCGCGAGACATTTCCTGAAACTCCGTTTGTATCAGCCAGAGACGGAAGAGATTTCAAAGAGTTACTTCTCTATTTAGAGAAATTCGTTGAAGAAACTGATGCGGATGCCAAACTTCGGAATTCTAACTTGGAAAAAGAACTGAAAGGCAGTTTCCCGCCTCCTCTGCTGCATAGTTCCCTTTAGTTTCCCAAGGGCTTTAGCAGTCTTGTTCGTAAAAGCAATAAAACAAAAAGGGAGTGACCGTTCGCACGAACACCCCCTTTTTGTTTTTTACTTCCGTGACCTTACCAAGGCTTAGACTTGTCGTCCACTCCATCTAGATTCTGGAGCCACTTTGTATGGTCATAAATTGCAGCGTTGAAAGTAAGAGCCAGAGTGGCGATTATAATACCAACATCGCTGTTCTTGGTCTGCTCGGCTCTTTTCTTTATCTTGTCATGAATCGGATCTGGAATATTGAACGTTATTTCTGCCATTACCAAAACCTCCTTGTTTATTTTTGATAAGAACTAGTCGGCATCCCCAATGCCTTTTTCTTCCCTGTACTTCTGGATCTCCTCCCGCTTTACGGTCGGTTTGAGGGTAAAGCCCGAGGGGTCAGCGGATGCGCCCGCGACCGAAGCCTGGACTGCATCGGCACTGAGGGGTGCAGGTTTCTTGTCTCCCGCAAGATCCCCAAGCTGGGACTCTTCAAGCTGCCAGTCCGTAAGCCACTCGTCTCCGAGACCGAAACGCCTGGTGAGCTTGTTTATCTCCTCGAGTCTTCCGGGAAGAGGTCCTGCCGGCTGAAGCATGTTCAGATCCTCTAGAAGCTTTACTACCTCGGGGTCTCTCGGGAAAGCGTTTCCGACCTGCTTTTCGAAGAACATTGTTCCAAACGGGGGCCGGCTTCTTGCTCCGCCGCCGTCCATGCTTTCTGCGGGATAACCGACGGTCATAAGCCAGCTGAAAACGTAAGTGTCTGGAAGATTGAACTTTGCTTTCGTGTTCCTCCTGGCTCCACCGCTGGCACCGTTAAGACAGGTCCCGAGACCCAAGGACGTCGCAACAAGACAGGCGTTCTGTATCGCATTTCCAAGATCGATCGCAGCAAGACGGTGCAGTACCGCATCGGGAAGCATTGCGGCAAGCGGGAACAGCCTGGATACCCTGTCATATTCCCAGCCGTGCGCCTTATCGAGTGCTCCGGTTCTTAGAAGGTCGTGGATAGACTGACCCATTGTGTCGTAGTTGGCCATGTCATAACACCAGAAGATAAGCACGGGGGCCATCTGCGTTGTGATCTGACTCCAGTCGGATATAAACTCCCATATTTCGGGATCTTCATCCCTGTATACAACTATTGCTCTTTGCCCATTGAAGTTGCCTGCCGTAGGAGAAAGCCGGGCAGCTTCCAGCATGGCCTGAACCTTCCATTTCTCAACGGACTTATGCGGCTCATACCACCTGATGGACCTTCTTGTTCCTATGGAACTGAAAGTGTCCATGATACTACCAACTTCGCTGGCACTTGGTACATCACTCATATTAATAACCTCCTATCTGGGTATTTTTTGTTCAGAATAAAGCTGAAACTGCATAACATCTCCGAACATCATACCACTAAATCGCAGAAATTTCATCATCAAAAATCAAAATTCCTTAAATTTTACAATGCGGATAGTTTGGTATACATTTATCGCCGAAATTATAGCGCAAGCAGGAGGAGTTATTAATGAGAGACGTATACATAATAGGAGTGGGAAACACCGCCTGCGGAAGATTTCCCGATAAACCGGCTCACATTCTCGCAAGAGAAGCCGCATGGGCCGCGATACAGGATTCGGGAATTCACGCGCGAAAGATAGAAATCGCCTTTTGCGGCCATGTCTACCAAGGCATGGGAGTCGGGCAGAGAGCGCTTAAGGATATAGGACTTGTCGGACAGCCCACCATAAATGTGGAGGGTGCCTGCGGAAGCGGAACCCTTTCCCTGTGGGAAGCCTGGAGAACCGTGGCCTACGGTCAGTACGACATAGCGCTCGCTCTGGGCGTTGAGAATCTGAGCAGAATTCTCTCCGGTGGTCCCCTGCCCCTCGAGGAAGATGACCTTGAGGTATCCATAGGTATGGGAATGCCCGGGCTCTACGCCATAAGAGCTTCAAAGTACATGAGCGAATACGGGGTCACGATTGAACAGCTGGCCGAAGTCGTCGTAAAAAGCCGCTACCATGCTTCGCTCAATCCTCTTGCCCAGTACAGAAAGACTACAACCGTGGAAGAAGTGCTGGGTGCGCCGGTGATCGCCGACCCGCTTACGCGTAACATGTGCTGTCCCGTTGGAGACGCAGCCGCGGCCGCGGTGCTGTGTTCCGAGGAGCATGTCGGAGAGCTTGCTAAAAAGATGCCGATAAAGATCCTGGGATGCGTCGCGCAGTCGGGCAAATACAGCAGCCCCACAGGCCTTACCTGCGATCCTTCGGAGAACGTCTGGAGAACCTCCCAGATGGCTTACGAGATGGCGGGACTGGGGCCCGAAGACATGGACGTAGCCGAAATTCACGATGCTTTCTCAATAGCGGAAATGATGGTTGTCGAATCTCTCGGCTTTTGCGAGAAGGGAGAGGGAGCAACTCTCATAGACGAAAAAAGCACATGGGTCGGAGGCGACAAAGTCGCGGTCAACCCGAGCGGCGGCCTGCTTTCACGGGGACATCCGGTCGGAGCTACGGGACTTCTTCAGACTGCCGAGATCGTAAGGCAGATAAGAGGGGAAGTCGAGCCGGAGCGCCAGGTAAAAGATGCAAAAGTCGGCATCATCGAGACCATGGGAGGCGCCCAGCCCGCCATGGACGGAATTACCTGCGTCGTGAGCATCCTCGGGAAATAGCGCAGATACGCTTTAATCGGCGTTCCTTGCAATTCATCGTTTTTTTCTGTGCAGCCAATCTGTGCGTGCGGTGTTTTAACCGCACTCAGGGGGCTATTGCGCGATCTTTTCTTGCTCCCTTTCCCCGCCCGTTTTCAATTTCGGGCAATTCCTTGATTCCGCACAAAGAAGAATTATTTTGTGTCTGAGATGATTTCGCCTGAAAAATTCACATTGAAGGCTCAGGAAGCCATTCTGGAGGCACAAAACGCGGCTAGCGACGGCGGAAATCAGGTGATTGACCTGCCTCATCTGTTCGCGGCTCTTGTAAGTCAGCCCGGGATGCCGACCAAGATTCTGGAGCGACTGGAATCCGACCCCCGGGAGCTTGCGCGGACGGCCGCCGAGCAGATATCCAAGCTTCCCAAGGTGAAAGGGGCATCTGACCAGATATACATGAGCAGAGAACTTGATTCTGCCATCCGGTCGGCCGACAAGGAAGCGCACCATCTTGGAGACGCGTACGTGAGCACTGAACACCTTCTGATTGGAGTTGTTTCTCTCGCCTCCGGGGCCTTGGGAAACGGGTTTTCAGAATCAGGGGTGACTAAGGAAGGGATCTTAAAAGTACTTAAAGAACTGAGAGGTAACCAGACAGTGAACACGCAGAATCCTGAAGACACCATGGAACCGCTTCGCCAGTACGGAAAGGACTTCACCGAACTTGCCCGAAGCGGGAAGGTAGACCCGGTAATAGGAAGGGATGACGAGATAAGGAACGTGATACGGGTGCTCCTTCGAAGAACGAAGAACAACCCTGTGCTCATAGGGGAACCCGGAGTGGGGAAAACGGCCATAGTGGAGGGGCTGGCACAGCGCATAGTTGACTCCGATGTTCCCGAGGGACTTAAGGACAAAAAGTTGATTTCCCTAGATCTTGGATCCCTGCTTGCAGGAGCAAAATACAGGGGACAGTTCGAGGAGAGACTCAAGGCTGTGCTGAAGGAAGTCACGGAATCCCAAGGGGAGATAATTCTTTTCATAGACGAGATACACACCGTAGTTGGAGCCGGAGCGGCCGATGGAGCGATGGACGCGTCAAACATGCTAAAGCCAGCCCTTGCGCGCGGAGAACTTCACTGCATAGGTGCGACCACTCTTGATGAATACAGAAATCACATAGAAAAGGACGCAGCCCTTGAGCGGAGGTTTCAGCAGGTCTACGTCGATGAACCCTCCGTTGAGGAAACCGTATCGATCCTAAGGGGTCTTAAAGAAAAGTACGAGGTTCACCACGGGGTAAAAATTAAGGACGAAGCCCTTGTTGCCGCCTCCCAGCTTTCAAACAGGTATATCTCCGGGCGGTTTTTGCCCGATAAGGCCGTTGACCTGATGGACGAGGCCTCTGCACGGCTCAAAATGGAGATTGACTCTGTGCCGACGGAGATAGACGAGATAAAAAGGAAGATAATGCGCCTTGAGATAGAAAGGGAGGGATTCAGAAAAGAGCAGGATCCTGAACTTCGGGGAAAACTTGAAGAGATTGAGAAAAACCTCTCGGAACTGAAAGAGGAAGCGGAGATACTTGAAGCGCACTGGCAGAAAGAAAAAGACTGCATATCGAGGATAAGAAAGACCAAGGAGGAAATAGAAACCGGAAGAATGGATGCGGAGAGAGCACAGAGAGAGGGAGATCTCTCCCGCGCATCGGAATTTCTTTACGGCAGAATCCCGGAGCTTGAAAAGGATATGGAGAACCTCGGTGTGGAGCTCTCCGAAATACAGAGCCAGAGGAAAATGCTTCGCGAGGAAGTAAGTGCCGAGGATATAGCCGCGGTTGTGTCGAAATGGACGGGAATACCAGTATCAAGCCTGGTTGAAGAGGAGGTCGAGAAACTCGTTCATATGGAAGAAAGACTCTCGAAGCGGGTGGTGGGACAGCCGGAGCCCATAAGACTGGTCTCAAATGCGCTTCGCAGGTCAAGGGCCGGGCTCTCCGATCCGAAAAGGCCGATAAGCTCGTTCATGTTTCTCGGGCCCACGGGGGTCGGGAAGACCGAACTTGCCAGATCACTTGCCGAATTCATGTTTGATGATGAAGACGCGATCGTACGGATTGACATGAGCGAGTATATGGAGAAGCACTCGGTATCAAGACTGATCGGAGCCCCTCCCGGATATGTCGGATACGAGGAAGGAGGACAGCTCTCGGAAACCGTGAGGAGACGACCCTACTCCGTGGTGCTTTTTGACGAGATAGAAAAAGCGCACTCCGATGTGTTTAACCTGCTTCTTCAGATTCTTGACGACGGAAGACTCACCGACGGACAGGGAAGAACCGTTGATTTCCGCAACACCGTAATAATAATGACCTCAAACCTGGGGAGCCAGCACATACAGGAGTCGTCAGGAAACAGTGAGGAAATGGAAAATAAGATAAACGAGATGCTCAGAAATTATTTTCGTCCCGAGTTTCTAAACAGAATTGACGAAGTTGTCATATTCAGCGCCCTGAAAAGAACAGACCTCATTGAGATAGCTGAGATCCAGATTGGATACCTGAGAGAGAGGCTTGCGGAGAAAAATCTTGCCATAGAACTCTCCAAGAAAGCCGTTACAAGACTGGTTGATATTGGTTACGATCCCGTTTTCGGGGCAAGGCCCCTTAAACGCGCCGTACAGAAATATATACAGGACCCGCTTGCAAACGAGATATTGAAAGGAAATTTCAAGGATTCGGTCACGGTAAAAGTGGATCTGGACAAAGAAGGAAACTTCACCTTCGGAAGAAGCAACTAAGTGTTGGCGGACTTTTAAGTTACCGCTTCTATGGCTTCGGAGCGGGAATGAAGCACCGACATGATCCGGTCAAAGCACGTGATCTCGAATATTTCTCTCATAGGTTTGGACAGGGAGCACACCGCGAATTTCGATTTGATGTCCTGTTGCCTTTTGGCGACAAGCAGGATCGAGCGCAGTCCCGTGCTGTTGATGTAGGTCAGCCCTTTGAGGTCCAGAACTATAGGGACTTCCTGCCCCTGGATTTCCTGGAATATCGCGTTGTGAAATTCCCGTCCACTCAGGCCTTTGATCTCGCCGGATATGCTTATTATCAGAGCTCCTTTGAGCTGATCGACCTCGATTTTAACTTCTGAGTGGCTCATTTTAAGTGCTTCTCTATACTATTCAGACGCTGCAGTATTATCTTGAATTTGCTCTACAGGGAAAATACATTAAGCCCATGCTCACATCTTATCACACTTTTGGGCAGTGAAGTATATAAACCCCAAAATTTCCGTCCCGGGGTTCTTCTTCTTATCTCTGTTCAGCTAAAAGAGCAGCAATTTCTCCTGAGACTTCTTCTACCATAATGCTTATTCTCTCACCGGAGTTTCTATTCTTTATCTCCACCTTGCCCTCTTTCAGGCTTCTTTGCCCGATAGTGACCTGAATCGGGATTCCGAGCAGATCCGAGTCTTTGAATTTCACGCCAGCGGTCTCCGCTCTGTCATCAATAAGAACATCCACTCCATCGTGGAGAAGCGCTGAATATACTTTTTCCGCTGCGTCCCTCACATCCTGCTGTTTCATGTTTATCGGAAGCACGGAAACTTCAAACGGAGCTATGGGGACGGGAAATTTTATTCCGTACTCATCGTTATTCTGTTCTATCGCTGCTGCTACCGTCCTTCCTATCCCGATTCCGTAACAACCCATAACAAGCGGTTTTTCCACTCCGTTCTCATCTACGTAGGTGGCTCCCATGGCTTCGCTGTACTTGGTTCCCAGCTTAAAAACATGACCGACTTCGATGCCTCTTGACGCCTTCAGAACTCCGTTTTCAGAAACCGGGCACGGGTCCCCTTCCCTTGCCACCCTTATGTCCGCATAGGAGTCGGCTTCAAAGTCCCGCCCGGGGTTAACGCCGGTTATGTGATAGTCGCCTTTGTTGGCTCCCGTTACGGCGTTTTTCATATTGCGAACGGATTTGTCCGCAATCACCCTCACGTTCTTTCTCTTAAGTCCCACGGGTCCGCTGAATCCGAGTGGCCCTCCTGAAACTTCCAGAATTGTCTGCGGATCAGCAAGTTCTGCGACATCACATCCGAGAAAATTTCGAAGCTTGGTTAGACTGAGTTCTGCGTCTCCCCTTACGAGCGCAACGGCTGGCTCTGTTTCGGTATGCACTATAAGAGTCTTTATCAGTTTTTCCGGACCGACTTTTAAAAGCTGCGCCACATCCTCAACCGTCTTAAGGCCCGGGGTATGGACCTCGGAGACCTCTTCAAGTCCGGAGGTTGTTCTTAATCCCTCCCTTTCGTCTTCTGAAATGCCGATTTTTGCGAGTTCCAGATTGGCGGCGTAATCTGCCTCCGTGGAACTCATTATTACGTCTTCCCCGGTGTCGGCAGTCACCATGAACTCATGTGAGAAACTTCCGCCGATGTTTCCTGAATCGGCGGCAACCACGCTGAACGCGAGCCCGCATCTTTCAAATATACGCACATAGGCGTCGTACATCGCCTGGTAGGAACGATCCGCTCCCTCATCCGAAACGTCGAAGCTGTAGGCATCTTTCATTATGAATTCACGTGCCCTCATAACCCCAAAGCGGGGACGGATTTCATCCCTGAATTTCGTCTGTATCTGGTAAAAATTAACGGGAAGCTGTTTGTAGGAACGAATCTCCTTCCTGACTATGTCCGTTATTATTTCCTCGTGCGTGGGCCCCAGACAGAAATCCCGCTCGGCTCGGTCCTTGAAGCGAAGCAACTCCTTTCCGTAGTAATCCCATCTGGCACTTTCGATCCAAGGTTCAGCCGGAAGCACTGCGGGCATGAGGAGCTCTATGGCTCCTGCCCTGTTCATTTCTTCCCGCACTATGTTTTCGACTTTTCTTATGGACCTGAGTCCCAAAGGAAGGTAGTTGTAGATCCCGGCCGCAAGCTTTCTTATCATGCCTGCTCTTACCATAAGCTTGTGACTTACGATCTCGGCATCCGAAGGATCTTCCTTGACCGTGGGTATGAAATAGGAAGAAAACCTCATTCGTTTTTCTCCTTTAAAGTGATTTGAATTCAGCTGGAAAGCAATTTTGCGTTTGCGGGGTTTTCAGTTCAGTTAACGTAATTTCTCTCTATTTCCTTGACAAGCTCACCGACCAAATCGGCTTCTCTGAAAGATTTTATCAGTTTTCCGTCCCGATAAAGCATTCCCTTGCCCCTTCCCCCCGCTATCCCTATATCGGCTTCCGCGGCCTCGCCCGGCCCGTTAACAACGCAACCCAGTATGGCGACTTTAACCGGTCTTGGAAGGTTAAAACCGGAAACACCTTGCTCAACTTCAGAAACCAGCTTCTCAAGATCTATTTCAAGTCGCCCGCATCCCGGACACGAGATAAGTTCAATTCCGTTGTTCCTGATTCCAAGGGACCTCAGTATGTTCATTCCGACAACTATCTCCTCCACGGGGTCACCGGTTAAGGACACCCTTATCGTGTCACCTATCCCTTCAGCCAGAAGCGCTCCGATTCCTATGGCGGATTTCACCGTCCCCATTCCCGGGGTCCCCGCCTCGGTAACTCCGAGATGGAGCGGATATTCGGTCTTGTCCGCGAGCATTCTGTATGCGGTAATCATTTTCCTCACGTCGGTGGACTTGACTGAAATCTTTATGTCGAGAAAATCAAGGCCCTCGAGTATGCCGACATGTCTCATTGCGCTCTCAACCAAGGCTTCGGCCGTTGGGTGTTTGTGCTTTTTGAGTATGTCTTTTTCAAGAGAGCCTGAATTCACGCCTATTCTTATGGGAATTCTTCTTTCCTTGCAGGCGTCAACCACGGCCTTTATTCTGTACCTGGCGCCGATGTTTCCGGGATTTATTCTCATCCCGTCGACTCCCTGTCTTATTGATTCAAGGGCCAGTTTGTAATCAAAGTGTATGTCTGAGACAAGGGGAATTCTTATCTCTTTTCTTATCGCTCCCAGAGCCTTTGCGGCATCCATGTCGGGAACGGCGACCCTGACGATGTCACAACCCGCTTTCTCAAGTCTTTTTATCTGGGAAACCGTTGACGCAACGTCTCTCGTATCGGTAATAGTCATTGACTGAACCGAAACGGGAGCTCCCCCGCCTATTTTTACGTCGCCGATTGATATCTGCCGGGATTGCCTCATAACTTGCGGAAAATGCTATTGAATAGTTATTATAGTGTCAAGAAAGCGTAAGGCTGAATGTATGTTTCAAGTACTTTCTTGGCTCGGCTAATACCCCGGAGTCTTTATTTCTTCTGAAGAGTTCGGCAAAGTATAAGAAGTAATCTAAGCGGCATAGAGGAAAGCCGACTCAATAAGTTTTTCATAGTTATTAATAAAGAGGAAATCAGGAGACGAGAATCATGGGGATAAAAAAGATAATCCAGATAGACAGGGGCGGTTCCTCCAAGGATAAAAGCTCCGTGTCTTTTACCAAGATTGAAAAGAAGAAAAAACCCGAAGACAGCCCGGAAATAACGGAAGAGACAGTCTACGGCGCTCTTAAGGATGTGTACGACCCCGAACTTCCCGTGAGCATAGTAGATCTCGGACTTATTTACGACACCAAAATCTCCGGGCGCAACGTTCAAATCAAGATGACCCTTACCACCCCAGGGTGCGCCATGGGGGCACATATAGCAGGCCAAGCTGAAATGGCCCTTAAAAGCGCGGGAGCCGATAACGTTCTTATAGAGGTGATATGGGATCCTCCCTGGAACCCCGACATGATATCCGAGGAAGGAAAAAAGAAACTGGGTATCTCTTAGGGGGAACTTTCCGCGTGGAACTAAACAGAGAACGGATAATAAAAGTTCTTAAGGGTGTTAACTATCCGGGATTTAACCGGGACATAGTGTCCTTCGGTCTCGTAAAAGACATTCTCGTGGAAGATTCGAAGGTGACCCTCTCCATAGTACTTCCCAAGCCCGACCAGAAACTTCAGTCCACAATCGAGGAAGAAGTCCGAAAAGCCATTTTCGGCATACCCGGAGTTGAAGACCTCTCGATGAAGATCGGCTCGCGACCACAGAAGCAGATAACTGCCGATGCGGACAGTGAAAAAAGCAAACTTCCCGACATAAAGTACTACATAGCCGTCGCAAGCGGCAAAGGAGGGGTCGGCAAGTCAACAATAGCGACCAATCTCTCCCTGGCAATATCAAAAAAAAGACAGAAAGTCGGGCTTATGGATGCCGATATTTGGGGACCGAGCGCTCCCTTGATGATGGGAATAAGCGAAAAACCCCGCGCAACCGCCGATGACAAGATCGTTCCCATAGAGAAATTCGGCCTCAAGGTAATGTCCATCGGTTTTCTCGTGAACGAAGAGGACGCCGTGATATGGAGAGGTCCCATGGTACACGGAGCGATAAAGCAGTTTATCGAGGACGTTGAGTGGAGCGGAACGGATTACTTGGTAATTGACCTCCCTCCAGGCACCGGGGATGCCCAGCTTTCTCTGGCACAGACGGCCCCGATAAGCGGAGGGGTTATAGTAACCACTCCTCAGGACGTAGCTCTAGTGGACGTAAGAAGAGGGATACTGATGTTTAACAAACTGAATATTCCCATTCTCGGCATAGTGGAGAACATGAGCTATCTCGATATGCCCGATGTAAACGGCAAGATAGACATATTCGGCAGGGGTGGAGGAAGACGTATGGCAGAGAAATTTGAAGTTCCGTTTCTTGGAGAAATCCCAATCGATCCGCGGATAAGAATCGGCGGGGATAACGGAACCCCCATTGTGGAGTCTGATCCGCAAAGTGCAGCCGGAAAGGCCTTTTTTGAGATTGCAGACAGGATACTCGAATCCATAGAGAACTGACTGACAAATTTAACCACCCTAGCCAGCTCTCAAGAAGCTACCAATTAGTTGCCATCAGGAATACAGGTAGTTTTTCAATCAGGTGTATGAAGACTATGATTGCGGAATGAAAGCAATTAACTGTTTGCCAGCACCGAGCTCATCAGTGCTTCCCGGGAAGTGTGTTTTGGACGGAACCCGGTCTCTCGTGTCAGCTTCTCGTTGCTGGCCACCCACGGCCATCTTGCGTACTCGATCCCGCACGCGGGAGAATCTCTTTGCAGTCGCAGCATCCATGTTACCCACGTGATGACCGCGAGAAGCGGCGCTGGAAGGATAATCGCGCGTCTACCCGCAATGCTCGCAATCTCGCTATAGGCAACGGTCCCCTCTCCCGTGATGTTGAACACCCCGGAGGCAGGCTTCAGCAGGCACAGCTCAAAGGCGTCTAGCAGGTCGTCCAGATGGATGAACTGCATCTGCGGGTCCGCACCGAGAACGCGGACGCTCGCCAGTCTGAAAAAGACCTCAGTAACGAAGTTCTCGCACTGGGGCGCCATTACTGTGCACCCCCGCAGTATGGTGACGCGAGAGTTGGGATTGTTCATTGCGAATGTTTTCAGCTTGAGTTCCGCTGCGGCCTTGTTCTCAGCGTACTGAAAGCCTCGGACGGGCCTGACGGGTGATTCTTCGGTATACGGCTCCTCAGTCCCGGAACGGGCGCCGTACACAGTGGTGCTGCTGAGGTAGACAAGGTGTTTTATGCCGGCAGCCCAGCAGTCATGTATCACCTGGGCCGTACCGCTGACATTCACCCTGTGCGCTGCCTTGCGGTCATGTCCGGGCCGCAAGAGAAAGGCCAAGTGGACAACCGCGTCAACCCGGTACTCTCGCAGAATGTCCGCAGTCGACTCCCGGATGTCCTTCTGGAATGTTATGACTTTCGGAGAGGATATGTCTAGCAGGAGACAGTCAAGCGCTATAACTCTGTCCACATGGTCTGATTGTGCCAGTCTCTTCACCAGCCTTGAGCCGATGAACCCGGCCGCGCCCGTCACGGCGACAGTTTTCTTCTTGCTCATGGAATCTCGTATTTTCTCGTCTATCTTCCGTTTCGTGGTCTACTGCTCGAATGTAGTCCGGCACGGTAGTCAAAAAAGGTACCTCCCGCGGGCAGCCAAGTATATAACCCCCTAATCAATTTCTTTTAATCTCAAGTAGTATTATAATGAGCATGAGAAAATCGGAGTTTTTACCTTCATGAACGCGGAAAAAGATCTTTACGCGGTGCTCGGCGTACCGCGAAACGCGACGCAGGACCAGATAAAGAAAGCGTACAGAGACCTCGCGAGGAAACACCACCCCGACATGAATCAGGGGGACAAAAGATCCGAGGAGAAGTTCAAGGAAATTCAGCACGCTTACGAAACCCTCTCCGACCCCGAGAAGAAAAAAACCTACGACATGTTTGGAACAAGCAGTTTCGGTGGACAGAGAACAGGCGGAGGAAATTACAGGCAGTATTCACGGGGATTTCCTGACATAGATGAAATCTTTAAAGATATCTTTTCGCAGGGAGGAGGGGCTTACGGTATGGGTGGAGCGAGGGGAAGTTTCGGAGATGTTTTTGATTTCAGTAACGTGCGACAGCAGCCGAGAAGACCGAAAAACATTCAGCATACTTTAACCCTTGGTTTTGAAACCGCGGTAAAAGGTGGGGAAAAAGAGCTTCTGGTTAAGTCGCCCGAGGGCGGAACCAAGAAAATAACAGTCAAGATTCCGGCCGGGGTGAAAACCGGGTCCAAGGTAAGATTGCCGGGCAAGGGAGAGCAAATAAATTCCATGGCCGGAGACCTCATTCTCGAAATAAAGGTCTTGTCCCATCCGGTTTTTAGAAGAGAAAACGACGATATATATATTGATCTTCCGCTAACAGTCTATGAGGCGGCCCTGGGAACGCTGATCGACGTGCCGACCATAGAAAGTCCTGTAAAACTTACTATCCCTCCCGGCGTGGGAAGCGGCACGAAAATGAGGCTCAGGGAAAAGGGAGTGAAAAATCCCAAGACCGGCGAACGGGGAGATCAGTTCGTAGTTATTCAGATAGCAATGCCGGAGGAATCCAGTGAGGATATGAAGAAACTCATGGACGAGATTAAAGAGAAATATCCCTACGACCCTAGAAAAAAACTCCTCCAGTATCTATAATTGATCCAACGGCGTTAAGAACTTACCTGTAAGGAGAGTGGTTTATCGTGAGCGGTGAAAAAGAAGAATTAAAGATGGACTTTTCGGGCTTTATTCTCTCATTAAACGCCTCAGCCCTCATTCATTTGGGTGAAATTCCCGATCCCCACTCAAAAAAAAGAGAAGTTAACATTCCGGCCGCCAAGCACACCATAACCATACTTGAGATACTTGCGGAAAAAACCGAAGGGAATCTAACTGAAGAGGAAAAACAGCTTCTTGACGACATGATTTACAATATCCGCATGAAATACGTAAAGTCCCTGAGCTGATTCCCCTTTCTACATGGTCGAGAGCCTAAGAAACTCCGCGTATCTTTGCTCTATCTCCTCTTTCCGTAGCGAGCCCAGACGTCTTACGCTGAAATCCTCAACCGTAAAAGAAGCCAGCACACTCCCGTAGGCAACCCCTTTTTTGAAACCGGCAAAGTCAAGGTCCTTACCTCGAGATGCTACGTAGCCCATGAATCCCCCGGCAAAAGTATCTCCCGCTCCCGTCGGGTCAAGCACTTGCTCAAGCATGTAACTGGGGGCGAAAAACAGGTCCTCTCGAGAAAAAAGCAAGGCCCCGTACTCTCCTCTTTTCACAATCAGAAATTCTGGTCCCATGTCCATTATCTTTCTCGCCGCTCTGACCATTAATGGTTCTTCGGATAGCTGTCTTGCTTCAGAATCGTTTATTATGAGAATGTTGACTCTGCCGAGGAGTGTCTTCAGTTCCTGCAGTTTGTTGTCTATCCAGAAGTTCATGGTGTCGCAGGCCACAATTCGGGGTGAGCTTACCTGCTCAAGGACCTTCAACTGGATTTCAGGATCCGTGTTGGCCAGGAAAAGATAGTCGGCATTTCTGGATTTCTCGGGAACCACGGGGTCAAGTGATCCCAGAACACCAAGGGTGACGGAGACAGTTTCCGGATCTTTCATATCATAGTCGTATCTGCCTTCCCATCTGAAGGTTTCTCCGTCACTGCTGACGGTTACTCCCTCCGTATCAATGCCCCTTGAGCGAAGCAGCTCGGAATGAGCCTGGGGAAAATCCTCTCCAACGGAGGAAACCATATGAACATCCGTAAAATTACGGGCCGCCAGAGAGAAATAACAGGCAGACCCGCCGAGAACGTTTTCTTCTCTTCCAAAAGGTGTTTCTATGGTGTCAATTCCTACTGACCCTACAACGACGATGCTCATTCGGACCTCTACATGTATTTTTTCACGATAAGTTCAAACCTGTTCTTGGTTTCTTCGGTTACGCAGTCCGAGGACGTTATTATAGAGTGACCCAAGGCACTCCCGCAAGGACATTCTCTTTCTTCAGGGATATTATCAACTACACCGGCTATTATTTTTTTTGCCGCTTCAACATTTTTATTCATGATCTCGATTATGTCCGAAACCGTAACGTCGTCATGATCTTCGTTCCAGCAGTCATAATCAGTGCAAAGGGCTATTGTGGAATAGCAGATCTCCGCTTCCCTGGCAAGTTTCGCTTCCGGCATTGCGGTCATTCCTATTATGTCTGCTCCCCATTTTCTGTACAGATGGCTCTCCGCCCTTGTAGAGAACTGGGGACCCTCGATACAGATGTAGGTTCCTCCCGAATGGACCGTTCCGCCAAAGCCAAGCGATGCTTCCCGCAGACAACCTGATAGCACGGAGCACACCGGGTCGGCCATTGAAACGTGGGCTACTATGCCACCTTCAAAGAAAGTAGAAGGCCTCCGCTTAGTGTTATCAATGAACTGATCAGGTATCACTATGTGCCCTGGTTCTATTTCTTCCTTCAAGCTGCCCACGGCACTTACAGATATAATCCACTCGACTCCCATAGCTTTCATTGCGTATATATTCGCCCGGAAGTTTATCTCAGGCGGGGATACCGTGTGTCCTGTTCCGTGTCTTGGAAGAAAAACCATTCGCACACTGCCAAGGTTTCCCGTGAGTAGGCTTGAGGAGGGTTGGCCCCATGGAGTCTCCATGGAAACGGTTTTAACGTCCGAGAGCCCTTCCATTTCATAAAGACCGCTTCCGCCTATTACTCCTATGGTCTTCAAACTTCCGTCTCCATCTGCTGAGATATCGGCTTCGCGACGATAATCACCCTTTTCTCACCTGAAAAAGGCAGTTCAAGTTCTTTTGTCAAAAGAAGTTCCATATATTCCGGATACCGGTTCGCGTAATCTTCCCATTCCTTCTTTCCCCGGGGCCCTTTCATTATAACCATCTCCCCTCCTATATCCAGATAAGGAGTACCGAGAGCCACGACAGTGCCAACGCTCCCAAGAGCCCGGAACGTCACCCGGTCAAAAACCCCTCTCATCCCTCTATCTACTTCCTCGGCTCTCCCATGGTGAATATCAATACCATTGAGTCCGAGAGATCTTTTCACGTCCTTTAAAAAGGCAACTTTCTTTCCAACCGACTCAAGAAGCGTAACGTTAAGGGACGGGTCGTAGATAGAAAGCGGAATTCCGGGAAAACCGGCCCCCGTTCCTATGTCAATCACCCTTGAGCCGGGGGGCATGAATTCAGCCACTGTAAGGGAATCAATCAGGTGCTTGATTATGATTTCTCGGTCAGTGAGAACCGAACTCAGGTTTATGCGCCTGCCCCACTTGCGTAGCAGGTCAACATAAGAGAGGAAAAGATCGGTCCTGATGTTTTCAATACCTATTTGGTCTGCGCCTTCTATAAGAAGTCGTTCGTTAGTCATTTTGATTCGCGAGCGTCAACATCGCTTATTCCCTTGAAGGCGAAGGTAAGGAATCCTGTGTGTGCCACGGTTCTGTTATCTGGGCGGGTCTTCCCCTTTTTCACCTGATAGTTCCTCATTATAAGCTCTACCGTTTCGATTCTCACAAAACCCGCTTCCTCAAGCGATTCCGCAGTTCTTTCCACCTGGTTGTATGTTGGGGAAATGCTCGCGATTCTCCCTCCGGAGGCAAGAGCCTCGTAAGCCGCCGGAATTCCATACCATGGAGAAGGGAGATCAAGTATCGCGACATCGACATCTTTTTCCTTAAAACCTTCCCTGGCATCGCCACAGTTAAATTCCACGTATTCAGAAAGCCCCGCCCGTCGTACGTTATCTTTGGCATTATTCATGAACTGTTCTCTTTTCTCGTACGTATAGACTTTTCCGGAAGGGGCCACCGAATTCGCAAGCGCGATGGTAAGAGCTCCTGAGCCGGTTGCGGCTTCAACAACCCTGGCTCCCGCTCTCACGTCTGTTTTAAAGAGAATCAAGGCCGCATCCTTGGGATAAACGATCTGCGTAGCCCTTCTCACCTTCATAATTTTTTGCTCCACGGTAGGGTTAAGAAGTACAAAATCGTTTCCAAGGCTTGAGACTATCGTTTCTCCCCATTCTTTTCCCAGCGCGGCGGAGAGATCGAGTATCCCCATGTGAGAGCTGAACGACTTGCCCTCTTCTACCACCACCATGAAGCTTTTATTATCGGGTGAAACGAGGAGAATGGTATCGCCGGATTTTATTTTCATGAAAGACGTTTCGCCCTCCCTGCACTTATAAAATATTTATAGGTAAAGATAATGCACCCCGCAAACATGAACATTCCCGTTATCGAATACATGTTCGAAAAACCGTAATCTCGCGCTATGAGTCCGAGAGCGAAGGCAAAAAAGTTTATCCCAATGCTAAAAGACATGTTAAACGCTCCCATCGCAGTTCCCCTTTCATCGTCAAGAGCTCTGTCGATAATCATCGCGCTTATGGTGGGATAGAGAATTCCGTAACCCAGACTGAAGACGAAAGAAACCAGAACGGCGCTCAAAGTGGAGTTTATGGAAAAAATCATCAGCAAGGACGACACCATGATAAGCATTGAGGGCAGGGCTATTTTCCTTCTCTCAACAATATCTGGAAGCTTTCCTCCCAGGATCCTGATTAATATGACGGTTACCGAATATGTAAGAAAAAAGCTCCACGCATGAATTCCGTTTTCCTCAAGAAAAACGGAGAAAAAATTAAGCATGCTTCCAAGCCCCACGGCAATTATAAGATTGACCAGCAGAAGCACGCGGAACCTCTCGGAGAAAACAACGTCGAAAAATCCGCTGAAAATGGATTTTTCGGATACCCTGAAGTTCCCCTCCCGCGAAAGAAAACACAGAATAAAGGCAAGCAGGCTAAACAAAGAGGTATAGAGAAAGAAGGTCGAGTAGCTGAATCTTTCGATCACAATTTCTCCGATAGTAGGTCCGACCGAGTAAGAAGCTATTGTGAAGGCTCCAAAAATGCCGAGTCCGTAAGCCCTTATTTCACTGGGAACATAATCGGAAACCGCAGTAGCGGCTGAGGTGAAGAAAAAAGCGAAAGCAATTCCCTGCATGAGTCTCAGGAGAAATATCTTTACGTCAATATCCGATATAAAAATATAGAGAAAGGAAACCAGAAACATCAGAAAAGAACCCGCAAGCATGAACCTTCTTCGCCCGTAGTGGTCTATCAGATAAGCTACGAAGGGGATAGCTCCTATTGAAGTTATGCCAAAGGTGCCCATGACATAGCCTATGCGAGCCTCGTCACCCCCGATATCTTTTATGAAAAGCGGAAGCAGGAAAAAAGAGGAAAAATTGCAGAAAAAGAAAAAATTTCCCAAAGTGACGAGGGAAAAATCTCTGTACTTTTGTGCAAAAGACATCCTAAATGGTGACCCGAAAAAAGAAAGTGAGAAAGGGAGTTTACATGATTTTATACTTTCTATCAGGACAACTGTAGTTTTTTGACATGAAAAGGGCCCATGATATAATACGGCATCTTCTGAGCCGTTAGCTCAGCTGGTAGAGCAACTGCCTTTTAAGCAGTGGGTCACAGGTTCGAATCCTGTACGGCTCAATTCTTGCCGTCCCCGTCGTCTAGTCAGGCCTAGGACATCGGCCTTTCACGCCGGTAACAGGGGTTCAAATCCCCTCGGGGACGCCAGAATAATCCCCGGCCTCAATTCGCTAGGTGTTTTCTATACTACGGAGTCAAGTCTTAACAAGAAGATGGGTTAAAACCGGCTTAAACTCTAGACATACTTTTCGTATTCTTTCTCGAAAAGCTCCGAAAGAGTACGAGCCTTGTGATCATATTCGTCCGGATCATCCCATGAAAGTCGAGGCTGTAGAAGAGTCGAATCGACTCCAGGGCAATCAACCGGCACGGAGAGGTCAAGTATAGGAACTTTGACAAACTCTCTGTCGTTAAGCAAACCGCTTACGGCTGCTGTAACAAGAGCTCTTGTGGATGGAAGAGGCATTCTCTTACCGACCCCGAAAGGCCCGCCGGAAATTCCGGTATTTAGAAGCCATACGTTTACTTTGTGTTTTTCCATTCTCTCTTTCAGCATCGCTCCGTAGAACTTCGGAGGTCTTGGAAGAAAAGGAGACCCGAAACATGAGCTGAAAGTCGCCTGAGGTTTACTCACTCCCCTCTCGGTGCCGGCAACTTTCGCCGTGTAGCCCAGAAGGAAATAACGCATGGCTTGGTCGGAATCAAGCTTTGATATAGGGGGCAGGACTCCGAAAGCATCATAGGTAAGCATGAAAATACTTTTGGGAATACTGCCTATTCCTTCCGGAACAATATTTTCGAGCATATCAATCTGGTATGCCCCGCGGGTATTCTCCGTATACCTGTCGCTGTCAAAATCTATCTTTCCTGTTTCCGGATCAAGTTCGACATTTTCAAGAACCGAACCGAACTTAAGCGCTGCTTGATAAATCTCGGGTTCTGTAGTCGGGCTAAGCTTTATGGTCTTCGCATAACAGCCACCTTCGAAATTAAAAACCCCTTCATCAAACCAGCCATGTTCGTCATCTCCGATAAGCGCCCTTTCGGGATCAGCAGAAAGCGTGGTTTTCCCAGTTCCCGACAATCCGAAGAAAAGCGCCACATTTCCGTCCTTTCCGATGTTTGCCGAACAGTGCATTGGAAAAACGTTTTTTTCCGGCAGAAGAAAATTCATGGCGGCAAAAACGGATTTTTTCATTTCTCCCGCGTAGCGTGTACCACCGATAAGGGCAATTCTTCGGCTTAGGTTAAGAAATATAAAGGTTTCGCTGTTAAGACCGTATTTTTCTGGGTTGTCTGCCTTAAAACCCGGGGCTGAAATGACTGTAAAACCCACTTCCTTATGCGGAAGCTCAGAAACGCCGGGTCGTATGAAGAGATTATTTACGAAAAGATTGTGCCAGGCGAATTCATTAATCACCCTCACGTTTGTTCTGTAGTCCGGATGAGCGCAGACCTGCAGGTCTCTCACGAAAACGTCCTTCCCCTTGAAATAATCCATCACCTTCTCGTAAAAGTGATCAAATACCTCTGGTGATACGGGCTTGTTTACCGCTCCCCAGTCTATATTTTTTTCCGTGGAGGGCTCCTTTACCACAAATCTGTCCTTGGGGGATCTTCCAGTATGAGGGGAGGTGTAGCCTACAAAAGTTCCACTCTCGCCAATGTGTCCTTCGTTTCTCTTGATCGCCTCTTCGTAAAGCCTGGGAACGGAAAGGTTGTAGTATACTCCCGAAGGTTTCTTAAGTTGGTGTTTTTCTGAAAGCTCCTTTTCGATTGAAAAATTCTCGGACATGGTCGTCGCCTCCAAATTCCCTGTTACCTACAGATTTATGAGTAAAAATCTAGGAAAAAGTCAACTGTTTTATTAAAGGAGTTGTAAGATATATAAAGTTTCCCTTTTTGCAAGAACAAAAACCGAACTTGGCACCATATCCCTGTTCAATCCCCAGAATCCCGAGACCCAGACGGAGAACTCGTCCGATTTATGTCTTCGCGTTAACTTCCGATATCCACTTTGTTATGGCATCTATCGAATCTTTGGGATTCTCTACGCAGTCGTGTTTCGCCCCCGGTATATAGCGTAACGTCACATCTTCGTTGCCCGACTGATTCATTATGTTCTTAAGTTCCTTGGGTTCCCACACATCAACGATGTCGTCATCTTCTCCGTGGATAAAGAGAACGGGAACCTTCACATTTTCTATAATTTCACAGGTTTTTGCATAGTAGGCCTGGGGTCCCCTCATATACCACCAAGTCCTGTAAGTAAACATCTCCCCGTCAACCGGGTTAAAAGAATCTCCCCAGGCTCTGTAGACGATAAATACCTGGTCGTTTTTCTTTTTCTCCGGATTCGGACCCAAAACCTCCCTGGCTTTCAGATAAATATCATCATAGGATGGAATACTCCTGTTTTTCTCAAGCCTTCTTTGCTGTGAATACGGCAGAGAATAGGAACACCCTTCCAGTATAAGGCCTTTTATCCCGAAAGAATCGGTCTGGGACGCATAGTAGACAGCCATGTTGGCCCCCAGGCTGTAGCCCAGCATGAAAATGTTGCGAAACCCTTCTTTTTGGAGAATATCCACCGATTCTTTCATCTCATGAATCGTGTCAGGAAAAATCCCCTCGCCCATTATCTGGCCCATAAACGCCATACGGGTATTTACAGAAAGCGTGCTTATATTTTTTTCCCTGAGAAGAGGGGGAAGTCTAAGGGGGGTTCCTCTCGTGAGAAAATGCCCCAATACTCCGTAGAGATTTATTATTATGGGAGATTCGTAAAGGTCTTCTTCCGACGCAAACTCAGGGGTGACAAGGAGAGAGTTCACCTCGAATCCGTCTTCAGTCTTATAGGTAAGGAGACTCTTCTGTTCGTTTCCCATCGCAGAATCAGATGAATCTTCTGTCAAGCCATCTTATTATAATATCGCCCATTTCCTCTTCTTTTCCGTCGAGAGTATGGCCGGTATTGAGATAATATGCGGAAACATCGTCATTTCCGTTATCTATGGCTATTTGTGCAAGATTATGGGTCTCATCGGGTTTTACGAATTCATCGTTCCATCCCTGCATGAGAAGAATCGGCAGTTTTATGTTCTTTATCTGCTCGTGGCTTTTTACGGCCCCCGCCTCCGGACCGGCGAGAAACCACCACGTCTTGTAAGTATATATTTCGGTATGCTCCGGCCGGTAGGAGTTTCCTCTGGCCCTGAAAATAAGAATCGTTCTGTCCTGCTTTGAATCATGGGGATTATCGCCAAGTATCATCTTCGCTTCCTCGTATACCTCATCGTAGGAAGGCTGGCTTTCCCACTTATTCCATCTTCTTCTTATCGAGTCCGGGATAGAATAAGGAGTAGCGAGGGCAATCACACCCTTTAGCAGCTCCGACTCGTCGGAATCCTGTTGGCCGCTTTTTACGGAGAGATACCTGAGAATCACCCCTCCACCCAGGCTGTAACCGGAAACAATGATTTTCTCGTAACCGATTTCTCCCAAATATCTCACTACGCCGTCTATCTGCGAAATAGTGTCGTCCACTATTCCGAAGCCGAAGAAAAGCCCGAAATTGGCCAGTCTGGTATTTATTGCAATAGACGAATAGCCTGCCTTGGCGAGGATCGGCGGTAGGAATCTCTGGCTTCCGTCAAGAAAGTTCCCCAAAAACCCATGAACATGGATAATTATAGTCTTTCTTTTTTCGGAGTCGTTATTAAGCGCTCTGTAGTAGAGGGCGTTAACCTTTCCTTTCCCGACTGGTACGGAAATCAGTTCCTGCTCTACATATTTCATTATTAGACACGGTTTTTTTAAGAAGTACTGATATTATAAAAGTCCTGCGGGCAAGTCAATAGCGGTGGCAATGAACTCCGATGATTGATAGGAACCTTAGCACTCGGAGATACCTCGAATCGTTTGCCTGAAATCGGTAAATTCAGCAATCCGCAGTTTCTATTGTGACTGAATCAGGATTTTGCATTAGAAAATCAGCTTTTTTCTTCGCCTCTGCCCAGTCCGGAGCCTCTCCAATCTTTACGAGCGTGTTTTTTGCGGTGGCTTTGAGGAAAAGATGCCCCGTTTTCTTACTCCAGAAAATCTGCCAGTTATCCCCTTGGAAGTCTCTTAGCCATCCGAAAGGGAAAAATCCAGAATAATCACTGCCGGACTTCATGTGTTTTTTCTCCCCCTGCGTTCCGTAATTATTTTGAAAACCGGGTGGAAATACCCGGTTTTGCGCACAAAGCGCTTTCCAAAAACCTCTTTAACGCTAACAGCTCTCACGATGCGTAAAGCTCCTCGAAATACAGGCATACATGGGATATTCCGCACTTCGAACATACGGGCTTTCTAGCCTTGCAGACATTTCTCCCGTGATCGCCCAGAGAATTTGAAAAAAATGTCCAGTCTTTTTCCGGAATGCACTTTCTAAGATCAAATTCAATCTTAACGGGATCGGAATTCGAGGTAAGACCAAGTCGGCGGCTTAACCTCATTATATGGGTGTCAACTATTATTCCAGGTTTTCTGAAATAATTGCCGATTATAACATTTGCCGTCTTCCTTCCGACTCCCGGAAGTTTGACTAGCTCTTCCATCTCACAAGGGACTTCCCCCTCGTGTTTTTCTATTATCTCCCTGGAACAGTTTATTATCGCTTTTGCCTTATTTCTGTAAAAACCCGTTGATCTCACATCGTTTTGGAGTTCTTCCTCTGATGCACAGGAAAATGCCCCTAGGTCCGGGTACTTCTTGAAAAGTCCCGGGGTTATCATATTTACTCGTTTATCCGTACACTGGGCAGAGAGAATAGATCCGACCAGAAGCTCCGATGCGTTCTTAAAAGCTAGATGACATTTTGCGTCCGGATAGGTTTTCTTCAGAAATTGAAGAATCTTCCGTGCTTTCTTTTTTACATCTTGGGTATTCATCCTGAACAGCAAAATATATACGTGAAACTTTTTAAGCTACAAGCTGATGCAGTCAGAAGGGTAAGGGAGCCTCCTTTGAACTTTTTCCACACTGCCATCTTGTCCGCATAAAAGTGCTTTCTCGAAGACAATCGGGATAGGGGGGAATCTCGCAATTCCGCCCCTCCCACACCACCACGCGTACGGGTCCGTACGTGGCGGTTCGATAGATTTAAGCTACTGAATCGGACAACAGGAAGCAAGACCAAGTTTCACAAGGGCATCATTCGGCAAAGCTATTGACAGCGCGGGACTCGCACTGATCCTCCACGGCCCGTGGGGACTGCCCGCGGTCTGCGCCGCCAAGTCCCTGTCGACCCCAAGACGACGTAATGCCTTGAACCGTGTGCGCCCCCTTTTCCACTGACGCCACGCTATGGCGCGTATCCGCCGCCTTATCCACTTGTCGAGTCTCCTCAACACCTCAGGAGTCTCGCACTTGCCGAAATACCCTCGCCACCCAGTTATATAGCGGGACAGCTCCTTGATAAGCTTAGTCAGACTTGTGCCCTTTACGCACCGCGTAAGCTCCCGCACCCTCTGCTTGAACCTGCCCAAAGCTTTTGGCGCTACACGACGCTTCGGCGCAGCTCCGGGCGTAAAGCTGAATCCCAGAAACGACCGTCTCGCAGGACGGTCTACCGCGCTTTTGGCCGCATTCACCACAAGCTTGAGCCTCTTCCCGAGAAACCCCGCTACCCCTTCCATCACCCGCTTCCCCGCTCGCCGTGACCGCACATAGATGTTACAGTCATCGGCATAACGCACGAATCGGTGCCCTCTCCTCTCGAGTTCCTTGTCAAGAACATCAAGCATAAGGTTTGACAGCAGCGGCGACAGCGGGCCGCCTTGGGGCACCCCCATCACCGTCGGACTTACCAGCCCTCCCTCAAGCACTCCGGAGTTAAGATATCCGCGTATAAGCTTGAGTATCCGCTTGTCCTCTACTCTTCTGGATAAAAGCCCCATCAGTATGTCGTGGTTCACCTTGTCAAAGAACTTCTCAAGATCAAGATCCACCACTATACGATAGCCCGCGCGAATATGCTCCTGCGCGCGTCTTATCGCCTGATGGGCCGAGCGTCCGGGCCGAAACCCGTAGCTGCTCTCGGAGAAACTGCTGTCCCACCGCTTCCCCAGCACCTGCCCCACCGCCTGCTGGATGAACCGGTCAAGCACAGTGGGCACCCCTAGCGGCCTCTTCCCCCCTCCCCCCTTCGGTATCTCCACTCGCCTTACCGGCTGGGGACTGTAGCTGCCTTCGAGCAGCCGGGCCCTGATTCCGGGCCAATGCTCCCTAAGATAATCGCCCAGCTCTTCGACGGTCATTCCGTCTGATCCGGGCGCTCCCTTGTTGCGCCGGACTCGCTCCAGCGCCTTGCACAGATTGCCGGGCTCCAACACCTCTTCCAGTGTCGGCCCAGCCGCCGGGCGTTCGGTATCGACTCGCGCCACGCAGACTTCGGTCCCTTCGCAAGACCCGCTTCGGGCTTCACCCTCGCTTCTTTTGCCAAAGGCCAGCTTAAGCTGGATTTTCTGCCGCTCTGCCTGCATGAGCTCGCCGCCCTCACTCCCTTCCATCGTTCGGGCCTTCGTTGCTTCGCAACTACTATGCCCTCTGCTGACTTCTGCGCCGCGTTAACGATCCTTGCGAATCGCTCAGTCCCTCTCCGGGACACAGCGCAGACCTCCCGAGGTAAGACCAGCCGCCTTCACCGCGCACCCGCCGAATTTACCCAAACGGCACTTGATGACTATGGACTTCGCGATCATTAGCTCGCTCGTCCGACCGCACAGGCCTCGTATCCGGTTCTTGTCCATCGGGTCGCGGCTTTGCTGCGCGCTTCCTTCAGACAAAGCCTCGCGACTTTGCCCTTGCGCTTCGCTAATACTTCACCGCCATCAGGTTGTACAGAAGACTTACACTTCCGAGCTGCTGGTCATGCTCGGCACACTAAAAAAAGGGGGAAATGAAATTCTCAAGTCCCCCTTTTTTCTCTTTAAAGTACGTTCTTACTGAATTTTAGTCATTTCTGGCCGGTTCAAGGCCCTCTTTGCCCTCGAAAAAGTCTTTGTTTATGTCAATGAACTTCTGCCATTTCTCGGGCAATTCATCTTCGTGAAATATGGCATCCACCGGACAGGGGTCTACGCACGCTCCGCAATCTATACATTCATCAGGATGTATGATCAGTTGATCATCTCCCTCATATATGCAATCGACCGGGCACGCTTCAACACAAGCCTTGTCCTTCACTCCGATACATGGTTCGGCAATTATGTATGCCATCTTTGAACCCTCCGAATTGGCACGTTACTACTTTACTAACTTATCATTTCTATACTAACTAAAGCACTTTCAAATAAAAGGCATCCGGATAATTGACACTTTATATTCATTCTCCTTCCTGAGAAGGTTCCAAAGGTTCTTCAACAGGCGGAGAGGTTTCTTCAAACATTTCAATCGGCGATTTCTCCACCACCGAACCCGATATTGATTTTACGGAAGTGTAACCGAGAAAAAGCGAGGTAATTACGAATATGAGCCCAAAGAGCCTGGTCATCTTCACAAGAAAAGGCATTGCACCGCTCGAACCAAAGAGCGACTCCGAACTTCCGCCTCCAAACATTGAACCTATGTCCGCGGACTTGCTCGGCTGAAGCAGTATGATCAGTACAAGAAGGATGCTGACAACAATATGAATAATTTTCACCGACGGTATTAAGAACTCCAATTTTTAACCCCCTACGGACTTTATTATTCTAAAAAAAGAGTCAGCTGAAAGACTTGCTCCTCCAACCAGAACCCCGCCAACTTCATCAACAGACATTATCTTTTCTATATTACCCGTTTTGACGCTTCCGCCATATAAAACTTTCACACTACCGCCCAAACCGGGAAACATCTCGGTTAAAAGCTCCCGTATATATCCGTGAACCTCAGCTATTTCCGAAGAAGTGGCATTTTTCCCCGTTCCTATGGCCCAGACCGGCTCGTATGCTATGACGATATCTGAAATCCGTTCCTCATCCAGATCATGCAGCGCATTTTCTATCTGGGTCTTTGTCGGCGAGAAAAGCAGTTCTTTTCTCGCCGAAATGTCTTCACTTCCACGGATTGCTTCTTCCCTCTGGACTTCGGTTTCTCCCACGCAGAGAATTATTTTCAACCCGCAGGAGATTGATAGCAGAAGTTTTTCACGGATTTGCTCATCAGTTTCCCCGAGGATGTGCCTTCTCTCCGAATGGCCAATAATAACCCAATTGCATCCGGCGTCTAAAAGCATCGGCGCGGAAATCTCACCAGTGAACGCCCCGCTTATCCTGCCGAAAACGTTTTGAGCCCCAAGATCTATGTTTGAACCCGAGATGCGTCTCCCTACCACGTCGAGAACCGTATAGGGAGGCACAAGCACTACCTGACATGCGTCGTAATCTTCTCCAAGCAGGCTGACTATTGCACCGGATAACTCCAGTGCTTCCTCCCGAAGCAAATTCATTTTCCAGTTTCCAACGACAAGCTTTTTATCCATTTAGTACCCCGTGACGAAAATTTGTCTTATCCAGAAAAAGCGAGAAAGCTACTTCCTGATCACAAGCAATGCAAGCTTTTTTCTCTCCAAAAAATACTTAACCCAAAAATTCACCCAGCCTTCTTATTCCCTCCCGTATGGAGTCAACCGACGTCGTATAGGAAAACCTGAGATAATCCCTTCCCCTGTCGCTGAAATCTATTCCGGGAGTTACGCCCACGTGGCAGTTCTCAAGAATATCAAATGCGAGGCTCCAGGAGTCTCGGCTCCATCGAGAGGAATTCACGAAAACGTAGAACGCCCCCTTGGGCTCAACCGAAATATCAAATCCAACCGAGGAAAGCCCTTTTATCATCTCCTTCCTTCTTCTGTCAAACTCAGTCACCATTGCCTCGCTTCCCCCACCCCTCTTCACTTCCTCAATAGCGGCAACTCCTGCTTTCTGAACAAAAGATCCGGCGGAAATAAAGAGATTCTGCTGAAGCTTCTGCACGTACCTTACAAGGTCTTCCGGAACTATCATGTAACCAAGACGCCAACCTGTCATGGAGTAGAATTTAGCGAAGCCGTTTATCGCTATGGCGTTATCGGTGAATTCCAGAATGGAGTTAACGCGCGCGCCATAGACAAGACCGTGGTAGATTTCATCTGAAATCACGAAAAGACCCATCTCGGACAGTTCCTGGAGAACTTCTCTGTCCATAACCGCCCCGGTGGGATTCGCGGGAGAATTTACGAGAATAGCCTTTGTCTTTTTGCCGATATTCTTTCTGATTTCCGCAGGATCAACCTGATAACCGTCCCTTTCGTAAACAGGTATTTTCTTTGCGACTCCTCTCGCAACGCTTATTATCTGCGGATAACACGCGTAATGCGGGTCCGTTATCAATATTTCATCCCCGGGGTTAAGAACGGTCAGCATTGCCAGCAAGAGCGCCGGGGAGCTGCCTATAGTTATTATTACCCTTTCATACCCCACCTCTATTCCATAAGTACGGCTGTAATCCTCCGCGACGCTCTGGCGGAGCTCATCAATCCCAAGACTGCTTGTGTACTTGGTGTAACCTTTTTCTATCCATTTCGCGGCAGCAGAACATATTTCATCGGGAGTATTGAAATCAGGTTCTCCAACCTCGAAATGTATCACGTCTCGACCTTCATCCTCAAGGCGCTTAGCCCTCTCGAGGATATCCATTACGTAGAAAGGTTCTATGTTTTTAACCAAATCTGAAATCATGTTGTGAAATCGCTCTTGGAATCAAGCAAAACAAAAAATTAATCCTGTGTGGAGCCGAACCGCTGGTTGATCTGTTTTACAAGAAGATCCTTTTTAAGCCGTCTTAGCCTGTCAAAAAACAATATACCATCAAGATGGTCAATTTCATGCTGAAGTACCCTTGACAACATTCCGTCCGCATCAATTGTGAAGCGCTTTCCTTTTCTATTGAGGGCAGATACACGAACGCGGTTTTTTCTTCTTACGTCCGCAAAAAATCCAGGTACGCTGAGACAACCTTCCTCTCCCACTTGGAACCCTTGAGAGGAAACAATCTCGGGATTTATAAGCTCGTAGAACTCCCTTTCTTCACTCTCAGGTAAAGGTACATCAACTACCAGGGCCCGGATATTCCTACCGATCTGTGGAGCCGCAAGTCCGATGCCATCTGCATCGCGGAGCGTCTCCGTCATATCATCCAAAAGACGTTCAAGGCCCTCACCTAACTCCTCCACGGGCAGGGATTTTCTCTTTAACTCAGGGGCGGGATAAACAAGGATATCAAGCAAAGGCATCTGCGACGCTTATAATAGAAGGGTTGTTAGCAGACCTACGCCGTGGTCTGTCATTCATCACTGCTTTTTTCCGTAAGTTTCGGGGCAAGCCAGCTACTTACCCTAAACAGTGGAAGGGTTTTTTCGCCGATGTCTATTTTTTCGCCTGTTCTGGGATTTCTTCCTTCATAAGGCTCGTAATCTTTTGTAAAGAAACTTCCGAAATGTCTTATCTCTATTCTTTCCCCATCGCGAAGCATCTCGGTCATGGCGTTAATTATGGCGTCCAGAACCTTTCTGGATTCTACGGAATTAAGGTCGAATCTCCGCGAAAGCTCCTTTTCAATGTCCGATTTTTTCATGATGTTTTGAAAATCAGTAAGGTTAGGACCTGATTTCTCACTCTAGATATTTTAAAGCCGTTTGTCAAGTAAGCCCTCGATTTTGCGAGGAAAATCCTCAGTACCCGAGATTCGGCCGGAGCCATTTCTCCGCTTCTTCAAGAGCGATTCTCTTTCTTTTCGCGTAATCCAGAACCTGATCTTTGAGTATTTTGCCAAGAAAGAAATATCTCGATTCGGGATGGGCCATGTAGAACCCTGAAACCGAACTTGGCGGAGTCATGGCGAAGCTCTCAGTAAGCGATACACCCGTGTGTTTCTTCGCCTCGAGAATATCCCAGAGAATCTTTTTTTCCGTGTGGTCCGGACATGAAGGGTAGCCGGGAGCAGGCCTTATGCCTCTGTATTTTTCATTTATCAGGTCTTCGGAACTGAGCTTTTCATCTTTCCCGTAACCCCAGAGATCCCTTACTTTTTTATGAATCATCTCGGCAAGAGCTTCAGCTATCCTGTCCCCCAGCACACTTGTCATAATCGAATTGTAATCATCCCCTTTTCGCTTGAAATCCTCGGAGAACTGCTCAACCCCCTCCCCTGCAGTCACCACAAATCCCCCCATATAATCTTCTCTGCTCGAGACTTTTGGCGCTATAAAATCTGAAAGACAGTAATAGCGACCCTCTTTAGAACGCATCTCCTGCTGTCTTAGAAAATGAAACGTTGCCAGAGCCTGTCTTTCTTCCCCATAGATTTCAACATCGTCTCCGACACTGTTTGCGCGAAAGATTCCGACAACAGCGCAGGGGGTGAAGACCTTCTCCAAGATTATCCGTTTAAGGAGTGTTTGACCGTCCCGGTAAAGTTTTTTTGCCTGATCTCCTCTTTCGGTGTGCTCAAGTATTTTCGGAAAAACTCCTTTAAGTTCCCATGCCCAGAAAAAAGGAGACCAGTCGATGTAACCGGCAACTTCTTCAAGAGAGATGCTGTCGAAGACAAAGACCCCAAGCCGCCCGGGGCACTCTATCGCAATATTATCCCAGTCGGTCGGAAACGCCTTCCCCCTGGCCTCTTCTATGGAAGCATATTCCGTCTGGCCGCGGGCTTTTTCAAAGCGCCGCTTCTGCTCCAAGTTGCTTTTTTTCAGTTTCTCCATGTAAAGCTGGGCTTTTTCCGGGTCCAGCATCTCGTTGCAGGCACCTACCACGAGCGAGGCATCAGCTACGTGATCAACTATACCGCTGTATCCCGGAGCTATTTTTATCGCAGTATGAACCCTGCTTGTGGTCGCCCCGCCAATAAGAAGGGGGATGGAAAACCCTTCCCGTTCCATCTCTTTCGCGTTATACACCATTTCGTCAAGAGAAGGTGTAATCAGTCCGCTTAATCCTATGAAATCCGCGCGATGCTCTTTTGCAACGTTGAGTATTTTCTCGCAGGGAACCATTACCCCGAGGTCTATCACTTCGTAGTTGTTACAGCCAAGAACCACAGACACTATGTTTTTTCCTATATCGTGGACGTCTCCCTTTACCGTCGCTATAACGAATTTCCCCTTGCCTCCCCCGCTTCCTTTTTTTTCCTCTTCCATAAAAGGCTGAAGGTGCGCAACGGCTCTTTTCATGACTCTGGCGCTTTTCACCACTTGGGGAAGGAACATTTTGCCGTCGCCGAAAAGATCTCCGACCACTTTCATGCCATCCATAAGAGGCCCCTCGATAACCTCAAGCGGGGATCCGTACTTAACCCTTGCTTCTTCCGTGTCATCCTCGATGAAGTCCGCTATGCCGTTTACAAGGGAGTGCTCAAGACGTTTTTCAACCCCAAGCTCTCTCCATTGCTTGGTATCCCTCTCCGCACTCCCGGACTTTACCCCTTCAAAATGTTTCGCGTATTCAACAAGACGCTCCGTGGCGTCGGGGCGACGGTTAAGAAGCACGTCTTCCACTTTTTCGAGAAGTTCAGGTTCAATGTCGTCGTAAACGGCTAGCATTCCAGCGTTTACTATTCCCATGTCAAGCCCGGCTTTTACGGCGTGGTAAAGAAACGCGCTGTGCATAGCTTCACGCACTACGTTGTTTCCCCTGAAAGAGAAGGATATGTTGCTTACTCCACCGCTTGTGAGTGCTTCGGGACAGGATTTCTTTATCTCCCTAACGGCCTCGATGAAATTCACGGCGTAGGAATTGTGTTCTTCGATCCCGGTTCCGACAGTAAGTATGTTCGGGTCAAAGATTATGTCGCAGGGGTCCATGCCTATTTTCTCAGTTAATATGCGGTAGGCCCTTTTGCAGATTTCCACCTTGTCCTCTTTTGAGGTCGCCTGGCCTTTTTCGTCAAAAGCCATTACCACGACTGAAGCACCGTAGCGCATTGCCGCTTTTGCCTGTTCACAGAATACTTCCTCGCCTTCCTTAAGACTTATGGAATTTACAATGCACTTGCCCTGAATACATTTAAGTCCCTCCTCAATAACGGACCACTTGGAGCTGTCTATCATCACCGGAACCTTGGTTACCTCGGGTTCCGAAGCGATAAGGTTGAGGAAACGCTTCATGCAGGCTTCAGAGTCAAGAAGACCTTCATCGAAATTAACGTCTATTATGTTCGCCCCGTTCTCCACCTGTTGAAGAGCTACCGAAACAGCTCCTTCATAGTCTTCTTCCTTTACGAGTCTTGCGAACTTTGGAGAACCCGTAACATTGGTCCTCTCCCCAACCATTATGAAAGGTCCCTCGGCATCAGAGGTTATGGTAAGGGGTTCAAGGCCGCTTAGCCTGGTTGCGTCTTCGCGAACCGGGATTTCTCTCGGCGGAACATCTCTTAGTTTTTCAACCACCATTCCTATATGCTCCGGAGTGGTGCCGCAGCATCCGCCCACTATGTTGACAAAACCGCTTTCCGCGAAATCCAGAAGAAGAGTAGAAGTGATCTCCGGTGTTTCATCGTATCCCGTCTCGCTCAACGGGTTGGGAAGTCCAGCGTTCGGGTAGCAGCTTATGCGGCAGTCGGCTATTCGAGAGAGCTCCTCTATGTAAGGACGCATGTCCTCAGCCCCAAGCGCGCAGTTTATACCGACGCTGAAAGGTTTTGCGTGGCGAACGGAGTTCCAGAAAGCCTCCACAGTCTGTCCCGAAAGAGTGCGTCCGGATCGATCCGTTATGGTAACGGAGATCATGACCGGAATCCTTTCCCCTCCACGCGAATCGAAAAAGCTCTCAATGGCGTATATGGCCGCTTTTAAGTTAAGGGTGTCAAAAGTGGTCTCAGGCAGAAGTATATCCACCCCTCCCTCGACAAGAGCCTCAGTCTGCTCGCGGTAAGCTTCAACCAGTTCTTCAAAAGAAACCGCCCTGTACGACGGATCGTTTACGTCAGGGGACATTGACGCTGTCTTATTGGTTGGACCCAGCGCTCCGGCAACAAAGCAAGCCCTCCCAGGGTTTTTTTTCATAAAATCAGAAGCTGCCTTCTTTGCGAGTTTCGCCGACTCGACATTAAGGGCTCTCACCCAGTTCTCAAGGCCGTAATCGGCCTGAGCTATTGAGGTGGAGCTAAAAGTGTTGGTCTCAACTATGTCGCAGCCGGCCTCAAAGTATTCTCTGTGGATTTCATATATAACGTCGGGTCTCGTGAGGGAAAGCAGATCGTTATTCCCCTTTAGGTCCACAGGATGATCAGAGAACAGATCTCCCCTGAAGTCCTCTTCTTCGAGGTCGTGCCTTTGGATCATCGTGCCCATGGCGCCGTCGAGGAAGACTATCTTCTTTTTCGAAAGAGCCTCGAGATGCGCGGAGATTTTTATGTCCTTATATTCCGTATTCATCACTCCCTAACCTTGTTGAGAGGCCTTGCCTTTTTCTTTTTCCCTGATGGCAAATACCGCTTTACGGGAACAAGGAAAAACACGGAGTCTACCATATGTTTCTGAGTTCTCTTAACTTTATAAAAACCGCCATCGGATCATTTTCCAAGGACGGGTCCTTTTTCCTGAGCGAGTCCAGAACATGCGGATCACTCGTTCTCATAAAAGGATTATAGGTTCTCTCCTCCCCCAGAGTTGAACGGGGAAACTTGTCCTCGGGAATTTCCTTGAGCTTTTTCTTCGCGGCTTTGTTCTCCGGTACAAGTTCAAGAGCGAATCTGAGGTTAGTCTCTGCGTAGTCATGACCGCAGAACATCTTGAGGCTGTCGGGAAGACCGGAGAGCTTAAAGGCAAAGGTTTCGTATAGGTCTTCGACTTTCCCCCTGAACTTTACGTTTCCACACCCTGAAACAAATACCGTATCGCCCAGAAAAATATTGTTCCCGATTACAAAGGAGACATGTTCCGGGCAGTGTCCCGGGGTATGAATCACCTGGAGTCGCTGCTTTCCGAAGTCTATCTCGTCTCCTTCCTCTATGCCTTCGCTTCTTGGAGCGACATAGTCAAGGGCCGTTGGATGAATAAGTATTTTCGAGGAGAGAAAGACCTTTATTATGGGGTTGTTTCCGTGAATATGGTCTGGATGGGCATGGGTATTCAGGACGTATCTAACCTTGTAATCTCTCTTTCTTATGATTTCAAGAAGAGTGATCGGATCAAGAGGGTCTATTACCACGCATTGCCCGGTTTCCTCGCACGCCACCAGATAATTGTAGTTGCTGTCGCTCTCGCCGACTTTGAAGCCATGTATTGAGAATCCGTCCTCGCTAATTACGTTCATCGGGGTCTCCTTTTTGCGTGAAAGTGTACCTGAAAGCCTTATTGCGAATAAAAAAACCGGGGTTGCCCACTACGGGCAATATGAGCAAAAACTTCTCTAAAACCTGCAGTGGGAGTCGCAGAATTTCTTTGACATCAAAAGCCGTTAAGGTAATTTTTACTCCCAATTGATTTTTTGGAGACACCATGGGTTTCGTAGAATCTCTTAAATGCAAGGAATGCAGTGATCTTTATCCCAAGGAACCGAAGTATGTTTGTGAAACATGTTTCGGTCCTCTGGAAGCCGTATACAACTACGACGAGATAAAAAAGCATATCTCAAGAGAAAAAATAGCTTCCCGTCCGCAGAACATATGGAGATACAAGGAGCTTCTTCCGATTGACTCAGAACCCACCCTCGGAACCCAGGTGGGATACACTCCGCTTGTGCGGGCAAAAAACCTTGCAAAAGAGCTCGGGGTTTCGGAGATCTACGTGAAAAACGACGCGGTCTGCTACCCCACCCTCTCTTTTAAGGACAGGGTTGTATCCGTAGCGCTCTCAAAAGCAAGAGAGTTCGGATTCGATACGACCGGCTGCGCATCCACGGGAAACCTGGCAAACTCCGTATCAGCGATTTCCGCTTCCGGGAATCTGAAAAGCATCATACTTATTCCCTATGACCTTGAACAGTCGAAAATACTCAACACCATAGTCTATGGAGCGAATCTCATAGGTGTAAAAGGCGGTTACGACGAAGTAAACAAGCTCTGCAGCGAAATTGCCAGTAAATACAACTGGGCCTTCGTGAACATAAACATGAGACCTTACTACTCCGAAGGTTCCAAGTCATACGCATTTGAGGTGATGGAGCAACTCGGATGGAAAGCCCCAAAGCACATAGTGGTCCCTATGGCAAGCGGTTCTCTTCTCACCAAGGTATGGAAAGCCATAAAGGAGTTTGAGTTGCTTGGGATCGTTGAGCCTCAGGGTTCAAAAATATATGGTGCTCAAGCAACGGGATGTTCACCCATATCGACTGCATTTAAAAACGACTGGGAGATGTTCAAGCCCGTAAAACCGGATACCATAGCGAAATCCCTTGCTATTGGTACTCCGGCCGACGGTTACTACGCGATGAACATAATAAGGGAAAGCGGCGGAGCGGCTGAAGACGTAAGCGACGACGAAATAGTGGACGCGATAAAACTTCTTGCAAGAACCGAAGGCATTTACACCGAAACCGCGGGTGGAGTAACGCTGGGAGTAACGAAAAAACTCATAGAGCAAGAAAAAATCCCCCGCAACGAGCCCATCGTGGTATCGATAACGGGAAACGGTCTTAAGACCCAGGATGCCGTCGAGGGAACTCTTGGAAAACCCGCGGTGATAGGACCTTCCCTCGAGGACTTCGAAGAGCTATACAACAGTAAAAAACCCTAGCGTTACGTGTTATAGTCATAGTATCCGGTTAGAAGCGGAATTTCGGATAAACCTAGGAAAAAACGGGAGAAAAACATGGTATCGGTAAGAATTCCAACCCCTCTTAGAAAGCTCTCAGGAGACAGGGACGAGCTTGACATAGAAGCATCCACGGTATCCGCACTCATAGAGGAACTTGAGAGCGAATGTCCGGGAATAAAGAACAGGCTCTGCGATGAGAGCGGAAACGTGAGGAGATTCATAAATCTCTACGTTAACAATGAAGATATAAGGTTTCTTGACGGAGTAGGGACAAAGCTTAGCGAAGGAGATGTCGTCTCAATCATCCCGGCGATAGCCGGAGGATAAGTCGGGCATATACGGCAAAAGCTTTAAAAGGTATCAGATAATACTTCAGTTTAGTGAATTAAGTCTCTTATTTTATTGAAGTATTTTTCGATCAAAGGTTCTTTTTCTTTCTTGTAGCTTCCGGCAAACTCCATTAAAACCTCTTTCTGTTTTTTGGTAAGCTTTTGAGGTATTATCACTTTTACCACGACATACTGATCCCCAAGGCTCCCGGATTCCACATCCACAAGTCCTTTTCCTCTAAGCCTGAAAGTCTGCCCCGGCTGGGTTCCGGCCGGAATTTTCATTTTGGTAGTGCCCTTTAGAATCGGGACTTCCACCTCGTCTCCAAGAGCTGCCTGGGTGAAGCTTACAGGAAACTCACATACGATGTCATTTCCCTCCCGCGTGAAAATAGGGTGTTCCCGCACCATCACCTGTATGTAGAGATCTCCCGGAGGACCTCCTCGTGCCCCGGGTTCCCCCTCCCCCCTTATCACAAGCCTCATTCCGCTGGAGATTCCGGCGGGTATGTTGACCTGTACCATCTTTTCGGTGTACGAAAGCCCGGACCCCCTGCAACTCACGCAGGGTTTCGTTATAATTTTCCCGCTTCCCCCGCACGAAGGACATCCCTGACTTATTGAAAACGGACCCTGGGAGAAAGCAACCGACCCCCTGCCTCCGCAACGGTCACAAATCGATTCTCCCCCGACTGCGGCCCCGGAACCGGAGCAGTCATCACAGAGTTTTCTTTTCCTGACCTTTATTTCTTTCTGTGTTCCGAACGCAGCTTCGTCAAAATCCACTTCAAGATCATATCGAAGACTCTCCCCTTGCCGGACTCTGCCCCTTCTGCCCATACCTCCAGTGAAAACATCGTCGAAGAGATCACCAAAAAGGTCTCCGAATCCGGAGAAACCGCCCATTCCATCACCCGACATATGGCCGAAACTGTCATAACGGGCCCTTTTTTCCCTATCGTTAAGCACTTGGTAGGCCTCGTTTATTTCCTTGAACTTCTCTTCGGCATCCTTATCCCCGGGATTGCGGTCAGGATGGTACTTGAAGGCAAGGTCCTTGTAGGAACTCTTTATGTCTTCAGGGGAAGCGTTTCTTTCAACGCCTAGTATTTCGTAGTAATCCTTAGCCATTTGGGAGTTGGGAGACGGGAGCTTTAGTCAGCTTCTTCTTCAGAATCTTTTTCAGGGGTTTTCTCCGGGCCTTGGGACACCGATACCATCGAGGGTCGAAGCAGTCTTCCGTTTAGAAGGTAACCCTTCTGAACCTCCGAGATTATAGTCCCGCTTTCGTAAGTTTCCGAGTGCTCCTTGTAAACGGCTTCGTGGTAGCTGGGGTCGAAAACAGTTCCCTCGCCCGAATCTATTCCAGTAACGCCGAAGTTTTCAAGACCCGCAAGAAATTGCGCGTGAACAATCTTTATTCCGTCAAGAAAAGCTACGAAGTCCGTTTTTTCGCCGTGAGATTCTTCAGAAAGTTCGATGGCTCTTTCAATATTATCGAGAACGAAAAGCAGTTCCTTTAGCCTGTGCGCGTTTCCGAAATCAAGTATTTCCTGTTTTTCCTTCGCAAGCCTTTTCTTATAGTTATCAAAATCCGCTGAAAGTCTCAGATATTTCTCCCTCAGGGCTTCAAGCTCGGCGGAAGTATCTTCTTCGGTTTCTTCCTCCCCCACTTCAGCATCGGAGATTCCAGGCTCTTCTGAGTCTTCCGCACCGTTTTTCTTGTTTTCTTCAATGTCTGCTACTGTGTTCTCACTCATTCCGTAATTTCTCCGTTAACCCTCTTTGTAACCATTTTCGCCGTGTAGTTCACAAGCGGGATGATTTTTGAATAGTTCATTCGCGTGGGACCGAACACACCTAAGCTCCCGTAGCTGTTTCCCTTGTAATAAGGTGCCGCCACGAGGCTGAAACCGCGGGGCATTCCTTTCTCTGAACCTATAAAGACCTTTGAGTGGCCATCTTTTACAACCGACTTCAGAAAATTGGAAAGAAGCTCCTGATCCTCGAGTATCTCTATTATGGTCTTATAGAGACTGGAATCTCCGAAATTCAAAGATTCGATAACCGAAATCTTCCCCTCTATGAATATCCCCGCTTTTCTTTCCTTCTCGAAAAGCTCGCTGCTTATCCTGAGCACCTTTTCGAGGATTTCATTGTATTCGGTCGTGGTTCTCTTTATTTTCTCAAGCACCACTTTGCGCACCTGCTCGATCGTCAGGCCCAAAATAAGGCGATTAAGGTAGCCCCCTATCCTCTCGACCTGGGAATCCCTAATGGGTTTGGCAAGCCTGATGTAGGTTTTTTCCGTAAGCCCTCCCTCAAACACGAGAAAGATAAGGCATTCCCTCTCCCCCATCTTAATAAGCTTCGTAGATTTAACTCTGAGAGTGTTCCTCTGGGGAAGCATCGCAAGACCCGCAAGCTTAGTGAAATCGGAAAGTATCGAACTTGCAGCACTTATCACGTGATCGAGCGTGCCGTCAATACCTTCATATTTGTTCTCAAGGAACTGCAGACCGAAGTCCGGTGAGTTTTCCACGTTAAGAATGTTCTCTACGTAATAATTTATTCCTTTCTCCGTGGGAAATCTGCCGGAAGAAACATGACTTTGGGCGAGAAAGCCCGCTTCCATGAGCGAATTAAGTTCTTGGCGAACGGTGGCCGGGGACCATTTTATATTGTATTTCGATATAAGAGTCGAAGAACCTATAGGACTCCCTGTCTCAATAAAGTGGTCCACTACAAAGCTCAGAAAAGCCTCATTTCTTGGAGAGATTGGCTGTGTCATATATTTCTGAAATATAATTTCCGCCTCCTATATTGTCAACGGAGTTATAAGTAAACTCTGTACCTGCAAACTACCCATAGACAATGCTAAATTAACTAGCTCGTAATTGCCGGAATATAACTCCGGTAGTTTACGTAAATTAAGGAACAATGCTCTTATTTCAAATTGAGGCAATCTTTGACGATACGTCGATTATAAATATAATTACCCCGAAATGGAAAAATTTGACCTCACAGTTATAGGATCCGGTCCCGGGGGATACATCTCGGCAATAAGGGCTGCGCAGATGGGGATGAAAGTTGCCGTCATCGAGCGAGACAAACCAGGTGGCGTATGCCTTAACTGGGGATGCATACCTTCAAAAGCAATTCTCAAGTGTGCAGAGATGTACTCGCACTTTCTTGACTCGAAACGTTACGGAATCACTCACAAGGGGTTATCCTTTGACTACTCGGAAGTAATAAAAAGCAGCAGGAAAGCCTCAACCTCTCTTAACAAAGGTGTGGAGGGACTTTTCAAGAAAAACAAGATCACCCTTATAAGCGGCACGGGAAGACTCACCTCAAAACATGGAATTTCCGTTATCGGAAAAGAATCACAGGATATAGAGAGTGAACGCATACTTCTCGCCACGGGATCTGTCCCTAGGACGCTTCCCGGCCTTAAGATTGACGGAAAAGTTGTGATGACAAGCGACGAAGCGATAATGCACCCAGAGGTTCCCCGCTCTGTCGTGATAATAGGCGGAGGATACATAGGAATGGAATTTGCCTATGTCTATAACTCTTTCGGCAGCAAGGTAACCATAGTGGAAATGGAAAAACAGGTCCTGCCGGGGGCTGACGAAGAAGTAGCGAAAGAGGCAAAGAAGATATTCACGAAGCAGGGAATGACTATCCTAAACGAGACTGTGTACAAAACCCTTAAGAAAACCTCGGGTTCCGCGACCGTGACAGTGGAGAGCACGGTTTCGGGTGAACAGAGCACTCTTAAGGCCGACATGGTGCTTGTGTCAGTTGGAAGAAAAGCCATAGCGAATGCGGCACCGACCTCTTTTGCCTTCTACGGCACGGGCGACAGCATGGGCCTTGAAGATGTGGGAGTAGAACTTGATGAAAGAGGATTTATAAAGACAGACGAGAACTACATGACCACCTGCGCCAATATCTACGCGATCGGGGACGTGATCGGAGGTCCTATGCTTGCGCATAAGGCTTCAGAAGAGGGAGTGGTTGCTGTTGAAAGAATGAACGGCCTTAACTCTAAAGTCCATTATGACTCAATTCCCGGATGCGTTTACTGTCAGCCGGAAGTTGCCATGATCGGCCTTACGGAAAAACAGGCAAGAGACCAGGGATATGATGTGGATATAGGAAAATTTCCTTTCAGGGCTGTGGGGAAAGCGGTCGCCGTCGGAGAAACAGACGGTTTTGTAAAAATGATTTTCGACTCGAGGACAAAAGAACTTCTCGGAAGCCACATAATAGGCCACGGGGCAACCGAGATGATTGCGGAAATCGGAGTGGCAAAAACCTTAGAGACGACACCTTATGAAATAGCCACCACCCAGCACGCTCACCCCACACTCTCTGAAGCCGTAATGGAAGCAGCCCTTGATGCGCTTGGAAGAGTAAGGAACTTCTGAGGTACAAGACAGAACACTTGGCCACTGCTCCAATGAGCACCCTAGATATATACGAACTCGGGACTGTCCCCTACGAAAAGGCACTTGAATATCAAGAGAATCTTCTCGCCAAAAGAATCGCGGAAGAAATACAGGATTCCCTTATTCTGCTTGAACACCCGCCGACGATCACCACTGGAAGAAAGGGGAACACGGAGAACCTGCTTGTAAGAGAGGAGTATCTTAAAAAACACGGAATCTCCTTCGTACACGCATCGAGGGGCGGAGATATAACCTTTCACGGTCCCGGACAGATCGTGGGCTATCCCATACTGAACCTCAAAAATCACGAGATGGACATTCGAAGGCACCTGAGAAGTATTGAGGAAGTAATCATCAGGACGCTAGGCGACTTTGAAATCGAAGGCAGAAGAATAGATGGAGTCACAGGAGTCTGGGTAAAAAGAAGCAAGATAGCCTCTATAGGAATAGCTATCAGGAAATGGGTGACCTACCATGGGTTTGCCCTTAACGTCACCACGAATCTCGATTATTTCGAGCTGATACTCTCGTGTGGAATAACGGATGTGAGAATAACGTCTATAGGAAGCTGGCTTGGAAACGAAGGGAGTATTAGAATGGACGACGTCACACAGTCCGTAATAAAAAACTTCATGGGTATCTTCGGTTTCGAAGACTTCACCCTAAAAGGCGAAAAAGAGATAAACTAAAGATTCTCAGAATCAGGGTTGGTAGTCAGAAAATGTCAGAAGAAAGAATTCAAAAGTTTAAGAAGTTACTTGAGAAAAATCCCGCAAACCCCCTTGTTCACTATAGTCTTGCAAATGAATACTTCAAGCTTAACCGTTACAAAGAAACCATAGAGACAATTAACACCTACCTCAAACTTAAAGACGATGAGGGGGCCGCCTATAGAATACTTGGCCATTGCTACACTGAACTTGTGATGCCAGATCAAGCAAAGGATGCCTATGAAAAGGGTATCCAGGCGGCATCAAGACATGGACATCCGGACATGGCTGAAGAGTTCCGCGATTACATAGAATCCTTGGACATCTAGGCACCTCAGTCTGCAAGCAGATTCCACTCAATCAGGATAGAACCGATAACTATAAAAGCGATCCCCGTAATCCTCATAGGTCCTGGGGCTTCTCCCAGAAAAAGATAAGCGTAGATGGCCGTAAACATGGGAAAGGTGGCCACTATCGCAACAATTTTTGAGGTATCGGCCATCTGAAGAGCCGTGAAATAGAGAAAAAGACCGATCAATCCTCCGATCAGCCCCGAAAGAAGTATCCAGAAAAGCGTCCGGCCGTCGACGTCAATGACCTGCGCAAACCTGCCCGTAGCCAACACTAAACACACCAAACATAACGAAGTAAAAATAAATCTTATGGTGATTACCGAAAGCGGGGAAGCATCTTTCAGACTCAGTTTTTCAAAAATCGGGTTAATCCCGAATATCATAGCCACAAGAAAAGCAATAAAGGTAGCCTTCATTTTATCCTCCTTAAATGCAACAGAACTCCCGTCAGGCCGCAAAACTTTTTTGGTTTTTTCACATATATTAGCAGTTTCCTGAATATTTTTCAGAACCTAAACTCAGCTGTAGAGGAAACTATCTGTCTTTTACATCCGTCTAGAACTTGTAGGATTCGGGCGAAGCAGGAATCTTTGTTCCGAGATAATGGAAACTTCACAAAAAACAGTCTGCCTAGTAGCTGACGACATGTTCTTCTCGTCAAAGATTGAAAGCGCGACCAAACACCTTGGTATTGTTATGATAAAGGTAAAGAACCATAATGAGTTTCGAGACAAGATAGGAGGAAAAACAGTTGACCTCGTAATTGTTGATCTCGCCTCAAAGAGAATTGACACCGAAGATATCTTCACCAAGCTTAAAAGCTTTCCAGAACATCAAGGAACCTTCTGTATAGGATATCTGCCACACGTGGAACGGGAGCTTGCCAGCAAATTCAGGGAAAAGGGAGTGGATCTCGTTATTCCAAGATCGAAATTCTCTCAGGAAATGAGCAAGATAATTGAAGAACATCTAGAGTCGAAGTAAAAACACAGATCTCCAGCCTTGAAAATATTCTTCTAGTGTAAGTGGTAGCGACTCGTACTCACGCAAAAATCCGCGGAAATTCATATCACATCTGTAACCAAACCCCAATCATGAACCTAGCTTGACAATGAAAAGGGGAATAATAATAATGTTTCCAAAGTTTTTTCCCCAATACCTTGGTAGCAACTTATGTCAGACGACCAATCCAAAATATGGTTTAACGGAAAAACAGTGCCTTGGGATGAGGCGAACGTGCACGTACTCACCCACACTCTGCACTACGGCCTAGGCGCCTTTGAAGGCATAAGAGCTTACAAATGCTCTAACGGAAAATCAGCTGTCTTAAAACTTGCCGAACACATGGAAAGGCTTTATACCTCGGCGCACGTGGCCGGCATAGAAATTCCCTATGACATGCAGACCCTTTGCGATGCAGTAACGGACCTTCTACGTGAAAACGGACTTGATGAAGCTTACATCAGGCCAATAGCTTTTATCGGGCCGGGAAAAAAAGGAATACTTCCCGGAGACAACGCCGTAACCGTGGCGATAGCCGTATGGCCATGGGGGACATATCTGGGAGATGACGCGATTGCCAATGGAATCAGGGTAAAGATATCCTCCTACACTAGAATGCACGTTAACTCCTTTATGACCAAGGCCAAGATATGCGGAAATTACGTAAATTCAGTAATGGCCAGGCAGGAAGCCGCCGACCTCGGTTTTGATGAGGCAATACTGCTCGACTCAGAAGGTTACGTGGCCGAAGGAAGCGGGGAGAACATCTTCATCGTTAGAAACGGGATTCTCAAGACTCCCCCTCTAACTTCCATACTGGAAGGAATAACCAGAAAGTGCGTTCTAGATCTCGCTGACGACGAAAGTATTACGGTAAAAGAGCAACGTTTCACGAGAGACGAGCTTTACATCGCGGATGAAGCCTTCTTCACCGGCACCGCCGCCGAAGTAACGCCGATCAGGGAAGTTGACGGCAAGAAAATAGGTTCCGGAAAACCCGGAGAAATAACGAAAAGACTCCAAGAAAGGTATTTCGCCGTAATAAAAGGAGAAGATGAGAAATTCAGGCACTGGCTTGATTACATCCCCTGAACCGGTCTCCCAGACTGAAACTATAGTTTGCTTGCCTCGTTCATGGCCGTGAATCGAGGAACATTCTCAACGCGCTTAATCCAAGCTCGAATTGCAGGATATCCATCTAAAGCAAATCCACCTTCCTCAGCCACATGAGTGTATGCGTAGAGCGCAATATCAGCAATCGAGAAGCTCTCGGCAACTAGAAAAATATGAGAAGTCAGATGGTTTTCCATAAGAGCCAGCGCGGCTTCACCCGGCGCTTTTTTGGCTTCCAGCATAGCCAGCACGTCGTCTGTCAACTCGCGATGCTGGCGCAAAAAACGTGAGGTAGCAATGTTTGGCTCATGGCTGTATTGCTCCCAGAATAACCATTGTAAAACCTGAGCTCGCTTGAAGGGTTCGGACGGCAGATAGTCGGTTCCTTCGGCAAAATGGAACAGGATTGCGTTTGATTCTGAAAGCACACGACCATCTTCAAACACCAAGGTCGGGATCTTTCCATTCGGGTTGATCGCCAGAAATTCCGGGGTTCGGGTCTCACCATTCAATATATCTAGATCGACTACTCGAAAAGCCTTGCCAGTAAGCCTAAGAATCAATCGGACCTTATAGCCATTGCCGGAAATCGGGTCGTCGTAAAGGGTCAACATAAGTGTTCCTCGGTACATTCAGGATGGAGGAAGATAGGCTAGCACAACAAATCGTTGGGTACAAGAAGCAGCCAATAAGAAGAGAAAAATGCCTGATTACGCCCCCCCCCGGATCGTCTTTTTTCTTCAGGAAAAGAGCGATCGGCAAGGAACTTACCTTTTCATAAGGTAGTTAACTATGGTTCTGACACCGAACCCAGATGCCCCATACTGATACCAGTCAGAAGATTTCTCCACGTACGAGGGGCCAGCTATGTCTATATGGACCCACGGAACATCAGAAACGAAATTTTCAAGGAAAAGCGCTGCGGTTATCGCCCCGCCCCACCTGCTCCCGACATTCTTAACGTCTGCCACGCGACTTCTTATTTCCTCCCTTAACTCCGCATCAAGAGGAAGTTCCCACATCTTCTCGCCGACATCGTCTGCGGAACCTAAAATCGATTTTACGAGATTCGCGTTATTACCCATAACCCCGGCGTTATGAAGGCCAAGCCCAACTATGCAGGCACCGGTAAGGGTTGCGAGATCTACTATCTCGGAAACTCCAAGGCGGACCGCGTAACTGAGTGCATCAGAAAGCGCCACCCTGCCCTCCGCGTCGGTGTTTATAATTTCTATTGTCTTTCCGTTAAGAGCTGTTACCACATCATCCGGCTTGTAGGCAGAAGCGCCGGTCATATTTTCGGTGGCCGGGACAATTCCGTGAACGTTAACGCTGGGAGTCAGTTCTCCGAGTGCTTTCATGGTCCCTAGTACTACCGCCGCACCCGACATATCCATTTTCATCGTTCTCATACTGTCTGCGGGCTTAAGACACAGACCTCCCGAATCAAAAGTTATACCCTTGCCCACGATAGCAACTTTTTTACGGGATTTTACAGGAGGTGAGTAGGAAAGGTGTATGAACCTCGGAGGCTCACTACTTCCAAAAGAAACCGCTGAGAGTCCTCCCATTCCCATTTGTCTTATCTCATCCCTATCAAGGACCTTGCAACTGATGTGTTCTGATCCTTCGGAAATCGAAAGAGCGTGTTCTGCGAGAATCGAGGGGGTAAGGATATTCGGAGGATCGTTAACAAGATCCCTTGAAAAAGCCACACTACTTGAAACAGCGCTGGCATATGCGGCCTCACCGCTGAAATAATTGGCCGAAATCCTCCTTGATGCTATACAAACTTCCTCTATCCGATTCTTCCTTCTTCCTGAAGACTTGAACTTCCCGTATTCATAGGTCCCGCAAGCCATGCCCTCGAGAAAAACCTTAAGAAACTCCCTATCCACGTTGGAAAAATCAACGGAGACGGTGCGGGAATGCTGGCCGGTTCTTGCAACCGCAATGTTTGCGGCGCGAAAGGCCTCAAGCGCCCCGAAATCTTCTTTTTTCCCAAGTCCAAGAAGAACGGCTGTTTTCGTATTGAAATCGCCAGGGGTATCAACTACAACTGTCTTTCCGAAAGCGCCTTTAAAATCAGACGACTTCACTTTGTCTGAAAGGAATCCTCCGAGTTTGCTATCGATTTTTCTAGCGGCAGCTGGAAGCCTCTGCCTCTCATAACAGAAAAAAACAACTGAATCCGACTCGACGTCGGCGACATTATCCTTTACCAGAAAAAACTCCATTTCTTCACCATTCACCCAGATTTAAAAATACAGCCCAAATACAGATATTTAACAAGAAGGTAATTCTACACTACCAACCCCCGGTAAAACAAAAAGAATTAATTAATATTAAGTGCTTCCATGGGTTTTTCCTAAGGATACAAGCTAACTAGAAACCCTGCCAGACGGTTCAAACACCAGCTCCGGCACTACTACTTCCCATTCATCGCACCTTATTCTGTCCCGGTATTGGGAGTCCGAAATATCCTGGCTCCAAGCCACGATGGCAAAAACCGTTGCGGAATCACATCGCATTCCATCCGGGGGTGCAAATTTCTTGGCAAGCTGCCCTACTACCGTCCCCGAAGGGTCAAGCAATTCCCAGCGTCCATTTACAACCTGCGTTCTAAGCGGGTCTCCGGGAGACAGAGCAGAAATGGAATGATGCAGAGAGTGGCGGGCCTCTTTAGACCCCGCAAAGCCCAAATTTACATCTCTAAGGCCTAGTCTGCTAAAGCGGTTCTTAAACTCCGCGGATTCATCCGGCAGTTCGATCGGCTCGCGGAGTATCACCGAGGCATTGCCAAGCAACGTATCCTGCAGTTGATTGGGTTTCTCAAGGTATGCAAGCACCAGAGTCTTTTTCGCGCGTGTCATGGCTACATAGTACAACCTGCGCTCCTCATCCACGTCATTGCTGCTTCCGGTGTGATTCCAATCGCCGTCGAGTATAACCACATGATCAAACTCAAGCCCTTTGGCTCTGTGCGCGCTCAGTAGCAGTAGCCCTCGCTGGCGGCGGCGTACTTGGCGACCCCATTCGGCAAGCCATTCAATGAAGTGAACAACAGGCGTTTCCGCGCCACCGGTTTCAAGCGCATACTCCTCGACGGCCTCCCGCAGCAGATCGTTCCAGTAACCGGGCGTTTGCATATCGAGCCAGCCGTTAAGATCCCCACCGTTAACAATGCCGCTTTTCTGTCCCCGCACCCATTCAACAAACACCCGGGTCTCCCGCAGTAGCCAGAAACTTGGGGGTTCTTCATTCCCCATCTGTACCGGGATGCCGTGAACTTCGCATAAGGAACGCACGGTATCCAGGTCTTCCCACTTACGTGCTATTACGGCGCACTCGGACCAGTCCCAGTCAGATGAGAGACTTTGAAGACGTGTGAATTCCGCTATTACCGTCTGTGCCTGTGAAACCGTGTCACGGCCCGCTGGCAATATCTGCACCCTGCCCCGCGCTACCGGATCCAACCGCTCCCATTTACCGCCCCCCGGATCCCTTGAACGCGCGCGGTTAACGCGAATGGGATTGTCAACCTTCATACGTTCTCGCGCCGGTTCGATCACCGCATTTGCCGCCGAGATGATATGACTGGTAGAGCGGTAGTTCTCGATCAAAAAAGCGGGGCGGGATTTGTAATCCGCCTCAAACCGGCGGATAAATTTCACAGAAGCGCCTTTAAAAGCGTAGATATTCTGATCATCATCGCCTACGGCAAACAACGTGAGTTTGCCTTCCTCTTCATTTAGCGTCCGCCCGGCCAAAGCCGATATCAACTCATACTCATCCGGGCCGATATCCTGATATTCGTCAACCAGTATCCAGCGAAAACCGGCAAGTAGCCGTTCACGCTGTTCATCCGATTGTTCAGGCGGTGCTCCTTCCCCGTGCAACAAGGCTACCGCATTGCGAAGCATTTTCCTGAAAAATTCGTCGTCCGGATTTTTGGCCGTTTCGGCAAAGCTGGCACCGACCAGACGCATGGCAAGAGCGTGACACGTAAGCACCGTTACTCCCGAGGCATCGCTGCCGACGAGATCCTTCAGGCGGCGGCGGATATCGACAGCCGCGTGACGGTTGTACGCCAAGGCCATTATGCTACGGGGATTTTCCCGTCTGACGCGCAGCAGGTAGGCGATGCGATGCACCAGCACCCGTGTCTTGCCGGAACCGGGACCGGCAAGAACCAGCACGTTTGTCTGTTCCCGATCATCGGCGACTATGCGCTGCTGAGCGGGACTGTTCAAGCTCTCAACTATTGCCCGCCACGATGCGGGCGTGGTTTCCCGGGCAAGTTCCCTCTGACGGTCGGGCAGCCAGCGGCTAAGGAAATCATCCTGCTTGAGGTTAAAGTAGTCAGAGACCAGTCTCTGGGCCTTGGACATGGAGTCAAGCCCTCTGTGCGCGAACTCAGCCATTATATGTATCTGCTGAACCCGCCCCCTGTAGTACTCTGCGAGAGGTTTGAAATCAACATTGGCGAAACCCCGTTTTTCATCTTTCAAATGGATACTCATTGCCGTACGGAACACCGTAAGTCCCCTGTTAAGACGAATTACTTCCTGTTCGTGAAGCCAGAGCAATGCGCGGTTCTGTAATCTGACTGGATCTTTGATTTGGCTCTTTAAAACCAGATCAGAGGTAATCGTTCTTAAAAGTTTTCCAAGGGTTGTGTCAACCATAAGGTCCGTCCCGCGGGTTCCCCGCGGTACGCAAGCAAGCAGATGTCCGAGCAGCAGGTCAGCCGCGGCGCGACGGATTTCCGCGGTCTTCTCAAGCACGTCCCATTCCCGCCGGAGCGTTACCCGCACCGTATCTCCGTCGTGGTTTTGCACATCCAGGCTTCCCGTGTTGTCCCCTTCGCCCCGACCGTCATAAGCTATGCTGCGAAGAAGACTCAGCAATCGTTGCGGCAAAGGGTTTACCAGTCCTTGTTCCCGAAGTTTCTGCGCCGCCACCCGTAAAAGCAACGTAAATTTTCCTCCCTTTTTAATATCCGGTTCCATTTCTCGCATATACCCGATTAGAGCGGTCTCAAGATTCTGCGTTTCCTCAAAGCATTTAAGCGATGAGTGTTCCACACCTGAATGCACAAAGGCAGTCAGTATGACGTCATTGCTGGCTATGCCCAGATGCCCAAGGTTATAAAGAGCGGCACTGACTCCCTCAGCGCTAAGACCCGATACGTACATGAGCTGATCAGTGGAAATACCTTCATCCATGTCCGCATCCATTATCGCCTCGACAATTGACATAAGCTGACGACGATAGGAATCCTCAACAGGCTTTTTTTCAAGCCTGTCCAGAGCTTCCTTCAGCGAGTCGACCTGAAGGGAGGAGGGAAACACGTTAATCAGATTCTCTTCCCGAGAAAGCAGTACGGCTTCTTCAAGCCAGGAGATAGCGGTCCGTACCCGGGTATCGTCGGTAGCTGAGTCTCTTATAAACTCATTATCCTCATCCTCAATCAGTATTTCACCGGCAGTTGCTATGACTTCGCCACCCAGACGTTTCTTCCGGTCCAATCTGCGCAAGGCTCTCAGGATGCCATGAATCTCCCGGCGAGTGAGTCGCGAGCGCGCGGACATTCCAAACTGCCTCTCCACGTCTTCTTTAGCATAGAGCATTACGCAACGCGCAGGTTTCTGATCCCTCCCTGCCCTGCCCGCCTCCTGCAGGTAGTTCTCAAGTGAGCTAGGCATATCCGAATGGACCACAAGGCGTACATCGGGCTTGTCAATACCCATGCCGAACGCGTTTGTGGCTGCAATGACGCGCAGGTCGCCTTCAATGAAACTCTGCTGCACGTTTTTCTTGGTTTCCGGCGGCAACCCGGCATGAAAATGGTCCGCCGCAAGGCCCTTGTTCGCAAGGAACTCAGCCACTTCTTCACTTTGCCTGCGCGTCGCACAATACACGATGACACCTCCGGGCAAATCCGCCGACAGGGCGTCTTCAATAACCTGGTAGATATGCGAGAATTTTTCAGGCTCATTCGTCGGCAAAACTTCAAACGTCAGGTTGGGGCGATCAGCCCCTCCGTTAAAAACGGTGAGATCAACTCCCAACTCTTCCTGGAAATAAAGCGTGATTTCCTCCATAACGTCAGGCTTGGCGGTCGCGGTAAGACAAAGCACGGGCGGTATCGGCTCCTCTCCCGCCCTTTGGCGTATGAAACGTCCCACGTAGCGGTAATCGGGCCTGAAATCATGTCCCCACTTCGAGAGGCAATGTGCCTCGTCAAGCACCCACGCGCCGATCTCCCGCTGATCAAGCACCCGCCGAAGGGAACGGCTGCGAAGCTGTTCAGGTGAAATGATAAGCATGCTTGCGTCCCCGAGTCTTACCCTGTCAAGAGCTTCTGCCCGTTCTGGCATGGAGAGCAATCCGTTTATGGTAACACACGAAATGATTCCCTTGGCCGCAAGTCCCGCCACCTGATCCGCCATGAGCGCGACCAAGGGGGAAATTACAACCGTCAAAGCACCGGTCTTATCGTAGCGTGAGAGGGCCGGGACCTGATAGCAAAGCGACTTGCCCGCGCCAGTGGGCATAATACCAAGAACATGGTCCCCTGCCATGACCATCTCAACTATCGCCTGCTGCATGGGACGACCATCGGGAACAGGCGGTTCCGGGCGGAAATCGGGAAAGCCGAACCAGCGGGTAAGTTCCTTGCGGGCATCATGTCTTTCCCGGCACCAACTGCAGGCCGAATCGTTACAGACGGTATCGCGCAACCAGCGAACCAGACGCCCGGCTTCCGGAAACTGGTGGCGAACCCAGGGCGGCATGACTGAGTTCCCTCCCGATACGGAAAGCCACGCCAGAGCGTAGGCAAGCGCCCAGCCGTGGCGAGGGATGTCTTCTATAATATCGGCGGCTTGGGTCTTGCAGGCATTTTTCCCAAGCCGCTTAAGTATCACGGCGCGGGCCGTGGCGTCCGACGGGCGTTTCGAAAGCCTGATATCCGAGAAGAACATGTCGAAGCCCGACATCTTGTCCTGCGCCGTGGCAAGCCAGTGCCATGCCGCGAGCAGGTTCTGCGGAGCTTTTCGCAGAGCTTCGCATTCATCATTGAAAAGTTCGAGCGTGATTCGGGCGTCAAGCTCGGGATTGTTTCTTTGCCCTCGTTTTAACCCAGCGTCCTTGTAGTGCTTTACGAGACTGTGATAGGGGTTTCGGGGAAAAGCCAAGGGACTCAGCCAGAGCGTGTCCACCGCGGGCAGCTTCAGCAATCGCAAATCAGGTTTCGCGGCAGCTAGGTAAGGTAGATCGAAATTAATGAGGTTGTGACCCAGAAGAAAGGATGCCCCGTCCGCAAGATCGTCAAGCTCCTTGAGTCTGGCCCGAAGGTCCCCGTCGCGGAAAAAAACAGTCTGCCCGGTATCCGGGCGTACGGCCGCGAAGGCGTGGATCCATTTGTTCTTTTTTCCGACTTCAAGGTCAAGCGAAAGATAGGAAGACTTCAAGGTTCTGGCTTTGCCGTGTGGCTTCTGCGCGTCATCACCGGTTTTGAGTTTTGATGAACCCCCTGCTCCACGGCCTCGAATTGGGCGTTTTGTCATCCAACTTTCCTTAAAGGAACTTCGGGATATTTTACTTAATATTCCGTCCTAAATCTCTCACGGCATACGACTAATCTTTTAATATGGGGGTTTTTCAAATATCCTTTAACCGTCTAATCCAACTAAAAAGAGAAAATCACCCATGATTCAAGAAGAAAGAATGACCCGTCATCTGATGGATATCATACAGATAGACAGTCCATCAAAAAAGGAAAAGGATGTAGCCCTAAGGCTTGAGGAAGAAATGAAGGACCTAGGCGCTGATTGCTTTTACGACGATGCAGGAGACAAGGTCGAGGGGAATATTGGCAACCTGATAGTCAAACTTCCCGGAACGAAAAAAAATGTTCCACCATTCTTTCTCTGCTCTCACATGGATACCGTGAGTCCCGGAGAGGGAATAAAACCAAGAGTGGAAAACGGCATAATGAGAAGCGACGGTACGACGATACTGGGAAGCGATGATAAAAGCGGCGTATCGATAATAGTCGAGGTGCTCAGGACCCTCAAGGAAAATAACATTCCCCATCCAGATATGGAGGTCGCGTTTACCATATGTGAGGAAATAGGCCTCCTAGGAGCAAAATTCCTTGACGCTTCAAACTTTAAAAGCCCATATGGAATAGTTCTTGACAGCAGCACACCGAAGAGACTCGTCCTCAGATGTCCGTGCTCCGATATCATGGATGTAAAAATACACGGTGTCGAAGCGCATTCCGGACTTTGTCCCGAAAACGGGATAAGCGCCCTAGAAATATTAAGTGATGCGATCTCGAGAATGAGACTCGGAAGAATAGACCACGAGACAACGGCAAACATAGGAAAGGTAAAGGGAGGATCTGCGATAAACATAGTTCCCGGTCTCGTTGAAGTGAAGGCCGAGGCTCGAAGCCATGATGAAGGGAAGCTTGACGCACAGATACAGCACATGCAAGAGTGCTTTGTGGAAGCAGCAAAAAGCAGGAAAATCTTCCTAGATGGGGAGCAACTCGGCGCCCTTGCAGAGGTCAAGATAGAACGCGTGTATCCCGTAATGAATGTCTCTCCACGGGCAACCGTGACTAACCTAGTACTTGAGGCTGCTGTAAATCTGGATCACGACATAGAACTCCACACAAGCGGCGGGGGGTGCGACGCGAACTTTATAAACGAGAAGGGAATCGAGTGCGTAAACCTTGGAACGGGAATGTACGAGCTTCATACTGTAAACGAATATCTGCTGCTCGATGAATTCCGCAGGTCAGCGGAGATAGTCCTTGAAACCATAAAACTCCACTCGGAAAAGAACTGAGCGATGAAGGCTCTAATTCTGGTTGATCACGGAAGCACGGTAGAGGAAGCAAACGCCCTTCTCGAAGACGTAGCCGACAAGGCAAGAGCCTACCAAGACTCGCCGTTTGATATGGTTGAGCACTGCCATATGGAACTCTGTGAACCGTCAATAAAAGATGCTTTTCACAAATGCGTCGCGGCCGGAGCAAGCGACATAACGGTCCACCCGTACTTTCTTGTACCGGGAAGACATTCAAAATCCGATATACCCAGGATGGTAGCGGAGGCAGCGCGGGATTTTCCACAAGTAAACTACAGGGTCACAGAACCACTGGGACTTCATGACAAGATAATAGAAGTCATATTTGAAAGATCTCTTGGGTAATCCTCGTATAAAACCTGATGAAAAAATATTCGGCGGTACTTTTTGATCTTTTTGACACGCTTGTCATGTTCGAGCCGTCCCTTCTGCCGAAAGTAATGCTTAATGGAGAAACCTGGAACTCCACCGCGCAGCACGTTTTCACACGAATGCGAAGCAGTCTCGGTGAAATGGGATTTAAGGATTTTTACGAACCTTTCGTCGAAAGCCACAGGGAACTTCTGGAACTCAGGAAAAAGGATTTAAGAGAGTATCCAAACAGAAAAAGGTTTGAGATATTCATGGAGAAAATGGGTTTAAAAGAAGACGACGGCATGCTTGAGAAGTTCGTATTCTCACACATGGAAGGCCTCTGCGGAGCCATGGTATACCCGGAGCATCACACGGAGATTCTTCTGTACCTTAAGGAGAAAGGATACAGGCTTTCGGTCGTATCAAATTTCGATCACGCTCCTACGGCACGAGAGCTGCTTAGAAAGTTCGGAATTGCGGATTTCTTTGAACATATAGTGATATCAGAGGAAGTAGGCTGGAGAAAGCCTCACAGGAAAATATTCGAATTTGCCCTTGCCAGGTTCGACGAGAGTCCATCAGACGTTATTTTCATAGGAGATGATCCTGAAGCTGACATAATGGGGTCTTCAAATTGCGGGATTGACTCTGTATGGGTAAAAAGAAGAGAACAGTTCGCCCAGGCAAAACCGAAATTCATCATAAAAGATCTGGAAGATCTAAAGAAAATAATCTAGAAAGACACTGTTTTGATGAAAAGACTCACCCGCACGGAAAAAAGACTTCCCGGTACAAGAAGCAAAAACCAAATAGCCACAATACAGAGAATGCTTGAGAGAAAGTCCTCTCTTTACGCAGACAAGATCGCGTATTCCATAAGAAAAAATGATCTGTCTGTAAGTTCTCTCACATTCAGAGAAGTTTTCACTCTTTTTACCCAGTTCTCAGCGTATCTCATGTCTCTAGGTCTTAAGAGAAGGGAACATGTGGCAATAGTGGGGGAGAACAGCCCCCAGTGGGCGATTTCCTACTTTGCGGTAATCTGGGCAGGCGCCATAGCCGTCCCACTTGACGCAAGGGCAAGAACAGAGCACATAAAACAGGTGCTCGCACTTTCAGATTCAAGGTTTCTCATCGCCTCGGCGGGGTTTACGGAAGCTTTGAGTAACACAGGGGCGGTCGAGCGCATAATACCAATTGACAAGGCTCTTGAGGTTCAGTCGCACACTGAAAAAACCGTGCCCGCGGAAAAACTAGAACCCGAAGACATAGCCGATATAGTTTTTACCTCGGGAACAACAGGTAACCCCAAAGGCGTAATGCTCTCCCACGCGAGCATAATGTCAAACCTGGAGACACTTTACAGCGCCTTTCCAATAACAGAAAAAGACACAGCTTTTTCCATACTGCCCATTCATCACGTATATGAAAGAATAGGTGGAATACTGCTATCCTTTTACTGTGGGCAAAGAGTGTTTTTCTCAAGGAGCATAAAACCGAGGGAAATGCTCTCCGACCTTAAAGTAGCAAGACCGACCGTATGGCTTAACACCCCCTTGATACTCGAGAGACTGCTTCAGAGAATCGAACAGAACAAGGCAAAGAATTTCCTCACAAGGACCCTCCCCTCCGGGCTTTTCGGGAAAATGGCAAAAAAACGTCTGGGTCTTGACCGCCTCAGAATTATAGTAAGCGGCGGAGCCGCCCTCTCGGAACCGGCTTCCGAGGGACTTGAAAAATACGAATTCCCCCTCTTGCAGGGATACGGAATGAGTGAAACGGCTGCGGTTATATCCGCAAATCCCTTCTCGAAGCCGAAGAACACAAGCGGTGGCATGGTGCTTGAGAACAGCGAGGTTGAAATAAGAGATGTAGACTCCGAAGGAATCGGGGAAATATGCGTTAAAGGTCAAAGTGTAATGAAAGGCTATTACAAAAACCCCGGTGCGACAAAAGAGATCCTCTCGGATGACGGCTGGCTCAGAACCGGTGACCTCGGTTATTTTGATCACGAAGGCTACCTATACATAACGGGAAGAAAAAAATCGGTTATCGTAACTAAGGGAGGAAAGAATATTTCTCCCGAGGAAATCGAAGAAAAACTCACTCCGCTTGAAACGGTTGAAGAAGCGATTGTATTCAGCCCGGATGATGAAAGGATACAGGCCGTGATATTTCCAGAGGCGGAGGGAATTTCCAAAAAGCTAGGACAATTCCCCCAACACGGAGACGATCAGAGGATCTGGGACATCCTTAAAGGCGAGATAAGTGAACTTAATCGTCGGCTTGAGCCCCACAAAAGAATCAGTCATTTTGCAGTTGCCAGAGAAGAATTACCAAAAACAACTACAAGAAAAGTAAAAAGATACCTTTTCAGAGACATGGACATATCCAAGACAACAAAGTTCATCCAGCCCCCGGAGGACAAATGAAGGATAAAGGATCTCTGCAGTTTGCCTTGGATCACGGCCTCACTGAAAGCGAATACGAAAAGATAATCAAGACCTTGGACAGAGAGCCGAACTTAACAGAAGTTGGAATTCTCGGAGCTATGTGGTCTGAACACTGCTCCTATAAAAGTTCCAAAGTGCACCTTAGAAAATTTCCCACAAAGGGAAAACAAGTTATACAGGGCCCCGGAGAAAACGCCGGAGTAGTGGATATAGGGGATGGCGACTGCGTCGTTTTTAAAATGGAAAGCCACAACCATCCTTCCTTCATAGAACCTTACCAAGGCGCCGCGACTGGAGTCGGAGGAATACTCCGGGATATATTCACCATGGGAGCAAGACCCGTGGCACTTTTAAACTCTCTTCGATTCGGAAACCCACATCTTCAGAAAACAAAATTTCTGGTTGAAGGGGTTGTATCAGGAATAGCCGGCTATGGAAACTGCATGGGTATTCCCACGATAGGAGGAGAGATATATTTTGACGATTGCTACAATGGAAATCCTCTGGTAAACGCCTTTGCACTCGGGGTCACAAAAAAAGATAATGTTTTCCGTGGATATGCATCGGGCAAGGGAAACCCCGTAATATACGTCGGATCAAAAACCGGAAGAGATGGAATACAGGGAGCCATCATGGCATCGGACACCTTTACTGAGGAAACCGAAGAAAAAAGGCCCGCGGTACAGGTGGGAGACCCGTTTACGGAAAAACTTCTTCTTGAAGCCTGTTTGGAACTGTTTAAGACTGATTGTGTTGTCGGCATACAGGATATGGGAGCCGCAGGACTTACATCCTCTTCAACAGAGATGGCTGATCGTGCAGGAACCGGGCTTGAGATTGAAATTGGCAGAGTTCCTAGGCGAGAAGAAAGAATGACTCCTTATGAAGTGATGCTTTCTGAATCGCAGGAGAGAATGCTTGTAGTCTTGGAAAAGGGCAAAGAAGATACAGCCCGAGATATTTTCAGGAAGTGGAACCTTGATTTTTCGATTATCGGCAAGGTGACCGATTCGGGAAGATTGACGATTGTAGAAGAAGAAACCACAGTTGCGGATCTGCCCGTAAGTCTCATAACCTCGGCCGCACCGACTTATAAAAGACCCGTAAAAAAACCCGGCTACATAAAGAAAATAAAGAGGCTGGATTCGGAAAATTTCCCTGAACCTGAAGACATTCAGAGAGTTTTTCTCGAAATTCTGTCTTCTCCTACTGTATCGAGCAAGAAATGGGTTTACGAGCAGTATGACCACATGGTAAGAACCGACACCGTTTTGGGACCAGGAGCGGATTCCGCGATAATAAGGCTCAAGGGAACTCAAAAAGGGATCGCAATGACATCTAATGTGAATTCTAGATATTGTTATCTAAATCCTCGTGAAGGAAGTAAAATAACTGTTGCAGAAAATGTCAGAAATCTGGTCTGCTGTGGTGCCTCTCCCCTTGCAATCACCGATTGTCTTAATTTTGGAAATCCTGAAAACCCCGAGATAATGTGGCAGTTCTCAGAAAGCGTTGAAGGCATGTCGGAGGCCGCGAGAACGTTCAATACACCGGTTGTAAGCGGCAATGTCAGTCTTTACAACGAAACCGAGGGTGTCGCAATATTCCCTACCCCGACTGTGGCAATGGTGGGCCTTATAGAAGATACCGCCAAAACCGTCACTTCTTGGTTTCGAGATCCTGGAGATCTAGTGATACTGCTCGGAGGAGCCATAGAAGAAGATATAGGAGGGAGTGAGTACCTCAAGATTCAACACGGCTTGATTGACGGGAAACCACCTTCAATTGACCTTGATAAAGAGAAAAAGCTTGCCGAAATGTTGATTGCATGCGCTTCTCAAAGTATACTTAAGTCGGCGCATGATATATCTGAGGGCGGCTTTGCTGTAGCGCTCGCGGAATGCTGCTTTAGTCCAGACGGCACAAGGGGGGTCGTGGTAAAAGCGCCCGACATAAATGAAAACTCTCTTAGAGGCGACCTGTTTCTTTTCTCCGAAACACAATCCAGAGTAATAGCTAGCATAAGCGAAACCAATTGGGAAAGAATAAAAGAGATGGCGAGCAATTACGGCGTTCCCGCGCTGCGTGCCGGAGTAGTCATTGATAACGATAGGTTCTGCGTTGAAGATTTAATCGACATGAAAATCTCAGCAGTTCACGATGCATGGTCTATGGGCTTTCAGAGGAGTCTTTCGGTCTCAGAGGGGTGAAAATGGCAAAGCTACGCGAAGAGTGCGGAGTCTTTGGAATATATGATCATCCAGCCGCTGCCAACTTTACCTATCTCGGCCTCTACTCTCTCCAACACAGAGGTCAGGAAAGCGCTGGCATAGTGTCAACCGACGGTGAGAAGCTTTACTCTCACCGAGAGATGGGGCTCGTAACCGAAGTTTTTGATGAAGAGTCCATATTGAAGCTTAAAGGCACTACCGCAATCGGCCACGTAAGATATTCCACAACAGGCTCAAGCAACAATAAGAATACCCAGCCTCTGATTATGAATTACGAAAAAGGAGAGCTGGCGGTCGGACACAATGGCAATCTTACAAATGCGAGAGTGCTGAGACACAAGCTTGAGAAAGAAGGTTCCATATTCCAGTCAACAACAGATACCGAGGTAATCGTACACCTCATAGCGAGATCAAAGGAAAAAACCTTCTTGGGAAGAATCATCGAAGCCCTTACCGAATGCAAAGGAGCTTATTGTCTTTTATTTCTTACCCCCAAAGGGCTAGTAGCTGCACGTGATCCTCACGGATTCAGGCCCCTTGTTCTCGGAAAGATTGATAATTCTTACGTTGTGGCCTCCGAGTCATGTGCTTTTGAACTAATAGGAGCCGATTATATAAGGGAAGTAGCGCCAGGGGAAATAATATTCATAAATGAGAAAGGAATCAGGTCGTTCAATCCGCTTCCGAAAAAACAGCACAAATACTGCGTGTTTGAGAACATATATTTCTCGAGACCCGATTCGTTTGTCCAAGGAAAAAACATCTATCAGATGAGGAAAAACATGGGGAAACAACTCGCAATTGAATCTCCTGCCGACGCAGACATCGTCGTGGCCGTACCAGATTCGGGAACGCCGGCGGCCATGGGATACGCCGAGCAGTTGGGAATCCCCTTTGAAACCGGCTTCCTGCGGAGTCACTATATCGGAAGAACCTTTATTGAACCTCAACAATCAATAAGAAACTTCGGAGTGAAACTGAAACTCAGCGTGATAAAAGAGGTCATAGACGGGAAAAAAGTAGTGGTGGTTGACGACTCCATAGTAAGAGGGACAACCAGCAGAAAAATTGTCAAGATGATACGTGATGCCGGTGCCAAGGAAGTTCACATGAGAATAAGTTCACCTCCGATGAAGTTCTCATGCTACTACGGCATAGATACTCCTCTCAAAGAAGAACTCATAGCGCATTCTCTTGAAGTAGAAAAAATAAAGGACTACATAACTTCCGATACTCTGGGATACTTAAGCAGGGAGGGGGTAGCAAAAGCGGTCACCAACGGTGACAAGTCCTTTAATGGAAAATCAAGCTACTGTTTCGCGTGTTTTGACGGAAATTATCCGGTGGAAATAACAGACGAGAAAGTGTCGCATCAACAAATGGACCTTTTTTAGCCCCATCGGACCGTACTAAAATCAAGAGTTCCGGCTATATAGCCAAAAGTTTCCCGAGAATCTCTTCAAGTTTTTTCTTGTGGTTTTGAAATTCATCCAATTTCCCCTTTTCCTTTTCCACAATATCTTCGGGAGCACGTTTGATGAAATCCCTGTTCGCAAGTTTACCCTCGGTTTTTTTAAGTTCTTGTGAAACTTTTGCCAAATCCTTACTCAGTCTGGAAATTTCCTTCTCTAGATCAAGCAGGTTCTCAACCGGCATAATTATCTCTACCCCCGAAACAACTTCCGAGACTGTTTTACCCTGAATAACCTCTCCGCAAACAATGCAATCTCCAAGAGAAGCCATACCCAAGATAATCTCAAGGTTTTCCCTTAAAATATCCCCTACCTCGCTGCTTTCGGAATTAAGATAAATTGATACCTTCTCCGAGGGATGAACTCCCACAATGGCACGCAGGTTTCTTATTCCAGTTACAACACTTTTTACAAGCTCAATCTGCCCCGACTCCTCTTTAAATATCTCGCTTTCGTTCGGCTTTGGATACTGGGCTTCAAGAATGCTCTTTGAATCAAGACCTTCTCCTTTAGGAAGATTGACTCCCCTTTCCCTGAATATTCTGAAGATTTCCTCTGTAATATAGGGCGTAAAAGGATGGAGCGCCTTCAGGGAGCGTACCAGGACCCGCACGAGTACGTTAAGAGTGGTTTTTTTAGATTCGCTGTCGTCTCCATAAAGCGAAAACTTGGATATTTCAAGATACCAATCGCAGTAATCATCCCATATAAAGTGATAAAGCGCCTGGGAAGCCTTGTCGAATTCGTAGTCTTCAATGAATTCTTCAACTTCGCCAAGGGTAAAGTTGAGCCTGCTGAGAATCCATCGGTCAGGAACACTTAGGCAAGAGTTGTCGAGATCGGAGTCGTGAATCATCTCCGGTTCAAGATTCATAAACACAAATCTGGTAGCATTCCATATCTTGTTCATGAAGTTCCTGTATCCCTCGATAACAGGAAAGGTAAGCTTTATATCCCTTCCTTGGGCAGCAAGCGCTGCGAGCGAGAAACGAAGCGCGTCGGCACCGTATTTTTCGATCACGTCAATAGGATCAATTACGTTGCCCGTCGTCTTGCTCATCTTGCGACCTTTTGCGTCTCTTATAAGGCCATGCACATAAACATCCCTGAAAGGGACATCTTTCATGAACTTAAGTCCCAGCATTATCATTCTTGCGACCCAAAAGAAAATAATGTCAAATCCGGTAACCAGACACGATGTCGGATAGTAATGCCTAAGCGCTTCAGTCTCCGCTGGCCATCCAAGGGTGGAAAAAGGCCAGAGCCCGGAAGAAAACCACGTATCCAGCACATCCGGATCCCTAACGAGTTTGACCTCTTCACCATAATGCTTCTTCGCAGAAGCGGCAGCTTCGCGCTCATTCACGGCAACGAAAACTTCCCCGTCAGGTCCGTACCATGCGGGTATTCGGTGACCCCACCAAAGCTGCCTCGAGATACACCAAGGCTCTATATTTCTCATCCACTCAAAATAAGTGTTTTCCCAGAACTCCGGATAAAAACGTATTTCACCTCGTTCTACGTATGAAATGGCTTCAGCGGCAAGTTGTTCCGTGTTTACGTACCACTGGTCAGTCAACCAAGGTTCTACGACCACCCCAGAGCGGTCGCCGTAGGGAACCGTGTGGACGGTTTGCTCAACCTTTACCAGAAAACCTCCTTCCTCAAGGTCTCGGATTACGGCTTTTCTAGCCTCAAATCTTTCAAGTCCCACGTATTTTTCGGGTACATCACCTTTTATATGCGCCCGCTCGTCAAGAATGTTTAATATATCAAGACCGTTACGCTTTCCGACTTCAAAATCGTTAAAATCATGTCCCGGAGTTATCTTTACGGCTCCCGTACCCTTCTCTGGATCGCTGTACTCATCAGCTATTACCGGGATCCTTCTTCCAACAAGAGGCAAAACAGCATTTCTGCCCACTAAATCAGTATATCTAGGATCTTCAGGATGAACTGCAACTGCAGTATCTCCGAGCATAGTCTCAGGACGTGTTGTAGCTACAGTAACGAACTGACCTTCGTCTCCCTCTATCGGATATCTTATATACCAGTAGTTCCCTTGAGTCTCTCTCTGCTCCACTTCCAGATCCGATATGGCCGTACAGAGCTCGGGATCCCAGTTGACAAGCCTTTTGTCTTTGTAAATAAGCCCTTGAGAGTAAAGATCGACAAAAACTTTTCTCACCGCTTCTGAAAGTCCCTCATCAAGGGTGAACCGCTCCATTTCCCAGTCGGGAAGCGCTCCGAGTCTTTTTAACTGTTCTGTTATTCGGCTACCGGAGTTTTCTTTCCATTGCCAAATTCGTTCAAGGAATTTTTCCCTGCCCAAATCGTTTTTCGTGCGTCCTTCGGAGGCAAGATCTTTTTCAACCATCATCTGGGTAGCAATACCCGCGTGGTCGGTGCCTGGAACCCAGAGAACATCGAAATTATTCATTCTCTTGTACCTAACGAGAATGTCCTGAATGGTGTTGTTAAGAGCGTGGCCTATGTGCAACGATCCCGTTACGTTTGGTGGGGGGATGACAATTGAGAAAACCTCAGCCGAGTCTTTTATTTCGGATTTATGAAGTCCCGATGAGATCCAGAAATCATAAACTCTCCGTTCAACCTCAGCAGGGCTGTAGCTTTTCTCCATGGCTACTGATCAAAAGAAAGAATAGACCGCAGGGGAAATATTAGCTTTCCAGCAATACGTCTTCGCTCTTCTCTTCGACTTCCGGTACGGGTACAGGTATTTCCGGTGCTTCGGTCTCTATGCTTATGTCCCTGTACATGGGAAGGCCGGTGCCAGCCGGAATCAACCTGCCCACGATAACGTTTTCCTTGAGTCCTCTGAGATCGTCCTCCCTACCCTCGCAGGAGGCCTCGGTAAGAACCCTGGTGGTTTCCTGAAAAGATGCGGCGGAAAGCCAGCTGCGAGTGCTAAGCGAAGCGCGGGTTATACCCAGAAGAAGCGGCTCGGCCGCTGCCGGGGATCCGCCTTCTTCGACGACCTTCTCATTTTCTTCAAAGAAAACATTTTTCTCTATAGCCTCGCCGACAAGCATCGTAGTGTCACCTGGGTCTTTTATCTTCACCCTTTTCAGCATCTGCTTGACTATAACCTCAATATGCTTGTCGTTAATCTTCACACCCTGAAGTCTGTAGACTTCTTGAATTTCGTTAACCATATAGTTGGCAAGGGCTTTTTCTCCCATGATATTCAGAATGTCGTGAGGATTAACCGCACCGTCGACAAGCTGGTCACCAGAAGAGACGAATTCCCCTTCCCTGACCAAGATATGTTTTCCCCTGGGAACAGTATATTCTTTAGGCTCTCCCATTTCCGGAGTTACCACAACCCTCTTCTTCCCCTTTACATCTTTTCCGTAAGATATGATTCCGTCGATTTCGCTTACAACGGCCGGATCTTTGGGCACTCTGGCTTCAAAGAGTTCAGCAACTCTCGGAAGACCTCCGGTAATGTCTTTTGTCTTTGAGGTCGCTCTCGGAATCTTGGCAAGTACGTCCCCTGCATCTATATCGTCTTTGTCACCAACTTCTATTATAGCGCCTACGGGAAGCGAGTAAGGCACTTTCTTATCTTTCGGCAAAGAGTCGATTTCCAGAGATTCTAAATCCTCTGTTCTCACCTCGATATCCAGAGTAGGATGCATTTCCAAATCCTTGGTCTCAACCACTACCCTTATGAGAACGCCCGTGACTTCATCCACCTGTTCCTTGTACGTAACTCCGGCTTCAAGATCCTTGAACTTTACAGAACCTGGAACCTCTGAAATTATAGGGGTCGTGTAAGGATCCCATTCAGCGAGTACTTTCCCCTTCTTAACCTTGTCCCCTTCTTTTACGTTAAGCCTAGCTCCAAGTACAACGGGATATTTCTCCCTTTCATATCCCTTGCTGTCCTCAATTGAAAGGACGCCGCTTCTGCTGATAACAACCAATTTGTTACCACGTCCCTTGACGGCTTTTATGTTCTTAAATCTGACTATCCCCTCGTGCTGATTCTCAAGGGTGCTCTCGGCTGCTCTCTGGCTCGCGGCACCACCTATATGAAACGTTCTCATGGTAAGCTGAGTTCCGGGTTCCCCGATTGACTGGGCCGCGACAATACCTATGGCTTCGCCCATGTTCACAAGCTTTCCAGTGGAAAGGTTCCTTCCATAGCAGAGTCTGCAGACACCGCTTCTGGTTTCACAGGTAAGAACGGAACGGATGCTCACCTCGCTTATGCCCGCTTCGTCCATCTTAGCAACCGCGGTCTCATCAACTTCCTCGTTTGCGTGAACAATCACCTCTCCAGTCTGGGGATCTTCTATATCTTCAAGCACCACCCTTCCAAGCACCCTCTCCCCTACTTTTTCAATTATTTCTCCACCTTCCACCAGATCACTGACTTTAATTCCCTCTATGGTGGCGCAGTCAAGTTCGGTAATCATTACGTCCTGAGCGGCATCAATCAGCCTTCGCGTCAGGTAACCGGCATTTGCTGTTTTTAGTGCCGTATCCGCAAGCCCCTTCCTCGCACCATGGGTAGAAATAAAATACTGGAGCACCGATAACCCCTCACGGAAATTGGATGTGATAGGAGTTTCTATTATTTCTCCCGAAGGCTTCGCCATAAGCCCCCTCATGCCTGCAAGCTGCCTTACCTGCGTCTGGCTCCCTCTCGCCCCAGAATCAATCATCATATATATTGGGTTCGAACTCGGTCCCGCAACTGTAGTGTTTTTGCCCGTCTGGACTTCCTCTGAAGAAATCTTTCTCATCATTGCCTGAGCGACTTCATCGCTTGTTTTTGCCCAGATATCTATTACCTTGTTGTACCTCTCTCCGTCGGTTATAAGCCCTTGGGAATACTGGTTCTGCACTTTCATAACTTCCTCTTGGGCATTTTCCAACAGATCCTTCTTTGATTCAGGAATAATCATGTCCGTGATCGAAATAGAAGCTCCGGACTTTGTCGAATACTTGAATCCTAGAGTCCTCAGGCTGTCAGCCAGCAAAACCGTGCTTTTGCCGCCGGTTTTCCTGAAACACTCATCCACAAGGGCTTCTATAGCCCTTTTAGTCATTGGCTTGTTGATAAGTTCAAAGGAAACACCTTCGGGAATAACCTCGTACATCAACACTCTTCCGACTGTCGTCAGATGGCTCTTCCCGTCAATCCTCACTGTTACGCTATCATGCAAACCGATCTTCCCCAGTTCATACGCAAAAACCACCTCACGCACTGAAAAAACACGGCCCGGCTCGGAATTTTTATCCGAAGCCGTATCCCTTGTGAGGTAGTAAAGCCCCAGAACTATATCCTGAGTGGGAAGTATTATCGGCTTTCCGTGCGCGGGAGAAAGAATATTGTTCGTCGACATAACAAGCGAGCGGCATTCGGTCTGGGCCTCAATTGAGAGCGGAACATGAACCGCCATCTGGTCGCCGTCAAAATCCGCGTTGTAGGCAGGGCATACAAGAGGATGAAGCTGAATGGCTTTATCTTCAATAAGCACCGGTTCGAAAGCCTGTATGCTAAGACGATGAAGAGTCGGGGCCCTGTTAAGAAGCACCGGATGCTCTTTTATCACTTCGTCAAGAGCGTCCCACACCACCGGAGCTTCGCTGTCAAGCAGCTTCTTCGCTATCTTTATCGTTGCCGCCTCACCCCATCTTTCAAGCTTCTGGTAAATAAAGGGCCTGAAAAGTTCAAGCGCCATCTGCTTGGGGATTCCGCATTGGTGAAGACGCAGATCGGGACCTACGGTAATCACCGACCGACCTGAGTAATCAACTCTTTTCCCCAGAAGGTTTTGTCTGAATCTGCCTTGTTTACCTTTTATTATGTCACTCAGACTCTTAAGTGGTCTGTGGTTGTGACCCAAAACCGGTCTTCCCCTTCTCCCGTTCTCCAAAAGTGCGTCGACAGACTCCTGCAGCATCCTCTTTTCATTCCTGACTATTATGTCTGGAGCACCGAGTTCAAGGAGTTTTCTCAGCCTGTTGTTTCTGTTAATCACTCTTCTGTAAAGATCGTTAAGATCAGAGGCGGCAAACCGTCCTCCATCAAGAGGAACAAGGGGTCTGAGATCAGGTGGCAGAACAGGAATAGTGGTCAGGATCATCCATTCCGGACGGTTTTTGGACTTGCGAAACGCTTCACATATTCTCAGTCTTTTTGCAATACGGGCTTTTTTGATTGGAGACTTGGTCTCTTTCATACTCGTCCTGAGTTCCTGAGAAAGCTCGTTTAAATCTATGGTTTTCAGCATTTCCCGTACCGACTCGGCCCCCATACCGACGACAAATTCGGAACCGAAGCGCTCGCGCTCGGCTCTGTACTCATCTTCGGTTATTACCTGGGCAAACTTGAGGTCGGAAATTCCCGGATCCATAACTATGTAAGCCTCGAAATAAAGCACTCTCTCCAAGTCCTTCAAAGTCATGTCAAGGAGCATTCCTATTCTGCTGGGAATGCTGCGAAGAAGCCATATATGTGCAACGGGAGAAGCGAGTTCTATATGACCCATTCTCTCCCTTCTTACTTTAGAGGAAATTACTTCCACGCCGCATTTCTCACAAGTTACTCCTCTGTGCTTAAGTCTTTTGTATTTTCCGCAGGTGCATTCGTAATCTTTCACGGGCCCGAATATTTTGGCACAGAAAAGACCGTTTCTCTCGGGTTTGAATGTCCTGTAGTTTATAGTTTCAGGTTTTTTTATTTCTCCGTTTGACCATGACCTGATTTTTTCCGGAGAAGCTATGGAAATTTTTATGGTCGAGTAATCAGAAGGGTTTTTCGGCTTTTCAAAAAGCGTGTCTATATCCATGGTATGATTCCCTCCAAATTAATATTTCGGAAGCGGTTCAATTTCCACTTCCTCTTCAATAAGATCCACATCAAGTCCCAACGCCTGCAGTTCCTTGCGCAACACTTTGAAAGATTCAGGAAGACCTGGTTCAAAATTCATATCACCTCTTACGATCGAGTCGAATATTCTCGTCCGTCCCGCTACGTCGTCTGATTTTATGGTGACAAATTCCTGAAGGGTGTAGGCGGCCCCGTAGGCTTCAAGCGCCCAGACCTCCATTTCTCCAAGTCTCTGTCCACCGAAGTGAGCCTTCCCGCCAAGGGGCTGCTGCGTTACCAGGGAATAAGGCCCGATTGCCCTCGCATGAATTTTCTCTTCAACAAGGTGATGGAGCTTTAACATGTACATTATCCCAACGCACACTTTCTGATCAAAAGGTTCACCGGTCTGACCATCAAAAAGAATAGTCTTTCCATCTTCGTCGATGCCGGCAAGCTCCTGGATACGCGCAATTTCAGTCTCGTGGGCACCGTCAAAGACCGGGGATTTTACCGGTACTCCGTCTTCAAGCTCTCTTACCAACTTTACAAGACCCTCTCTGTCCAGCGACTCTACAAGCTCCCGTGTCTGCGAAGAATCCGAGTATATTTCCAGAAGCTTCTTTCTTAGGGCTTCGTCGCTAAATTCCTGTTCGATATACTCATTAAGCTGCCTTCCCAGTTCTCTGCCGCCCCACCCCAGATGGGTCTCCAGTATCTGGCCAACGTTCATCCTTGAAGGCACGCCAAGCGGGTTAAGAACCATGTCAACCGGCCTCCCGTCGGAGAGATAAGGCATATCTTCCTGCGGAAGTATTTTCGATACGACACCCTTGTTGCCATGCCGTCCCGCCATTTTGTCACCAACCTGAAGCTTCCTTTTAACCGCAATGCGGACCTTAACCACTCTCAAAACCCCGGGAGGCAACTCATCGGGCTTTTTCAATTTTTCTATGCGCTGTTCATAGGTAGCGGTCACGTAATCAATGCGTTTGAGAACTCTGCCAATTATTCCAGTCAGTTCTTCACCCGCTTCGGGAAGGTTCTTTATCCTAACATCAACAAGCTTTTCTAAGGGAATAGCATCAAGAATCTCTTCAGTAATTTCCTGTCCGCTTTTAAGAATGGTTTTTCTGTTAACCGTTATTTTGGAAAGCGAAGTTTTGCCGAGAACAATATGCTTTACTCTGTCAACCGCATCCCGCCTGAGAATACTTACCTCGTTCTCTTTCTCTTCCATCAATTTTGAGATTTCTTGGTTCTCAATGTCTTTACTTCTCTCGTCCTTATCCACGGAGCGGGACACAAGAGTTTCAACATCTATCACGGTACCGTATACCCCGGAAGAAACCTTGAGGGAGGAATCCTTGACATCCCCGGCCTTATCTCCGAAGATCGCCCTTAAGAGCCTCTCTTCCGGAGAAAGCTGAGTTTCGGCTTTTGGAGAAATTTTTCCAACCAGTATGTCTCCAGGCTCAACCTCGGCACCTATCATTATTATTCCGCTTTCATCCAGATACCTAAGGGACTCTTCGGACACATTAGGTATATCTCTGGTTATATCTTCTCTTCCGAGTTTCGTCTCCCTTGCCGTACACTCAAACTCCTCAATATGAATTGAGGTGAATGCATCGTCCTTTACAACCCTCTCGGATATCAAGATTGCGTCTTCAAAGTTGTATCCTCCCCATGGCATAAAGGCGACAACCATATTCTGTCCGAGCGCCAGTTCGCCACGGTCCGTCGAACACCCATCCGCTATTACCTGTCCTTTCCTCACCCGCTGCCCTTGGCAAACTATAGGCGTCTGATTCCAGCAGGAACTCTGGTTTGAGCGGTGGAACTTTATCAAGTTGTAGATATCCACCCCACCTTCGCGACTTCTTTCCGTGGATTTAACCACAATCCTAACCGCATCTACGGACTCCACTACGCCATCTCTGCGTGCGACGACCGTAACCCCGGAGTCCTTGGCCACCTTGCTTTCAAAACCTGTCCCCACAAGCGGCGAGGCACTCTTTATGAGTGGCACGGCCTGGCGCTGCATATTAGAACCCATAAGGGCCCTGTTCGCGTCATCATGCTCAAGAAAGGGAATAAGAGAAGCCGAAACCGAAACAAGCTGCGAAGGGGACACGTCCATAAACTCAACCTCCTCCCTCTCAACCATCATAAATTCGCCATTTCCCCTGGCGGAGACAAAAGGTAGTTTGAAAGACCCGTCCTCTTCAAGGGGGGCGTTTGCCTGAGCTACAATGTAATCCTCTTCCATAAGCGCATTCATATAAATTATTTCGTCCGTAACACGCCCGTCCTTCACTTTCCTGTAAGGAGTCCGGATAAATCCGGATTCATCTATCTTCGCATAAGTGCTCAAGCTGGATATAAGTCCGATATTAGGACCTTCCGGAGTTTCTATAGGACATATTCTCCCATAATGGGAAGAGTGAACATCTCTTACCTCGAACCCCGCCCTCTCTCTGGTAAGACCGCCCGGACCAAGTGCGCTCAGCCTTCTTTTATGAGTTATTTCCGACAGAGGGTTGGTCTGATCCATGAACTGGGAAAGCTGACCCGTGGTGAAAAACTCCTTGAGAACCGATGTAACGGTTTTCGGAACCAGTACTTCATTAGGCATGAGGTTTTCTATGGTCTGGTATCCCATTTTTTCCTTCACAAACCGTGCAAGCCTCTCAAGGCCGTGATAAAAACGGTCCTCTATAAGTTCCCCAACGGTTCTTACCCTTCGGTTGCCGAGATGGTCTATGTCGTCGGTAGATCCCCTGCCACCTTTCAAATCAAGCAGGTATTTCACGGTCAGAAGGATATCTTCTCTGTCCAAAGTAAGATGATCATCGCTCACGCCCTTCCTCTTGAGCTTATAGTTGATTTTGATCCGACCCACTTTCGAGAGTCTGTATGCATCCTGGGTGAAGAACATGTTTTCAAAGAAAGTCCGCGCGACTTCATCGGAAGGAGGGTCCGTCGGCCTGAATTTCTTGTATATCTCCGTTATGGCTTCCTCACATGAATCCACCTTATCGGAAAGAAGTGTGGTCCGAAGAGAACTCACGAACAGGGTCTTGTCTATGTAGTAGACTCTGAGGGTTTTTTTACCGACTCTGCGGAGTTCGTCGAGTTTCTCTTCCGTTATTTCCTCATTGAAATCTAGTATTACTTCCCCAGTTTCGGGGTCGGAGACCACTTCGGCCGAGGGTTTTTCCATTATCTCTTCATCTGAAACAGGTATGGAACTCATGCCAACTTCTTCGAATCTTGAAAGAAGATTTTTCAGCCTTCTTCCCTTTCTACCTATAAGGTCACCTGTTTCCGGATGGTTTATATCCACAGTCACTTTCTGATAGGAAATTATTTCGGTGGTCTTTTCTTTCTTAAAACCCTCCGCTCCCACCTCGAAAACTTCCGCGGTTACTTCTTTTCGAAGTTCTTCCGGTTCTATATGGAAAGTCTCCACGGGATAGAAGAAATCCATTATCTGCTGCTCATCATAACCCATGGCCTTGAGAAGAACGGTGACGTGGAATTTTTTCTTTCTGTCTATGCGCACATGGAGCATGTCTTTCAGATCATATTCAAAATCAAGCCAGCGACCGTTTTGAGGAACGATTCTCGCTATAAAAGATCCTTCCTTTCCGGACAACTGGTTCTTGCTTTTGTCCCGATCAAAAAACACTCCGGGAGATCTGTGGAGCTGGTTTACGATTACTCTTTCGGTTCCGTTTACTATAAAAGAACCGCTGGGGGTCATAAGCTGTACTTCCCCAAAGTATATCTCTTGCTCTTTAATGTCGCGGAACTGTCTCTCGGTATCTTTCTGTCCTTTTTCACCTTCAGGAATGTCCCAAATTATAAGACGGAAAGTTACATAAAGAGGAGCAGTGTAGGTATAGCCCTTAAGCCTGCATTCGGCGAAATCATACTTGGGTTCGTCCAGCCTGTAGCTGAGATATTCCAAAGAAGCCTTGCCATTATAATCCTCAAGAGGAAAAACAGCCTTGAAGGCTCCATGAAGGCCGGTGTCCGAACGCTCATCTGGAGGAATATCGGCCTGCAGAAAATCTTCGTACGATTTTATCTGTACATCAAGCAGGTGGGGGATATCCAGAACCTGGGGGATCTTCGAAAAATCTTTCCTTAATTCCTGAGACTCTATATTCTCTATGGTCAACGCGCACCCCCTCGTTTTTTAATTTAAGTGAAAATAACCGAAGAAAATTATGGTCAGTTAACTTCAACGGTTGCCCCGGCGTCTTCAAGCTTTTTCTTGATGTCTGCAGCCTCATCCTTGCTAACTCCCTCTTTTACAGGTTTGGGAGCTCCTTCAACAAGCTCCTTGGATTCCTTGAGTCCAAGACCCGCGATTTCCCTTACCGCCTTTATGACCTGTATTTTCTTGTCTCCGAAAGAACTGAGAATTACACTAAACTCAGTTTTCTCTTCGGCCGCAGGAGCGGCTTCGGCACCGGCAGCAGTGGCAACAGCGACTTGTGGCGCAGCGGCCTGAACACCGAACTTTTCCTTTATTTCCTCTATCAGTTCGGAAATCTCAAGCATGCTAGCTTGTTCAAGATAGGTGACAACGTCTGTTCTACTAATATCGGGCATTTTATTCCTCCTTGATAAAACAGTTCTACAGTTTTTTATTTAGTTTTCTTTTCTTTTAAACCTTCTAACACATTGACAATATTTGAGCGTGTCTGCTCCAAGACTCCCACAAGGTTGCCCATCGGAGCACTAAGCAGGCCTACAAACTCGGAGATAAGCTCCTGTCTTGACGGAAGCTTTGCTATCTGCTCTATTCTGGATACATCTACTACTTCTCCTTCGAATATACCGCCCTTTATCTTGATTTCCGGGAAATCTTCGCCGTAATCAACAAAGACCTTCGCTGCCGCGGAAGACTCCCCATCACAGATAGCAATCGCTGTGGGACCCGAAAAAAGATCTTTCATTCTTTCTATGTCCGTTCCTAGTGAAGCTTTCTCCAGAAGGGTGTTCTTTACAACCCTGAACTCCGTATTGGTCTGCCTGAGTTTTTTCCTCAGGACATCCATCTCCTTCACCTTAAGTCCTTGGTATTCAACAACGAACACCGAGGAAACGGAATGGAATCTGGATGCCAAGTCGTCAATTACTTTCTGCTTTTCGGCTTTACTGAGCATAGTCTCTCTCTTCTCGTATCTAGTTTCGCGTTACGCTTACGCCGCAATTCCCATACTTTTAAGTTCGTTCCTAATATCCGGCACACTCACTCCAATACCGGGACCCATGGTCGCCGACACCGAAACTCTCTTCAGAAAAATACCCTTAGAAGCAACAGGTTTCTCTTTGATCAGAAAACCCATAAAGGCGAGGAAGTTTTCTTTCAGGTTCTCTTTTCCGAAAGAGACTTTTCCAACAGGAGCGTGTATAACCCCGCTTTTGTCATTTCTGATTTCAACACGACCGGCCTTTGATTCCTTGACCATGTTAGCGACGTCCGAAGTTACAGTACCTACCTTAGGACTCGGCATCAGTCCTCTTGGCCCCAGCACTTTTCCCAGTCTTCCAACCTTTGACATCACGTCAGGAGTGGCTATAGCCACGTCAAAATCAAGCCAGTTCTCCTTAGAAATTTTCTCCACGATATCGTCAAGACCCACATAATCGGCCCCGGCATCTTTTGCCTCGACTGCCTTATCATCCGTTGCAAACACGAGGACCGTCATTTTTTTCCCGAGACCGTGAGGCAACACGAGTGCGGAACGAATCTGCTGGTTCGCATGTCTGGGGTCTATGCCGAGATTTACGGCTATATCCACCGTTTCGTCAAATTTCGCATAGTGGGCCTGAGCCACAAGCTCCATGGCCTCATCAACCGTATACTCTTTGCGGGAATCTACTTTGGTGCTTACGTCAATATATTTTTTTCCTCTGGTGGTCATGAAGTCTCTCCAAACTCTATCCTTCTATATCAATTCCCATGCTTCTCGCGGTACCACGCACAACCATCAAAGCCGCATCAATTTCATCAGTATTGAGATCCTCAAGCTTTCTTTGCGCTATCTCCCTTGCCTGTTCCTCCGTAATCTTGCCGGCTTTGGTCCTCGGAGTGGATCCTGAACCTTTTTCAAGGCCCGCAGCTTTTTTCAGCAGGTAAGAAGTAGGGGGAGTTTTTATCTGAAGATCAAAAGACCTGTCCGCGTAAACGGTCACCGTAACTGGAAGAAGCCCTTCGGAAGAAGACGTCTGGGCATTAAAGGCTTTGCAGAATTCCATTATGTTCACGCCTCTTTGTCCGAGCGCGGGACCTACCGGAGGCGAAGGGGATGCCTTTCCCGCCTCAATCAGCAACTTTATGTAACCGCTTATTTTCTTCATCTAGATTTTCTCCACCTGATTAAAATCGAGCTCTATGGGTGTGGTCCTGCCAAAAATGCTGACCAGTACCTGCACCCTGGCTTTTTCGGGTTTTACATCTTCTATAATTCCGGAAAAATTGGCAAAAGGACCTTCTATAACTCTTATGGCTTCTCCTTTTTCAAAAGCGACACTCGGCTTGGGCTTGAGCGTGCCCTCTTTTGCCCTTGTTTTTATCTCGTTAACTTTTTCTTCGTCAACTTCGGGGATGGAATCAATATTTATCTTTCCATCAACCGGGCGGCCTCCCACGAAACTTATCACTTTCGGTATCTCCCGTACGAAATCCAGGGTTTCCTTGTTAAGTTCCATTTTAAGCATTATGTATCCGGGAAAGAATTTCCTAATAGATGTTCTCTTCCTCCCGCCTTTCTGTGTTTCAACTACTGTCTCAGTAGGAATAAAAACCTCGTCAATGGCAAGGTTTTCATTGTTCATGCTCTCCATCCCGTTTTCTATCTGGGTTTTAACCCGTTCCTCAAAACCGGTATTTACATGCACTATATACCACTTGCTCGGCATTCGAAAACTGCTCCCGTTTCGCTCTTTAACTCAGTATAAGACCAAACAGAAAAGAGAACACGTAATCGGCCAGCATAAAAAAGAGTGCAAAAAACGCGGTAATAATAACAACCACTAAGGTTGATTTAACCGTATCTTTACGCTCGGGCCAGGTTATTCTTTTCAGTTCTGTAGCAACACCGCTGAGATACCTGGTCGTATCAACTTTGATCCTGTCAAATCTTTCCATGACTTGGTTTTTCTGCAGGGCAGGAGGGTCTCGAACCCCCAACCTGCGGTTTTGGAGACCGCTGCTCTACCAATTGAGCTACTGCCCTGTAGAGTCTATTACTCATCACTCAATGATTTCTGTTACTACGCCTGCCCCAACAGTTCTTCCACC
>JAPPFE010000037.1 GCA_028823955.1 Candidatus Dadabacteria bacterium
ACTCCGCAACCTATGGTTCCGGCGCCTATAAGACCTATATCTACGGAATTCATCCAACAATCTCCTTTTTTTTAACGCACAAAAAGGAAATTATACATAATCCGCTTTACAATACAGAGGGGCCGCTGTCTTGGAGCGGAGGTTTGACAGTCATGTTTCCTGAAATAGACTAATTACTCCTGTTTTTCGTGGGGCCGTAGCTCAGCCCGGGAGAGCGCATGAATCGCACTCATGAGGTCGCGGGTTCAAATCCCGTCGGCTCCACCATCCCTCAACTTTCTTCGGGTTTGACATGCGCTCGCCTTGAAACTAGATTTATAATTCTGTTTTATGCGGGGCCGTAGCTCAGTTGGGAGAGCGCATGAATGGCATTCATGAGGTCGCGGGTTCGACTCCCGTCGGCTCCACCATCCCTCATACTATGAGCCGGGAATTAGAATATTTCTTCGGAAAAACTATTTTTTTCTCTCCGTCCTGCCACTGGGTTACCAGCATTCGGTGTCCCATCTGCCGCAGGGTCTCGGGATCAATACGGAAATCCCCGTAAAAAGTCGTGAACCAAGAGCGCAGGGCTTCGCGCAGAAGCGCCTGTTCGTCCGTTTCGCCCGTTCTCTCGATGAGTTTCTCGATTATAAGCCCCATATTGTAGGACTGTGCGGCCGTGTAGTCGGGCGTGTATCCGTAGGCGCGGGCAAACCTGTCTGAAAACTCCTCGGGGCTCGGGCCGAAATCCGGGGACAAAGAAAGCGTCGGTTCCCATTGGCTTGTTGAAACAAAACCGTCTGCCTCTAGGCCGAGACGTTTTTCAAACTCGTTTACAGCCGCCGCAAGCGTCGCCACTACCCCGAAGTCAAGGTCTGAGTTCTTCCGTACCCACTTGGCGAGATTTATGTCGTCTTCCATTCCTCCGCAGCAGAGCACGCAGGAAGCGCTACGGCTTTTTGGGCGGGCAAGTATGGTGGAGAAGTCTTCTGTGCCGGAGGGAAAATCATAAACGGCTGCCGAAATACCTAGTTTCTCCGCGCGAAGCAAAGCCCCTTCGCACACGGTCTGGGAAAAGCGGCTTCCCCCAAGACGCAAAACGAAGAGTTCCACAGCTTGGCTATAGCAGTCATGGATCATATCCACGACCGCTTGGAAGTAAGAAGATGCCCCGGTTATCGCGCTTACCGTTTTGCCCCGGGCGCGAGAAGGAATATCGTCAAGCGACCCACCGTAATTCCACACTACTCTTTGGGCGCTCTCTGCAGTTTCAACGCACGCAAGCGTGAGGCTGCTTGAATATGGCCCCAGCAGTATGTCTACTCTGTCTTTTTCTATAAGGCGGAGGGTGTTCTCCTTTGTTTTTTCGGGGATACTCTCGTCGTCATAGAAAACGAGTTCCGGAACCAGGGATTTTCCATCCCCCATCTCTATTCCGCCCCTAGCGCGCAGTTCCTCGGTAAAAAGTTTTATTCCTCGGAGGCTTTCCCTGCCCTGGATCGCGTGGCGTCCCGAGAGCGTTGCGGAAAGGCCGATTTTAAAGGAGTCCATTTCGAATCAGAGCAGGATTTTTACCGCCTCTTCAATTCTGTTTAAGCCCTCTTCTATGTTCTCCATGGATGTCGCGTAGGATATCCTGAGGTAGTTTTCTTTTCCGAAAGCTATGCCAGGAACTACGGCTACTTTCGCTTCTTCGAGCAGGAATTCGGTAAACGAAATGGATCCGTCGATTCTCTTGTTTCCGTAGGCTTTCCCCACGAAACCGCTTATGCTCGGGAACACGTAGAACGCTCCCATGGGGTTAAAACAGGTAAATCCTGGGATTTCGTTCAACCTTTTTACTATGAAGTTCTTCCTTCTCTCAAATTCCCTTGCCCTTTTGCCTAGCAGCTCCTGCGGTCCTCTAAGCGCCTCAAGGGCTGCCATCTGCGAGATTGAAGAGGGGTTTGAGGTTGACTGGCCTTGTAGCTTTGCCATCGCGCTTATTACTCTTTTGTCTCCGGCGGCGTATCCTATGCGCCATCCGGTCATTGAGTAGGATTTGGATACTCCGTTTACGAGTACAGTGGATTTCTTGGCCTTGTCACCAAGAGAGCAGACAGATACATGTTCAGTATCTGCGTAGATTACTTTTTCGTATATTTCATCCGAAATTATAATCAGGTCGGCGTCCAAGGCTACTTTTACTATCTCCTCAAGCTCCCCGCGCGAATAAGTGGTTCCTGTTGGGTTCGAAGGATAATTGAGAATAAGGGCCCGCGTCCTTTCGTTTATCTCTGCCTGAAGCTGCTCCGGGGTGATTTTGAAAAGCCCTTGTTCGTCTGTGTCCATGATCACCGGAGTCGCGCCCGTAAGCGCCACCTGCTCGGGATAGGAAACCCAGTAGGGGGCTGGAATTATGACTTCGTCTCCGGATTCGAAAAGTGCTTGGGTGATATTGTATATCGAGTGCTTTGCCCCACAGGAAACCAGTATTTCGTTCCTTGAGTACTCAAGGCCGTGATCTTTTTTCAAAGACGCCGCTATCGCGTCTTTGAGCTCGTCGATTCCACCCACGGCAGTATATTTCGTAAAACCGCTTTTAATTGCGGCCACGCCTTCTTTTTTCACGTTCTCCGGGGTGTCGAAATCGGGTTCCCCCGCTCCGAACCCTATGATGTCGACTCCCTGGGCGCGAAGCGACTTGGCTTTTGCCGTTATGGTCAGAGTTGCAGAAGGCTTCAGATTGCTGACCCTTTGTGAAAGTCTCACTTTATCATTTCCTCCGTTCCCCGGCCGGGCGAAGTTTTTCAATCAGTTTTTCCTCAACCACTGCTGGCACAAAATCTTTTGCGGAACCTCCCAGGGAAATGATTTCCTTTATCAGAGAGGAGCTTATGTGGGAGAACTGGCTGTCGGTCACCATAAACAGTGTTTCCACTTCTTCGTTCATAAGCTTGTTTGCGGTGGCCATCTGAAGTTCGTATTCAAAGTCCGAATGACACCTCATTCCGCGCAGTATGGTGTTGGTTTCCTTCTCTCTTATGTAGTCGGCCAGCAGTCCCTCGAAGCTTTCAACCTCGACGTTGGGGAAATCCTTGGTCACCTCGGCGATCAGAGATACTCTTTCTTCGGTCGAGAGAGTCGTTTTCTTTGAAGTATTGTGTCCGACCGAAATTATTATTTTCTCGAATATTCCCGCGGCCCGGGTGATTATGTTAAGGTGCCCGTTTGTGAAAGGGTCGAAGGAACCCGGATAGATTACAGTTTTGCCGTTCAATCTAGCCTCCTTAGAAAACTTACGGAGGTCCCTCCGTATTTTTTGGTTCTCACGTCAAGTCCTTCAGAATTAATAACGTTTCTGGATGGATGTTCAATAACCATTACTCCCTTCTCTCCGACGACACTTCGTATATCGCGGGCAAGCTCATGAGGCTCGGTCTTTTCGTAAAGCTCATACGGGGGATCGACGAAAACAACATCAAACCCGCGATTTTCCGCACTTAACATACTCAATGCTTTTCTGAAATCAAAATTGAGTATTCTCGATCGTTCTGTGTATCCCAAGGAACGCAGATTCTGGGCGATTATTCCCGCTGTGCCGGGGTTTTTCTCAACGAAGACACAAAATGCGGCTCCCAGGCTCAGAGCCTCGATTCCCAGATTTCCCGAGCCTGAGAAAAGATCAAGCACCCTTGTTCCCGCCATTTCGGGACTCAGTATGTCGAAAATGGATTTTTTTATTCTGGACGCCGTGGGCCTAAGCGATTTTCCCCTTGGGACCTTCAGTTTTTTGCCCTTGGATTGTCCTGTAAGTATGCGCATATCGATTATTTCAACTCTTTCGTCAAAACCGAATTTACTCCCCGTTTTGCTCTGGAATTCATGAATTTATTCATGTAAAATATCATTCTAACCGGTTTATTTCACAACCATTCTTTTTCTTTTCTCCGGAGGGCTTTTTCAGGAATGGACACTTCATCCAGAGTGCAGACTGTAAACATTGAAGATGAGATGAAGGAGTCCTATCTCAGCTACTCAATGAGCGTGATAGTCGGAAGGGCTCTTCCAGACGTGCGCGACGGACTCAAGCCCGTTCACAGAAGAATTCTCTACGGAATGAACGAGGTCGGAAACGTTTGGAATCGACCTTACAAGAAATCTGCCAGAGTGGTGGGGGATGTCATGGGTAAATACCACCCTCACGGAGACTCGGCGATCTATGACTCCCTTGTCCGGATGGCTCAGGATTTTTCCATGAGAATTCCGCTTGTCGACGGACAGGGCAACTTCGGTTCCGTTGACGGGGACAGTCCGGCGGCCATGCGCTACACGGAAGTAAGGCTCTCGAGAATCTCTTCAGAGATGCTTGAGGATCTTGACAAGGAAACAGTCGAGTTTTATCCGAACTACGATGGGGGAGAACTTGAGCCGAGCGTGCTGCCGACTAAGGTGCCCAACTTGCTTCTGAACGGTTCTTCGGGAATCGCGGTGGGTATGTCGACCAATATTCCTCCTCATAATCTTGGGGAGCTTCTCGACGCCGTGGTGGCGCAGATACGAGATCCCCAAATCACTGTGGATAGGCTACTTGAGATCATGCCGGGACCGGATTTTCCCACGGGCGGTTTCGTAAGCGGTAGGGATGACATTCGTACCGCCTACGCCACCGGTCGCGGAATAGTCAGGATGAGGGCTAGGGTTCGCATAGAGAAGCAGAAAAAAGGGGACAGGGAAGTGATAATCGTCACCGAGCTCCCCTATCAGGTTAACAAGGCGCGGCTGGCCCAGAAAATCGCGGAGCTTGTGAGAGAGGAGAAAATAAAGGGTATCTCCGACATAAGGGACGAGTCCGACAGAGAGGGTATAAGGCTCGTTATCGACGTGAAAAGCGGAGAACATGCCCAAGTGGTTTTAAACCAACTCTACAAACATACGCAGATGTACACTTCCTTCGGCATCATAATGCTCGCGCTTGTGAGAAACCAGCCGAAGGTTCTTAGCTTAAAAGAACTCCTTGCCCACTTCGTAGAGCACAGAAAGGAGGTAATTACCCGCAGAACCCAGTACGAGCTTCGAAAGGCCGAGGAACGCCTCCACATCCTCGAGGGGTTCAAGATCGCTCTTGATAATCTGGATGAAATCGTTGAGCTCATAAAAGGTTCCGAGAGCCCCGCGGCCGCGAAAGCGGGTCTTGTGCGGACATTTGCGCTTTCTGAGCGGCAGGCCCAGGCCATTCTGGAGATGCGTCTTCAAAGGCTCACGGCGCTTGAGAGGGACAAGATACTCGAGGAAAGACGAGAGCTTATAGCAACCGTGGCGAAGCTCAAGGAGATACTGGAGAGCGAAAAACTCATACTCGATCTCGCAGTGGAGGAACTCACAGAGCTCAGGGAAAAATTCGGGGACGCGAGGAGAACTGAGATAGTAGAGGACGTTGGGGAAATATCCATCGAGGATCTTATAACCGACGAGGAGATGGTGGTTACCACCACCTACGGGGGTTACATAAAGAGCATCCCGCTTAGCGTTTACAGGAACCAGAGAAGAGGCGGACGTGGAAGAACCGGAATGAGTACTAGGGACACAGATTTTGTTAACGATTTGTTCACGGCGTCGAGGCATAACAGCATTCTGTTTTTCTCAAGCCTCGGGAGATGCTACTGGCTCAAGGTCTATCAGATTCCCGAGGCTTCTCCCACCGCGCGGGGAAGGGCGATGGTGAACCTGCTTAATCTTGATAAGGGAGAGAAAGTGGCAGCCGTGCTGCCCGTAAAGGACTTTGCCGAGGACGTCTCAATAGTCATGGCGACTCGAAACGGAATCGTTAAGAAAACGAAGCTGAGAGCGTATTCAAATCCCCGCGTAGGAGGGATAAAAGCCCTTAACATACTCGAGGGAGATGAACTTGTGGGAGCGGCGCTTGCGTCAGAGGACGACGAGGTACTCCTTACTTCAAGGAACGGCCAGGCTATTAGGTTCAAAGGCACTGACGTCAGGAACATGGGCAGGGTGTCGACAGGTGTTAAAGGCATAAGGCTCAGAGAAGATGACGAGGTGGTGAGTCTTGAGGTCATAAGGAACCAGAACGCGCAGATACTTACCATAACCGAGATGGGCTACGGCAAGTGCACCTTAATCTCGGAGTACAGGCTTACGAAAAGGGGAGGGGTGGGGGTGAAGACCGTCAACATAACCGAGCGAAATGGAAGAGTGGTCGGGGGGTTCCAGGTGGATGATGACACGGAGATAATGCTCATAAGTAATCAGGGCGGCAAGATTATAAGAACGAGCGTTTCCGAGATACGTAACACGGGCCGAGCTGCCCAAGGGGTGAAGGTAATAAATCTTGAGCCCGAGGAACTTGTAGCCGCGGTTGCGAAAGTCGCGGAGGGTGACTGATGATAAAGGAAATAGAAAATGTGCTCTCCGGTTTTCCGGGCTATAACTGCTTTGCATGCGGTCCGCACAATGAGCACGGACTTCGCCTTAAGTTTTTTCATGATCAGGAAACCGATGAGGTGTTTACTACTATCTGTACGGATGAGCATTTCTGCGGCTGGCCGGGGATAGTGCACGGGGGAGTTCAGTGCGCCCTTGTCGACGAGGTTTCTTTCTGGGCCATGTTCAATGAAACCCGCAAGATTGCCTTTACGGCGAAGATAGACATTGCTTACATGAAGAAGGTTCCAAGCGGCACAATGCTTGACGTGAGAGCCAAGATAAGGGAGATCAGGGGAAGAAGAGTTGAAGTCGATTCGGTCATAAGGGATGAGGACGGAACGGAACTCGCAAGCGCCGCCGTTACCTACGTGTTTCCCCGAAAGGAAACTCTGCGCCAGATACTGGGCCCTGAGCTTCTGAGCGAAGAATTCTTACAATACGTGAGGGATTAGATGATAAGACTGGGAATTATAGAGATAGCTGGATAGCCGAGTACAATATAGCGATGATAAGGACTTACAAGTGTCGTGCCAAGCTGACAAGGTCGGGTCATGAGGCGTTATCCCGGGTATTCGGGATGTGCGCCACACTCTACAACGCCTGTCTTGAGGAGCGTATTGACTGCTACAAGAAAACGGGGGAATCCCGCTCATATTACGATCAGTGCAAGGCACTGACTGAAGTAAGGGCAGATGATCCTGAGTATGACAATATCAGCGTTCAGGTGTTCCGTGGGGTTGTGGGTCGCATGGACAAGGCGTACAAGCGGTTTTTCAAGCATGGCGGTTTCCCTAGATTCAAGAGTTCCAGGCGTTGGCGGACAATAGAGATAAACGACCAGTGCTGGAAAATGTTGAAGCGCGAGGGGCAAAAGCTGTTTCTCAAGATAAAAGGGCTTCCCCGCATTGAAGTGAAGACGGAACGGGAACTGCCGCCGAACGCATTGCTAAAAGCAATACGAATTACAAGAAAACCTTTGCGCACGGAAGTTGCGTTATCGTATGAGTTACCGACTCCCGATGTAAAACCAGAGAACAACCCTGTTGGGATAGACATGGGGATATCGAAGCGTCTTGCCTTGAGCAACGGGGAGACTGTGGAGAAGCGGGAGATGGACAGGCGGAAGTTAATACGGCTGCAACGTTCCATATCTCGCAAGAAGAAAGGAAGCAACAATAGAAGGAAAGCTGTTTCGTTGCTTGCCAAGGAATGGCAGAGATTAACAGAAAAAGAGAGGAACTATCTCCACAGGCTGACTTCGGAGATAGTAAGGATGTATGATTTTATAGCGATAGAGAAGCTTGAAACGAAAAAGATGCTTGGCAACAGACAGTTGGCAAGGAGCATACAGGAGCAGACTTGGGGGAAGTTCGCTACGCTGCTTAACGAGAAGGCTGAGAGTGCTGGCGTTACGGTAGTGGCAGTGAATCCCGAGGGGACTTCGCAGGAATGCTCAAATTGTGGAGCAAGAGTAGAGAAATCCCTATCCGTGCGAATACATAGGTGTACTTGCGGATATGAAGCGGACAGGGATTTAAACGCGGCAATAAATATCCTTCATCGAGGCATCTTGATTGCGGGTGGGAAACTCAAGCAGTCCCGTATGGTCGGAAGGATGAGAGAGAAGCAAGGGGTTCCCCTCGCTCGACCAAGAACAGTAGAGGTAACTGTCTAGTTATGACTATAATTCCCATAAGACTGTATGAGCATCCGCTTTCTGGAAACGCCTACAAGGCGAAGCTTCTTCTGCACCAGCTTTCGGTCGAATACGAAGGAGTAACGGTGGATATATTCTCGGGGGAACATAAAAAGGAGGAATTCTCAGCGCTTAACCCCAATTGCAAGATCCCGGTTCTCTCGGACGGAAATTTCGTCATGTGGGAATCAAATGCAATACTTTTTTACTTGGCGAAGAAGTTCTCTCCGAATCCCTACCTCTCCGACGATCCGGAGACCTACGGTCTGATTGCGCAGTGGACTTTTTTCGGAAAGACGACCGTAGATCCGAACCTTGCGCTTGCGAGATACTTTGCGAAGTTCCTGCCACCTGATCAGGTACCCCCCGGGGCGATGGAGAAGCTTCACGTACAGGGAAACGTAGCGCTTGCGATCCTTGACGATCATCTCTCCCGAATCGAGTTTCTCTGCGGGGACTACTCAATAGCCGACATCGCATGTTATCCCTACACGATGCTTTGCGAGGAAGGGGGTTTTGACTTGGGAGCGTATCCGTCGATCAGAAGATGGTGCGAAAGCGTCGAGAGAACTCCCAACTTCATTGCTTTTGCCGGCTAGTGCCGGGCGTATTTTATGGAAAAGGAAGTCGAGCTTTTTTTGGAACTGTTGGAGAAGACCCAAGGAGGGGTTGCCTTTACGGGAGCCGGAATAAGCACCGAATCCGGAATACCCGACTACCGTTCTCCAGGGACGGGCATGTGGGAGAAAATGGACCAGTCGGTGGTCTCGCTTTCCGGATTTTTGAGAAATCCCGAGAATTACTATTCGTATGCCATGGAATCCTATCCTTTGAGGGCGGCCGCCGAACCCAACGCGGGCCATTACGCACTTGCGCGTCTCGAGAAAAAGGGCAGGCTCAGGGGTGTTATAACGCAGAACGTGGACGGCCTCCATACAAAGGCGGGTTCTGAGAAAGTGTTTGAGCTCCATGGTTCCGTAAGGCGGGTCGTTTGCCTCCAGTGCCGGGAGTACTATCCGATGGATGACACGATGAGCAGGGTTGCCGGAGGGGAAAACCCCCCTCTCTGCCTACAGTGCGGAGGGATTTTGAAGCCCGATGCCGTTTTTTTCGGAGAGGCCCTTCCCGAAGAGCCATGGGGAAAATCGATTGATCTCGTATCAGACTCAGAGGTGCTCATCGTTATGGGCTCTTCCCTTCTGGTTGCTCCGGCAAGCGGACTTCCCCGTCTGGCTCTTTCCAAGGGGGCCGCGCTTGTGATCATAAACCTGATGGAGACTCCTTTTGACGATGAGGCTGACATGGTGATCCGTCGGAGAATCGGCGAATTCTTTGAAGAAACCGGAATATGAAAGGAACAGTGTGGTGAGTGGAGCGGGAAACGGGATTCGAACCCGCGACCTTCTCCTTGGCAAGGAGACGCTCTAGCCAACTGAGCTATTCCCGCAACGAAAGCGAACTGAAAACATATCAAGAGCCTCCTTTGTTGTCAAATAGGATGGATTTTCGTATTTGGGTACAATAGAACCGCCATGAGTGAACAGGAGAGAAAGAATCTCATTGAGAAGGTAAAGACCGCCGTCATCAAGATAGGAAGCAGCGTGCTTACCCACGACGACGGATCTCTTAACGAATCCGTTTTTAAGGAGATAGCTAATCAGGTCTTTAACCTTAAGCAGAGGGGAGTGAGGACAATCATAGTTTCTTCGGGAGCGATAGCGTCGGGGATGAAGAAACTGGGTCTTTCGAGCAAACCTGTAGAGATAGACGTAAAACAGGCGATTTCCGCCTGCGGTCAAACCGAGCTTATCAGAAATTACGAAGAGGCTTTTTCCGAATTCGGCCTTAATGTGGCGCAGATTCTGCTTACCCGTGACGGGTTCTCCGACAGGAAAAGGTTCCTTAACTCTAGAAAGACCATCCGGCGGCTGCTTGAGATGGAGATAATTCCCGTCATAAACGAAAATGACACGGTTGCTTTCGAGGAGATCATGTTCGGAGACAATGACAATCTCGCGGCGCTTGTGATTTCTCTTACGGAAGCGGATCTTCTTGTACTGCTAAGCAACGTGGAGGGCTTCTTCGACAAAGACCCAGCGAAAGACGAAAACGCCAAGCTGCTTTCCACAATCGCGGAGATAGATTCCAGAATAGAGTCTTTTGCCGGAGATACTTTCGGCAAAACCACTTCCGGAGGAATGAGAACCAAGGTCCAGGCGGCAAAATCCGCCGCCGCCTTTGGGGTGCCCACTATAATTGCAAACGGGAGAAGAAAAGATTCTCTTCTGAACATCTTTAACGGCCATGAGTATGGAACCGTGATACTTCCGACGAGGGAAAGACTCACAGGGAAAAAACACTGGATTGCCTATACGCTTAAGTCTCAAGGGAAACTTATACTGGACGAGGGTGCGGCCGAGGCTATTACCAAAAAAGGCAGAAGTCTTCTTCCTTCGGGTATAAAGGAAGTTCGGGGGGAGTTCGAGATAGGAGAGCTTGTGAGCTGCTTTAATTCCTCTGAGGTTGAAATATCAAGAGGACTTTGTTCCTACGGTTCTTCAGAGGTGAGGAAGATCCTCGGAAAGAAATCATCTGAAATAGAGGATGTGCTCGGGTACAGATACAGCGACGAGATAATCCATCGAAATGAGATGGTGATACTTTCCAGATGAGTGAGACTCGTGGATTTAACCGGTTCTCAAAGGGACTTGTGGTTTTTGTTTCCTCTCTGCTGGCTTTGTCTGCCTGGTTTTATTTCTTAGACGGTTTTCCATCTGAGACAAAAATTGTCGAGATACCGCAAGGCCTTGGCCTGTCCGCTATAGCGGAGAAGCTTGAGGGAGAGGGAGTGGTAAGAAAAGCTGAGGTTCTTTTTTTTTCGGCTTTTCTGAGCGGAACCCATCGGAAGCTTAAGCACGGCGAATACGTGTTCTCGGCCGGCGAGGCGCCTTATACTGTTCATAGAAAGTTGCGTCGCGGCGAAGTGTCCTTAAAGAGAGTTACCTTCCCCGAAGGGATTACTCTTGTGCAGATGGCCCAGATTCTTGATGCCTCGCAGATAGTTTCCCAAGAAGAGTTTCTCGCGGTTGCGGAAAACAGTGAGTATTCCACGAAAAAACTTGACGTTGACGTTTCAAGTCTTGAAGGATTCCTTTTTCCCGACACTTATTTCTTTGCGCGTGACTGTTCTGCGGAGAAGGTAATTGAAACAATGCTCGATAGGTTTCGGGAAGTTTATGCGACGCTTGGTATTGCGAGTCCGCAACCCGATATCAAGGAGATTGTGACAATTGCATCACTAATAGAGAAAGAAACGGCTTTTCCCGCGGAGAGGCCTCTTGTATCCGCCGTAATACGCAACCGGCTTCGCAAAGGGATGAAGCTTGAGTTTGACCCGACGGTGATCTATGCTCTTGGCGAGAAATTCGACGGCAATATTAGAAAAAAAGATCTGAGTTTCCCTTCTCCCTATAATACCTACGTGGTTTCGGGACTTCCCCCAGGTCCGATAGCCGCTCCCGGCCTTGACTCTATCCGTGCGGCCCTTGAACCGGCGGGCGTGGACTATCTTTACTTCGTTGCAAATGGAGGCGGACGTCATTTCTTCTCGACCACTTACAGGGATCATTTAAATGCCGTGAACCAAGTTTTAAAGAAACCAAAATGATGATTCTAAATTACCCGTGCATCGGATAGGCCTAATCTGACCTGCGAAACCGTTGCTCCGCTCACACCCGATCCTTTTTTTCGAAATTTGTAAACGTTACAAAAAAACTTGACCTCATAACGGACTTTCGGTTTAATAGTAGAACTAAATCCAACCGGTCAGAACTAATCGGCAGTTTAGCTCTGATGCTACCGGGAAGAACCTTGGGTAAGTCATAGTCTCTGCTTTTGCAAAACTACTCCTTGTCTTCTTATTCTTATGGGGTCGGGTTCGGTCTTGCTTTATAGCAACCGTTTCCTGACTTCGGCAGATTTTCAATCAAAAAGGGATAAGTTGTGACGTAAGC
>JAPPFE010000013.1 GCA_028823955.1 Candidatus Dadabacteria bacterium
CCCGTGCGTGTAATTCCAGCTACTTACAACACGAATGTGCCGAAGTCAGGAAACTTTTTCCGATGCTCCTTCGCAAACAATTACCTTCTTTGCAAAGAACAAAGATGATCTTTCGGAATCCAACCATAAAAAATACTTTAAAGCTTCTTCTTCCAGCTTGCCAGCCGGATTAGGTTTCTCCTCACCAAGTCCTTTCGCTCTAATTTCCTCTTTTATCTTCTCACTGATTTGAGTGGATTTTAGACAATCACAGGATTTTTTATACAGACCTAGGTTTTCATCAAAAATTTCAGAAAGCACCTCTTCTGTAACCTGAAATGTTTTTGTTATACCATTGTCTTTTGAAAGCCTCACCATTCCCGGCAAGTGAGATATTTGTTTACTTACAAAATGAGGTGAGTGGCTTGAAACAAGAACCTGTTCCGATGTTCCGGAGGCAAGGGTACGAAGGCTCAAATGCAAAGATTCCTGTTGTGACGGATGAAGAAAAACTTCAGGTTCTTCAAACAAAAGCAAAGTGAAATCCGGATCAAAATCTTTTCTCTTTGCTACTGATGTTACAGTGCACTTAGCCGATAGCTTTATCAGAGTAAATATCAGATGACGTTGAAGCCCTTGACCAAATGAAGCAAGATTTATTTGCTCGCCACCAAGGTCTATATCTTCAATATGATGAGATAACAGATTTTTTACAATTTCTTCCGGTTTTATTGGGTTGACAGAGACATCAAAACGAACATTCCAATTGCCTATTTCTGAATTTATCTCGTGGATCAGCGAGTTAATTGATAGCCCTTCTTCCGAAGATTCTTTCTTAAAATCTGAATTAAAAGCATCAAAAGCCGTTTTTAGGTTATCAAATGTCGGGCTTTCCAAGACGGCCCGCTTCATAACAAGATTGAGCATTTCTCGAAACGGGGAAGGTCCTGACAATTTAAGAGTTTCATCAGTCTTGCTTACAGCAGGTATATATATAACTTTTCCAAGCTTGGCCTGAGATACATTCTTCGCACCATAAAACAAATTATTTGATAATTCTCCAGATTCATAAGCATAGATATTGCTCTGATTCGGTTTGACCAAATCCTTCTCTTTCGATCGAAAATATTTTCTTACTCTTAAGATTCTGTCCTTTGACTTATATTCATCCTTTAAACCATCTTGTTCATCTTCCGTAGTTATAAAGGCCAATTCCACCCAACTTTCATCGTCTTTAGCAAACTTGGGGAAATCAACATCCTTCTTATACTTCAGCCCACCATCTTCATAGAATAATCGTAGTGCCGTAAAAATATTGGTCTTTCCCACATTATTTTCGCCTACCAACATTGAGTAACCAGAAAGCTGGAACGAGGTATGTTGTATTGAGCGAATATTATGAATAATGACTTCTTGAAGCTTCATAATCTTTGGGAATTACATACATAAATAAAAAATGAGGGATTAGTTGACAGAAGGAACACCATTAGGGAGTTTGAGTTGCGAAGCTTCTTGCCTTCCCTCAATATTTATTGAGTATGGCAAGGGTTAGAACAATAATAACATCCGTTTGCGTTATATCCTCTACGTTTGGCCTCTGCAACTGCCGGTCCGCAAGTACGGTGGTTTCCTAGGTGCTCTTTGTTGAGTATATATGGAAAGAAAGTACAAGTAGGCACATGAACTTCGTTATCTCCATTGGACTGCTTATTCTTGTTTACGTAGTATGCCGGCATGGTGAATCTCCTTATTGAAATAGATTGATTAGGAATGACTAGTCTTCCCTAATCATAATATACCTAATATATTAGCCAGGGGAGAGACCAGCCGGAAGATGGGTAGAATTGTATATAATCCAGTTAATTAGATCCTACTGCTGCAACCACTTTGGACGCGGCTTCTTTCATGTCGGCTCCGGTCTGGATGTCAAGACCCGAGTCAGAAAGGATTTCCCTTCCGGCTTCAACGTTGGTTCCCTCAAGCCTGACCACTAAAGGAACGTTTATTCCAACTTCGCCTGCGGCTTCTACGATACCATCGGCAATGGTGTCGCATTTCATGATGCCACCGAAAATATTAACGAAGATGGCTTTTACGTTCTCGTCGCTCAGGATCATCTTAAAGGCCTTTGTAACCTGCTCCGTGGTGGCCCCTCCACCGACGTCAAGGAAATTTGCGGGTTCTCCGCCGTGGTGCTTTATAATGTCCATGGTGGCCATGGCAAGCCCCGCGCCGTTAACGAGACATCCTATGTTTCCGTCAAGCTTAACGAAGCTTATCCCCGCGTCGCTTGCTTCAAGCTCAAGCGGGTCTTCCTCGTCCCTGTCCCTGAGCCCGGCGATGTCGCGGTGACGGAAAAGCGCGTTATCATCAAAGTTAATCTTCGCATCTAGGGCCACTATATTTCCGTCTGAAGTAAGAACAAGCGGATTTATCTCCGCAAGGGAGCAATCCTTTTCAATGAATACCCTGTAAAGGGACGAGATGAACGATACAGCCTGCCTCACGGCACCGCCCTCAAGACCCATGAAATAAGCGATTTTCCTGCACTGGTAGGGCTGAATGCCAAGCGAGATGTCAACGTGCTCCTTGATTATCTTCTCGGGAGATCTGGCCGCCACTTCCTCGATCTCTACCCCTCCCTCGGGGCTTCCCATAACGACCACTTTTTCCCGTGAGCGGTCAATAACCATTCCGAGATAAAACTCTTTTTCTATGCTTGAGGCTTCCTCGATGAGAACGCTGCCCACGGTCTTGCCCTCGGGGCCCGTCTGGTGAGTGACCAGGTTCATGCCGATTATCTCATCCGCGGCCTCCATAGCGTCGTGGGAATTGTCAACTACCTTTATTCCGCCTCCCTTGCCCCGGCCGCCGGCGTGAATCTGGGCTTTCACCACGTATTTTGCGGAGTTAAGGGTATCGAGCACCTCCGACACCTCATCCGCGCTGAAAACGACCTGTCCGCCCGGAACCCTGACTCCGAAATCCGAGAGAAGCTTCTTGGCCTGGTATTCGTGTACGTTCAATCTGGCACCCTCTCCTATTTCCCCTTTATCTTCCTTAAAAGCCAGGAAAGCGGATCATAGTACTTGTCAACCACCCTCTCCTTAAGCGGAATGATTCCGTTATCCGTTATGTGTATGTCCTCGGGGCACACTTCCGTGCAGCATTTCGTGATGTTGCAGAAACCGACCCCCGCTTCCTCGCGCGCGAACTCCCTTCTGTCAAGGACATCCAGGGGATGCATCTCGCGTTCGGCGATCTTTATCATGAATCTCGGCCCCGCAAACGCGTCTTTTCGGTTGTGGTCGCGAAGTATGTGACAGACGTTCTGGCAGAGAAAGCACTCTATGCATTTGCGGAATTCCTGTCCCCTCTCAACGTCCTCCTGGTACATGACCCACTCGGTATCTTCTGCGGGGGTAAACGGAGGAATCTTCTTGCTTACCTCGTAGTTCCACGATACGTCGGTCACGAGATCCTTTATCACTGGAAACGCCTTGATCGGGTAGACGGTAATCGTTTCGCCCTCGGCGAAACTGTCCATGCGGGTCTTGCAGGCAAGCTTCGGTTTTCCGTTTATCTCGGTGCTGCAGGAGCCGCACTTGGCCGCCTTGCAGTTCCATCTTATCGCCAGGTCGCCGTCGTAGTTGGCCTGTATGTAGAAAAGCGCGTCGAGGACCACCATCCCCTCGTCTACCGGGACCTCGTACTCCTTTTCCTCTCCACCCTGCGCGTCACCGCGAAAAACTCTTAGCTTGGCTACCGACATCACTTATCCTCCGTAAACAGTTTCGAAAGCTCCTCGGGCATCTCTATGATCGGCCGCGTTGCGACGTCCATATCCTCGTCTTTAATGGAGACAATGAAATTCAGTTTGCCCCACTTCTCGTCGTCGCTCTCAGGATAATCGACCCGACTGTGAGCTCCCCTGCTCTCTTTTCTCGCAAGCGCGCATCTCGCAAGCGCCTCCGAGACGATCAGCATCGACTTAAGGTCCCTGCAGAGATGCCATCCCGGGTTAAACATCACCGAGCCCTCTATCTTGAGTACCTTCGCCCTTTCCTTCAGTCCCTCTATCTCGTCTATGCCCTTCTGTATGTTCTCTTCCGTGCGGAACACCCCTATGTAGAGCTGCATCACGTCCTGGAGATCCTGGTGGATCGTGTAGGGGTTCTCTCCCTGGGTGTTGTTAAAAGGCTCTCTGAGCTCGTTTGCGTATCCCTCAACGAGCTCGGCGGGTATCTGTGCGTGGGATTTCCCGCTTGCGTAAGCCGCTGCTCCCTCGCCCGCCCTTTTCCCGAAAACAAGAAGATCAGAGAGGGAGTTTCCGCCGAGACGGTTCGCGCCGTGCATTCCTCCCGCGACCTCTCCCGCGGCGAACAGCCCCGGAACCGTGCTCGAGCAGGTATCCCCTTCAACCTTGACTCCGCCCATTACGTAATGGGTGGTCGGGAATACTTCCATCGGACCTTTCGTTATGTCTATGTCCGCAAACTCCATGAACTGGTGGTACATGCTGGGGAGCTTTCGCTTTACGTAATCGGCTCCCCTGTGCGAGACGTCGAGAAACGCTCCGCCGTGGGGAGAACCGCGGCCCTGCTCAACCTCCGTGTATATGGATCTAGCGACCACGTCGCGGGTTGAAAGCTCCATGCGCTCGGGGTCGTATCTCTCCATAAAGCGCTCGCCCTCGCTGTTTGTGAGTATGCCTCCCTCTCCGCGTACCGCCTCCGTAACCAGGATTCCCCTTACGCTCGGGGGCCAGACCATGCCCGTGGGATGGAACTGTATGAACTCCATGTCTATAAGCTCGGCTCCGGCCTCATACGCCATCGCGTGGCCGTCGCCGGTATACTCCCAGGAGTTCGAAGTGTACTTGTAGGCCTTGCCCACCCCGCCAGTCGCAAGAACAATGGCGTTTGCGCGGAAAAGTACAAATTTCCCGCTCTCTCTCCAGTAGCCGAAGGCTCCCACAACCCTGTCTCCGTCCTTTACGAGATGGGTTATCGTGCATTCCATGTAGACGTCTATGCCCGAGTGTATCCCTTTTTCCTGGAGGGTCCTTATCATCTCAAGACCGGTCCGGTCGCCCACGTGGGCAAGCCTCTTCCAGGTGTGACCGCCGAATGCCCTCTGATTTATTCTTCCCTCTTTAGTCCTGTCAAAAAGCGCTCCCCAGTATTCAAGCTCTCTCACCCTCTCGGGAGCCTCCTGCGCGTGGTAAAGGGCCATCTGCCAGTTGTTAAGCATCTTCCCGCCCTTCATGGTGTCCTTGAAGTGGGTTTCCCAGTTGTCCTTGGTGTCGACGTTTGCCAGGGCGGCCGCAACGCCGCCCTCGGCCATCACCGTGTGGGCCTTGCCGAGCAGGGATTTGCATATAAGAGCTGTCGAGGCGCCCTTTGCGGAAGATTCGATGGCGGCCCGAAGCCCTGCCCCGCCTGCGCCGATAACTATAACGTCATGAGTGTGTGTTTCGTATTTTTCCACGTCTATATCAACCTCAGATCAGTGATTGTTCCGTTCGCTACCAGGAACACGTAAAGGTCCGTTAGAGCCACGAAGACAAGGCTTGTCCACGCCCATTTCATATGTACTTCGTTCTGGACGCTTATGGCGCCCCAGAGGCGAAAGCGGGTCGGACACTTTGAGAACACGTCAAGGTTCCCTCCCATCAGATGGCGAAACGAGTGGCAGGAAAACGAATACATGGTAAGCAAAAACGCGTTTGCGGTAAGAACGATGGTCCCGACGCCCACTCCGGCCCCGTCATGGAAGAAAAAGGCTTCGTACGAGTCAATCCACAAAAACAGCAGAATGACGATAGAGGCGTAGAGAAAAAACCTGTGGATGTTCTGCAGGATGAACGGAAAGCTCGACTCTCCGGTGTAGGAGCCCCTTTTGCCGACCGGTTTTACCGCGCAGCCCGGAGGCGAGAAGAAATACGCCCGGTAGTACGCTTTTCTGTAGTAATAGCAGGTCGCCCGGAATCCAAGCGGCGCCCAGAGAATAAGTATTGCCGGGGAAGCCGGCCACCAGTCAAAGAGCAGAAGCGGGGAATAAAAAGGCGAGAGATAGGGCTCGGTGTAGAAAAACTGGTTCGAAAGAGCCCTCCACGTGGAGTAGATTCCAAAAGCCCCAAGCACCACCCCGGTTATGAGAGGCTCCACCCACCACGTATCCTTTCTCATGGTGAGCGCCTTGCTCGCCGTACCGTTAGCCATATTGTAGAAACCTCCAAAAAATATTTCCGGAGCGTCCGTCCGAGATCATAAACGGCGCCGGGGAGCGGAATGTAAGCGGAACCCTAGAGGATTCCCATTCCGTCAATTATTTCGCAAAGCTCTTTCACCTTGCCCGCCGAGACGTGCAGAGCCTCCATCTCCTCACTGGAAATCTCAACCCCTATTATCTCCTCAACCCCTTCCGCTCCGAGCCTCACGGGAAGACCCACGAACGTATCTTCCACCCCGTAATGTCCGTCCGCGTAAACGCAGCAGGGCAGTACCTTCTTCTTATCCTTTATGATCGCCTCGGCCATTTCCACCGCTGCTACCGCGGGGGCGTAAAAAGCGCTTCCGGTCTTAAGAAGCGCTACTATTTCGGCCCCTCCCTTCCTGGTGCGGTCGACCATCGCCTCGAGCCTGTCGGCGGGGACAAGCTGCGCTATGGGAATACCCGACACCGTGGTGTTGCTTAGAAGCGGAACCATCGTGTCCCCGTGTCCGCCGAGAACCGAGGCGTTTATGTTCTCAACCGATACCCCGAGCTCCATCGCGATAAACGCCCGGAAACGCGCGGAATCAAGCACCCCCGCCATCCCCATCACCTTGTTGTCTGAAAGGCCGCTTACCCTGTGCGCCACGTAAACCATGGCGTCAAGCGGGTTGGTGACCAGTATGAGTATCGCGTCCGGGGAATGGGCAACCACCTGCTCCGTAACGCTCTTTACAACCTTGGTGTTTGTCGAGATAAGATCGTCACGGCTCATCCCGGGCTTTCTCGGAATCCCAGAGGTGATTATCACCACGTCTGAGCCTGCCGTGTCTTCGTAGTTGGTTGAACCGACGAGATTTACGTCGCTTCCTGTAATCGGGCACATCTGGGCAAGGTCAAGCGCCTTTCCCTCGGGAACTCCCTCCACTATGTCAATCAAAGCCACGTCGGCAAGTTCAAGCTGTGCAATCCGAAACGCCGCCGACGCGCCGACGTTTCCCGCACCTATCACAGAAATTTTCGCTCTGCCGTTCTTCAAGATCCCACTCCTTTTGAAAAGATTTGCGTGCCGCGAGCCCCTCTAGTCCATTACCTTGTCCATGTTTGACACGATGGCCTCTCCGTACTCGGAACACTTAAGAAGGGTCGCCCCCTCCATCTGCCTCTCGAGGTCATAGGTAACCGTTTTCTGCAGAACAGTCTCCTCCATCGCCCTGAAAACAAGCTCAGCAGCCTCGTGCCATCCCAGGTACTGGAACATCATGACTCCCGAGAGTATTACGGAACCCGGGTTTACCTTGTCCTGCCCGGTGTACTTGGGAGCGGTTCCGTGAGTGGCTTCGAAAACCGCCAGGTAATCGCCTATGTTGCCGCCCGGAGCAACTCCGAGACCTCCTACCTGCGCGGCGCAGGCATCGGACATGTAGTCGCCGTTAAGGTTGGGCATGGCCATCACGTCGTATTCACTGGGTCTCGTGAGAACCTGCTGGAACATGCTGTCGGCTATGCGGTCCTTCATGACGATCTTGCCATCGGGCTGCTTGCCGCCGTAATCGTCCCAGAGTTCATCCTCGGTTATGGTGATCTCCGGAAACTCCTCTTTTGCCAGCTCGTAGCCCCATTCGCGGAAGGCACCCTCGGTGAATTTCATTATGTTGCCCTTGTGGACTAGGGTGACGCTCTTTCTTTTATACTCTATTGCGTATTCGATCGCCTTTCTAACAAGCCTCTTGGTTCCGAAAGGACTTATGGGCTTTATTCCTATCCCGCTTAGCTCGCGGATGTTCACCCCGTAATTCTCAACGAGATACTCTCTTACGGCAGCCGCTTCCTCGGTACCGCTCTCCCACTCGATTCCCGCGTACACGTCCTCGGTGTTCTCCCTGAATATCACGACGTCTAGCTTGCCGGGAACCAGAAGAGGGTTGGGGGTTCCCTTGATCCATCTTACGGGCCTTACGCAGGCGTATAGATCAAGTATCTGGCGGAGTGCAACGTTAAGGCTCCTTATTCCTCCTCCAACTGGAGTGGTAAGCGGGCCCTTGATGGCAACAATATATTCCTTTATCGTTTCGGTGGTTTCCTCGGGAAGCCATTCGCCGGTCTCTTCATACGCTTTCTCTCCGGCCAACACCTCAAGCCACTCTATCTTCTTCTTTCCTCCGTAAGCTTTCTCGACCGCGGCGTCGAATACTATCTGGGACGCGTGCCAGATGTCGGGGCCTATCCCGTCGCCTTCTATGAAGGGAATTATCGGGTTGTCGGGAATTACAAGCTTTCTGCTTTCCTCGTCAATCTGTATTTTTTCTCCGCTTGGGACTGTCATTGAACACCTCTCCTTTTGAGCTAAACGAAAATTTAAATCTTACAATATAATGAAAAAAACCGCCCTTTTCAAATCTGTCTCTCCACCTACCCCGATATCATCTGACGCAGGACGGTCTGAAGTATCCCGCCGTTGCGGTAATATTCGACCTCAACCGGCGTATCGAGCCTGCATGTGGCGTGAAATTCTCTCTGCCCGCCATCAGAGTCCGTCACGGTTACGGTCATCCTCTTGCCCGGATAAAGGTCCTCTGAAATCCCGCTTACACTGAAAGTCTCAAAGCCCGTGATGCCGAGAGATTCCGCACTTTCCCCCTCTTCGAACTGAAGGGGCAGAACCCCCATTCCCACCAGGTTGCTCCTGTGAATCCGCTCGAAACTCTCAGCTATGACGCACCTTGCTCCCAGAAGAGCGGTTCCCTTTGCCGCCCAGTCCCGGGAGCTTCCCGTTCCGTACTCCTTCCCGCCGATCACGACAAGGTCCGTACCGTCGTTCATGTACCTTGAGGACGCTTCGTAAATCGACATTTCCTCTCCCGTGGGAACGTGAACCGTCCACCCTCCTTCCTTTCCTCCGACCATCTTGTTTCTTATCCTGATGTTGGCAAACGATCCGCGGATCATGACCTCGTGATTCCCCCTCCTTGAGCCAAAGCTGTTAAAGCTCCTTTGGGTAACGCCCTTCGAGATAAGATAGCCGCCTGCGGGGCCGTCCTTGGGGATTGAGCCCGCGGGGGAAATATGATCCGTCGTTATCGAGTCTCCAAGCAGCGCGAGCACGTTCGCCCCTTCTATGTCTTCTGGGTCTTCAGGCTCAAGCGGGAAATCATCGAAAAACGGGGGCTCCTGTATGTAAGTGGATTCCGTATCCCACTCGTAAATGCCTGACTGCGGGGCCTCAAGAGACTTCCAGGTCTCATCGCCCTCGAAAACCCGGGAATACTGAGTGTTGAATATTTCGGGGGTGATTGACTCCGCTACCGTATCGATTATCTCCTGCTGCGTCGGCCATATGTCCCTGAGGAACACTTCGTTCCCGTCGCTTCCTACCCCGAGGGGTTCGCTGTAGAGATCGATTCCGACCTTGCCGGCTATGGCGAACGCCACGACAAGCGGAGGCGACGCCAGGTAAGCGAATTTCACAAGCGGGTGTACCCTGCCCTCAAAATTCCTGTTTCCGCTAAGAACCGCGGCGCAGGTAAGGTCGTTTTCCCTTATGGCCGCGTCCACGTCTTCTGGAAGCGGACCGCTGTTTCCTATGCAGGTCGTGCATCCGTATCCGACCAGACCGAAACCCAGTTCTTCAAGATACGGGGTAAGTCCCGCGGCGTTCAGGTAATCCGTTACCACCCTCGACCCCGGCGCCAGGCTCGTTTTCACGTAAGGATTAACGGAAAGCCCCTTCTCGACGGCCTTCTTGGCGAAAAGCCCCGCCCCTACCATAACGGAGGGATTCGAGGTATTCGTACAACTCGTGATGGCGGCTATTACGACCGAACCGTCTGAAATTCCGTTCGCCGCGCGCGATGCGTCTCCGTTCGCGGCGAGCCCCCTCGCCTGAAGATTCTCGTGGTAGGAGCTTTTCATGTCCCCGAGCGATATCCTGTCCTGCGGGCGGCTCGGACCGGCAAGAGACGGTTCAACGGTTGATATGTCAAGTTCCAGCGTATCGGTGTATACCGGGTCTTCCGCATCGTCGGTTCTGAACATCTTCTGTTCTTTGGTATAGGCCTCGACAAGCGTGGCAGCGTCGTCCCTGCCAGTCGTCCCGAGGTATCTTAGGGTTTCTGCGTCTACCGGGAAAAATCCCATGGTGGCCCCGTACTCGGGAGCCATGTTCGCTATCGTGGCCTGGTCAGAGAGCGCAAGATTGCTAACTCCGGGCCCGAAGAACTCGACGAACTTGCCGACAACGCCCTTTTTCCTCAGCATCTCGGTCACCGTTAAAACCAGGTCCGTTGCGGTAACACCCTGTGAGAGGCGGCCGGTGAGCCTGAATCCGATGACGTCAGGTATCAGCATGTAAAGCGGCTGCCCGAGCATGCAGGCTTCCGCCTCTATTCCCCCTACTCCCCAGCCCATGACGCTTAGACCGTTTATCATGGTCGTGTGGGAATCCGTTCCCACCAGCGTGTCCGGGTAAGCTACCGACTCGGAGCCTGTCTGCTTTGAGACGACTACGCTCGCAAGACACTCAAGGTTTACCTGGTGCACTATTCCGGTTCCCGGGGGCACGACCCTGAAATTGTCAAAGGACCCCTGGGCCCACTTGAGGAATGTATATCTTTCCCTGTTTCTTTCGTATTCGACTTCCACGTTCTTGCCGAAAGCGTCGCCGCTTGCGAAATAATCGACCTGAACGGAGTGGTCTATGACCAGATCAACGGGAACTATGGGATTCACAAGCGAGGGGTCTCCCCCTTTTTTCTCGACCACCGACCTCATCGCGGCAAGATCGACCACGCAGGGAACTCCCGTGAAATCCTGAAGTATCACCCTCGCGGGGTTGTAGGGAATCTCCTTGGCCTCGGTATTTGAAGGGTCCCACTTGGCGAGGGACTCCACGTGCTGCTCAGTCACGGTTTTTCCGTCAAAATTCCTGAGCACGTTCTCAAGCAGTATTCTTATTGAAAAAGGCAGTCTTGAAATCGATACGCCGTAGCGCTCTTCAAGTTTTGCGAGGGAATATATCTTGTAGGTTTTGTCCCCGACTGTAAGGTCGGAAAGAGTATCGAGATTGTCAGTCAAAGCCATATGGCACCTCTTTTAC
>JAPPFE010000021.1 GCA_028823955.1 Candidatus Dadabacteria bacterium
CGTACAGGCCCTGTAGACAGGGTTTATGTGTCCCCCTCCGAGGGTAAAGATGTCTTTCACTCCCAGGTCGTAAAGAGCCTTGGAAACCAGATATCCGCCCTGCAGTCTCGCCATGAGTGGTTCTCCCTTAATCAAACAAACCATTATTTGGAGGGAAATACAACCTGGGGGAAACAAAAAAAAATCCTTGAGTGCCCCCGGATGATGATTAATATGGAATTGCGGAAGTGGGAAACGGGGACAAAAAATTCATTTAAACGGAGGTAAAGACAATGAAATACGCAGTAAATCTATTGGAGCCAGCCAATGTCTTTCGTAACTTCGCAAGCGCCTTCCCAAGGGTTTTTGATTCCGATGCGGCGGAGGGTGGCCGGAGTCCGAGAGTTGATATTTTTGACGACGGAGACAATTTCGTTTTATCGGCGGAACTTCCCGGGGTAAGCAGGGAAGACCTTGACATAGACGTAAAGGACAACCGGCTTACGATAAAGGGAGAAAAAAAGCTTGAGAACAGGACCGAAAAGGAAGGATATCTAAGGGTCGAGAGATCCTACGGACTGTTTGAGAGAAGCTTTTTTCTTGACGACAACATAGACAGGGAAAACATAAAGGCCGAGTACAAAGACGGCGTCCTGCGCCTCACCCTGCCGAGAAAGCAGGATGAACCTTCAAAGAAAATAGAAGTGAACTGATCAAAAAAAGGGGGGACCCCAAGCGACGCTCCCCCTTTACTCGTCTTCGCTAAAACACCAGTCCGCCTGAGCCGGAAAACCGTTCCCAAGGCGGCAGTTCCTCAGCCAAGAAACACTTTGGAACTAAGACTGAACACCGTTCCGCTTGCCCGTCACGCGCCTTCTGAACGATACGGCAAGAAACAGGGCAGACAGCAGCAGTAGATTAAACGCAGTGCTCTGAGGCGCACTTTCGCCTCCAGATGCAATTGCGCAACCCCCTCCACTAACGCTATCAACAGTATCCGTCGGCATTTCCATTTCCCCGGGCTCATCCATGGAATCCTCTACAGGTTCTTGCATGTCCTCCATGTCTTCCATAGGTTCGCCCATGTCATCCATCTCTTCCACGTCACCAATCATTCCATCCCCGTCACATCCTGGCGGCGGGGTGCCTGTTTTCGGATAGATGCCGGAACCGAAAATAACGTTTGAAAAATCAGCGGGTTTCGGCGCCTCCAAGAGTTCGAAAGGATCCACAACATAGCTTCTCTTCCATGAATCACCTGGGGCTATCGCAGGGTCATTACCACCTATGTTGTCATCTTCAGTAGCGGGATCATCCCAGCAATAATCAACAAAAACACCCTCCTTAGGGTTCTTTTTAGCTTCATTAATAATTAACTTCGCAACATCGCTTCCGCCTGCGTCAATGGCTTGCAGAACATCCCCCTCACTATCTGGATTAGCTCCGACAAAAAGTAGCTTTCCTTGATCATCCATAACAAAAAGGTATATGGAACCCGATTCCCACTCTCCGTCTTGTGCGTCTTCTGACCTGAACACCTCACCGAAGCGGTGCGTATAGTCGCAATATGTTCCTATGTTCATTGCCACATCAGGAACAGAAGCAGCCAGAGGAATAAATCCTTTTATCGTCTCAACAGGGGCGGTTGCAGGATCAAATTGAGCACGGATCAAATTAGAAATACTCTCGGGAAACTCGCATTGCCTGAAGATAAAATCTATGTAATAGGCGTCAATTGCATCCTTTACAAATTGTTCAAGCTTTTCTTGGTCGGTACCAACATCCTCAGCGTGTATAAAACCTTCATTGTGAGTAGCGTGCGCTGAATTCGTAATACCAAGGAAAACACCCCCCCCCACCATCACGTACAAAAAAAGACCCGCAAGTACTGCGGTCTTAAAGACAGTATTTCGCATTAAAATTCTCATTATATCCTCCCTATTGCTCCGTTTAGTTAAAACCCTGAAGAACGCCGGTTCTCGCCGGGTTATTAGTAGCATTAGTTTTTAGATTAAAACAAGAAAACAACAGCCCTGTCAAGCATTTTTGAGGGAGGATTGGGGCAAATTCCCCTGTGCCAGAACCTCCATAATCCGACACGCAAGTCTCTGCGCAACAAAAAATCTTTCCGATTGAACAAGCCATATAACGACCGGAAAAACCGGCGACCTCGGCCATCTTTTTATCCCAAGATGTCTGCAGGCCGAATATTTCATCATCCACCGCCAAGCACCTGATTCAGGAAGTCGGCGAGGCCGGGACGAATCGCTTGTTATGAAGGAAAAACTAAAGTAGATTTCCTTCCGTAATGCTGGAGATCAGTTCTAGCTCTGAAATAAAACTTGCCGGTACCGATATATACTTCGACTCGAAACGGGCCGTGCCGCTTTCTTTTGTCACAAGCGCAAACTTCAACAAACTCCCCCGAAGCGAAAAAATCATAGCTACGCCCGAAACGATAAAGCTCCTAGGGAAAAAAATTAAAGGCTCAGCAGTTCTTTCCTCCCCTTACGGAAAACCTTTTACCCTAGGTAGCTACTCGATTGAGCTCATCCCGTCGGGACAGATGCTCGGGGCGGCGCAGGTAGTCATCGAAAAAGACGGAAAAAGGATCGTTTACGCAGGCGGCTTCAAGCTTAAGAATACCGTCACCGCCGGTTACGCGGAACTCAGAAGATGCGACACGCTGGTCGTAAATTGCGCATACGGAGCGCCGAAGTTCATTTTCCCGCCGCCCGAAGTAGTAATGGAATCCATATTCGAATTCGTAAACAGGACGCTGTTTGAAGACAGCGTACCGGTAATCCTGGTAAACCCCATGGGAAAAGCGCAGGACCTTATAATCTTCCTCGGGGAAAGAGACATCGAGATGAGCCTTCATCCAGCGATGGCTAAGACTCTAAGGCTCTATGAGGAACTCGGGATAAAAATTCCGCCTTACGGAGGGATTAAAAGAAAGCATTTCAAAAACAAGGTCTTAATAGCCCCTCTTTCCTACAGGGATTCTGCGGTCATCGAAAACCTTCAAAGAAAGAAGGTTGCGGTGATAAGCGGCCGCTCAATGGAAAACGGAACGTTTGTTAGATCGGCTCTACGGGCCGAGGTGGCGTTCCCATTAAGCAATCACTTCGGATACGACGAGATCTCAGAATATCTTGGCGTTTCAAGGCCCGAGAACGTGATCATAAGGGGAAATTTCGGCGACAGTTTCACGGAGGGACTTGAGAAGGACGGGTGGAACATAACGGCGTTTAAAAAGCCGCGCCAGCTGGAACTTTTCTGAGGACAAGATGCCGGTTGAAACGAAATCATTCACGATAAGCACCCAGGGCGACTGCGACATACTGGACATAACTCCTCACGTGAGCCGCGAGCTTTCCAATGCGGAATTATCCTCGGGAACGGCCACGGTCTTTGTCGCCGGTTCGACCTGCGCGGTCACGACTATAGAGTATGAAAGCGGAGTGCTCTCCGACCTGAAAGACGCGTTTGAAAGAATGGCGCCGGAGGCCATGCACTACGCGCACAACGCCAGATGGGGCGACGGAAACGGCCACTCGCACGTGAGAGCGTCGGTGCTCGGCCCCTCGCTTACGGTTCCGTTCTCAGAAAGCGGTCCGTTGCTCGGCACCTGGCAGCAGATAGTGCTCGTTGACTTCGATAATCGCCCCAGAACAAGAAGGGTAATCATCCAGATTATCGGAGAATGACGCCTCAGACGAACTTGACTGAAAAATGCGAGGGCTTGTACCTTACGTTGAGGTTAACGATAAGTGGCGTAAGCGACTCTATCATCGAGGAGATCTCAAGCGGTCCCGCGTCAAGCACCCTGAGATTCTTCATCTCCTCGGTAAGGTTCTTGATCACCTCTTTAGCTCCCTCGTCATCCCCGCATATGACCACGTCGTAATCAAGGTCTTCGTCTATATTGGCAAGCTCCTTTGCGGGAAGATTGTGATAAGCCGACACCAGCCTCGCGGTTTCGGGAAGCGCGTCCTTTATCTCAAGAGCCGAAGAACCTTGGGCGGGAGGATCGAACAGAAAAGTCTTGCCTTCTCTCTTCATCGAAACTACCGGGGTTACGACTATCTGATCCGTGATGCTGTCGCCGCATCCCGCTACAGTGGCCGCCGCATACTCGGGAGGAATGCTTATTATTATTACCTCGGACGCCGCGGCGGCGTCCGCGTTCGCCATGCCGTGTATGTTCGATTCGATTCCGAGCCCTTCAAGCGTTTCCGCGTGGCCAGCCGCTATGCCAAGTGCTTTTTCCTCGCTTCTAGAACCTATGTAGATCTCATGTCCCGCTCTTGACCACCGCAGCACCAGACCTTCCGCTATGTCTCCCGTCCCACCTAGAAGTGAAATTTTCATTTTTTGATCTCTCCTTGCGTCAGAATTTTTACAGAACTTCTATCGTATATGCCTCCGGAGTGTTTTTCAAGCCCCTAAAGAGGTTCTCCCCGCTGATAAAACCGATGAGTTGACAAAATCCCGGCGCATTCCAAGCAACAATCCCATTTTACAAATTCCTTTCAAAAAAATAGGACCGATCAGAGATTTCCAAGTGCTTCTTCCAGGTCTGCCACCGGCTTAAAAATCCATGATCTCCTACGTTTTCGTTTCTCAAAAAGACCCAGTTCCACCAGTTCAAGCAGATCCGTCCGGGACGTCTGATATACAACATTATGAACCGTCTGATGACCCCTAACCGTGTAGTCACGGTTAGGATGCTTGAGAGCACTGCCAACCAGATCTCTCTGCCTGTGATTGAGCAAAGCTAGAGACTTAATCTGCGATTCAAGCTCTTTTAATTCACCAGTTCTTCTATCTATGTAATCATGCAGAGTCCTTATGGCTCTTCGTATCACGCAAAGATGGTAAATGATGAAATAATTAAGGTCGTTTCCGTCGGTTTCCGTATATAAAAACGCCTTAACGTATTGCGTTTTACCCTTGAGAATTATTTCAGATATTGATATGAACTCAAACAGCCAGTACCCATGGTGGAGCATGGACCAGTAAAACAATGCCCGGGCCGTTCTGCCATTGCTGTCAAAAAACGGATGGTCATATGCTAACCAGAAATGAAGAATTATAGACCGAATCACGGGATGTATGAATCCACTACCGTCCTCACCGTTGGCAAATTCACACATTTTTTTCATTCTCCAAGGAACCTCCAACGCAGGTGGGGGCACATGCACTAAGGTGTCCTCTTCCTCGCTCCAATAAACATTTATGTCCTCGGACTCCTTGCGAAACCGTCCGGCCGCGGTTGGTTCATCAAGAGTCCCTCTGGTTATAATCTCATGGATATTGAACACTAGTTCTTGAGTCAAGGGCTCATTTTTCAACTCTCTGATTGATTCCATTGCCCTATAGTTATTAAGAATCATCTCTTCGCTTCTGTCCCTAGGCTTCCGTCCTGTCTGTATCAGGTTCTTAGCCACTAAACGAGTTGTCGAAGCACCCTCAATCTGGCTTGATGTAATAGCTTCCTCTATAAGCGAACGGACAAGGTACCGGTCCCTTGTATGAGGACCTATACTTTTATCCTCTATCTGGATTGAGCCTCCGGACTCCATATCAATTCCATGCAGCACTTGGGATATTGATTCGGTCATGTTGTAACTGAAAAGATTTCCCTGCTTGTCTGGAAGCGTAACTTTCTTAGAGGCAGCTACTCTTTGAATTTTTATGAAATGCCACCATTGCCTGAGGGTAAGACCATCGGGAATCTGGCGATGCCTCAGTTGATCCCAGTGCAAATATTTTTTGGGAACGTTTCCATAAAAGCGTTCCGAAAGTTCCATATACTCGCCGCTTTGAATCACCTCTGCGAACAGTTCCTCAAACGGCGGCGGCTCAAGGGGAAGCTTCATATTAATCCTCTCTCTTTAAACAAGCGCAAGATATATATCAGTAGTTATACTAATTTAGCTAAATTTAGTGTAACTACTGATATGGATTTAACAAGAAAACAAAATGGGATCGTTCAATACATAAGGGAAATAGAAATACTAAGATTATACTAATTTAGCTAAATTTAGTATCCAAACTGGTGCAGTTTTGGCAAAAATCGGTTCCAGTCTTGTAATTTTCACTTCCCAGAATCCTTCACGCAATTACAAACCGGCCGCCATCTGGAAAAGAGAGTTGACGACGGCGCGCTTTATGAAGACTATCAGAAGCAGAACCACTATGGGACTGAGGTCTAATGAGCCCCCGATGGGAGGGATGTATCTCCTTGCAAAACCCAGAACCGGCTCCGTGGCCGAGTAAAGAAACCTCACTATGGGGTTATACGGGTCGGGATTCACCCATGAAAGTATCGCCCGTCCCACTATGAGCCATATGTAAACACTAAGAAGTATGTCCACCACTTCGGCGATGGCCCTTAAGAAATTGCCTCCTAATATTTCCATGTCAGTCCTCCTCTCCTGAAAGTTCCGCGGAACGTCTGGCCGCGGACTCGATAGCAGATATCACAGCAGCCCGGAAACCGCCCCGCTCAAGTGAATGAATCCCGCTTGCCGTGGTTCCCCCGGGCGACGTGACCATGTCCTTTATCTCGGCAGGGTGCGCGGCGCCTTCCTGAATCATTTTCGAGGTGCCCAGAACTGTCTGCGCAGCAAGGTCCGTTGCGAGCTTTCTCGAAAGTCCCATTTTAACCGCGCCGTCGCAAAGCGCCTCGATGAAAATCGATACAAACGCGGGACCACTTCCGGAAAGAGCCGTAACGGCATCCATGAGGCTCTCGCTCTCAACCCGAAAGGCTTTTCCCAAGGAGCCTAGGATTTCGAGAACCAGATCCTCTTCCTTACCGGAGAACCCTTCCCCGAAATATACGCAGGATGCCCCCTCAAGCACGAGACTCGGGGTGTTGGGCATAACCCGCGCGAGCTTTATCTCCCTTCCGATAAGTTTTTTTATGGAAGAATAACCTACCCCGGCAGCGATCGACACATAGAGCTTGTCTTTGGTGGCGATGTTTTTCACTTCCCTGCAGACCTCGGGAATTACCTGGGGTTTTACGGAAAAAACAACTATATCGGACTTTTTTACCGCTTCGCGGTTATCGGAGGCGGTCGCGACTCCGTAGCGCGAGGACAGGCAAGAGAGTCTCTCGGGGTCTACGTCTGAGAGCGTTACGTCCTTTTTGTTAAAGCTTCCCGAGGCGAGAAGTCCCCTCACCATCGCCTCGGCCATGTTCCCCGCTCCTATAAATGCCGTCTTTTTCATTTTCTAATTCACCCAGGCCTCGGACCAAAAAGCGCGGTGCCGATCCTGAGAATAGTCGCACCTTCTTCAATCGCCACCTCGAAATCGTTGCTCATGCCCATTGAAAGCTCCCGTATGCCAGGAAACTCTCGCGCTGCCCTGTCTCTCATCTCCCTCAGTTCAGAGAACCACGGCCTGCTCATCTCGGGGTCCTCAAAATAAGGGGGCATCATCATGAGTCCCTCAAGCGAAACGTTCCTGAATCCCGAGGCGTTTCCGAGAAACTCCCGGAGATCGCTCTGTCTGATCCCGTTTTTGCTCTTTTCCCCGCCGTTTATCTCCACAAGCGCGCGCATACAGATGCCGCAGGCCGCGGCTCTCTTATCAAGCTCCGCCACAAGGGCCATGTTGTCAACTGCGTGCACAAGATCCGCCTTGCCAATAACGTACTTCACCTTGTTTCTCTGCAAGGCACCAATGAAGTGCCAGCGAAGCGTGGCGATACCGCTTCCGGCTTCCCTCTGCTTGTCGCGAAGCTCCTGGGCGTAATTCTCCCCGAAATCACGAAGCCCGAGACAGGCGGCTTCGGAAATTACTTCAAGGGGAAACTTCTTGGACACGGCCACAAGACGCAGCTCGCCGCGCCTTCTCCCTGATCTGCGGCACGCTTCGGCGATTCTCCCTTCCACCTCGTCTATTCTGTCTTTCAGGCTCATCCGGATTCCACAACATCCGCTATCAATACAAAAGCGACCGGAAATCCCGCCGCGGGCCGTACTCATTTCCCCTTGAAACGGTTTCCGCAAAAAGTCACGAAAAACACGGATGACGCCGCCACAAGCAGGATGAACAAGGCATCTTTGTTCCCAGGGGAGGTTCCCGCGACCGCGCATCCGCCGTCGTCACCCCCCCCGTTTCGGGATAAATGCCGGAACCCCAGATGATTTGGCGTCCGCTGATTCCAAGCGGAGTCTTGACGACATAGCTTAACTTCGGCACATCGCCCGGGGCCCTGCCCTCTTCTGTTATCGCGGGAACATCATCCGTCGGGTCATCCCAGAGATACTCGACAAAGACCCCTTCATATGAATCCTTGTCCTCAAGGGCGCTTACGATCAGGTCCCCGACATTGGTTCCATTGGCATCAACGACATTCAGGCTCCTGTTTTCAAGAGATGGAGTGTTGCCGTTTAGGACAACAAGCCGAGTATCCTCGGTCATAGCAAAAAGATAAACAGAACCTCTCTTCCAGGGCAGAACCCTGAAACAGTTAAGCGAGTCGATAAAATTTGACGTGCCGCCCGGACGGTTAACCAGCTCGACATAGAACCGGGCAAACTCATCCACGAATTCCTTAAGCGTGTCCCTGTCCACCACATCAACGGCGCTTGTTTCTGGATCACGATAAGGGCATTGCAATCCAGAAAACGAAACATCTTCAAAATCGTGGTCAAGCCCGGCTACCAGAACAGTCGGGATCGGGTTCGCAAGGTACTGGAATTCCAGGTCGGAAGAAACGGCACACGCAGCCCTCGTCTCGCCCTCAAATTCATATCCGACACATTCCGCCGTCCCCTTTTCCGCGTCTTCAAGATTTCCTCTGAGCTTCCCCATGGGAGCGTACTCGTTCAGGTTTCCGCCCTGGGCGAGGGGATAACGAGGATGGGGCGGCTGTATTGTACCTTCGTCACTCATCCGGAAGATGTATATTCCGTCCTTGCGCCAGTCCCCTCCTTCCTTCTCAATTTTCCGAAGAAAGGGAGCGAGGCCGCCTGAGTAATCCGCCAGCTGCTTTATGTGGGCTCTCGCGTGCAGAACAAGTTCCCGCATTCCCTCCATGTCCCCGGCCTCGACATCTTCTGCTTTCACGCTGTCCGCAGCATGATTGTTCTCATACCCCTGGCGGATCGGGATATCGGTATAATTATGGGCGCGGGATTCGGGAGTGTGAGAAAAAAGGGCAATCAGCAACAATACAGAGGCAAAAAAGGCCATCTTCCCCTTCCAGAAGCATTTTCCCTCTTTCTCCATACGCGTTTTCATCTTATTACCTCCTGGTCTGTTTTTCTGAACAAGCTCTTACCTGAGTTTATCATAAACATGCGCCGATTGTAATCCTCGGCCGGCGCGGCGGCAAAATCTGGGAATATGAACTTGAAAACGCGCCTTCTGCGTATACACTCATTGCTTCAAGCTCAGATGGAACTGAAGAAACTTTACCTCAAAGGAAGAAAAAGCTTCGAGGAGAGCGGCTTTGAATGTCCGGGAATAGAGGCAAAAGCGATACTCGCAAGAAGCCTTGACGCTGACCCGGTTGAACTTTACGCTCACCCGGAAAGACGGGTTGACCCCGGGCGTGGCGAAGCCTTTGAAAGGCTGGTTGGCCGCCGCCTGCGCGGAGAACCCCTTGCGTACGTTACCGGCAGACGGGAATTCTGCTCGAGGCCTTTTGTCGTTACTCCCGACGTCCTGATACCGAGACCGGAGACGGAAACGCTAGCGGAACTCGCTATAGAGACCGCGGGGCTGATGAAAAATCCCCGCGTTCTTGATCTCGGAACTGGAAGCGGGTGTCTTGCAGTGACGCTCTTTCTTGAATCGCACGGCTGCGAGGTTTTCGCCTCCGACATATCCGCCTCGGCACTCGGGGTAGCGGCAGAGAACGCACGCACGCACGGCGCAAGCGTAGGTTTTGTAAATTCAGATATCCTGTGCTGCTTCGCGGAATCCTCGTTTGACATGATAGTTTCAAATCCCCCCTACGTTTCCGCGGCGCAATACGAGGAACTTCCGGGGGAAATAAGGCATTATGAACCCGCGGTGGCGCTTCTCGGCGGGGAGGATGGACTTGCATGCATAAGGAAGATAGCGTCCGCGGCGGGCGGCGTTCTTCGCGAAGGCGGTTTTCTGCTTCTTGAAATCGGAGCCGGGCAGGCCGAGTCCGCCGAGAGAATAATCAGCGGAAGCGGTTTTTCTGATATAGACTTCAAGACCGATATAGCCGGCATCGAAAGGGTAGTGAGGGCAACTTGGAAAAAATAGTAATAGAAGGGAAAAACAGGCTTTCCGGAGAGGTGTCGGTCGGCGGAGCAAAAAACGCCGTCCTTCCCATAATGGCGGCCTGCATACTGAACGACGGGGAGAACACCATCTCGAACGTGCCGGATCTGGCGGACGTGCGGACCATGATGAAGCTCCTCGAAACTCTGGGCGCGAGATGCGAGTACGCAGACGGGGATCTGCTCGTTGACTCAGCAAGCATCAACCGCTACAAGGCCCCCTACGATCTGGTAAAGACGATGAGGGCTTCCGTGCTGGTTCTGGGACCGCTTGTGGCCAGGTTTAAAAAAGCCGAAGTCTCGCTCCCCGGAGGATGCGCGATAGGAGAGAGGCCCATTGATCAGCACATAAAGGGGCTTCGAATTCTCGGGACGTCGGTGCAGCTTGAGGACGGGTACGTAAGCGCCGTCGCGAAAAAACTTGAGGGGACCACCGTGCCCTTCGATCTCTCGACCGTTACGGGGACCGAAAACATAATGCTGCTTGCAAGCGTCTGCGAAGGAGAGACCGTCATACTGAACGCCGCATGCGAACCCGAAGTGGTGGATCTGGCAAACGCCCTCAATCTGATGGGAGCGAAAATAGAAGGGGCCGGAACGGATATAATAACGATAACGGGGGCAAGCTCGCTCGGTCCGCTTAAGGGCTACAGCGTAATGCCCGACAGGGTAGAGGCGGGGACGCTGATGATAGCCGGCGCCCTTAATGAAAGCGATCTCGTGATCAGGAACTGCAGGTTCGAGCACCTTGGGGCGCTCACGGGGAAACTGCTTCAGACGGGAACGGAAATAGAAAAAAATGGGAACTCCATTAGAGTGCGGGGCACAGGGAAGATAAAAAGCATAGACTTCTCCACGCTCCCATACCCGGGATTCCCGACCGACATGCAGGCCCAGATGATGATACTCATGTGCGTTGCCGACGGAATGAGCGTCATAACGGAAAACATATTTCCGCAGAGGTTCATGCACACCGCCGAACTGCGGAGGATGGGCGCGGATATAAAGCTTGTCGGAAACAGCGCCGTGGTAAGAGGTGTCCGGGAGATTAGGGGCGCCCCGATCATGGCAAGCGATCTTCGGGCGAGCGCCTCGCTCGTGCTGGCAGGGCTTTGCGGCGCCGGCAGGACGGAAGTGTCGAGAATCTACCATCTTGACCGGGGATACGAGAAACTTGATGAAAAACTGCGGTCAGTTGGAGCCTGCATCTGGAGGGAAAAAGAGTGATAACCATAGCGACGCCCAGGGGTAGGCTGCTTGAGGAGACCGTTGATCTCTTCAAGAAGGCCTCGATAGACATAACGGAGATAATAAAGGATTCGAGAAAACTCATATTCGAGTTCGAAGAGGCGGGGATGAGGCTGCTTATAGTGAGACCCACAGACGTCACCTCCTACGTCGAGTACGGCGCCGCGGACTGCGGAATAGTCGGCAAGGACACGCTAATGGAGCAGGACTGCGGCCTCTACGAGCCTCTTGACCTCAGAATAGGAAAATGCAAGATGGTAGTCGCCGCTCCGAAGGGCTTTGAGAAATCGGGCAAGGCATCCTTGCGGATCGCGACAAAGTACCCGAAGATCGCAAGCGATTTCTACAACAAAAAAGGCATAAGCACGGAAGTCATAAAACTCTACGGTTCCGTTGAGCTTGCCCCCATAATAGGGCTTTGCGACGCTATAGTTGATCTTACGGCCACGGGAGAAACCCTTAAGAAAAACGATCTTGAGATAGTGGAAGTGGTAGCGGAGGTAAGCGCGAAGCTAATCGTCAACAAGGTAAGCATGAAAATAAAGTCAAAGGAAATAAAGGAACTGATTGAGAAACTCAAGGAGGCGAGATAGCCGCCTCCCTTCTCTCACACGGCTTATCAGAAAAGCTCGAGCTGGGCGGGCCCGTCTCTTCTGAAGTGGGAAACATCAAGAGGCACCTTCCTTCCCCCAAAACCGAACTTCCCGTAAGCCACGCGAAATATCCTTTCGGTCTGCTCGGCGAAAATCCCCTTGCCCTTCATCCGGACGCGGTACTCAGAAGAGCTAAGGTTTCCGTCCCTCATAGACTCGATTCGCCTCAGTATCTTTTTCTTTCTGTCGGGGTAGTGGCGCCCAAGCCACTCGGAGAATATGTCGGCAACTCCGTAGGGAAGCCTGAGCATCACGTAACCCGCGTCGACCGCTCCGCGGGACGAAGCTTCTTTCATTATCTCCGGAATCTCATGGTCAGTTAGCCCGGGAATCACCGGAGCTATGAGCACCGTCACGGGAATGCCGGCGTCCGCAAGCCTGGCTATTGCCCTGAGCCTGTATTCGGGCTGCGACGCTCTGGGTTCCATCTTTCTTGAAAGTTCTCCGTCAAGCGTCGTGACGGAGATAACCACGCTCGCGCAGCCGATTCTGGCCATGTCGGAGAGAATATCAATATCGCGGGTCACCAGATAGTGTTTAGTTATTATCCCGACCGGATTTTGGAATTCCCTCAGAACCTCGAGGCATTTTCTCGTTATCTGAAAATGCTTTTCCGCCGGCTGATAGCAGTCGGTAACCCCGCTTATCGCTATCGGCTTAGGAGCCCATTTCGCCGAGCGAAGCTCCTTTCTCAGAAGCTCGGGGGCATTCTGCTTTACGAAAATCTTTGTTTCAAAATCAAGCCCCGCGGAGAGCCCCAGGTATTCGTGCGTGGGCCTTGCGTAGCAGTAAACGCATCCGTGCTCGCATCCCCGGTAGGGATTGATGCTCGCGTCAAAGGAAACATCGGGACTCTGGTTGTAGGAGATTATGGTTTTCGTCCGGTCCCTGTAGTAAACGGTTCTGGGGGCGCCGTCAGCGACGGGCGCATCCTCGTCCGCAACAAAATCAATCCGCTCGAACCTTCCCGCGGGGTTCTCCTGGGATCCCCTTCCTTTTATGTATGGCTTCACTTTACGAATCTTCCCTAAACCAAAAAGCCCCGAAGCGGCAGCGACCGCCTCGGGGCTTTTGAAACACTAAGCAACTGTTTGCCTTCAGTTTATGTTCTTCGGCACCGGGTCAACCTCGAGGGGGTAACCGGACTTGGGAACAACGAAGTTCTTGAGCACAGGCTCATCCGAGAGAAGTACCTTTTCAACAACTTCGTCCATATGTTCCACTGGAGTTATCTTTACCTCTTTTCTCACGTTCTCCGGTATGTCCTCAATGTCTTTCTTGTTCTCTACGGGAATCAGCACTTCCTTCACCCTGCCCCTGTGGGCGGCGAGGATTTTCTCCTTGAGCCCCCCGATGGTAAGCACTCTTCCGCGAAGCGTGATCTCTCCCGTCATTGCGATTTCCCTGTTTATGGGCTTTCTCGTAATGGCGCTCGTAATGGCGCTCGCTATCGCTATGCCGGCGCTCGGCCCATCCTTGGGAGTGGCTCCCTCGGGAACGTGAATGTGTATATCCACGTTCTGATAGAAAAGCCTTTCAAGTCCCAAGCGCTGCGCCCGGCTCCTCACGTAGCTCATCGCCGCGCGCGCGGATTCCTGCATCACCTCGCCGAGCTTGCCGGTGACGGTGAAATTCCCTTTACCGGGAACAATGGAAACCTCTATCGTAAGAAGCTCCCCTCCAAGCTCCGTCCACGCAAGCCCCGTGGCGGCTCCCACCTGGTCGGTCTGCTCAATCTCCCCGTACTCGTACTTGGGAGTGCCGAGGTGCTTGCCGACATTCTTGGCGGTGATGTTGACTCCCTTGGTCTTTTTCTTCTCAACGATCTCCCTCGCAACCTTCCTGCAAAGCGCCGCTATTCCCCTCTCCAGGTTCCTCACGCCGCTTTCCTTCGTGTACCTTCTTATGATCTGCAGAAGGGCCTCGTTCTTTATGGTCACCTTGTGGTCGTTAAGGCCATGATCATTCTTCTGCTTCCCTATAAGGAATTTCCTAGCTATCTGGAGTTTCTCCTGCTCCGTGTATCCGGGAAGGCGGATTATCTCCATTCGGTCCTGAAGCGCCCAGGGAATCGTGTGCAGCACGTTCGCCGTCATTATGAACATCACCTTCGAGAGGTCGTAGTCGGCCTCGATGTAATGATCGTTGAAATTTGAGTTCTGCTCAGGGTCAAGGGCCTCAAGAAGCGCCGAAGCCGGATCTCCCCTGAAATCCATCCCAAGCTTGTCGATCTCGTCGAGGAGAAAGACAGGATTTACGGTTCCGGCCTTTTTCATTCCCTGTATGATCTTGCCTGGAAGGGCTCCTATGTAGGTCCTCCTGTGTCCCCTTATCTCGGCCTCGTCCCTTACCCCGCCAAGAGACGTCCTGACGAACTTGCGGCCCATTGCGCGCGCTATGGACTTGGCCAAAGAGGTCTTTCCCACGCCCGGGGGTCCTACGAAACAGATTATCGGGCCCTTAAGCTTCTCGGCTAGAACCCTAACCGCCAGATATTCAAGTATTCTCTCCTTGGGTTTTTCAAGGCCGTAGTGATCCTCGTCGAGAATCGATGCGGCTTCCTCGATGTCAAGACGGTCCTCGGTCTTCTCCTTTATCCACGGCAGATCCAAAAGCCAGTCGATATAGTTTCTCACCACAGTAGCCTCGGCCGACATGGAGGACATCAGGCGAAGCTTGTTTATCTCTCTTTTTACCCTCTGCTCAACATCCTCGGGAAGCTCCTTCTCACGAAGCTTTTCCTCAAACTCGTCTATTTCGCTTTTAAGGTCATCTCCCGTGCCGAGCTCCTTCTGAATTGCCTTCATCTGCTCGTTGAGGTAATACTCCCTCTGGGCCTTCTCCATCTGCTTTTTGACCCTTTTTCCTATGCGCTTTTCCATCTGGAGTATCTCGAGCTCGGACTGCATCTTCTCGCAAAGCTTCTCCAGCCTCTCGAGCGGATGGAGAACCTCGAGAATCTCCTGCTTGTCCGAAAGCTTCATGCTAAGATGCGAAGCGACCGTGTCGCCGAGCTTGCCCGGTTCGTCAATGGACATGAAAGTCACGAGGGTTTCCGAGGGGATCTTCGTGTTGAGTTTCACGTAATCCTCGAAAAGCTTGGTCGCCGAACGCATGAGCGCTTCAACCTCGACGCTTTCCCCCGAAGGTTCCTCTATCTCCTTTACTTTTACGACAAACATGTCCTTGTGAGAAACAAAGCCGGATATTGAGGCCCTCTTTTTGCCCTCGACAAGAACCTTCACGGTGCCGTCGGGAAGCCGGAGCATCTGAACTATCGTTCCGATGGTCCCGATTCTGTACATATCCTCGTTCCCAGGTTCGTTCACCTTCGCGTCTTTCTGCGCCGAAAGGAATATTTCCTTGCTGCCCTTAGCCGCCTCCTCAAGAGCCTTGATGGATTTTTCCCTGCCCACGAAAAGAGGGGCCAGCATGTAGGGGTATATAACTACGTCGCGAAGTGGAAGGAGTGGAAGGACTTTTTGGTTAACGTTTTCGGGATCTGACATTTTCTCCTCCTCAATAATCCTATTTAGAGTATATAATACAGGTTCGGATATTTACAACCCTGTTATTATACAGCATGCAGAGCGCCAGTCATAATCGGGCAGGCCTCTTGTTGGAAATAATTACCATCTAGTAGTAATTTTTAACAAGCAGGTTATCATTAAAGGTGCAAAACAAGAAACCAAGGAGGAATAAAAATGATTGACAGTGACGTACAGGACGCAATAAACACGCAGATAAGAAACGAGTACTATTCATCCTATCTATATCTTTCGATGTCCGCCTATTGTGAATCCAAAAACTTTTCCGGTTTCGCAAGCTGGCTTCGCAAGCAGAGCGAAGAGGAGCTTGTGCACGCGTTGAAGTTTTTTGATTACCTGATCGACAGGGGCGGCAGGGTAACCCTTGATTCGATAGAGCAGCCCCCCTCTGAGTTCGGAGCGTTCCTTGAAATGTTCGAGGAGGTTTTGGAGCATGAAAGGGAGGTTACGGGAATGATAAACAACATTTATGATCTCGCCGCCTCGAAAAACGATCAGGCAACTCTAGTAATGCTTCACTGGTTCATAGAAGAACAGGTCGAGGAGGAGAAAAGCGCCGAGGAAGTCGTAGAGCAGTTGAAGCTAGCAGAGGACAATCCCGCAGCGCTTCTGATTCTCGACAGGGAACTCGCCTCAAGAGAGGGTGAATAAGCGAAAACTCTGGCGATCTTTACTTTCAAGCTCCGGTATGTATTTTAGTCTGTTTGTAGATTAAAACGTTCTCCGCAGTGGGGAAGGAAGCGGACAATTGGGAATAAAATACAACCGGCCTGAAGTAAACAGGCAGATTACAAAACAGCTTATAAGTGACTACGGAGCGATTGTTTCCACGCTCGTGAAGGTTTTCGGCTACGAGAGCCTTGAGCACGTGCAGAGAGTATGCGCCAACTCTTTTGAGAAGATGAGGGCCAGATGGGGAAAAGACGGAATTCCCCAGGATCCCCAGAGCGCGGTGTGGGCTGATATAACGGAGAGCTCAAACAAGCTTTTCTGCAGGAAGATAAACTATCTCTCCAGAGCAAACGGTGCGAAGAGAAAGATCGACGTATCGGGATTTCAGCTCCCCTTTCCAGATAAAGAGGAAGTGGCGAAAAACCAGGTTAAGATGCTTTTCGCCCTGTGCGCGCCCGGAGTTGAAAGCTCCATCCAGAAATATCTCGTACTGAACGTGCTCTGCGGCTTTTCCTGCTCCTCCCTCGCCAGGATACTGGAGAGAAACGAGAAGGCCCTTGAAGAGCAGCTCGCTTCGGAAAAAAAGAAGATCACCGAAGCGGCCGTTCGGCTGACCGGGGCCGACATGGAGAAAAATCTCGGGGTGGTGACCAAGAACATATACGAGATTTTCAGCCTCGGCCAAAACGGTATCCGCAAGGCAATGCCCCCGGTCGCCTCCTTGTGCTTTTCCGCGATAAGGCTTGGCGAAATGCTGCTTGATTTCCCCGCAACGAAAAAACCCAGGGTTCACGCCCTCGTATCCTTCATGCTGCTAAACGCCTCGAGACTTCAGACCATGAACGACGGCAACGGAAGACCGCTTGGGATAAAGGAGCAGAACAGGGAGCTTTGGGACAGGGACATGATCAAAAGGGGATTTGAGCACCTTGCCCTCTCGGCTGAAGAAGGAGAAGAGGTGACGGAGATTCACCTGAAGGCAGGCGTTGACGCCGTTCACTCTCTAGCCAAAAAATACGGAGACACGAACTGGGACCGGATTATCTCACTTTACGACAAGTACCTGGCGTGCAACTACTGTCCGCTTGTCGAACTTCAAAAAGCAATCGCCATTTCCAAAACCCGAGGGGCGCAGGAAGGTCTTCGCGTCATAGGGGGAATACGCGGGGTTGAGGATCTCCGCTCGCACGATCTTCTGTATTCAACTCTTGGAAATCTTCATTTCCAGCTTCATAAGTACGAAGACGCGATATCGAATTTCAACCGCGCGATCGGCCTTGCCGAGGACTCTTTCGAAAAGGCATTTTATTCCAAAAAGATAAAGATCTGCGAAGACAGGATGAACATGTCGAAGCGTTACAGGTATGGAGTGTCTTTCTGAACACTCCCCGGTCGCTTAATATGCCCGCGGACTCGATCCTTAAACACGCCTTCATGCTCTGTCTTGTTTTATCCATTGCACTCTCTTCCGCCCACGCGGAGCCCGATTATTTAAATAAAAGTACGGCGGAATCCACATCTTTTCGAAACGGGATGGTTGTATCCGAGGAGCAGATCGCTACCCTCGTCGGGCTCTCCGTACTCAAGGAAGGCGGAAACGCCGTTGATGCAGCGGTCGCCGTCGGATTCGCCCTTGCGGTCACTCACCCGAGAGCCGGAAACCTCGGGGGCGGCGGATTCATGCTGGTGCATCTGAGCAAAACGGGACGGACAGTCGCCATAGATTACAGGGAAAAAGCTCCGCTTAAAGCCACGCGCAACATGTTCCTCGATGAGAACGGAAAGGTTGACACGGAGCGGGCACGGCACAGCATCTATTCCTGCGGGGTTCCGGGAACGGTCGCGGGGCTTTCGCTGGCCCTTGAAAAATACGGGACCATGCCGCTTGAAAAGGTTCTTGCGCCGGCAATAAGGCTCGCGGAGGAGGGATTTGCGGTTACGCCGGAACTCAGAAAATCGCTTCTGAAAGCAAAAGGGCGCTTGAAAAAATCAGGCGAGAGCATGGAGATTTTTTTCAAAAACAACGGAGAGCCGCCCCGGGAGGGAGAAATCCTCAGGCAGAAAAACCTTGCGTGGAGCCTCAAGGAAATAAGCAAAAACGGTCCCGGGGCGTTTTACAGAGGGACGATAGCGAAAAAAATCACGGCTTACATGAAAAAAGAGGGAGGCCTCATAACCGAACAGGACCTTACCTCTTATGAGGCTCTCATAAGAGAACCGGTGACCGGAAGCTACAGGGGCTACAGCATACACTCGATGCCGCCTCCAAGCTCGGGCGGGGTCCATCTTATCCAGATGCTTAACATTCTCGAGCGCTATCCCCTCTCGCAATACGGCCATAATTCCGCGCGCTACATCCATATTCTCTCGGAGACCATGAAGCTTGCCTACGCCGACAGATCAAAACATCTGGGCGATCCGGACTTCTCTCCCGTTCCCACAGCACATCTTGTCTCAAAACAGTACGCAAAACGCTTGGCAAACCGCGTCAATCCCCAAAAAGCGACTCCGAGCATATACGTAAAGCCGGGCTCACCACCCCCCGCCGGAGGCACTGACACCACCCACTTCACCGTAGCCGACAGGTTCGGAAACGTGGTTTCAAACACGTACACGCTTAATTTCGCCTACGGCTCGGGTCTCGCCGTGGCGGGAACAGGGATACTGCTTAACAACGAAATGGATGATTTCTCGGCAAAACCCGCAACGCCGAACGCATACGGTCTCATCGGCGGCGAAAAGAACTCCATTGCCCCCGGCAAAAGAATGCTGAGCTCCATGACGCCGACCATCGTGTTTAACGGCGAAGAATTTCTTCTCGCGACGGGGGGCCGTGGAGGGAGCAGAATAATAACTTCCGTGCTTCAGGTCATTCTGAACGTGATTGATCACAAGATGAGCATCCGGGAGGCCACATCGGCCCCGAGGATACACCACCAGTGGCTCCCCGATACCCTGTACGTGGAAAGGGAAACAGGGAAAGACCTGGAGGCCAGGCTGCGGGAAAAAGGATACGAGGTGAAAAGAACCGGCCCGATGGAGAGCGCTCAGAGCGTGGCGAAGACAGAAGGGCTCTTTCTCGGAGCAGCCGATCCCAGGCACCCGGGAGGACTGGCGCAGGGATACTGACCCGCACGCCGCGCCCGGGAAAACAGGTTGCCGGAATCCGTCTTTATTTGTATGGTAAAATCAAGTCTGAAAACGGAATCCAGAGGAGAACTCTCCATGTTGCGATATCTGCTTTTTGCCGTTGCCGTTTTGCTCCTGTCAGGGTTTGGCATCGGCAGCCGGGCGCAAACTTTCAGTTCCGTCGTCACATTCGGCGACAGCTTGAGCGACTCAGGAAATATCGTCCAGTTTTACGCGCCTGTTGCCAAGTCTCGCGGATTCAATATTCCGGACGGCACAAGCTTCACCACGAATCCCGACCCGGTCTGGGTTGAAATCGTGGCCGAAGCCTTCGGAGCATCGGCAGTCAATTCGCTCGCCGGCGGGACGAACTATTCCTGGGGAGGCGCCTGCGTAGACCCGGACGTTGCCTGTGAGAATCCCGTGCCCACGACGCGGCAGCAGATCAGCCAGCATCTCTCGGGCTCAAGCGCGGATCCGGACGCGCTCTACATGATCTGGGGCGGCGCAAACGACATAAGCGCCGTTGCCGGGGAGAACCAGTCTGATCCCCAGGACGCTCTTGAAGACACGTTGAAAGCGGCGGAAGCATACATAGATCAGATCCGAGGCCTTCAGGACGCCGGCGCGCGTTACGTCGTGGTGCTGAACCTGCCCGACCGCGGAAAAACCTTAAGCGCCCGGCGCGCCGGAGCCGCGGCCGCGGCAGGACTCTCAGCCCTGACCCGCGCCTACAACGAAGCACTGGACACGGGTCTTGCTTCTCTGGAGCGCGGAATCATTCCCGTAAATGTCTCCGCCCTGATGGACGAGATAACTGAAGATCCAGGAAACTACGGATTCACAAACACCGATGATATAGCCTGCGCTCCCGGTTCAAACCCCCTGCGCCCTGGCGGGGGACTGGAGTCACTGGTATGCGGCCCGACCGACTCAGGCTACCTCTCACCTCCCAAAACTGACGAGACTTATCTTTTCGCGGATGATTCCCATCCCAGCGGAGCGGTTCACGCGGCGGTTGCAAACACGGTAATCTCCACCCTCGCGGCCCCGGTTCAGGTATCGCTTGGAGGGGAGGCAGGAGTAGAAGTTGCTAGGGCGCACCGCGACGCCGTATTTACGGAGCGGATGCTTGACCTCGGGTTTAACCGCTCGGCCAGGAAATGGCGCAGCTACGCTAGGGGCCTGATAGGCAGACACAATCTCGAATCCCTGCCGCATCTGGGCAAAACGCAGGCCGAAATGCATGTGCTCACCCTGGGCACCGACTACCGCATCGGGGATGGGCTTTACCTGGGCGCGGCATTGAGCCTCGGGAACCACGACAATGATCTCTCGGGCGCAAGCATTGACAGCATCGTTGTGACAGGCTCGCTGCACGGCACCCTTGTTTACGACGTTTTTTACCTAAGCGGCGCCTTTAACGGGGGCAGGACATCCATTGACATCAACCGTTCGACCCGGCTCGGAGCGGCACTACGCACGGAGCACGGCTCCACAAGCTCCTATCAGTTCGGAACCGATGTTGAAGTGGGCTGGGTTTCGAGCACATCCGAGAGATACAGACATAATCTGTTCCTGGGACTCGGATGGCTTAATCAGAAAATCGACGGCTACAGTGAAATCGGCTCCACGTCCACCTCGATGAACTTCTCGGACTTTGAACGCGACTCCCTATTTGCGAGAGCGGGTTATCAGTTCAAGGGAAATCTAGGTCTAGGCGAAAGGCTGCTGCCATACCTCCGCGTCTCTTACGAGAGAGAGCTTAACGACGATTCCGTTTCGGTCACCGCGGGATCGAACACCATGTCCGGTCGCTTTACTCTCTCGGGCTTTAAGCCGCCGAATGAATGGGTAAACGCCGGCGGCGGCCTTACCGCCAACATCGGCAGCCGGACGAAAACTTTCGTCGGCTACTCCGGGCGCTTTGGCAACGACTCCAACCTCAACCATGAGTTCAGCCTCGGAGTGCACATGACATTCTAGAAAAGGGTTATTGAGCCGAGATGTAAAGCATCCTGTCTATCGATTTCTTGGCCTTCTGGGCAATATCCTCGGGAACCCTGACCTCGTAGACCTCATCCCTTAGGGAATTGAGCACCTTATCAACCGTTATCATCTTCATGTACTCGCAGACCGCGTCGGCCTTGGCGGGGTAGAACTCCTTCTCGGGGCTCTGCTTCCTGAGAGTGTGAAGAATTCCGGTTTCAGTGGCGACCACGAACTCAGGGGTGTCGGAATTCCGGGTGTAGTCAATCATCTTTCCCGTAGAGAAAAACTTTATCTCCTTTGCCAGCTCGTCGTCCCTGGCGGCGGAATGAAGAAAAGACGTGGTGCAGCCGCACTCGGGGTGAACTATCATCTCCGCATTGGGATAGGATTCCTTTATCTTCCTTATATCCTTCGGGCGTATCCCCGCGTGCACGTGGCATTCCCCGGGCCAGATGTGAATCTTCCTGCCCGTAGCCTTGGAGACAAAGGCTCCCAGGAACATGTCGGGCAGAAAAAGTATCTCCCTGTCCTTGGGAATGGATTCCACTATCTTGACGGCGTTTGAGGATGTAACGCAGTAGTCGGTCTCCGACTTGACGGCGGCCGAGGTGTTCACGTAGGAAACCACGAGTGTGTCCGGGTGTTCGGATTTCCACTTTTTGAGCTGCTCCAGGTTTATGGTCTCGGCAAGGGAGCACCCTGCCTCGGGATCGGGGATGAGCACCTTCTTGTCGGGAGAGATTATGGAAGCGGTTTCGGCCATGAAGTGGACTCCGCAGAAGATGATGATTTCCGCGTCGGTTTCAGAAGCCTTCTGCGAGAGACCCAAGGAATCCCCCGTGTAGTCGGCAAGATCCTGGATTTCGGGTATCTGGTAGTTATGGGCCAGAATTACCGCGTTTTTTTCCTTTCTGAGCCTGTTTATTTCTTCTGAAATGTCACGTAAGCTGTCCATCTCAACAGCCGGGCATCCACTATTTAGCCCGCAACTTTCAGTCTAACACATCAAAAGAAATATCTAAACACGGAGCCGAGTGCGTAAGAGCTCCTACGGATATGAAATCGACTCCGCTTTGCGCCAGATCCCTAACGTTCTCAAGGGTAACTCCGCCGGAGACCTCGACAAGCGCGCGGCGGCCTATCAGGCGCACGGCCTCCCCGATTTCCCGGATGTCCATGTTGTCAAGCATTATGACGTCAACGCCGCAGGAAACCGCCTCCTTTACCTGCTCCATGGTTTTGGTCTCTACCTCTATGGAGAAATCCTCTCCGACGCCCCGCCCCGCCCTCTCGACCGCCGCCGTTATGCTCCCGGCGGCCTTTATATGGTTGTCCTTTATGAGCACTCCGTCGTAAAGCCCGGCGCGGTGATTATGTCCCCCGCCAACTGCCACGGCGTATTTGCTGATCCACCTGAGTCCCGGAAGGGTTTTTCTCGTGTCTTTTATCTTCACTCCGGAACCGGCTACGGCCTCGACGAAAAAAGAAGTGAGAGTCGAGATGCCGCTCATTTTCTGAAGTACGTTAAGAGCGGTCCGCTCCGCCGAAAGAATCGCCCTGCTTCTACCCGTAACGCGGGCAAGAGTGTCTCCCGGCGAAACCCTGTCCCCGTCATGGACAATCTCTTCCCACACACAGTCCGGATCAAGTTTCCGGAAAACGGCGCCGGAAAGTCCCAGTCCCGAAACCACGCCGGTCCCCTTCGCACGCACTTCTCCGGTTAAAACGGCGTCTTCGGGAACTATGCTCCCGGTCGTAACGTCTCCGCTTCCTATATCCTCCCGAAGGGCAAGCTCCAAGACGGCGTCAACTTCCTGCGGGTAACTTTCGTGCGTCTTCATCAGTCGGCTCCGTATATCTCCAGATTCTTCCTGAAAACCAGATGTTTTTCATAATCCGAGTGTTCCTCCGGATGATCAGACCTCATGTGGGCTCCCCGCGACTCCTTCCTCAAAAGAGCTGCGCGCGCGACGAGCAGACACACATCCAGCATCGTCCCGAGCTTAAAGCCAAACCATCCGGGAACATCCCTGGCTGCCGAGGAAAACTCCTCGAGCCGCGCAACGAATTCCTCCATACCCTCTCGCTCTCTCACTATCCCGAGATGCGTGCTCATCCCCCCGATTATTGAGTCCTTGGCTTCGTTGAAAAACCCGGCATCGGCTTCTCTGGTGTCGGCAAGCATAAAGCCTTCGAAATCTCCGCTAATGTCCCCCGCATGCCGCCTGCCGGACGCGCTGTCAACACACCTTTTAGCAAACACCATGCACTCGAGAAGGGAATTGCTCGCAAGGCGGTTGGCTCCGTGGACACCAGTGTTTGAAACCTCTCCGCAGGCGTAAAGACCCTCTATGTTCGTCTCTCCCATGAGACTGGTCCTCACTCCGCCTATGGTGTAATGGGCGGCCGGAGCAACGGGAATGCGGTCTTTGGCAAGATCAAAGCCCGAATCCCTGCAGAGCCTGTCTATGTTAGAGAACCTTTTCCTTACAAATCCGGGATCCATATGGGAGAGATCGAGATACACGTAATCTTCTCCGCAGGACCTCATCTCACTGTGAATCGCCTTTGAGACCACGTCTCTCGGGGCAAGTTCAAGGAGGGAACTGTAGTGTTCCATGAACCTCGCGCCCCGGGCGTTAAGGAGATAGGCTCCCTCCCCCCTTATCGCCTCGGTGAGAAGAAAGGCGTCGCCTTTTTTGCCGCTGAAAACAGTGGGGTGGAACTGAACGAACTCCATGTCGGAAATCTCGGCCCCCGCTCTCCAAGCAAGCGATATGCCTTCTCCCGAGGCCCCTTCCGGGTTGGTGGTCCTGCTGTAAAGGGCGCTCGCACCGCCGGTGGCGACTATGGTGCAGGGAGAAGAAATTCTCACGTAGCTTTCCCTTCCCTCGTCGTAACCCCAGACGCCGTAGCATCTCTCTCCGTCTGAGATTATGTCGGTAACGGTGACAAGTTCCAAAATGGTTACCGATTCGCTTGAACTTACAAAAGAGATTAGGAACTCGATCATCTCCTTTCCCGTCGAGTCGCCTCCCGCGTGAAGAACTCTCCTTTTCGAGTGGCCACCCTCGAGGCCGAGCAGAAGACCGCTGTCGTCGGAATCGAACTTCATGCCGAGGTTTATGAGGTCCGTGACCCTCTCCCTTCCCTCCTCGACCAGAATCTGCACTGCGCGGCCATCGCAAAGCCCTCTTCCCGCGGCAATAGTGTCCTCTTGGTGAAAAACGGGCGAGTCCTCGGGGTCGACCGCAGCCGCGATTCCTCCCTGAGCCCAGTATGAATTGCTTTGCACGAGGGTCTGCTTGGTCACCACCACGCACCGGCCGAGGGAAGATGCGCACACCGCAGCGTAGAGACCCGCAAGCCCCCCGCCCACAACAAGAAAATCGCACTCGACGTCAATAATTTCCGTGCTCATTAAAACCGCCCGCCTTCTCTCCTAGCTCACCGCCGATATAAGAAAATCCTCTATCTTTTTCAGCTTCTTGGCACCGCTTATCTTGCGCCCTCTCGAGTCACGCACGTAAAACGTATCGGCGACCTGATCCGCCCTGGTCGAAATCTTGGCGTAGTCAATCGAAAGATTCAGCTCGGCAATTGTTTTCGTGATGCTGTAGAGAAGTCCCTCCCGGTCATGGGCATAAACCTCTATCACGGTCGCCTTATCTGAAGACTCGTTGTCAAACACGATTTCCGGAGGATACTCGGGAATCTTTCTTCCGTAGGAGGAATAGTTCCTCTTCCTCCTCTCAACCAGCTCGTTAACCTCAACATCTCCGTCAAGCACCTTCCCGAGGTTTTTGTCGACCTTTTTCCACACCTCTCCATACTCCTCTTCGGTCAGGTAATCGGTCCTTTCCACGTAGAACACGTCGAAAGCCTTCTTGTCGAGAGTGGTTACGATTCTTGCCCCCAGGATATTGAGTCCGTTCGCACTAAGAACCCCGCAGAACTCCGAGAATATACCCTTCTTGTCGGGAGCACAGACTGTAAACTCGTCGTATTCCTCGTAGCGGATTACCTCCGTTGCGAACTTTCCCTCAATCGAGTTCAGGAGCTTTACGTGGCGTAAAATGTTCTGTCTCGAAAACTGGCCGAAATAGGAAACCGGCATTTTTTTCAATATTTTCGTCACCTTGCGCTCGGGAATCTCTCCGGCGGCGTCTGCCACTATGTCCGAGGTCATCTTCTGCATCCACTCCTCATCGGTTTTACGCCGGTACGTGCCCGCCGACATCTGCCGGAGGGTCTTCACATAGAGCTCCTGGAGCAGCATTCCCGTCCAGTCTTTCCACACGTCGGGACCAACCGATCTTATATCCGCAAAAGTGAGCAGGTAGAGAAGAGAGAGTGTTTCCTGGTCCGGAATGGACTTGGCCAACCTGTTCAGAACGACCGGGTCGTCAAGATCCCTTCTCTGGGAAAAATGAACCATGGCCAGATGATGTCTCACCAGAAATTCAAGCTGCTCCGCGTCGGAGGCACTAAGACCCATCCTCTCGGCTATCTTCGGGATCATGGCAGCCCCTTTCTGCGCGTGGCCTCCCCCCTGGCCCTTCCCCATGTCGTGGAAAAGGCAGGCGAGGAAAAGAACATGTCTTTTCACCAAGGTTTCGGCGACCTTTGTGAGAAAGGGAAATTTTTCCTCGTATTCGTAATTTATAAGCCTTTCGATCTCCCTGACCATGAATATGGAGTGTATGTCGACTGTATAGACGTGGTAGGAATCGAACTGCACCATGCAGACTATTTTCCCGAATTCCGGAATGAAGCGGCCCAAAAGACGCATCTCGTTCATCTTGAGCAGCATTTTAGAAACATCCTTTCCGAAACGCAGGAGTCTCAGGAACATCATGTTGAACTCCGGGTCGTTTCGGACCTTTTCGTCTATGCGGGTTGCCTGCTCGGCCATGAGAAGTTCCAGGTATTCCGTGAATTCGACCGAGTGGCGGTCAGCGTATTCAAACGCGCGCAGGAAATTGCAGAAGTCCTCGCTGAAAACGTTTCTGCTCGTCACGGAGAGATACTTGCCCCGTATCGTAAAACCGTGGTCAAGATGAATGGCCCTTTTGGCGAGCCTTCTTCGCGCGTACGCTCTAGTGCATTTTTCCGTCAGCCTTCGGGACTGCTGTACCAGCACCGCGGCGCGGAGGTAATAGATCCTCATGAACTTCTCCACCGCACGGAGCTTTCCGTCCCTGTAACCGAAGGATTTCGCTACCTGGACCTGAAGATCGAAACTCAGGTTGTCCTCCCTTTTTTTCGCCTGGTAATGCAACTGCGCACGCACAAGCATAAGGAAGTTAAGGCATTTGCGTATCGCCACGTATTCCCTCTCCGAGACAAACCCCCTCTGGAGCACCTCCTCGAAACTTTTGGCCTTGTAGCTTGCCTGTGCTATCCACATCGCCGTCTGGAACTCCCTGAGCCCTCCTCTTCCCTCCTTAACGTTAGGTTCGAGGATGTAGAGGGTTTTTCCGTATCTTTCGCCCCTTACGTCCCTTTCATCTATTTTTCTCCTTATGAAATCGTGTGAGATCTTGGGGAGCACCTCGCCGTAAATTTCGTTTTCAAGTTCGTCGTAAAGAGCCCTGTCCCCGCATATGAACCTCGAGTCAAGAAGAGAACTCAGGATGGTTACATCGTTTTTGTCCATTGAGAGCTCCCTGCACTCCTCAAGGCTTCTCGTGCAGTTCCCCACATCCATTTTCGTATCCCAGAGAAGGTAAAGAAGCCGCTCAACTACTTCCTCGGCCAGGCCCTTCGAGCCTTTTTTGTGAAGGAAAAGAAGATCTATGTCGGAGTACGGGGAAAGCTCTTCCCTGCCGTAACCCCCGAGAGCCACTATGGAGACGCCTTTGAGTTCCGGGTAACCGTACCGCGAAAGGGCCTGCTTGATGAACTCGTCCACAATCTCGGTTCTCTCTCGGGCAAGCTCGTAGCCTATGAGGGCCTTATTTTTCCTGCTCCTCGCGTAATGGCGCCTGCGTATATGCTCGTAGGAGTCCGTAAAAAAAGCCAGAAGCTCATTCTCAGTGGTCTCAAGTTCTTTCACTTTGGGATCCCGGGAAATAAATATCCGTTAAATCCTGACACTTAGCGCCACCCCGTCGCGAAGGGGAACCACCGTGGAGAAAAACTCCGGATCCGAGAACAAAAGCCGGTTAAACTCCAAGACTCCTTCGGTGCTCTCAGAACCTCCGCCGCCGAGAACCCTCCCTCCCCAAAGCACGTTATCGGTAATGAGCATCCCTCCGGGGTTAAGGCTCTCCCGCGCAAGCTCGATGACCTGCGGGTAGTTCTCCTTGTCTATGTCATTGAATATCATATCAAATTTACGGTCCGAATTCGCCAGTACTTCGAGCGCGTCCCCGCAGACAAAGCGGAGCTTGCGAATCTGCCCGGCCCGCGTGAAGTACCCGCGCGCCGCCTCCGCGTTTTCCTCAAGCCAGTCCGTACAGGTTACCACGCCTCCGTCACCCAGAAAAAGGGAGAACCAAAGGGCCGAGTACCCGAACCCGGAACCCATCTCAAAAATGCTTTGCGGCCTGCGCAGAAGGCATATCTGCGAAAAAAACCTTCCCACAAGAGGCCCCACTATTTTCACGTCGCTTCCCTCAGCCCGCTTTTCCATCTCATAGAAAACCTCGTGGACGCGAGGATAGAGAGAGAGAATGTAATCTTCGATCTCGGGGTTCGTTATAATTGCGCCTTCGTCCATCACCCGTCCTCGCCCCGTCCGAAATCAACGAAGATCTCCCCCGTCCCCGCGGCCTTATTCTCCACTCTCGCAAGAACGAAAAGAAGATCCGAGAGGCGGTTAAGGTAAACCAGAATCTTGCTTCCCTCCTCGGAATCCCCGAAAAATTCCTCAACGCCTCTCTCGGCCCTCCTGCACACCGTGCGGGCGAGATGAAGCCAGGCGGCGCCCTCCGCCCCTCCAGGCAAAACAAATTCCCTAAGCTCTCCGACCTCTGGCAAAAACTCATCTATCCGTTCCTCAAGCCGTTTCGCCATCCCCGCGGTCACCCTCGGCGGGGAGAAAGTCGAATCCAGCGGGGTCGCCAAGTCGCTTCCCACGGTGAAAAGCGCGTTCTGTATTTCCCGCAGAAGCTCCTTAACCCTGGGATCGACCGCTTTTGTGCAGGCAACTCCCAGAACCGAGTTAAGCTCGTCCACATCGCCGTACGCATCGACCCTCGGCGATGATTTCCTCACCCTTTTTCCGCCCAGAAGCGAAGTTTTCCCGTCATCTCCAAGACCAGTGTAAACAGTAGTTATTCTCTTTTTAGGCATTTGAAAAAATTTTAACCGCCCTCCTGCGAGCTTCAATTGTGGTTTAAATCTCCTCCCTCCTGCGACACATCCCAAGCGCCTTGCCCGCCGCTTTAAATCATGTTAGTTTTTAATTTCCGGCTTTAAGTTGTGAGGAGGTTCGGATTGCCTTTCCCCCCCAGGCTAAGAGATAAGATACAAGAAATAGCGGATGACCACGAAACCAGGCTTTCGGCGCTTATTCCCGTCCTGCGGGAAGTGCAGAACGAATTCGGCTGGCTTTCCACCGAATCCATGGAAGAAGTCGCCGAGACACTTGATATTCCCGCCTCTTCGGTTCAGAACGTCGCGTCATTTTACACCATGTTTTTCACAGAACCCGTGGGGACTCACGTTATGTGGCTCTGCAGAACCCTTTCCTGTGCGCTTCGCGGAGCCGAGGGGTTGGAGCATCACCTATGCAAGCGCCTGGGAGTAAAAACCGGTGAAACAACGGCCGACGGAAAAATAACCTTTCTCGAAGCGGAATGTCTTGCCTCCTGCGGTACCGCCCCCGCCATGCTCGTGGACGATACTCTTTACGAGAACCTCACCGAGTCGGAAGTTGACAGAATAGTTGATGAAATTAAGAGAAGGGAATGAGCGAGAAACTTAGAAAGGACGCAAGGAAGCTTTTTGACCAGGCGCTTAAAGAAGCCGACCCGGGAAAATGCGTTCTGGAGCATATTAAACTCAAAGGCAAGCAACTTAAGGTCGGAGGGAAGAGCTTCAATCTCTCCGATTTCGAGTCGGTGTACGTCGTGGCCTTCGGAAAGGCCGCGTCCTCCATGGCCGCGGCGCTTGAGGAGCTTCTCGGCGAGCGGATAACCGGGGGAATCGTGGTATCAAATGTCCGTTCCGAGCAGGCTTTTCAGAAAATGGATTTTCATCTCTCCTCTCACCCGGTGCCGGATGAAAAAAGCGTCAAGGCGGCGAAAAAAGTAGTCTCGCTTCTCGAAGGATCGGGAGAGAAAGATCTCGTGATTTTCCTCATATCGGGAGGCGGAAGCTCGATACTCGCGATGCCAAGCGAAGGGCTCACCATAGGGGATAAAAGAGCGGTGACCCAGAGACTGATGCTGAGCGGAGTCGACACCTACGGCCTTAACACCGTGAGGAAGAAAATGTCGCAGACAAAAGGAGGAGGGCTTCTTAAAAAAGCCCTGCCCTCGCAGGTCATCACGCTGATTCTCTCGGATGTTGTGGGCGACCGGCTTGAATTCATAGCTTCGGGACCCACGGTTCCCGACACTACGACCTACGAGGACGCGTGGCGGGTCATAGAGGCACTTGAGCTTGAGCATAAAATTCCCCCTAGGGTGGTGGTGCATCTTGAGAGAGGAAGGGAAAAAAACAGTTCTCCCACGATGGACCGCGAGCAGTACGAACGGAGCGGAGCCACCACGGTTGTTGTCGGAAACAATCACAAGGCGATAACCTCTATGGAGAAGATGGCGAAGAAAATGGGGTACAACACGCTTTTTCTCTCCTCCCAGATATCTGGAGAGGCAAGGGAAGTGGCCAAGGTGCTTGCGGGAATCTCCTTTGATGTACAAAGGTTCGGAAGGCCTGTTAAGAAACCCGCCTGCATACTTTTCGGGGGAGAGACAACCGTGAACGTAACGGGGCGGGGACGCGGCGGGCGCAACACCGAGACCGCCCTTTCCTTCTGCTTTGAGATAATAGGGAGTAGTGGAATCGTGGGGCTTTTCGCCGGAACCGACGGAATAGACGGTCCCACGGACGCCGCCGGGGCGATATGCGACGGGCAATCACGCCTGATAGCAAGATCGATGGGCATAAGCGCGAGAGACCATCTTGCCGACAACGACTCTTACTCTTTCTTCGAAACCCTGGGCGATCTTATAAAAACCGGAAGCACGGGAACAAACGTCATGGACGTGGGAGTGGTTCTGATAGGAGAATGAAAAACCATCGGACAGGCGGAACAGGAGAGAACCTCGAACGATGGACAGTCTGACGAAATCACCCCTTCCGAGCAACGAAGAGGCGGAGCGCGCTGTACTGGGCTCTGTACTCATTGAAAGCAGCTCGATAAACCAGGTCCTCGAAATCCTTATAGCCGAGGATTTCTATAACGAAAGCCACTCCAAGATAATGAACTGCATGATAGATCTTGACAGGGAGGGCACACCCATCGACGTTCTTACCCTGTATGAGTGGATGGACTCCAAGGGGATCATAGAAGAAGTCGGGGGGGCCGCCTACCTCACCTACTTGGTCTCGACCGTTCCCACGGCGGGAAACGTCGCTCATTACGCGAGGATAGTAAAAGACAAGTCCGTCCTGAGGAAACTGGTGCTCACCGCAACTGACATAGCCCACCGCGGGTACGGACCCGATATCGAAGTTGACGAGTTCCTGGACAGGGCGGAGCAGTCAATCCTCGACATCGCCCAGAACAAGATAAAGCCAAGCTTCTGGCACTCAAGGGAGCTCGCACCGGTGGCGATAGACAATATCGAGAGGCTCTACAAGAAAAAAGAGCTCATAACCGGCTTAAGAACCGGCTTTGAGAAACTCGACCACCTGACCTCGGGTCTTCAGAGATCTGATCTCGTGATAATTGCCGCGCGCCCGGGGGCGGGAAAAACATCGCTCTGCCTTAACATAATAAGCAACGCCGCATTGAACGAAGACCTCTCAGTGGCCATGTTCTCGCTTGAGATGACGAAGGAGCAGCTCATGATGAGACTTCTTTCCATAAACTCGAAAGTCAGTTTTTCGGCAATGCGAAGCGGGTACATAAGGGATAACGACCTGGAGAGGCTGTTTGATTCAGCCGAGAGGTACGCGAGCGCGAGCATCTTTATAGACGACACCCCGGCACTCACGGTGCTTGAGATAAGGGCAAAGGCGAGACGGCTTAAGAAGGACAACCGCCTCGACCTGATCGTGGTCGACTATCTGCAGCTCATGAGAGGAAGCTCGAGAAATGAAACCCGGGAAAGGGAAATAGCGGAGATCTCGGGCGCCCTGAAGGCGCTTGCCAAGGAACTTGACGTTCCGGTAATAGGAATCTCGCAGCTAAGCCGCCAGACCGAAGCCAGAACCGACCGCCGTCCCCAGCTCTCAGACCTCAGGGAAAGCGGCGCCATAGAGCAGGACGCAGACGTAGTGCTCTTCATTCACCGCCAAGACATATACAGAAAAAACCCCGAGGAAAAAGATGGCATGGCGGAACTCATAATCGGAAAGCAGAGAAACGGGCCCACGGGCACGGTGAAGCTGGTGTTTCTTGAGCAAAACGGGATTCCGAGCTTCGAGAATCCTTCGGACGAATTCGAAGAGGGATTCGTCTAGACTATGAAGGGCTTTACGACCGCCTTGGACTTTGACTCCTCCAGGTAGAGAGCGGGGGAGCGCTGCCAAGCAACGAATTTTTGGTGGATTTCTGCGAATTTCTGCCTGACCGAGGTCCAGTGAAAATCCCAGTCGTAGTTCTTAGGCCTGTCTGAAAAAAACATTTCGGAGAATACGGCGCTCTGCTCCGGAAGTCCCTTCTCCGCGATCCAGCCCGTTCTCACGTTCGCGTAGCCGCTGGCAAACCCCATGGCCAGCGTTCCCTCGAGGCCGAGGCGCAGCGCTGCCGCGTTCACAAGCTCTACATAGACGTAGAGGGCTTCCGTTGTGCGGTAGTTTTTCTCCGGGAATCTCTCCCGGAACTCCTGCAGGTTCTTCACGAGATACATCGGATAATAGGTTGGAGAGTAAACCGAAACGGATTTCGTCGGACTCCCAAGCGGCTCGCGCGTTATTGTTTCCCCGGAAATTGTCCCGAGCATGAAATCATCCCCGCAGTAATCCCCCGTATCCCCGCAAAGAGCCAGGGAGACCCTTATCTTCTCCCATTCTTCTCTGGCGATCTCGCTTGCGCGCTCTATCTCGCTGGCTGTCTCGTCGGCTAAAACAAGTTCTTCAAGTGAAGGCATCTTGAACGAAAATCCTCCTGCGCTTCAATATACATATACCGGGGAATTTATCAAAAAACACTTAAGGCAAAAACCTTTCCCTCTCCTCAGGGGACGGTACCCGGCATGTATCCCTTCTACCGAAAATACTGTAGCGGTTCCTCGATATGATTCCGTAGAAATAGTCTTTTACAGGCCGGGGGACGCATATTAGTAGCGCGGGAAGTGTCCAGAGACCCCCAAGCCTTCTAAGAACCAGCAAAACCGCGTCAGCTCCCTCGTAAACCCCTTCTTCATCAGCGTAGGCTATCTTCCAATCGCGCGGGGGTTCGTCCTGATACAGAGAGAACTCAACGGCTGTCTCTCCCTGCACGGGGGAAAAGAATATTTCCCGGCGGACATCCGCCCACATCACGAAATCGACGAACCTGTTACAGAACCCGCACACGCCGTCAAAAAAAATCACAGGTTTTTCTGATCCCGGAATCTCTATCTCCCGTTTACGTAAGCTCCCGTATGAGGTTTTCGTGCTGAGGAAATCTCAGCAGAAGGCTCTCCTGCGCACCCAGTTCGAAATCCTCAAGCTCAAACCCGGGAGCCATCGTAGTTCCCATAAAAGCGTATCCGTGCTCTCCCTCCACCACCATTGCGCCCTGCCAGGTTCCCTTGGGAATCACAAGCTGGGTTCTCTGGCCGGAGGGAAGATTATCTCCCATGAACACTATCCTTGATTCTCCCGTAGGATAGAGAAGCAGCATCTGGACGGGATCGCCGAAGTAAAAATGAAAAATTTCGTCCGAATTCACCCTGTGCATCTTGGAATTCTCCTCTGAGGTTATAAGGTAGTAAATAGCGGTTGAAAGACTGCGGTCTTCTCCGGCCATTTCCTCGCTTCTGTAAGTTTCTTTGTAGTATCCTCCCTCGCCGGGAAGCTTTTTCAGACCGAGTCTCTGTATAAGGTGATCGGCTTTCATGGATTTTCCTCCAGCAAAATTGTTAAAATCAAATCAGCAATATAATATAATACGTCAGGACGATTTCACCATACAAAAACGGGGGATATTAAAATGTCAGAAGAAGACACAAAGCCGCAAGAGGGAACAGAGTCGGAAGAGGCAGTAGCAGACAACTTCATGAACTCCATAAACATGGCCTTTAACCTCGGAGTAGCGGCCCATCAGGAGTCCGGCCAGTCAAAAAGCGTCGTGGAGATAGCGACCGAGCTCGGAAACCAGATATACCAGAATTTCGCACAGGCATACGGCGGCGAGATAAACGAGTCCTTTCTCAAGGCAAACACCGAATACTTTCTCCAGATAGCGCTTATGGGATACATAATCCCAGGGGTATGCGCCTTTGATAACGACTTCAAGGAGAAATTCTTCGCTCTTGTCTACGCCAGAGCCAAGCAGAACCAGCAGAGACAAAGCGGAGGGGAACCCGAGGGCGGAAGCAGGATAATAACCTGAGTACGCCTGCGGCCCGAGGCTCATGAGAAAAGTTCTAGGCGGCAGGGAAAAAGTAAAAGTTGCGGTTGCCCAGACGGCTCCCGTGTTCATGGACAAGGAACGGACCCTTGAGAAGGCCTGTCGCGTGATAAGGGAAGCGGGAGATAACGGAGCGGAGCTTATCGCATTCCCCGAGGCATTCATTCCAGGCTACCCGGCCTATTACACAGTCGGCTACGAAACCCCGCCGCATGACTGGACGGATTTCATGATCGCGCTTCAGGACAACTCCTTAGTGATTCCCGGAGACGATACCGAGATGCTCGCAGAGGCCGCCAAGGCAGCTGATGCTCACGTGGTAATAGGCTGCAACGAGCTTGACGACCGCAAGGGAAGCCGCACCGTTTACAACTCTCTTCTTTTCATATCGCGAGAAGGCAAGGTGCTCGGCAGGCACAGAAAGCTCATGCCCACCTACACAGAGAGAGTCTACTGGGGCCAGGGGGACGGAAGCGACATAACCACCTACGACACCGACATAGGAAGAATAGGGGGACTTGTTTGCTGGGAGAATCATATGGTTCTCGTAAGGGCCGCGATGGTTCACAGCGGACAGGACTTCCACGTGGCGGTGTGGCCGGGGAACTGGAGGAGAGGAGACGACAAACTGCTTGCCGCCGAAACGGAGGATCCCGGAGCGGGGTGCACGGTGCAGGCGCTCATAAGGGTTCACGCGTTTGAATCGGGGGCGTTCGTCCTAAGCGCCTGCGGTTATCTTGACGACGATGATTTCCCGGAAAGATGGCACTATGTGCGCGACGGGGACCACATGAATTACGACTGGGCTCGAGGAGGAAGCTCCATCGTCAACCCAGCCGGCAGATACCTTTTCGAACCCCACTTCGAAAAAGACGCGATACTCTACGCCGACTGTTACGCAAACCAGATAAAGGCGGTAAAGGCTGTTTTCGACTCCCTGGGCCACTATTCAAGGTGGGACGTGGCCAAACTTCTCATCGACAGGGAGAAACGGGAACCCATTGCGGAAAAAACCACGGGACTTCGGATATCTTCCCAGGAAATAAAAAGAATTTCAGATGAGTACGGGGTTTCCGAGGACAAGCTTGAGGCAATCGCAGAAGAGCTTGAAAGACTTTTTAACTGAGAATAAAAATCTCAGCCGTCGCTAAAACGCCCCATTTTGTCTTTAAGTGTAATTCCGAGTCGCGACCGGTTCGTCTTTTGAGAATGTGCGCTTCTATGTCCCGGTCATTGCGTCGGAGAGTTCAAGAACCTGTTTTTCCGCATGGTAAGAGCTTCTGACAAGCGGTCCCGCTTCCACGTGCGGGATACCGATTATTTTCTCCCCGTAGTCTTTAAGAGATTCGAATTCGACGGGATGATAGAACCTTGATACCGGTATATGATCGATAGTGGGCTGCAGATACTGTCCTATGGTAACTATGTCGCAACCGGCGCGCTTGAGATCCTTAAGCGTTTCGACGATTTCTTCGAAACTCTCCCCAAGACCGACCATAATGCCTGATTTGGTAAGCATCCCGGGCCTTCCCATCCTCGCGGACAGCGAAAGAAGTTCAAGAGATCTGCCGTAGACCGCCTGCGGCCTCACGGACCTCGTTCTTCCCGACTGAGTTTTCTGGGGAAGCGAGTAGAGTCTCGGAACGGTTTCAATATTATGATTCAAAACGTCGGGAGATGACGCTATCACTTTGTGAATCGCCTCGTGTTCCCCCTTGAAATCCGGGATCAGAACTTCGATCTTTACCCCCGGGGATGTCTTTTTTACCTCGTTTACGGTCTGCGCGAAGATACAGGCACTTTCGTAGTTCCTGTCATCTCTGTTTACCGAAGTTATAACTACATGTGTAACCCGCGCGTTGTTTTTCCGAAGCTCCGCGACCGCCGCAGCCACCCTGGCGGGTTCTTCCCAGTCAAGTTCACCGCCTTTCCCCGTTTTCACATGGCAGAACCCACAGCTTCTCGTGCAGACGTCCCCCAGGATCATGAAAGTGAGCGTTCCGGCCCCCCAGCACTCCCCTATGTTCGGACATTTCGCTTCCTCGCACACGGTGTGAAGGCCAAATTCGCGCACCAAGCTCCTAAGCTTGGTATAATTCGGACCGCTTGGGATTTTGGCCTTTATCCATTCGGGTTTTTTGCGAGTCCCCGTACGAACAGGCATCCGAGTTTCAGTGGTAGCAGATCTCATTTCGGCGTCTTGAACAGATCATGGGAAGAAGGCGGTTCCTGATAGCCGGCAGGTTTGTTCTGCAGAAGCTCCACCTCTAGCTTCCCGACTTTTTCCTCGAGATCTTTCACGGTTTCCCTGCTTCGCCTCAACTCGGACTTTGTGGAATGGCCTCTTGCAAAAGTCAGCAAGAAAAAAACAAACCCGCCCAGAATAAACGAAGCTCCTATTATCCCGGCATTGTAAACCCCCCACGTATTCTTAAAAGAGAAAAAACCCAGCTCGACTACAAACACCTGCGTGGCTATCTCAAGGTTCTGAATGAAGAAAACCGCTACAAAACAGCATATGATCAGGAGAAAAAATCTTTTTACGTGTTTCATCGGTTGTTTGAAAAACGGTTTCGCTAAACCAGCGTGATCCGCCAAGCGGTACTGCATTTTAGAATATCGGTTTTTGGAGAAAATACCAGCCGAATCAAGCTGCTGTACACGTACTGCAAGACGAAAATTGATATGGAATAAGGGGGAACTTCGGTTAGTAAACCACGTCGGCTATGTAGTAAAGACCGAACCCGGTTCTCACGGGAGAGACAAAAGTCACGTGCTCAGAAAGAGTTTCGGGGAAAACGAAATCAAGCAACGTTTTTTTCTTCATGGGATACTCCCTAATCCACGAATCCTCATCTAGGTCCCCTAGCTCCCTCGCCTCGGCAATCGCGGCCTCAAGAGTCCCGATGCGGTCAATCAGGCCGAGCTCCCTCGCCTGGCTTCCGATGAATATCTTTCCGTCAGAAAGCGAAGTGACTTTCGCCGGGGGCAGGTTCCTTCTTTCGGAAATCATGCCCTTGAACTGGGAGTGGGCGCCGTCTATGAGAGTCTGCAGGTAAGCCTTTTGCGTCTCGGGCATTTTGCGAAACGGCGAGCCCAGATCCTTAAACTCCCCGCTCTTTATCACCTCGACTTCCACCTTCGCCCACTTAAGCAGCTGCTCGTAGCTTGCAAACTGCGCTATCACGCCGATGCTCCCGGTCACGGTGCCGGGATTGGCATAAATCGTGGCTGCCGCGCAGGCGATATAGTAACCCCCCGAGGCGGCAACCGTTCCCATGCTGGCCACAACCGGCATGGCTTCGCCCAGGCTTCTGAGTTCTTCGTATATTTCCTGAGAGGCAGCGACTGATCCTCCCGGGGAATTTACCCTTATAACAACAGCCTTTACGGAATCGGTCTCGCGTATTTTTCTTATGCTTTTAATATAGGGATCGGGGTTGATTATTATGCCGTCAATGTTCACCACCGCCACCCCGTCCCCGCCGGGGTTCTGGCCATGATCGGAGATCAGCATTCCTATGAGGATTCCCGCGAAACCGACAAGGAGGATGACCAGAAGCGAGAGAAAGGTCTTAAGAAAGAAATTCAGGTCGGGGACTTTCACTTCGCCACCCCTCAGTCAAGGGCCTTGAGCTTTTCGTTCAGGATGTCCCCGAGCTTGGAGGAACTTTCCTGCTGGGAAGACGCGAAGTCTCTCATCGTGTCTTTTTCCTGCTTCTTCTCAAGCCTTCTGCGGCTGAGATTCACCTGATGCTTGGGCTTGTTAAAACCCGTGACGAGACCGCTTATCTCGTCTCCAACCTTAATGGATTCCTTGCTGAACTCATCGTCCTGAAATTCGCGGATGGCGTAAAATCCCGTTACGTCGTCGGCAAGCGCCACGGTGACGCCGCTCTCGAGAATTTCCTCTATCTTGGAGGTGACCACGGTTTCGTTCACCTTGTAGTCCCGAAGCACCTTGTTCCACGGGTCCGGGGTGAGCTGCTTGACTCCAAGCCCGATTTTTCTCTGTCTCGGGATGACATTCAGCACAATAAGCTCTATTTCCTTTCCCAGGTCTTCGCTTGAGAAAACCTCAAGGGGGCTGATTTCCCCCTCCCACTTCAGATTTTCCGGACGCACGAGCCCGACCATGTCCGGGGCAACTTCGACAAAAACCCCGAGTTCCGTAACGTTTCTTATGGTTCCGCTAACCCTTGTGTTAGGAGGATTGTTCCGCTTGAACTCATCCCATGGGTTTTCCTGTATCTGCTTGAGGCTCAGCGAAATTCTTCTTTCCTTCGGCTTTACTCCCAGAACCGCGACTTCTATCTCGCTTCCGACTGAAACTACTTCACTTGGATGACGGAAATTCTTAACCCAGGAAAGTTCGCTTACGTGCACAAGCCCCTCTATCCCGGGTTCAAGCTCGACGAACACGCCGAATTCTGCCGCGAAGACTACCTTGCCCTTGACTCTGTCGCCGATTCGGTATCTTTCCTGTATGCTCTCCCACGGATCCTCGGTGGTCTGTTTCACCCCGAGAGTTATTTTCCCGTTTTCGATCTCAAGGCGAAGAATCTTGACCTGGATGTCCTCGCCTTCTTTGAGGACATCCCCCGGATGCCTTACCCTCCCCCAAGAAAGCTCTCCTATCGGGACAAAACCCTCTATGCCCCCTATATCCACGAAAGCCCCGGCGTCAATTATCTTCACCACGTTTCCGGAAACAGTCTGGTCTTCCGATATAGTGGCAAGCGTCTCCTTCTTCTTCTCCTCCCTCTCTTCTTCGAGAATCGCCCTTCTCGACACCACTATACCGTTGTCGTTGTTCTGAATAATGCGGGTTTCGATCGTCTGTCCTACCATCTCGTCAAAATCCGCAACCGGTCGCAGGCCGACTTGGGAACCGGGAAGAAATACCTTGAAGGGGGTATGCCGCCCTATATCGCAGTTAAAACCACCCTTAACTCTGTTTAGAATCTTAGTGACGACCGGTTCTTTGTTCTTGAACTTCTCCTCGATCGCCCTTTTTTCTCTGATCTGGTCTGCTTTTTGTTTGGAAGCCCTGACGGTGTTCGGATTAGGTCTTTCGACCAGAACCTCTATCTCCGAGCCCACCGAGACTTCATATTCGCCGTCTTTGTTTAGAAATTGGTTTATGGGAACTATGCACTCGAACTTAAACCCGAGGTCTATGAAAACAGCATCAGAATCAACCCTTATGACCCTTCCTTTCGCTATTTCCCCGTTCTCGGGCTCGCTCAAGCGCGATTCCATACTTTCATCAAGTAACTCCTCAAAGCTTTTCTCATTAGAATCCGTAACACCATTATCCTGAGTCATTTTGTTTAGCCGCCTTTGCCATCAGTCTTTTACTAATAAAGGCAAGGTTACATGAAAACTGTCTAAAATGAAAAGAGCGCTAGGGAAGAAAAATTGTTTTCAATCGCCGCGGAAAGAGATATCTTTTGTGCGAAGAAATATCGCCGCAATCACATCTTCGGCGCTCATTCGGGTCGTATCTATCACCACGGCGTCCTGGGCGGGACGAAGTGGGTTCTCCGCGCGAAGCGTGTCACGACGGTCCCTTCTGCGAAGCTCGTCTTCGACATCGGAGAGGGGAATATCTCCCCGTTTACTTTGAAGAAATCTCCTTTTCGCTCTCTCGGCGACCGTAGCGTCGAGGTAGAATTTATACCTTGCCCCGGGAAAAACATAGGTTCCCATATCCCTTCCCTCGGCAACTATGTTTTCCCCTTCCCCGATCTTTCTCTGAATGCCGATGAGAAATTCCCTTACTTCGGCAAGCTCCGCGAGTTCGGAGGAAAGGGAAGAGATCTTCTCCGTCCTTATAAGTTTCGAGACGTCGCGCCCGTCAAGGAAAACAAGGCCCTCCGGAGAGAATTCCACCATAGTTCCGGAAAGAAGCCGCGAGAGCGAAGCGGGATCGTTGGGGTCAACTTCCGCCTCGCTTACCTTAAGCGCCACGGCCCTGTACATGGCGCCCGTGTCAAGACACGAAAAACCGAGCAGGTCGGCAACTCGTCTGGCAACGGTGCTTTTCCCCACTCCCGAAGGTCCGTCTATGGTAACGATATTGTCGCCGTCTCGTTTCATTTGGAATCTAAAAGAGCCTCGAAAAGCGGGAAGAATTCAGGAAATGAAATGGAAACGCATCCGGCGTCCCCGATCACCGTCTCCCCCCGGGCCCGCGTGGCAGCGACGGCAAGAGACATGGCGACCCGGTGGTCTCCGCGGCTCTCGCACCGGGCTCCGCGAAGCTCACCCGTGCCGTTTATAATCATGCCGTCCGGTGTTTCGCTTATGTCCGCGCCAAGTTTCGAAAGCTCACCCGTCATGGCGCTTATCCGGTCGGTTTCCTTTACCCGAAGCTCCCCCGCGCCGCTTATCACCGTTTCGCCCTCGGCAAAACACGCAGCCACGGAAATAACGGGAAGTTCGTCTATGGCCCGCGACACCGACTCTCCCTCTATGCGCACGGCGCGAAGCGCACCGTGGCGGGCAATTAGATCCCCTACCGGTTCCCCGCAGCACTGGCGGCGGTTCTCAACCGAGATGTCGGCCCCCATTTCCCACAGGATATCAAGCACCCCGGTTCTAAGCGGGTTAAGTCCGACGTTTTTCACCATGATTTCCGATCCCGGGTTTAGAAGCGCGGCGACGATAAAAAAAGCCGCCGATGAGATGTCCGAGGGGATTTCAAGCTCGGTTCCCGGAAACTCCACTCCCTGGCTTACCGAGACACATGTTCCGTTTATCTGCACCGGAACTCCAAAGTAGCGCAGCATCCTTTCGGTGTGGTCCCGAGTTCTTTCGAGTTCTGTCACGCTCGTCCTTCCCGCAGCATAGAGTCCCGCGAGCAGAATCGTGGATTTTACCTGCGCGCTTGCCACTGGAGATCTGTAATCTATTCCCTGAAGTTCCGAGCCTGTTATGTGAAGCGGAAGGACTTCCCCCTCCCCCGATATCCTGGCCCCCATGCTGCGAAGCGGGACAGTCACTCTGGACATGGGACGGCGGCGCAGGGAAGCATCCCCGGTAATGGTCGAGGGGAAGCTCTGGGCACTTAGAACTCCCGTGAGCAGCCTGGCGGTGGTTCCTGAATTTTCAGCGTCTATAGTCTTGCGGGGCTCCTTGAGGCCGAAAAGCCCCCTTCCCGCAATTTCCACTCCTCCCGCGCCTACTTCAACCTCGATCCCCATGCTTCTAAAAGCGTTCGCCGTAGCAAGGGTATCTTGGGAAGCGAGAAACCCGCTTGCCCTGGTCTTTCCCCGCGCAAGCGAGCCTAGAATGATCGCTCTGTGGGAAATGGATTTATCGCCGGGAGGGGTTATCTCTCCGGCAAGCGTGCGGGGTTTTTCCTTGAGTATGAAATCGGACATCTTCTGACTGAGAATTATATACCTAACTCGGTAAAACAATATATAATATTTACCGTAAGGCGCAGTCTTTTACCGAAAACACGGGATGAAAACGGAAGAGAAAAACATATTCGGCGAAGAGTTAAAAGAATGTAGCACGGATCCGATGACCGGATTTTTCAGGGATGGCTGCTGCAGAGCGGCAGTCGAGGATGTGGGGCTTCATCTGGTCTGCGCGGAGATGACGGAGGAATTTCTCGAATTTTCGAGATCCAAGGGAAACGACCTCATAACCCCCCGCCCCGAGTTCGGTTTTGATGGGCTGAAACCCGGAGACAGGTGGTGTCTTTGCGCGCTTCGCTGGAAAGAAGCACTTGACGGCGGTGTGGCTCCCCCGGTTTTTCTTCAGTCGACCCATGAATCGGTGCTCAAAATCATAGATCTCTCGGATCTTAAAAAATACGCCGCCGACATATCCTGAGCCTTGATTCCCCTGAATTTACATATACCCTCTTCTCACCGTGAAATACCTTGTCCTCCAAGGCGACGGCATGCCCGACCACAAGCTCCCCGAGCTTGAGGGAAGGACTCCGCTTGAAGTCGCCGACACTCCCAACCTTGACGCGATCGCCAAGCGGGCCGAGATTTTCGGAATCGCAAAAACCATTCCGGATCCTCTCCCTCCGGGAAGCGACGTGGGAAACCTGGCGGTGCTGGGCTACGATCCCACGAAATACTACACGGGAAGATCCCCCCTTGAAGCCGCGAGCATTGGGATTTCGCTCGGGGAGACGGACGTTACGGTGCGATGCAATCTTGTAACTCTCGCGGAGAGAAACGGCCGGACGGTCATGGAGGACTACAGCGCCGGGCACATAACGGACGATGATGCGGCCGGGATCATCGAGGATCTAAAAAAAGAGTTCGACGGGGAGGAGTTCTCCCTAAGCCAGGGGGTAAGCTACAGGCATCTTCTGCTCTGGCGCGGAGGAAACAGCGGTATTCAAACGACTCCACCTCATGACATTTCCGGAAAGGAAATCGCTCCCTGGCTTCCTTCGGGAGACGGGGCGGAAAAACTCCTGAACCTCATGGAGAGATCCCGGAGGATACTTAAAGACCACCCCGTGAACGCAAAAAGAAGAGCCGAAGGGAAAAACACCGCAGACTCCATATGGCTCTGGGGCGAGGGGACAAAACCCGACATGCCGTCCCTTCAGGAGCTTTACGGAATCACCGGGTCAGTGGTATCGGCGGTCGACCTCGTAAAGGGGATAGGAATATTCGCCGCGATGGAAGTGATCGAGGTTCCGGGAGCGACCGGGTACCTCGACACCAACTACGCGGGAAAGGTGAGCGGCGCTATTGAGTCGCTGCAACGCGTGGACCTCGCAATGATCCACATAGAGGCAACGGACGAAACGGGTCATGTCGGAGACGCGAGCCTTAAAATACAGGCGATCGAGGATTTTGACCAAAAGGTAGTGGGGCCTGCACTCGCGGGGATGGAGCAGTTCGGCGAATACAGGGTGCTGGTGCTCTCAGACCATCCCACCCCCATAGACCTCAGGACCCACTCGAACGAACCCGTCCCATTTGCCATACTTGATTCCGCGAACCGCTCGGTAAAGCATGACTCTCTTGTTTATACCGAGGACTGCGCCGCGGCAAGCGGAGTCTATGTAAAAGAAGGCTGGAAGCTATTGGGAACGCTTGTCGCCAGACAGGAATAAAGCGCCTCAGAGGTAATACTTGAGCCCGACCGTGAAGGTCCAGCTGTCTGTGTCACCCACTTCGAAATCGGTCGTAAGCGGCGTAACGCCGTCGGCGCGTATGGGTTCGTGGCCTCTAACCCGCTTCCAAGACAGGTCGTCGCGGTCAAAATCGCTAAGGCGCGTCCAGCGGGCCTTGGCGCCGACTGAAAGATCGTCGCTGAGCGCGTAGTCGACTCCGCCCACAACCTGAAAGCCGAACCTGGTTTTTCCCAGCTCTGTATCTATGTCGCTGACCGTGCCCGCCGCGGCCATCTGCCACGGTTCCGTGCCCAGATCGCTCCTGCGCAAAAATCTGGCAGAGTAACGCATTTCCGTCGAACCCACACCTATACCACCCCCGATATAAGGCGTAAAGGGCGAGTCGTTGCGCAGGTCGTAGTAGGCGTTCAGGAAGAAATGATGAGCGCTGAGGTCATACACGCGTTCTGAAGGAAGATCGTTCTCGTCCCATTCGCTCTCCTTCTGATCAAACGTTTCGCCGCCGCCGGAACCGAGGCGCGCGAGCCTTCTCTGCGAGCCCTGGCGGCGGTTTAGATACTCCGCCTCAAAACGCAGCCCGTTGCCGAATGCGTAACCAAGGGTCGCGCCCCCCGCGAAGCCAGCGCCGGGGGCAAACACGTTTGCAATGATAGTTGTCTTTTCGGTGGTGCACTCCGCGTCCATCGGTGGAGTCGCACCGGAAGGGTAAAGGAACGAATCGCATCGGGTTGGATGATCAATCAAGGACTGGGAAACGTCCATGTCTCCCGACTTTGAAAAACCCGCTTCAAGCCCTACATAAAAACCTTCCGCCGCTCCATCCGTCACCGACAAGGTGGCCGCCACAAAAACCGCCACAAGCCAAAGACACCCGTTGCCCGTAAAATGTCTCATATATTTTCTCCTTGTATCTCTCAATTCAAGAACCGTTCACGGGCAAAGAATACCCCTGAAGCGAGGGAAACTACGTCTTTTTTACCTCTTCCCAGATCTCGTCCATCTGCTCCATGGAAAGAGTGCTTATTTCTTTTGCCCCGGTCCGCGCTTTCTCTTCGAACCGGGAGAATCTCTCTATGAACTTCTCGACGGCCCCATGAGACGTAGTCTCGGCGTCGATGTCAAGATGTCTTGCCAGATTCACTACGGAAAAAACAAGATCTCCCCACTCCTCCCGGGATCTGTTTTTCTCGCCGGCCTCCATTTCCCGTTCAAGCTCAAGCAGTTCCTCCTTTACCTTAGCAAAAGCCGAAGAAACGTCGCTCCAGTCAAACCCGGTGCGGGCCGCTTTCTCGCCGACTCTCTGCGCCCTCATCAAAGAGGGCATGGCTCTCGGTATTTCCTCCAGATCGGACTTCCCTTTTTTCTCCTTGAGCTTCTCGGCGTTCCAAGTCCTTAAGGCCTCGTCCGCGTCCTTGGCTTTTTTCTCACCGAACACGTGAGGGTGCCTTCTTATGAGTTTGTCGTGGAGTCTCTGGGTAACATCGCCTATGCCGAATTTCCCCTCTTCGCTTGCTATCTGGGAGATGAAGACAACCTGGAAAAGGAAATCTCCAAGCTCCTCTACAAGTCCGTCCGTATCCCCAAGCTCTATTGCCTGTATTACCTCGTAGGCCTCTTCGAGAACGTACGCCCGAAGCGACTCGAGCGTCTGCTCCCTGTCCCATGGACAGCCTCCCGGAGCGCGCAGACGCCTTGCAAGCGAAACTATATCGTCAAAAGTTTTTTCCTCTTTCATAACTCCTGGGGCACCCTAGACCCGAAATTTCTTCGAACACCGGGTCAGGTTCTGGTTTCCGTCCCGCGTGACCAAGACCACGTCCTCTATCCTGACTCCCCCGAGACGCTCGTAGTAAAGACCGGGCTCTACAGTAACAACATTTCCCTCCTTAAGAATCTCGTTTCCGGGACCGATTCTCGGCGGCTCATGGATGTCAAGCCCCAGGCCGTGGCCCGTGGAATGTATGAACCCTTCGGGGCTTCCGGAACCCGAAGCCGTGGTAGGAAACCCCCGTTCCGTGAAGAAATCGATTACCGCGCCGTGCACGTCCTTTGATCTCACGCCGTCTTTTATCATGGAAAGCGCGATTTTCTGACCGCGCAAAACGGTAGCGTACATTCTTAGAAGTTCAGCCGAGGGCTCGCCCTTAACAACCGTCCTCGTCATGTCGCCGAAGTAGCCGTTCTCCTGGGATCTCGGGAAAATGTCGATCACCACCGGCCACCCGGCCTTAAGAGGCCCTGAGCCCTTCTCGTGGGGCATGGAGCCCTGAACCCCTCCGGCCACTATGGTGTTTGAAGCCAGATACCCCCGTTCGGCAAGATAGGAGCTTATGGCGGAACGCACTATCTCGGAGGTAAGGGGCTTGCCGTCGCGGTAAAGCACGGAACCCTTCACCACTGAATCCGATATAATTGAAATAGCAATCCTCATGGCCCATGCCGTAGCGTAAAGCGCCTTCTTTATGAGTGAAACTTCCGCCGGGGATTTCCTGAGGCGCCCGGGAAAAAGAAAATCCGTTTTCGCGGTCCTGACGAAAAAACCGGCTCCCCGGAGCGCGTCGGCATAGGAAACCGGAAAAAACCTCTGGACAACCAGGCTCCTTACCCCTCTTTCCCTGAGAATTGCCGCGGCCACCTCGGCAATACCGGGCCTTTTTCTCTTGCCACCGCGAATCTTGGCAACCCACTCCCCAAGTGAGATGACCCGCTCTACTCTTGCCTCTTTTTTCCCCCGCTCAAGCTCAAGGTCGCTGAGAACCAGTGTTCCTTCCCCGTCGTGCTCGAAAAAAATAACAGGGTCCGGAACGAAAAAGCCGGTTCTGTGGTAAAGGTCGGAATTGCGCTCGCTCGAATCGATTATAAGGTAGGCCGTTTTGCTCACGCCGAAAACTATACAATAAACCTGGGCAGCGGGGCAAACTAGCGCCACTGCTTACCGCTTACGCTTGTTAGCAATAAATTAATTGTCCAGTCTTAGATTTTTGGTTGCAGGAGGGATCTACGAACCGGACAGAGTTACTGCTTAACTGACTTCTGAACAAATGCTTGACAATGCACATTCATGTTAGTTATACCGACGTACGTACCTAGACCGACCTGGACACCATCCGTAGATGAGGAAACCACCATCTACGAGGAATTTATGGAAGATGAAGAAAGCTAGCATTGCGTTCTATTGCACATATTGATATAGTGAGGAATGGGCGGTAATAAAATATGCTAGTAGGCTATCTGACCAGATACTAACATTCACCATTCACCCTTCGCATCTACTGCCCCGTTTGATATGGGCGATGAGAGAAACTTTGCTATTTATTGAATTCTTTATCCTGTGTTTAGTTGAGGCAATGGTTTTGGCTTACTGTTAATGGAGGTTTTTATTGTGAAAAGATTTTTGCTTTTATTGACGGCTTTCTTTGTCATAGGTTTGGCTTCTTGTGATGACGATAATGACTCAGACATGGAACCTGAGCCCACGACAATAAAGATGAAGGGTTTCTTTAACAGCGTTGATGAAAACAACATGGATGACTGTCAGAGTGAGGACCTGAATTTGATAGTGGAAGATGAGGTAGTTGTTGGCAGTTCTAATTTTGCTGCATCAGGGGAAACGGGCGAAGTCTTTGATGAAGCGGTGTTCGGATATATAGGTATAAAGACTCAAAACCGTATAGCCGCCTCTTACGTAACGGCAACGAGAGAAGGGGAACTTGTTAATCCCGGAGTTCTCTATCTTAGGAAAAGAGGGGATTTATATGTTGGGTTTTGGGGTGGAGGAGCTACACGTCCGGAAGGTAATCCGTCCGTTGTTTGTCCGTACATAATGGTTCCGCAGGAGATGGTCGAGGAAGATGGCTGCGAAGCTGAAGCTTATGCAGAGTATCTTAAAAATGAGGATGGTTCAATAAAAGCCTGTGTAATGGCCCCAAATAGCTAATCCGTTAAATGAGTGACGGACCTGTAATTACGATAACAGTGGAAATTCCCGAAACTGTTAGTCAACTTCCTCCTGGCGATGACGATCAGGAATTTGAAATATGTCTATATAATAAATGGAAAGCAGCTTCGACCAAATCTTGTAGCGGCTTCACGCCGTCTGAATGGCTTCGTAGATATGCTTGACCATATGCGTTCGTTTTTTCACATTTCTTACGATTCATAATTAAAACCTCCTTGAACTTCATTTGAGTTCATTGACTTAAAGACCTAATTACCATTTAATTTGTTTCCAGTACCGTTCTGAAAGCTTAAATCAAGCGAAAAAATTTAAAATCGAGTTTGCTTAAATTCACGGGTTGCCTGACCGAGAGCTGCCTAATTTGCTTCCGCGCCAAAGAGCGCCTGTGTAGGACAAGCGCCTCGGTCAAGCACCACCGTGATAAATGTCCAACAGGAAGTTCGTGCCATCGAGCACCCGTACTGGATCCGACAAACATCACGGCTAACCCGAATTTACATGGAGGTATTAATTTACATGAAGAATCATGAATCTCTATTTTTTGCAGGCATTGACTGGGGGAGAAATTCCCACCAGGTCTGCGTTGTTGATCGCGAAGGTTCCGTCATCGGAGAAAAAAGCTTCAAGCACTCAGGAGGCGGTCTTTTGGAAATGGCTCAGTGGATGAGAAAGATCTCAGACTCTGAGGTCTGCGACATAGCAGCAGCTATTGAGGTAAACCACGGCCCTGTCGTGGAAAGTCTTGTTGAACAAGGCTTCCGGGTTTATTCCATAAACCCAAAACAGCTTGACCGCTTCAGGGACAGATTCTGCGTCTCAGGAGCCAAGGATGACAGAAGAGACGCCTTGGTACTGGCTTCGGCGCTTAGAACGGATCGTTATCACTTCCGCTTTATTGAACCCCAGGACCCCAATGTCATAATCCTGCGGGAATTCAACAGAACCAGAGAGGAGCTCACAGCAGAACACACCCGCTTGGTAAACCGTCTCCGCGGACTGCTCTTCAGGTATTACCCCCAGTTCGGCGAGCTTCTGGGCAAGAAGGTAAGCGCGTGGCACCTGGAACTATGGGAGCTTATGCCTTGTCCTGACTCTACAAAAGGAAAAAGAGTCTCAACGGTCAAGAACCTCCTCAGACGCAACGGAGTGAGGCGTTTTAACGCGAAGGAGGTGCTCAGGGTATTGCATGACAAGAAAATAGAATTAAACGATGCAACCACCGAGAGCTGCGTTTGGCACATAAGGAAAATCATTGAACGCATGAAAGTGATAGACCGCCAGATAAAAGAGACCGAAGACTCTATCAAACAGATTGTTGAGACCATGAACTCAAAACTCAAGACCGAGGGCCAAGGGCCAACCGACATTGAGATACTCATCTCCATTCCGGGGGTGGGACATGTAGTTCTCGCTACTTTGATTGCCGAGGCTTGGGACCTTATACGTCGTCGAGACCGCGAGGCGCTTCGATGTCTTGGAGGTACGGCCCCTGTAACGAGACAGTCGGGCAAAAGCAGACAGGTTGTTCTGCGAAGAGCGGTATGCAGGAACCTCGCCGACGCGTTTCATGTTCTGGGCAGGATAGCCGCAGTCAATGATCCGGCGAGCAAGGCCAAATATAAAGCGCTTCGCGCAAAAGGCCATCGTCATTGCAGATCTGTTCGTACTGTATGCGATCGTCTTTTATCGGTTGTCTGCGCTATACTGAAAAAGGGAGAATTGTTCGACAAGGAGTTCAAGAAACCCTTGGAGGATATTGCGGCGTGAATGGAAACCAAGCAGGAATGAAATCGTCAGGGAAAGCAGAACAAAAGAACAGAGAAAATCGAGGAGGAATCTTAAAAAAGGAAATTCGCACTATACATAAATTTAAGCTTGCTAAAAAACAGGAAGTCCTACACTTACCGCTTACGCTTTGACAATCGTCCCCGGCAGATGTATTTTGTTAGTGGAGTGGTAAAAGAAATTTACACTGCGAGGAGGCAGAGGAATTATGTTTTCCGTAACTCCCAAAGCCGTAGATGAAATAAAAAGGCTGCTTGCCGAAGACGACATCGAAAATGCGTTTCTCAGGGTAAGGATAGTGCCCGGGGGCTGTTCCGGGTTTTCCTACGAGATGGGATTTGACGACGAGACCGATGAAGGAGACAACTTGATCGAGTCCGACGGCATAAAGGTCGCTATCGACGAGATCAGCTACACCTATCTAGACGGATCGGTTCTTGATTTCAAGGATGGTCTTGACGGAAAGGGCTTTGCAATCGAAAACCCTAACGCGACCGGTTCCTGCGGCTGCGGACAGTCTTTCACCGCATAGAAAAATCCGCAACATCCAGATTTTCCCCACAAAACCTTTGCCGGATCCCGCGGCGAATCTTGACGCGGAGGATTCATTGAATGTGGACGGGCCGGAAAAGCAGGCTTTTTGTCTGTGGGGCGTTGTGTGGGGTAACGGATCATGGTTTCTGTATTTGCAAAAAACCGCAGAAACCAGATTCTCGGAAAAACGTATTCTTTTTCGGATAAACAGATTTGATTATATACTTATACAGGTAGCAGACCTGCTAGGCAGTCGGCACAGAGTACATCATGGCATCAACGGCAAAAACACTTAAGGCCCACGAAGAAGCAAAAAGCTACGACAGGATCAAGTCAAAACACCTGATCGGAACCATCTTCACCGACTTTACTCCTTGGAACAAGCTCTACGGATTCAGAAACTTTATCCACGCCCCCTCAGGGAAGAAGATCGAGTTCGCTAACGATCCCGCCGTCATAGTAGGCACCGCAGTGTTTAAGGGCACCGGTGAGGAAGTGGCCGTAATAGCCCAGCAGACCCCCTCGAGCGAAAAGGAAAGAACTACGCTTAACTATGGAATGGTCAAGGCCGACGGCTACGGGCTGTCTTTGTGCATGATGGAATACGCAGAGCAGCACCGTCTCAAACTCTACACGTTCATCGACACCATTGGTGGAGATCCCTATGAATACTCGGCCGAAAAGCTTCAGTCCTGGCTGATTTCCTACTGCCAGTCAAAGATGATCTCCATAAGAACGAAAACGATAACCACGGTGCTCGGGCTCGGGGGAAGCGGCGGCGCGATCGCCATACAGCTGGGACACAGGAGGCTCATGCTCTCGAGAGCCGAATATTCCGTAATAACGGCCGAAGGCTGTTCCGCCATCCTTTTCAGAAGTGCGGACAAAGTGGCGGAAGCGCTTGAGGTGCTGCAGCCCACGGCGACCCACATGAAGAAATACGGAATAATAGACGAGATAGTAAAAGAGGCTCCTCTTGGAAGAAACAACTACATCCCATCGACACTTAAGAACCTGCAGGCATCCCTGACCGCCGCCTCCAATGAAGTTGACTGCTTCGACGTGAGGCACCTGCGCCAGGAACTGCGCAGGAAAATCGAGAAGTGTGGCCGCATAAAAAAGCGGGAGAGACTCTACGGGGGGATCGCAAAGAAAATAAAGGCCTGGCTCCCTAACTACTTCAGCGGAAGAAAGGAAAATCCCGATATCTCGGAAATGCAGATAGCCATCTACGGATCGGAACCTCACTTCTGCAACGACGAAAAAGACGGTCAGGGAAAAATTATACGCCCCGGTTGCAAGAAACAGCTTACGAAAAAGGAACTGCACGCGAACAATTCCTCGTGTCCTTACTGCGGCCGCCCCGAAGCGCTTAGTTCCGATGACTATCTGGACTTTCTTCTGGACGAGGCGTCCTTTCACGAAGTAGAACCGGGTCTTTCCCTTGAGGACGTGGATTCGGTCTACAAGTTCTTTAACTATTCGTCTTCAATACAGAAACTCGCCGGGAAAACCGACTCCAAGGATTCCCTTGTAACGGGTTACGGGACCATGTTCGGCATACCCGTGGCGGTGGCGGTCTGCGACTTCCGTTTCATGGGCGGGTCAATGAGTTCCGTCTTCGGCGAGAAGATGAACAGGATCGTCAGCTACGCCATAGAAAACAGGCTTCCCCTGATAACGATAACGGTAAGCGGAGGAGCCAGGATGCAGGAAGGCACCGTGGCGCTGTATCAGATGGCGAAAACCATATCAGCGATTATGAGGCTTAAAGAAAACGGGCTTCCGAACATCTCCATACTCGGCCACCCGACGACCGGAGGAGCCCTCGCGAGCTACTCGGTCCAGGGAGACTTTATAATAGCGGAGAAAAGAGCGACAATCGCATTTGCCGGAGACCGGGTTGTAAAGCTCACAAGCGGCGGACGCGGGGTCGATCCGAAAATAATGTCCTCTGAGTTCTACGAGGAAAGCGGCGGCGTTCACCTGGTGGTCGAAAGAAGCAAGATAAAACCCGCGATCTCCGGGCTGCTTAAGTTCAGGGGTTTTAAAAACAGTCTGGACACCGGGGCATTTCACCAGCGCCTGGACGATGGATTCGAAGACGACTGGCTTTAGTCGTCCGAAACATCTCCCACAGAACTGATCAGAAGTTAACTTCTCCTCTCAGGATGACTCCATGCTCGGGCTTTGCGGTATTACTCTGCCTGCGTACGGGTGAAGATTGCTCAAACGGGCATGCTATGTATGGAGCCGGATGAATAAGTTTGGTCGGAAACCCTGAAGCGGGCGCTTCATGTGGCCGGAGGCGTATCCGGTTTCTCGGAGTAGGTGCCGTCAAGTCCCATTATTTTTGAAATTTCCTCTGGGGAATCGAGTATCTCCCCTTTGCCCATCTTGTAAAGAAAGTTCGCGTTGTCCCTCGGGGCGTCGCTTTTTACGTTAGGGTCGAAGAAAACCTCTTTGGTGTGAACGAGTCCCGCGCGGTTATACGAAGAGAGTTCATACTTCATTCCCATCCGAAGCGCATCGCACGGGCAGGCCTCGACGCAAAAGCCGCAGAAAACGCAGCGCATGAAATCTATGTTGTATACCTTGGGCCTTCTCTCGATTCCGTAATCGTCCGCAGGCTCAGAAACTATGGAGATAGCTTGGGTGGGACACGCGATCTCGCAGAGCTTGCACGCAACGCACCTTATCTCGCCCTCGTCATCGGCAGGCATCACGTGAAGCCCCCTGTAGTTCTCGGGAAGCGCTTTTACCTCCTCGGGGTATTTCACGGTTATCGGCTGGTGACGCGTGATGTGCCTTATGGTGATCATAAGGCCCTTTAGCACCTGGGGAATGTAAAGCTTCTCCCAGAAAGAAAGCCGCGGTCGCTCAAGCACTTTTACGTTTATCGCCATAGCAACCATCTATATACCACAGAAAGGGAAAATACTGAAGCCGCTAGCGGAAAAAACTGCCGTGGCGGTAAAGGATGAGGGCAAGCGCAAGTGCCGAGCCGCAAAGAAGCCAGAGCGCGGTTTCTACGTCTCCCAGAACGAGCTTTCCCGTCCCTATCATGAAACAGAGAAGAAAGGATACGACAAGCGACCAGTTAAGAAAGACCGAGGAAAAAACTCCCTGCCCCGGCGCAATCCCCGCTTTCTTCCGGACGGGCGACCAGAGGCCAGGAGGTCTTACCCTCGAGTAAAATTCCGAGAGTTTTTCCGAGGACTCGGGAGCGGTGACGAAAGTGGCCGTAACCCAGCAGGCAATCGAGACGGGAACGACAAGTATCTGGTGGCGCAGTTCAAGCGGAATGCCCTTGGCCTCAGTGTAGAGAATCAGAACCAGTATGGTCGCAAGCGACGATGCAAGCGCCACTATCTCGCTCCAGGCGTTTATCCTCCACCAGAACCACCTGAGTATGAGCACAAGGCCGATTCCCGAACTCATGGCCCAGAGAAATATCCAGGCGTCCCCTATGTTTTTTATCTGAAGCGCCACTGCGCCCGCGATAACGGCAAGCACCACGGTTGCGATCCTCGAGACCGCCACGTAATGGCGCTGCGGGGCGCTTTGCCGCACGAACCTCCTGTAAAGATCGTTCACTAGATACGAAGCCCCCCAGTTAAGGTGCGTCGATACCGTGGACATAAACGCCGCGAGAAAGGAAACCAGCAGAAGACCCCGAAGACCCGGCGGGAGAAAGTCCCTGATCATCACAAGGTAAACTGACTCATCATCCCCTCCCGCCACTCCGGCCGCCTCGGGAAAGATTACCACCGAAGCCAGTGCAACCAGAACCCACGGCCAGAGGCGAAGCACATAATGGTTAAGCGCAAACCACGCTGTGCCCGCAAGGGCATGTCTCTCGTCTTTTGCGGAACAAAGCCGCTGTATGAAGTAACCTCCACCGTCAGCGTTGTGGGAGGACCACCAGACAACAGTCATGAAAATAAGGAATGTGAAAAAGTCAGAGGAAAAAAACTCTTCAGTGCCTGCAGCCTGCGTGATGAACATGGAGGTCTGCTCAGGGGGAAGCTCCGCGATTTTGCTTACGAACTGTCCGTACCCTCCGACTGCGTCAGAGTTTATTACCACGACCGCGAGTATGATCGTGCCGCCGAGCGCTATGGCGTACTGCACGAAATCCGTTATCACGACTCCCCAGAGCCCGGAGAAGACCGTGTAGATGAGCACGATTCCTACGCAAAGCGAAACCGCGTATATCTGCCCCACTCCGAAAAAGACCTCAAACACCTTGATCATCGCGGTTATAACCCACCCCATCACTATGAAATTAAAAATCGTCGAGAAATAAAACGCCTTAAACCCCCGGAGAAACGCGGCGGGGCGGCCCCCGTAGCGAAGCTCTATCAGTTCGTTGTCGGTTATAACCTGAGCCCTTCTCCAGAGTCTCGAGAAAACCACTATCACGAGCGCGTGGCTGAAGATGTAGTTCCACCAGAACCAGTTCTTCCATATCCCTTCGGTCCTTATCCACCCGGTTATGGCAAGCGGGGTGTCGGCGGCAAAAGTGGTGGCGACCATCGAGGTTCCAAGAAGCCACCAGGGAAGCCCGCGCCCCGAAACGAAATAGTCTGAAAGACTTCCGGACGCCCTCCTTGAAAAATAAAGGCCTACACCCAGGGAAAAGACCAGGTAGAGGCCGAGCAGCATCCAGTCTACGGCGTGGAGTTTCATGGATCTATTCTCACCGGAAGCTTAGCAGCCGACGTCCGCTCTCCCGCAAGAATTTCCGCGGCAGCGCGGCCCGCCGCGCGCGAGGAATCGAAAAGCGAGATCACGGTATCGAAAAAGGGAAACTCGGCTGCTGGATAGGGAGAGCCGAAGGTAAGCAGAATTTTTTCACCCGAAAAGGAGGAAAGACCGTTTACGTAATCAGCTATCGCCGGGGGAACAATGCAGTTCTCCGTCCATCCTGCCGGGGCTGCGGATAAAACGCACACGAGCGAGGAAACATTTTCCCTTGGCGGCAGTTCGGGGCAGCAAAAGCTCTTCTCCAACGTCACCCCTCCCTCGGAGAATCCCTCGCGAAGCCCATCCAGAAGCTCCTCCGTATCTTCCCTGCCAAAATGAAAGACCGAGACTTTTTCGCCGCGAAGCCTGCCTCCTCGAACAACACAGGCCGAGCGGCGGGCGATTTCCCCTGCCTCCTCGCGGTTTTTCTTAAAATCGGGTGGCGGAACCTCGTCCCCGCCCGAGGCGAAAAGCCCCTTCGCGTAGGATATCCTGGAGAGAGATTCTCCCCGAGCAGTATCTTTAAAAAAGTCATCCTCCGCCCTTCTTTCGAGAAATCCCTCTGGATCCCTTGGGTCAAGAACTATGTCCACCCCGCTCGCAAGAGCCGCCAGAATGTTTTCCTCCTCCCGCTCATCCCCTCCCAGCGCGTCCATCCTGAAGGAATCCGAGACGATCAGGCCGTTGAATCCGAGTCTTCCGCGCAGAAGGCCCCGCAGAATCGGTTCCGATAGGGTGGCAGGGACTCCGAGAGGGTCAAGGGCGGTATAACAGACATGGGCCGGCATTACGCAGTGAAGCCTTTTCGCAATCGCTTCCCGAAAAGGCAGAAGATCCGATTCCATGAGACGCTCAAAAGACCTTTCGACTGTAGGAAGGCAGGCATGGGAATCCTCGAGGGTGGCGCCGTGGCCCGGAAAGTGCTTCCCGCAGGCTAGCACTCCCTCTTTCTGCATGGTCTCTGCAAAAACTCCTCCCAGTTTCGAGACAACCGCGGGATCATCAGAGAACGCCCTTACGTTTATTATCGGGTTTTGTGGCTCGGAATTAACGTCAAGAACCGGAGCGAAGGCAAGATTTAGCCCGCAGCATCTCATCTCCCGGGCCGTTATCATAGCCTGACGCTTTAGAAGCTCCTCGTCGTCCATCGCCCCCTGGGCCATCGCGAAAGGAAAAAGAGTCCCTCCCGAAACGCGCTGACCGAGGCCCCTTTCAACGTCGCAGCCGAAAAAAAGCGGAAACTCGGAGAGATCCGAAAGCCTCCGCGTGGTCTCCCTCACCCGCTCGACATCCCCGTTGAATATTATGAAGCCGCAGACACCGAAATCCCGCGCGAGACGCTCCGCCCGTTTGACCGAGCCGGGGTCCTGAAAATCGATTCTCGGCATAATAAACTGTGCCGCGCGCCGGGACGCGGGGAGATCTTTTGACGAAAAAACTGAAGGATTCTCATACATTTTTACAAGGTATTCTTCCCAATCGAGATTTTTCCGAGAAACGTGGCATCCCGGGCTCCCGTAACTGCTGGCACGTTCGTCCGGTTTCCACACACGGTTTCATTCGCAAGCACCGCGAATCCTACAGCTTCCTTGGCATCTGCGGGAATGCCGTATTCATCCGAGAGGCAAAGCCGCGTTGGGGCGAGCTTTTCACGAAGCCTCGAGACCATTACGGGGTTTCTGGCGCCGCCGCCGCTCAGCACGACTTCTTCCACATCCGCACGGGGGTAAATGAATCTTTCATAGGCAGAGACTATGGAGCAGGCAGTAAACTCGACGAGGGTGCGCAGGAGATCGGGAAGAGATACCCCTTTTTTCTGGGCAAGGGAAAAAAGCCTCCCCGCCATCCGTTCCCCGAAAAGCTCCCTGCCGGTCGATTTAGGGGGTTCTATATCAAGGTACGGATTTTTCATGAGCCTGCGGAAAATGTCCTTATTAACCGAACCCTCCCCCGCTATTGTGCCGTCCTCATCGAAACTCCTCTCGCCCCCCGAGGCAAGGCGCACCACCGAGTCCACCAGGGAATTGCCGGGTCCCGTATCGAAAGCCAGAAGCTCCCCGAGTTTTTTCGTGACCAGAGTGCAGTTGGAAATGCCCCCTATGTTATGGGCTATTACGTTTTTACCGGTTCCGGAAAACAGCAGGTAGTCGACGTAGGGGATAAGGGGCGCTCCTTCTCCGCCCGCCGCCATATCCCTAGTCCTGAAATCTCCCACCGTGGTAATTCCCGTAGCCTCGCAGATAACGTCCGCTTCGCCCAGCTGAAGGGTCGAGGAAACCTCCTGTCCCAGAGAAGGGGGATTATGAAAAACCGTCTGGCCGTGGGTGCCCACCAGGTCAATGTCGGTCGTTTTGAGTGCCGCCTTCCGCAGAAGATCAAAGACCGCCGCAGAAAACTCCTGGCCGAGCAGGAAATTAAGATCGGACAGTGAGGCGGTGTTCAGGGCGCTGGGAGAGAGAAGGAGGTTCCTTGCGTCATCGGAGTATTCCCGGCAGATAAAGTCCTCAACCTGTACTTCTGTATCCTCTCCCGAGTCGCGAATCCTTACCAGCGCCGCGTCAATACCGTCCATCGAAGTCCCGGAAATGAGACCGACAGCCAGTTTTTCCTTCTTCGAAATTATCGGACGAAGCCAGTTCACGCGGAAAAAGTTACCTGATGAAAAAAGGATTTAGCAGACGGAATGAGCATGGGGCCAGTTACGAATTCCCCGCCGAGCGGGATATGCCCCTTAGGGTTTTCTTCAAGTACCCGCCGTTTTCCCGCAGCACTTTGACCGACTCTTCGGGCAAGAGGCCGCCGAGTTTCATTACCACGGCAACCTTGAGATTTCCGCCGGCTTTCTGGAAAAGCGAGGCAGCCTCCTCTTCCCCCACGCCACATATGTCCATTATGATTCTCCTTGCCCTGTCGACAAGCTTTGACGATGTGGGCTTAAGGTCAACCATCAGGTTTCCGTAAGTTTTCCCGAGAAGTACCATCGCGGTCGTCGTAACCATGTTAAGGACCATCTTGGTAGCGGTAGCGGCCTTGAGCCTGGTGGAACCCACTATCACTTCAGGACCGACAAGAAGGGGTATGACCAAGTCGGCCGGGGTGTTCTCTGGCTCGCTGCAGCATACAAGTATGCTTGTACAACCAACCGTCTTTGCATACTCAAGAGCTGATATCACAAACGGCGTACCGGAGCTCGCCGCGATTCCCAAGACCACGTCGTCCCCCGAGAGTTTTTTGTCACGGAGGGCTTCCACGGAAGCCGTAGCGGAATCCTCAGCACCCTCGACCGAGTTCCATACTGCATCCCGCCCTCCCGCCATAACCGCCTGCACCGTTTCGGGATCCGTTCCGAAGGTAGGCGGGCATTCGGCAGCTTCCATTACCCCGAGCCGCCCGCTTGTCCCCGCCCCGACGAAAAAGACCCTGCCGCTACGCTCAAGGGAGCGGAAAACCATTTCCGCTGCCTGGGAGATGGAATCTTTTTCCCTGGAAACGGCCTCAAACGCCGCTTGGTCTTCCCCGCTTACAAGATCGATGATCTCGGAACATGAAAGTTCATCGATACTGACCGTCCTCGGGTTTGCTTTCTCTGTGAGCAGGTGTCCTGTCCGGCGAGTCTTTTCCACAGGAAACATTATATCTGAAACATGCGCCGCTTATCCGGAGAACCGTCCGCGGTGCCGGGTTTGATTTGTAAGCGATATCCGTATAGAGTGCTTTGGATATTGCGGGTGTAGCTCAGCTGGCCAGAGCATTGGCTTCCCAAGCCAAGGGTCGCGGGTTCGAATCCCGTCGCCCGCTCTCACTCTCTGAAGGCTGTATTTGAATTCTGGTTGTCGCACTAATATCAAATCCGCCCGATTTGTATTGATGATTCTGCTTTTCCCAATCCGAAAAAATTAAGTTCGTGGAAAAACATTTAGAAATATCATAAGAGGGTAAATTGTCGGCGAATCTCTCCAGTACCAACAAACTGAGAGAGCAGGCGGTAGTTTCCTTGTTCATGGCGAACCCTGCCAGCCACTATTGCCGGATGAATATTTAAAGCTCTTGCCAGATTCATAACGGCTACTGCGGTAGTTGGCTGCTTGCTGGCCTCGCTGGTATCCCAAACTGCTTTTGGTATTAATGCTTCCTTAACCCATTGGTCTGCTTGTGTCTCCATTTCATCTTGTAACATAGATCTGGCTCCGCCCAAACTTAAATCATCAAAAAAGGCGTCCCCTTCGTTATTGTCAATATGAAGTCCAACATGGGCTAACTCATGTAAAAGACAGAACCAGAAATTATCAATCCGGTCATAACGTAGAGTAAGACCAATGACTGGCCTCCCGTCACTGCCTCGCAGTGCCGCCCCATCAAGATATGTCTTCGGCAGATGCCTGACTGTCACAAAAGAAATACCGTTGTTCGCCAAGAACTCCGCCGCAAGTCGCGGTCCTTCTTCCGACCAGCTCATTTGTGCAAGCTGACTCAGAAAATCCAACGTTACGGTTCCGGGTTTGTAAGCCACCTCGGGACGATTCTCGTTCGCCGCACCCAACACCTTCCAGCACCATGCCTTGAGCGCATACGGATCCGTTTTGGCATTTAGGCGACGGTAATCATTCTTTCGGTAAAAAGCAGCATAAGCCACATCCCGACCACCTGCACGTTCAATCAGTTCACCAATAATTTCTTCAGCGCGCTCCTTCAAGTTGGGAACACTTGGAATCCACTCCCACTTCGCCATAGTTTTGAGTGGGAACCGGCCCCACTGAATATCGTCCTCGGGATTCTCAAGCCCTGCATCCGAATTGCGAATCAGCACTTCGGCTGGAATACCAATATGTTCATGAAGAGCTCTCGCCATAGGCATAGTTATGGCGCGTTTCCCGGAAAGCACTTCGGAAACCCTCGCACGGCTTCCTATGAAAGGAACCAAGTCGCGCTGATTCAAACCTGCCTGCTCCATGCGAAATTTGATCGCTTCAATAGGGTCTGGATACCCCATTGGCACATGTTTGCTCTCGTAGAGCTCAACAAGGTCAACCAGAACATCAAGTTCTGCGCCCTCGGGACTATCTAATTCGGCTTCAAAGATTTCGTCGATACGAGCCAAGGCAGCTTCATAGTCTTCCTCGGTACGAATTGGTTTTACGTTAACCATTTTTATACCTCCTCCGCATCTATACGATCATACTGCGCGTGGGTTCCCACGAAACGTATATAAACCACGCGGTATTTATAGTTAATTTTCACGACTAATCTGTACTTATTGCCCTTTATGTTAAAAACCACTCGATTGTCCCCCAAGATACTGGCACTACGGTACTTTTCTTTTACCTCGGCAGGAGTATCCCAATCTTCTTTCTCAACCTCGCGATACCAACTGAGAAGTGATTGCTCTGCATCTTTATAACACTCATAAAATTCCCGCAACCTTTTCTTGGCTATAATTCTCATGTAGCAACTTATATCGCTCCCAATTTAATTTGAAGTACTTCGCTCCCAAACTGATACAATTCTAACTTCTTTCATTCAAATGTCAAACAGTAAAATTTTGGTACAGACTTCATATAGAAAAAGAGGCTTAGTTCTTGTTTCCTAGACGAAGTGTTGCATTTAAAAAACTACGGGGTAATGCAAATTGGCATTAAAAGCGATCGATTGAAATAACACAACAGCTATGGAGCCGTTAACATTAAAAACGCTGTTAATTTAAGGTTTGTGACAAATGCAGTTTAATTCACGTCTCAACTTCGAGAGTTCTAAAATCAAACGATTTATCGAATTGAAAAACCAGAACCAATCAAGACCTTTTCTTAAAAACCAGATACTTAAGGCCGAAGAAGTTCCAGAAAAGCGTGAATATCAAGGATACCGCAGCTCCTATGTTCGCCCACACCGTGGACGAGATGGAGCCCCCCGAACCTCCAAATTCGGCAACCACGTACGAAGCAACCGTAACGTTTATCACGAGCCCCACGCCCACGACGGCGAAGAACCTTATGAACTGGTTCATCCATCCCTCGACCTCCTTGCTGCGAAACGTCCAGAACTTGTTCCACGCATAGCCGTTAACGTTTGCCAGAATAAAGGAAGCCGCCTTGAAAACCGAGTAGAGGATCCCCTCCGCCACCCCGGAATAATAGATGAGCAGGTTAAGTATTCCGAAGTCGATTACGAGGTTAGAAAAACTTATGACGCAGAACTTTGCGAACTGGACCAGCGAGGACCAACGGGAGAAAAACCCGAGAAAAAGAAAGTGGATCACGGGACTCAGTATGAACATCCCCCACTGCACTCCCACAAGCTTGGAGTACACTCCGGGCATCTCGGCGCGAAGCGTGAAGAAGAGAAGCAGTATGAAAAACGCGTTTATCTCGCTTATTACGAATAAAACGGGATAATCCGATCTGGTCATGGGGGTTTTCGGGGAAAAAAAGGGTTGTATCCCGAAGCAAGAAGCTTCGGGATACAACCCTGAAAAATGTACTTACCTTACCTTCAGTTAACTACCTGGTACTGGGGGTAGACGAAGCTTCCCTTGGTCCAGATCGCCCAGGTCGGATCCGCAAGCGGCTTAAGCTTGTGAAGCGAATGTCCCTCGGGAGCCGTGAACGTTATTTTCGGGTTAGCCATTGATACCGTTCCCCCGTTCCACGGGATCGGGTACTTGACCACTCCCTTGTCCTCCATAAACCCGAAGTAGTTAAGGTGTCCTCCGCCGAATCCTCCGAGTTCGCTTCCGACCTCGGCCGTGGCCTCGATCATCGACTGTCCGCCGATTTCAAGCTTTGTCTTAAGCACTCCGTTCTCTACCACGGTGGTGGTCATTCCCTCCTGAGCGGGAATTCCGACAGGCTTGGTGAACTCCCTCATCGTGGGAGAGCTGTTGTAGTAATGAACGAAGTACCTTCCGGGGTAGGTTATATCGGAATCCATCACGTACGAGTTGTGACCTTCAAGCTCAATCGTCAGATAGGTGAGCGTGTACGCCCCGAATCCCGAGGTCTGGTTCTTGTCGGGAACCGTGTACATGTTTATGACCACGTGATTGTTCGGATGGGGCTTAAGACCCGCCGGAAGCATCGATTTCAAAACCTCCGGGTCGGCCTTGTAGGCTGCGATGAACATCCAAGCACCGGTTACCAGCTGCGGGCCCGGAAGCGAAAACGACTTGGCCGGGGCCGGCGGGGCCTCACCCGAGTGCGTGGCCGTGAGCGGAACGGCACAGAAAACCAAAGCAATCAAAAAAACCAAAAACCTTCTAGCTAACATCTTTATTACCTCCTTAAGACTTTCTGATTCAATATCAAGACGTCGCCGGAAGCAAGGTCCGCTTGAACCCTAATGCTCTCCCGACGCCCTCTTCTCCTTTTCTTCTATCATATACCTAACGGCGGAGCGAACAAACCTGTTTCTCTCCGCCTCCCCCAGCACTCCTTTAAGGGCGTCGTGAACCGAGGGATCGACTATAAGTGCCCCAAGCGAACCTTCTCCTTCCCTGATCATCCGGGAAATCTCGGCCAAGTTGGAGGAGAAGCTCCGCATGTCGGCCGCAAACTGCTCGTCGTAGATGAGAGTATGCAGGAAATCCTCCCGCTTCTCATCCGCAAACGCCCCCACTATCTTGTCGAGACTCCTGGAGATGGACGTGAGGTTAGTAACGAATTCCTCTGACTGGCTTATTATCTCCTGCATCTCGGGCGACGTGTAACCCCTGATCACGATCCCGTCGCGGGCCTTGCCTATGCTCTCTCCCTGGCCGGGAACGATCTCGACGAACTTCGCCCCCAGAAGTCCTTCGGTCTTGATCGTGGCGTGGGAGTCCTTCGAGATTCTGGAAAGCGCCCGCTTGTTGATTTCCATTATGACCTGAACCTTCCCGAGGGAAGAATCGTCCGAGAAACGGATGGTCGACACGGATCCCACTCCCACTCCCGAGAGTCGCACATAGGCACCCTCGAGCAACCCAGCCGAGTTGTCAAAGTAGGTCTTTACCTTGTACTCCCTCTCAAAGAGCTCTTCCTGGCCGCTTATCGTGAAAACTCCGTAAACGAATATAGCGATCGATGCGAGGACGAAAACCCCTACCTTGAGTCGGGCCGATTTCTGCTTTTCCATCTGCGCTCACCCGGCGCGGCCGACACGCCTGATCTCTGATATTGTACCATATTGTTTGCAAGCAGAGAATTGAAAATCCGGGCGACTGTGATAACCTGAATTATTCCTTTCCATCCGAGGCACGCCCCGATTCCGAAAAGGAGTTTATTTCATGACAAAGATAAAAAGAGCGGTAATAAGCGTTTACGACAAAAAGGGGATAACCACGCTCGCAAAGGGCCTGGGGGAACTCGGCGTTGAGATGCTCTCAACCGGAGGGACCGCCAGGAGGCTTAGGGACGGCGGGGCGAAAGTGACGGAAATATCGGACTACACGGGGTTTCCCGAAATACTTGGAGGAAGGGTGAAAACGCTTCACCCCAAAATACACGGAGGCCTTCTTGGAATGAGGGACGATGAGCGCCACCTTGGGGAAATGGCCGAGAATTCCATAGAGCCGATAGACATGCTCGTGGTCAACTTCTACCCTTTTGAGGAAGTGGTCGCGAAAGAGGGAACCACGTTTTCTGAAGCGATAGAGAACATAGACATAGGCGGGCCGGCGATGCTTCGGGCCGCGGCGAAGAACCACGCGTCGGTAAGCGTGCTCACCGACCCCGAAGACTACGGTGCCGTGCTCAGGGAGCTTCGCAGAAACAAGGGAAAAATCTCCCCCGAAACCAATTTCCGCCTCTCGGCAAAGGCCTTTTCCTACGTCTCGAGGTACGACGCGGCGATATCGAATTATCTCTCGTTCCTCGAACCTGACGGCGAAAGAAACCCGCTTCCGGCGACCTACACCCTCTACCTCGAAAAAAAGCTTGATCTTCGCTACGGGGAGAACCCCCACCAGCTGGGGGCCTTCTACACGGAAGGCGGCATAGAAGGGGCGCACTGCGTGGCAAACGCCAGACAACTCCAAGGGAAAGAGCTTTCCCTTAACAACATATACGACACCGACTCCGCCTTCGAGCTCGTAAGGGAGTTCCAAGAGACCGCATGCGTAATAGTGAAGCACAACAATCCCTGCGGAGCGGCACTCGGGGACACTCCGGCAGAGGCGTTCTCCCGGGCGAGGGAATGCGACCCGGAAAGCGCTTTCGGCGGGATAATCGCCTTTAACAGGGAGGTTGACGAGACCGCGGCCGGGGAGATAGCCGGCATGTTCGCCGAGGTCGTGATAGCCCCCGGTTTTTCTGAGAAGGCGCTCATGCTGCTTGGGGCAAGGAAGAACCTGCGGGTGCTTCTTTCGGGAGGCATGGATATCGGCGGGGCGGGCATCTGGGACATAAAGAAAGTGACGGGAGGGGCACTCATACAGCAAAGCGACAGGGGATTGGAAGATGATTTCTCAGAGATAAAGATTCCGACCAGGAGAAAACCCACCCCCGAGGAAATGGAAGATCTGCGCTTCGCTTGGAAAGTCTGCCGGCACACCAAGTCAAATGCCATTGTCTACGCGAGAAACCTCCGGACGATGGGAATAGGGGCGGGGCAGATGAGCAGGGTAGATTCAGTCAGGATCGCGGGGATGAAGGCCCGAACGCCGACTGACGGCTCGGTACTCGCTTCTGACGCGTTTTTCCCTTTCAGAGACGGAGTTGACGAGGCGGCGCGTGCGGGAATCACGGCAATAGTGCAGCCCGGGGGATCCGTAAGGGACGACGAAGTGATAGCCGCAGCGGATGAGCACTCGATGGCGATGATCTTTACCGGAAAAAGGCACTTTAAGCACTGAGCACCTGCCGGTTAAAGAAAGGATTGGGCGATATTCTTTCTTTACGGAAGCTCTAAAGAAAGCTTTTGCGGTTTTCCTTTCTTAAGGAGACCTCCAAGAAGAGGGTGCTTTCGCTAGAGATAAGCAACGGAAAACGCTTAGCGCTTGGTGACCTCGCGATATTTCACCTCTCTTGACAGCCAGAACTCCGCACTGCCGCCAACGCCCGTTCCAGTCGAAACGCGGCATCCTCCGTAATCGCCGCCTTGCCTTGTACAAGCCGGCTTACGTGCTTTGTCGTATAACCGGTACGGTCTGCGAACTTAGCCTGAGCCCAGTTTTTCTCTTCGAGAATGTCAAGAATCGTATCTCCAGGCGGAGACAAACGCCATTTCGGTTCAAACCGATCAAGATTTTCAGTCATGACAGTCTCCTATAAATACAATCCGTATTGGTTTCAATGGGAAACTATATACAAGGTTACAATTATCTCTCTATTCAGCTATTTGAACGAGTGTGGAATAAAGATTTCTTAAGGAAAGGCCTAGCCAACATTTCACAACTTCACTAATTAACCTAGGAAGTTCCGTGATTATAACTTATCTCGGAAAACCTGACTGTCACAGCTAAGAGATGTTTTTGCAGAATCAACCACAAAAGTTTTCTACACACTTTTTGCTATCAAAAAGATTTTTCGACTGTCTAAAGCATTCCGGCTTCTGCCCTCGTGAAAGCTACTCTTATTAAGCCATTGCTTTTATGGTTAAATAAAGATAATCGACTATGCTTATTTGACTTTTCTTTTCTCACCGTTATCATACTTAGCGCTATGCGGAAAGTTCCCGAAGAAGAAATCCTCAAGCGGTTGCGTGTTGACAACCCTTGGTGGAAGAACCGAAACAATGTCAGGTGGAAAAAATATCCTGAACGGGTCTATTTAACCCCGTTTTTCGAACTTGTATACAGGAAGAAAATTAACAGGGCGATTGTGCTGATGGGACCGCGCAGAGTCGGTAAAACTGTTATGGTTCACCAGGCAATTGCCAAGCTAATAAAGGAAAAAGTTCCACCGCGGCGGATTCTCTACGTTTCTCTGGACAATCCTCTGTATTCAGGCCTCTGGCTTGAAAAAATACTTCTTATGTTCTCCGAACTAAACTCTTTAACGCAAAAGGAGCGTTGCTATGTTTTTTTTGACGAGATTCAGTATTTAGGCGACTGGGAGAGACACCTCAAATCCTTAGTTGATTCCTACCCGCAGCACCGTTTCGTAGCTACCGGTTCGGCTGCTGCTGCGCTAAAACTGAAAAGCAATGAATCCGGAGCCGGGAGATTCTCTGATTTTACACTTCCTCCTCTCACGTTCTATGAATATATAAGATTCTCGGACACTAATAAAAAATCCCCTTTTCTGCAAAAAGACGGTTCTTTTGAACCCAGAATTCTCGAAAAAATTGAAGATTTAAACAATGAGTTCATAAATTATATAAATTTCGGCGGCTACCCAGAAACCGTATTTCTGAAGGACGCCAGAGAAAACCCCCGTTTCGTCAAGGACGATATTATAGATAAGGTGCTTCTGCGGGATTTGCCAAGCCTGTACGGAATTCAAGACATCGCAGAACTAAACAGGCTGTTTGTGACGCTTTCCCACAACACGGGACAAGAAGTTGACCTGCCTGGCATTTCTCAAGACTCAAACGTGTCGAAAGATACGATATTGAGATATCTGGAATATCTGGAAGCAGCTTTTCTGATAAAACGCGTAAATAGGGTTGACAGAAGTGTCCGGAAGTTTAAAAGAAACCACACATTCAAAGTCTATTTAAGGAATGCCTCGATGTACCCAGCGCTGTTCGGTTCCGTGAGTAAGAGCAACAAAGCCGTCTTGGGAAGATTGGTAGAGACAGCTGTTTTCAGCCACTTTTTTCATTTCGCGGAATATCTAAACCCACATTATGCAAGATGGAAAAACGGAGAGGTTGATCTGATAATCATGGACGTACTGGGAAAACCCATTCAGGCGGTTGAAATCAAGTGGTCCAACAGACCGCTTGAAAACCCGTCTCAGCTTAAAGCGTTGCTTAGTTTTGGCGAAAAAAACCAACTTAGCAGTTCGAAAAAATTGATTTGCTGTACTCTTACCAAACTCGATTCCCGGACATACGGCAATAAAGAAATCGTGTTTTGTCCGACAAGTTTTTTCTGTCTTCTGTACGGACAATCTCTGGAAAGTCCGGAATTCAGAAAAGCTTTGATTGGGCCTTCAATTGAAGGTGAGAATTAAGCAAGTGCCCCCAAATCCAAGTTTGGGCATGACCATTGTAAAAAGAAAAAAGCCGCTTTTAACCTCGACCGGCGGGGGGAATCAGTCAACCTCAAGATAAGGCCCGATGTCCGAGTGGTTCTCTATGAGAAAGGAATTGCTCTCTATCATTGTCCCTCTCGCACGCTCAAGATCGGCAAGGGCTACCCGGTGGCTGGCAAAAGCGCTTATGTAGCTGGACTCCGCGCCTATGAGATCCCTCTGCGCTTCGAGGAGTTCCCTAGTGGTGGAAAGTCCCGCCTTGAACTTCTCTTCCTCGTTCCCGAGCACCTCCTTTGCGAGATTGGTGGAAAGCAGGGCGGCTTCCATTCTCCTCTGGCTGCTTGCGATCTCCCTTATGGCGTTCCTAACGTCGAGGCGCACTGTATCTTTCTGTTTCTGGTAGCTTATAACGCTTCGGTCATAGTCGGCGCGGGCTTTCGCGTAGTTTCCCCCGGCCTTTCTACCGAAAATTGGAAAACTTAACTTCCCCGTAACGCTCCAGCTCGGAAAATCGCGGTCGACGATGCTGTCGTAGGCATGCGAGGAATCGGTGAAGCGACGGGGCACGCCGCCAGACTCTCCGAAAACTAGCCTGTCGGGATTCTCGGAGCCCCCAAGGCCCAGGTACTCGAGGCGGCCCTCGACTGTGAGACGCGGCAGTCTCTGGCGGAAGTAGAAGGTCTTAAGCGCCTGTGCCTTCTCCATCTCCCGCTCCGCCCGGCGCATCTCGGGGCGGTTCTCAAACGCCTGCACTACGGCCACGGCCTCCGAGGGCGGTTCGTAAGCAGTAGGCATGGAATCGGTTACCTCGAGCAGCTCAACGCTTTCCTCCAAGGGGATAACGAGCAGGTTTTTAAGCGCATCCATAGACGCCTCGTAGGCGTTCTCGGAGTTTATCATCCTCACCTTCCTGGCGGCGCTTTCAGAGCGCGCCTGGGTGAGGGCGACCCTGGGCAGAACCCCGACCTCCACTTTTATTCGGGTTCTTCTCTCAAGGTCCAGGGCAAGATCGTAGGCTTTTTTCTCAAGATCGCGGTCGTGGGCCGCGGCCACGACTCCCCAGTAGCTTCTCTCAAGATCGAAAAGAGTCTTCGCCACCATGAGCTCAAATTCGTAAACGGATATGTCCCTGTTCTTTCTCGAGAGCACCACGGATACCCTGTTGGAGGCTATATCGAAGCCGCGGAGCAGCTCCTGCCCCACGCTGAAACCTAGGCTCGCGGCCCACGAAGGGCTCAGGCTCTCAAGCGGAGAATCGGTCTCGGTCCGCGATACTTCAAGATCGTAGAGCTTGTAGAAGGTTCCGGTGGGCAGCTTCCCCGAGAGTTCGCTTCCGAAGGAGAAAACCTCGGCGTTTACTATTCCGTCCTCTATGAAGGCGCTGAGAACGGGGGTTTTTGTGTCGGCGTAGGAGGCCATGAAACTTATCTCGGGGTCATAGACTCCCCGTTTGCTCTTGTACTCCCCGCGTGCGGCGTCGACGCCGAGCATCCATACCCTTACGTCATGGTTTTTCTCAAGGGCCATTATCTTCGCCTGCGTGAGAGTGAGGGCCTGCGCCCCGACCGAGGCAAAGAGAAGACACGCAGCGAAAACCAGAAAGATCTTAAAATGTTTTGACATCGAGATACTCCGTTACGTTGGAACCGGACCCCGGCGTTTCGTATCCTGGTCCGGATTTTTCGTCATCCTCTCTGAATGTGGGGTAAAAATTTACTGAGAAAACCGCAAAAAGCATAATTTCAGGTCCCGCACTGCCTTGCGAAACGGAAAGAAATGTCGGGCAGTCGCTCAACTTTTTGTCCTTGCTCTTTTTATTCAAGGATTCTGGCGCATCAAGATCGGAGTTCTATGGCATCCTGGCCCCTTGTAACTTCCGGGCGGCTTTATCAAATGTGTAGGAACAGGAAAATGGTCCGCCCTGCGCTTTGGCTACCGCCCGGGCCTTGTTTATGATCAGAGCATCGGCAAAATCAGCCCCGTCAGATTCCAGATAGTCATTTAAAGCCATCCACGCGGCCGCCCCGTCTTCAAAGCGCACATTCGGCTCCTCAAACAACGCATGGACCGCTCCGGCCAATTGATCCTTGTAAGCCGGTACTTCTTCCCGCTTAACGTCCAGAGGGTTTCTGCCAGCACCACGTCGGTTATCAGAACCGCATCGCCGCCCTTGATCAGACTGGCCGCTGTATCGGCCTGCGCCGCATCGTCATTCAGCGGATAACGCAACAGCACGTTGGTGTCGACCGCAATCATGGATCCAGTGCGTCTTCCAGGGATTCCTGATCCGTTACTGAAGGATCGCCCTTAACGTACCGCAACAGTCCCTGGGCGGCCCCTTCCACCTTCCTGACGATGGTTAAGCGGCCGTCAGCAACAAAGGTTTCAATATAATCGCCGGGCTTAATGCCAAGCTGATCGCACTGGCTGGCCGGGAGCGTGATTTGTCTTTTGCTGCTGACTTTCGGCATTCTGTACCTCTTTACAAAGTTGATAACAGCAAAGATAGCATGTTCTTTACTATGCGGTAAGAAGTAAAGAAATCCAGAAAATTCCTGAACCATACATCCTTATTCTCTTAAAACCCCTCGGGACAAGGAATCGGAAACATGACTTCATGCCAGATGTTCCCGAAGTCTGAACGCGTTTACGGCAAGCAGTTTTTCCGCAACCGGAAAGCTCTGACGGGTGCGGCACAGCACCATAACAGGCCATCTTGCCCGCGGTCCGAGCAGCTCGTGAACCTTTAGGGCTTGAGCAAAGTCACGCGGCGTCGGAAGTTCCTTCCATTTCGCTTCCGCCAGAGTCAGACGTCCGTCCTTCTCGATAATGAAATCCGTTTCGCGTGACTGGTCCCGATAGTGCCATATGGTCGCTTCCGGAGCCGCCAGAGACAGGTATTTCCGCAGTTCGCCAAAAACAAAAGTCTCCCATATCGCTCCAATCAGGTAGCTTTCGGTCACCGCCTGTCCTTTAAGCCCCAGAAGGAAACACAGCAACCCGACATCATTGAGAAAAAGTTTGGGCGTCTTCGCAAGACGCTTCCCCGGATTCGCAAACCAGGGTTCAAGCAGCGTAACCTGGTTGGATGCCACAAGCACGTTCAGCCACTTGTCGGCGGTTTTGCTGTTTATTCCCGTTTCCTTGGCAATTTCCGACTTGTTAAGCAATTGTCCGCTGCGAAGAGCCAGGGCGCGCATGAAGCGGTCAAAGTCCCGCAACGACGAAACATTTAAAAGCTGGCGCACATCGCGCTCAAGATAAGTCGCCTGATAGCTGGCGAAATAGTCCGGGGGCCTCATCGCCGGATCCTTCCAGAGCTGCGGCATAAACCCGCGAGCGAGAATCCCGGCCATCCCCTCGCCCTCTTCCATGCGGGAAAACACGGGCCCAAGTTCCTGAACCGTAAGGCCTTCAAGCTCAAGCACACCGCAACGTCCCGCCAGAGATTCCGATACTCCCTGCATCAGGCTGAATTTCTGCGACCCGGTCAGAATGAAGCGTCCGTTCATATCCCTGCGCTTGTCTATTTCAACCTTCAGGTAGCGAAACAGCCTGGGGGCGTACTGAACCTCATCCACGAGCAGCGGCGCGGGATGACGCGACAGAAACGACTGAGGATCCTCTTCTGCCAACTGCGCTTCCGCCGGAAGGTCGAGACTTACATAGTTATAGTCCCCGAACAGTTTCGTCAGCAGCGTTGTCTTGCCCGTCTGGCGGGCGCCCGTAACGACAACGGCGGGAAAGTGCCCCGCCATGCGCCTGACTGACGCGGCTATTTCTCTTGGAAACTCATTATCCGACATATCAGGTATTGAAACTCCATTATTTATGGGTTTAGAATAACTGAATTGTCAGATTCTCTCAAGAGGAAAACAACCAAGTGCAGAGAGAAACATTGCCATGGAACTGTTTTGCCTATGCGCAAAGGGCGGTCTTTTTTCTTCCGCGATTTTTTAATAACCGTGAAAATTGGATGGCAGGCTTCTTCAGCGCAAGCACCTTGAAGCCTATTGTTTTTTGCAAATCTGTTATTCCATGTTATATTTGCAAAACATGGAATATATCAAGCGCTATCTGACCAATACAATCCGCAAGGCTATGGTTTCTTTTCCGGCGGTGCTGGTCACCGGTGCCAGACAGACCGGCAAGACCACCTTGCTACGTACCGAATTCGGCACATCGCATGATTACGTGTCGCTTGAACGTCCTGACATACGCAACAGGGCGTTAGCGGATCCTGTCGGGTTTTTTGCGCAGACCTCAGGATCGCTGATTCTGGATGAAATTCAATACGCGCCGGAACTGCTGCACTACATAAAGGAACTTATAGACGCGCGACGCAAGCCCGGACAGTGGCTGCTTACAGGTTCTCAGAGCTTCTCGCTGATGCAGGGAGTGAGTCAGACATTGGCCGGCCGCGTAGCCGTGTTGAACCTTGATCCCCTGTCCGCAAGAGAACTGTCGCAACAACCACAGGTCTCTCCCGAAGATATGCTTGAATGGATGTTCGGATCCGCTGAAAAGCACCCCGCCGCCGAGGCAGGCGGAATGCCCGACCCTGTTAGTACGGCAGACGCAGAATCTTTCCGCAACGATAACAAGCAAGTCGCCGGTCCCGGCCTTGAGGACTGGCTGTTGCGCGGCGGCTTCCCCGAACCCTGCCTGAACAACCAGGTGGACCGGCAGCTTTGGTTTTCCGGTTATCTGCAAACTTACATACAGCGCGACGTCCGGGATTTGACCCAAGTAAGCGATTTGGAAACTTTCTACAAGTTCCTGATGCTGGTCGCCGCCCGTACCGGACAACTCCTGAACATGGCGGAGCTCGGAAACGAAATCGGCATTGCCGGACCTACGGTAAAGCGCTGGTTATCCGTGCTGAAGACCAGTCAGCTAATCTGTCTGCTGCCGCCTTATCACAAGAACTTCGGCAAACGACTAAGGAAAAGTCCCAAGCTGTATCTGCTTGATTCCGGGCTTGCCGCTTTCATGCTGGGCCTGCATTCGCGAAGCTCCATTCTGCAAGGTCCCTCCTTGGGAGCATTGGCGGAGACCGCCGTGGCGGCGGAGTGGCTGAAGTTTTTTCGCCAGCACGGGGAGGAACCCCAAATCTATTACTGGCAATCGAGCGGCGGCAAGGAAGTTGATCTGATCATCGAGCGCGACGGCAGACTGTACGCGCTTGAAGTCAAGGCGACGGCGACACCCCGGGCGGAACACGGCAAAAACCTCAAGCAGTGGCTGAAACTGGCCGGCGCGAACGCGCGCGGCGCGCTGGCCTGCAACATCAACGAACCGCAAGCCTTGCTGCCGGGCATAAGAGCCGTTCCCTGGCATCTGAACGCGTACTCCGATTGAAACAGCCCTCTAATATTCCAGAACCCAATGCTTTTTTGGTATCAGCTTGAAATGTTCAACTGGTTCTCTTAATAGCCCAGATCAGCTCCAAAACGCAGATCTGAACCTAGGTTTTCGTGCAGCCTGAGATTGGCACAAAGCATTCATAGTTCTTCTTGAACTCCTATCTGCTGTAACAAACGTTGTCTGACTTTTTCATATACAGAGATTTCGCTTTCTTCAGCAACCTCTAAAGTTACCGCCAAACCGTAGGGGATTTTCTCCTCTAATTTTTCGGTTGCATCTTTTTTGCATATAACCTGCAAAACAATTTCTTCATTTTGCTGAAACTCCCTCAATTCGCTTTTTCCTTCTAGGACTTCATGCTGAACGGTTCCGCGTTTGTTTTGATTATGATCACTGTCGACACGCTTAAGTCTCAGGGGGGTTTCATCCCATTTAGAAGCGGATTTGATTTCGAGCTTAGCTTCTCTGAAATAACGATGTCCCGGATTGATCGGTGAGAACCATGCCAAGGTGACTACCATGCGACGAAACATCCTCTGACCGCCGAATTCGGCAGGAACGGGAAAGCGGTACTCATGTATTTCTTCGACTGTTATTTCACCGAAGCCGATTACCGTGCCGCGTTGTTCGGTACAAGCCAACACCCTCTCTACATTCACCGCCCCATAACCCAGATAACGCGCCAGAACTGTTTTGAATGTTCTTGAGTTGTTCGAGTTCTTTAAGTGTCCTACAGATGCTTTGGATTCCCCGTTCTGGATGCTGCCGTGCACCAGCAGGGTTTTAATAAGCACCGCAATTAACTCATCGGGGATAATGTCTGGATTCTGATTGTTTAGTTCGCTCAGAACTTCATGAATCCGCACACCGGTTCTGGTTGCCAAAGCAGCGGCATTACTTGTCCCTCTGTTAAAGGCATCCTCGGATAGTGCCCCCTCCTCGCTGTCCCAAGCGGTTTTTTGTCCTGGAGCTATTAAATGATTATTGATTTTAAAAACCGTAGACTTTCCTGAAGGTGGTCTTTTATACAGTTGCCGTCCGCCTGGAAAGTAAATCTCGGGTTTAATCGAACGCCTGAATCCGTGTCCTAGGCGTGTTATCGGACTCGGCACCTTGTTGTCCGGAAGCAGATCGACTCTATCTCCCAGATAGTAGCCGTCGCCGCTCTCATCCCAGTGAAGTGCACCTACAGTCAGCGCGTTTATCGATTCAGCGGGGGCAAGCAATCGCCTAGAAGAAAGAGAATCCTGCATGGATTCAAGCAGTATCTGCACTTTCTCTTCACTGTTCTTCGATTCATATTCTGAATAAGAGATGCCAAAGTCATAAGCTCTGTCGTAATTCCCGGCACTCACGCAGAACAGCACGCGATACTTCCATGAGAACCAGTCAAGCAATCTTGCCCACGGGCTGAGAGTATGGAGGAAAGGACGGGTTGAATCCCCCACCGACAAGTTTATAACCTTGATCGTAGGTGCTTGAGGCTCAATTTCCCCGTCTTTTTCCAGCATGCGACGCACGGCACGCGCTATCCTGTCTTCATAAAAGCAGTCTTCGGGGAAATGCTCTTTTTTCTCGCCGACCCTCCTCGCGTCAGGGTCCGGCTGTATGATAGCTACGTGATGCACTTTGCTTCGAATCGGTTCCGCGGTGTTATCCGACCGGTCGCCGTGAATGACCAACGAAGCCATCGCCGTTCCATGCCGCCGCTCCCCCGGCTGATATTCACTTGCCAAGTCAAAAGGATCATCAAAATCTATGCGGTCTTCCAAGGCTTTATGTTTCAAGTTTGGAACGCCGTCAAGTATGGCCGCTATCGTGTAGGAAGTAAATTAAATTGTCCGGTTTTTGAATTTTTTAGTTGTCCGGTTT
>JAPPFE010000053.1 GCA_028823955.1 Candidatus Dadabacteria bacterium
CCCGCCACAGCGAGGTAGCAGTTTTGAAATTCATATTGGTTCCCGTAAAAGATCTTTCAAGGGCAAACGAAAGGCTTGCCTCGGTGCTCAGCAACAAGCAGAGAACCGAGCTTGCCTACGTGATGCTGGAAGACGTGTTCTCCGCGGTCGGCGAATCGAAGCTCGCCGACAACAAGGTCGTTGTCACGCTCGACAGGAAAGCGGAGAAAATGGCTCTTGAGGAAGGGTTTGACGTAATAAGGGAGGAAAATCAGCTCGGGGAGAGCTTTTCGGTTGATCTTGCGATCCAGGTCTGCAGAAAAATGGGCGCGAAGTCCGTGTTAGTAATCCCAGGCGACGCCCCTTTAATAACCGGCGAGGACCTCGACTCCGTCCTTGAGAAAGAGAAGAAAGGCAAGTCCGTGATCCTCGTTCCCTCAGAAGACGAGCTCGGCACAAACGCCATACTGAGAAAGCCTCCCGACAGCATACCCTCGATGTTCGGAAACGACAGTTTCAGAAAACACAGGGAGGAAGCCGAGCGTAGATACGTGCCCTGCGACGTCTACAGAAACTTCAATATCAGCATCGACATCGACGAGCCCGGGGACATAGAGACTTTCTCCCACCACGGCTCCCACACCAAGACCTACAGAAAACTTCTGGAACTGGGACTAATAAAGGAAGAAGCGGGAAAAAACGGGGCGGCGGCCGGCTGATTTACACAGAGCCGGGGTCGCGTCAATTTCCCCTGAACCCTCGCGTCCGCGCGTTGAATCCTAATGGAGTTCCGGTATAATTTCCTGCTTTTCGAATTACCTTTTTTTCAGGGGGCGGCGTAGCTCAGGGGTAGAGCGGGGCTCTCATAAGGCCTGTGTCGGTGGTTCGAACCCACCCGTCGCCACTTCCCTGCTACTCTTCTTCTTCAAAATCCAAAGAGGCGGAATTTATGCAGTACCTAAGCCCTGTGGGCTGGGGTCCGTCGGGGAAAACATGTCCCAGGTGGGCGTCGCACTTTGAGCAGAGAACCTCGGTTCTCGTCATCCCGTGGGAATGATCGGACTTCTCCGCTATGTTCTCCTGCGAGACGGGCTCCCAGAAGCTCGGCCATCCCGTGCCGGAATCGAACTTCTCTGAGAAACGGAAAAGCTTCTGCCCGCAGCACACGCAGGTGTACATCCCCTTTTCGTGATGGTCGTGGTACTTTCCGGTAAAGGCCCTCTCGGTGCCCTTCTTCCTCGTAACAAGAAACTCCTCGGGGGAGAGCTCCTCCTGCCACTGCTCGTCCGTCTTCTTTATCTTCTCAGACATTGTCTGCTCACTCCCCGAGATTCCTCTTTGAATCCCGGGCCTCCCTCAAAAGAACTGTCAGATTTTCTACATTACCGGAGGCGACGGCTTTTTCAATTTCCCCGAGCTTTCCCGCGAAGCTGCGGATGGCATCCAGCAGCGCCTCGCGGTTCTCGATGAAAATACCGGCCCACATCTCGGGGGAGCTGCCGGCGATTCTGGTGAAGTCGGCAAGGCCCCCGCCCGAAAAATCAAAAAGGTTTCTGTCTCCTCCCCTCGAAGCCACCGCACTCACAAGCGAGTAGGCGACCGCGTGGGGAAGATGGCTTACGAGCGAAAAGACCTCATCATGGGATTCGGGATCCATCTCGACCACCTCGCTTCCAACGAGCGAAAAAAGCGCCCTCACCGTGGAGAGAGCTTCGGGGCTGGTGCTTTCCGTGGGAGTGACAATGCATCTTTTCCCTGAGAAAAGACCGGGATCAGACTCCGTGACGCCGGATGTTTCCCTCCCCGCGATGGGATGGGCCCCGACAAAGCGGATATTCCGGGGGCCCTTTTCCATTTCCCTCACCACAGAAGCCTTCACGCTTCCCACGTCGCAGACCACCGTGTCGGGGGAAACGAATCCGGAAACTTCCCCGGCCACCTGCGCTATGGTGTCGACGTAGGTCGCGACGACAACTATTTCTGACCCCGACATGCCGGGGCCGATTTCAGAAGCGCCCGTGTCCGTGATCCCGTTTTCAAGGGCGAAGCGGAGTGACTCAGTGTCCCGCTCGATCCCGAAGACTTCCCCGACTTCCCCCGATTCGCGAAGGGCCGCCGCGAGGGAACCTCCTATAAGGCCGAGACCTACCACCGCCACTTTTTCAAAAGTCATCTTCTGAGAATTCTCCCAAGCGATTCAATGAATTTTTCGTTTTCGCTGTCGAGGCCGAAACTTACCCTCAGGTGCGTTTTAAGTCCGTAGCCGCCCACCGGCCTCGTTATCACCCCGTCGCGAAGAAGCGCCTCGTAAACCGGCATCGGATCCCTCTCGAGATCCACGAGAAGGAAATTCGTATGAGACTCAGTGTACCTGACCCCAAGTTCGCCCAGCTTCTCGCGCAGATACTCCTTTGCCGTGCAGTTAAGCTTCCTTGAGCGGGCGACGTGTCTATCGTCGTCAAGCGCTGCGCAGGCCGCCGCCTGCGCGGCCGAGTTCACGTTAAACGGCTCCCTTACCCGGTCCATGTAGGAAACCGCCTCTTTTGACGCAACCCCGTAGCCGACCCTGAGCCCCGCAAGACCGTAAATCTTGGAGAAGGTCCTCACCGTCACGAGCGATTCGCGTACCGAGTGGTAGCGAAGCGTGTCCGGATACTCGGGGTCGTCCACGTACTCGAAATAGGCTTCGTCCACGAGTATCAGCACGTTCTCGGGAACCCGCTCGAGGAACCACTCGAACTCATCCCTTCTCACTATCGTCCCGGTGGGGTTGTTCGGATTCGCGATGTAGATGATCTTCGTTTTCTCGGTCACCAGGGAAAGCATGTCCTCGAGGTCGTGCACAAGATCCGGCATCCGGGAGACGACGTGCGAACACCCGAGCGACTGTGTGACGATCGGGTAGACGATAAACGCGTGGCGTCCGTAGATGGCCTCGTCCCCAGGCTCGAGAAAGGTTCTTGCGACGATCTCTATCACCTCGTTCGAGCCGTTGCCGATTACTATCGTGTCCTCGGGAACCCCGAGCTTCTCGGAAAGTTTCCGGCGGAGCTCAAAGCAGCCCCCGTCGGGATAAAGGTTTACCTTCGAGACGTGTTCTGAAAGCGCCTTTTTCGCAAGCGGGGAGGGGCCGAGGGGGTTTTCGTTCGAAGCCATCTTGGCCGCGCCCCGGATTCCGAGTTCCCGCTCGAGCTCCTCGATCGGCTTTCCCGGAATATAGGGAATAAGGTTCTTTACGCTTGCTCTTGGTTCCATGGGGGGTTCGTCCGCCAAGCCCGCCCGCCGTCAGCCCGGCACTTCGGCGGGATAGGATCCCAGCACTTTGAGGAAAACGCAGTTGGCTTCCACCCTCTCGAGGGCCTCCTTTACAGCCTCCTCTTCGCGGTGTCCCGAGAAGTCGGCGAAAAACACGTACTCCCACTGCCCGTCGCGCGAGGGTCTGGACTCGATTTTGGTGAGGTTTATGCCGGATTCGGAAAAGGGGAGGAAAAACGTCGCGTGAAGCGCTCCCGGCTCATCCTTGACGGAAAAAGCGATTGAAGTCTTGTCCTCTCCGCTCGGGGGAGGTTTCTCCCTTCCCACCACCACGAACCGGGTCGTGTTGCGCGGGCTGTCCTCTATGTAGCTCTGTATCGTCTTCAGGTTGTATATCGACCCTGAGAACTCGCTTGCGATCGCGGCGACGCTCTCGTCCCTCGCGGCTATTTTCGCCGCCGCCGCGGTGCTCGGGGTCTCAAGAAGCGCGACGCCGTAGAGGTTCGAGGCAATCCATTTCCTGCACTGCCCGAGGGCGTGGGGATGCGAGGCCACCGTCCTTATTTTACTGGCGTCCCCGTCAATGGAGAGCAGGAAGTGTTCAATACGCTCGAAACACTCGGACGAGACGTCAAGGTCCCACCGGACGAGCATGTCTAGCACGTCCCCCACCGAGCCCTCAACCGAGTTCTCGACGGGTACTATGCCGAAATCGGCCCTCTGGCTGTGCACCTCCTCGAACACATCCTCGAGGCTGTTTACGGGAAAAAACTCCGAGGCGGCACCGAACTTCCGAAACGCCGCCTGGTTTGAGAAGCTGCCCGCGGGTCCGAGGTAGGCGACTTTCTCCTGGTGCTGCAAGGACCTGCAGCGCGATATTATCTCCCTGAAAATAAGAAGGACGTCCTCGTCGGAGAGGGGGCCGGTGTTGGTTTCCGCTATCTTGCCCTCCACCTCGCTTTCCCTGCTCCGGTCGTAAATTCCCAAAAGATCCTTTTTCTTGAGTGCGCTTACCTCTATCGCAAACTCGGCCCGCTTGTTTATAAGTTCAAGCAGCTCGGAGTCAATGGCGTCTATTTTTTTTCTTACGTCGGAAAGTTCTTTTTTGGAGTCCATTATCCAGTCTTAAGGAGAATATTTTTGAGAAGGATAGCGAGGGGGTAGGGCAAAGTCAAATAGCTCGCGAGGGGGTAAAAACGGGACTCTTAACTGCCCCCGTTCCCCTTTAAAATCCTGGGCTCCGCAAGCGTTCCCCGGATTCTTCCGGAGAAGCTGCCGTCTCCGCGGGAACCAAGAAAACTGCCGACAAGAGCAAGCTTCACATCCTCCGGAGAAGGCCTGAATGTAACGGAGAGATCAAGAGCGGCCCCCTTTCTTAAGCGAAGCGGAGACGGGGCTTTTCCCTCCGCCTGCAGGGATAGTTGCGGGTTCGTGAGGGAAAGCTTCTCGACCCGCGATTCAAAGCGGTTGGCGGTGCCGCGAAGCACGACGCTCAGGTTCCTGTACTCCTCCCCCACCTCAAACCCCTGCACCTTGCCTATGGCAACCGAAAAAGAAGGAGAGGACACCAGGTATTCCATCTTCGATATCCCTCCGCTTTCCCCCTCCCCGATAAGCTTTATGGTCCCGTCTATCTTCCCGCTGACGGAAATCCCTCCGTCCCCCAGAAAAAGACGTGAAACGGTCGAGGATTCGACGGAATTTATGTCCACCTCCGCGCTTGTGACGCTTTTTTTCTTCATGTTCTGTGAAACCTTGCCGTCTATCTTCCCGCCGTAGGCATCGACGGAAAAGGAAATCTTGGTGTCATCGGAGAAAATAACGGACAGAAGCCCGGCGCTCACCCTGGCCCTGTCAATCACAAGCGGCTCCCTTCCCCCGAGGATCACTCGGATGTCCCTGAGCTCAATCGAGGAAAGACCCCTCAGGTCCGCATCCCCTATCAGAACCGGAACCGGGGAATTGCTCTGTATCTCGAAGATGATCCTTCTTTCGACCGAGTCCCTTGGAAACCCCAGAAGAAGAAAAATCAGAAAAAACGCGAAGAAAACCCCGATGTAGAGACGGACGGAGAGTTTCTCCGGTATTTTGATTCTGGTCTTTATCTTCATCTTTTCTCCGCTCACGATTCACTGAAAGAAAAAGTGGACAGTCGGAACGAAACGTCAGTCAGGTTGGGGTTGTCGAACCTGGTTTTTATCCTAAGGTCCGAGACCTTGAGTATGGTCTTGCTTCTCTGAAAGGTATAGAGAACGTTGAACACCCTTGGGACGGGCACCTTGTTTATCTTGACCAGGACTGCTCTTTCCCGGTTTATTCCCTTTCCCCTAACCGACGGGTTTGTTCCCTTTATGGAAAATGAGCGGGGGTCTATGCCGTTTCTGACGAGCGCTTTCTCCGCAACCGAAATAAGCGCATCCCTCTCCTCCTTCATCGAACCGCTAAACTCGGCCAGGAGATCCCTGGAGTAGCGGTACTCCTCCTTAATGGACCTCATCTCGCTTAGCTGCAGTCTCACCTGGCTTACCTCGCTTTTTACCTCGGAACCCCCGGGGAAAACCGCCCTGTAGGCGGAAAAGAGTATGAAAACGGCAAGGGCTGCGGCGGCTATCTTGAGGGCGCGGATATCCCTCGCGGAGAATTCTCCCCTGTCTATGAGCTCCCTTACCCTTCGCGCCAAGGGTTCGGCTCTTCCCAGAACCGCCGAGAGAAGGGATTTGAGTCCCTGCACCAGTCTTTGCACTAGCTCCTTCATTTTCACCTGACGACCATTGATATTTCGAATTTCAAACCGCTGCTGATGGCCTTTCCAACCTGCCCCATCTTCACCTGGGTGAAGCTGCCGGATTCCGAGAAGGCTTTCTCTATCGACGCTATCTCCTCGTAGGAATCGCTCCTGCCCCATATCTTGGCCTTGCCCCCGTCCTCGATCCTTATTTCGTCAACGGAGAAACTCACGTCCCTAGGAATGGCGGCGGAAACCGCCGTCAGCACCTCTAGCGGGCTGTGGGCCCCTCTTACCTGCTTCAGTATGTCGAGCTTTCGGTTGATGACTTCAAGCTTCCCCCTGTAAAAAGCAACCGGGTCCTGCGTCCCCGCGGCCTGCGGAAACTCCCTCCTGAGATCCATCTCCATCTCGGAGCGTATGGAACTCATCTTGCTCCTGGCGGAGACCACTTCCGTCACGCGCCCGAAAACAAACACAAGAAGCAGGGCGGCGCACAGGGCGACGGGAACCCGAAATTCCTTTAACAAACCCCCCGCCATCCCCCGCGGCCTGTATCCGTCCCTTCTCAGGTTGAGTCTTCCTCCCTTGCCGGAGGAACCTCCGTAAAGCGCAAGAGCGTACGCCCTTGCGAAAAAAGGAGAGTCATTGTGGCCGAGCTGCTCTATGAAAATTCTCTTCACTTCCCGGCCGAGCTGCTCGGTAAGTTCTTTTGTAACTCCATCCACCTCGCATATCCCTCCGGTGAGAACCAGGTTCTTTACCTCCTCTCCCGTCTCTCCCTCAAAGTAGCGTATGGTGTTTCTTATCTCTTCTGTGATGAAGCGGCAGCTTTCAAGAAACCCCTTCCTCTTCTCCTCGTCGCTGTTTATCTGCTCCAAATCGAGGTCATCCGCGGCAAGGGATTTTTTCATTCTCTCGAGTGCGTCGTCGCAGTTCCTCACCCTGCTGAGCCCGCTTTCGTCAAAAAACGAGAAATTGAGGTGGTCCTGGTCGGCGTCTATAAGGAGAAGTGGTCTCGGCCCTTCAATAAGTTCCCCCAGCGAAGAAAACGCGACCGGCGTGAAAGTCACCTGGTCCGGGTCCACACCAGACTCCCGCAGGGAGCCCAGATAGTCCTCAAACGCCTCCTTCTCAAAAGCGGGAACGATGATCTCGGCCCCTTCCGGTTTCCTCACCTCGTGGTAGTCGGACAGCACGTCCTCTCCCAGGGTGAACCCGGTTGAGTTCTCAAGCTCGAAGCGGAAAACCCCCCTGAGCTTCTTTGAATCGGTGAAAGGAAATTTGAGAACCCTGAGAAGAAGCGGGGAAGAGCAGATTCCGGTAACGGCTCTGGTCCCGAGAGAAATTTCGTCTTTGAAAAAAGCCGATGTATTGCTTTCCCCAAGCCCCCCGGTGGAGGAGGCCTTGCGGGTTTCAGTTCCCTTGAGTCCCCTTCTTACGGTTACGGTCCTGACCTTCCCGCCGGAAAAATCGACTCCGATGAATCCACCTAGCATCTTAAAGGTACGAGGATTATTCCCTCGCCTGCCCCTCCGCCGCTCTGGCGTTAAGTTCCATTGGCATTATCACGTTCACGTAGCCGTCCTGCTTTTCGCCTTCCGAGCAGGGAACCACGTAAACCGGGTTTTTGTGGCCGGAAAAACCGATTATCACTTCCGAAGATCCCACGGCATCAAGAACATCCTGGAAATACGTGAAGTTAAAACCAAGCTTCACCTCATCCCCTGAATACTCAACCGGTATGCTCTCTTTCCCCTCGCCGGTGTTAAGATAGGCGCCTAGAAGCAGCCTCCCTTCGCCGAAGGCCATCTCCACGAACCTGCCCCCGCCCCTCACGTTGTCCGCGGAAAAAAGGGAAACCCGCCTGAGCGCAACCAGAAGCTTGGATGCATCGACCGTGACCGTGTTTTTCGTCGAGACCGGAACCACCTGCATGTAGTCCGGGAATTCAGCGTCAATCACCCTGGAAATGAAAACAAGGTTTTCGTCGTTTAACTCGAAAACGAAGAAGTTTCCGCTGCTCCCGACCCTGACTTCCTTAGAGAGGCGAAGAAGTCTTCTCATCTCCATAACCGCTTTTTTGGGAACCAGAATATCCTTCGGCAGGTTGAGGTTCTCTATTTTTTCATCGACGAAGCTGAGTCTGTGACCGTCAGTAGCGACAAGCCTGAGTGTCTGCTCCCCTCTTTTTTCGAAAAACACTCCTGAGAGGCTTCTTCTCATTTCATCATCGGAGACAGAAAAGACCGTCTTGGATATCATCTCCTCAAGCCTCTCGGAGGAAACTTGGAACAGGTTCTCCGAAGAAACCTCGGGTATCCTGGGGAAATCGTCGGCCGCGAGCCCCGCTATCTTGAAAGAACCCGAGCTGGTAACCACCTCGATCCAGTTGTTCTCGGTAGCGGTGACCGAAATTTCCTCTTCTTCCTTGATTTCCCTCACGAGATCCGAAAGGATCCCCGCGGGAACCGCCATCTTGAACTCTCCTTCAGTCTCGGCATCGCAGAAAACCGTGGCCGTGTTTTCAAGATCGGTAGCTTCCAGAAACAGGCCTTTGTCTGTAGAACTCATAAGAACATGGGAGAGAATCGGCATGGTCGTTCTTTTCTCCACGACTCCCTGGATCATTCCCAGCTTTCTTGAAAAATCTCCGCCTTTGATTTTAAACATCATCTTGAGAGAAAAACCTCCGGTTTCGGAAAAAAGCTTCTTTTCTTTATTCCTTTATATGTAAACAGCTTCTCCGTATGATAATAACCACTTTTCCCTACAAAACCATAAATCACAAGCCCCGATGCTTTTCCGCTACTGTTTCTATCTTTAATAAGCTTTAAAGCTTTTCCAGTAGCAGTAGTAGTAATTGTTGTGAAAAGGGTGAAATCAGTGAAATCCCCTAGAACACCTCGACTTTTCGGTTAAGGGCCGTGTTTATAACTTTTCTTTTTCCCGACAGATATTCACACCCTCTCTTTTTGTTCGTTCCATAACTGTGCGGAAACAAGGATTCTTGCACAGCATTTTCAGTTTTCTCTGACAGGTTGTTTTCTGGCTGGTTCAGGATGTGATGAACTTCTCGAGGGTGGTTGAGAGCGCCGTGACGGCGTTTGATACCGAGGGATCCCTTCCGATCTTTTTTTCAACGTTTTTTACTGCGTGGACCACCGTGGAGTGGTTTTTCCCTCCGAACTTGTTTCCTATCTCCGGGAACGACGACGAGGTGTATTTTCTCGAAAGGAACATCGCTATCTGTCTGGGCTCAGAAACTTTTTTCTGCTTCTGGTTGGATTTCAGGTCCTTCACGGTGAGTTCAAAGAAGGAGCTTACCTCTTTCTGGATGAGGTCTATGGTTATTATTTTCGGGGCCTCTTTTTTTACCAGATTGCTGAGGAGCTGCTTTGCCAGTTCAAGGGTTATTCTCTCTCTGAACATCTTGGAGTAGGCAAAGAGCTTGTTCACCGAGCCTTCAAGCTCTCTTATGTTGGAGAGGACGTTCTGGGCCACAAACGAAGCCACGTCGGCCGGAATCTCGATCTGTTCCTCCTCGGCCTTTCTCTCTATGATGGCTATCTTGGTTTCCACTTCCGGCGGCTGTATGTCGGCCGTAAGCCCCCACTCAAACCTGGATTTCAGGCGCTCCTCGAAGTTCTTCATCACGCTCGGCGGCTTGTCGCTAGTTATGACGATCTGCTTTTTCGCGGTGTAGAGGGAGTTAAACGTGTGAAAGAACTCCTCCTGCGTGCTGTCCTTGCCGGCGATGAACTGTATGTCGTCTATCAGCAGAACATCGCAGTTCAGCCTGTAGAGGTTCCTGAACTTGTCCATCGAACCTGTCTTTATGCTCTGCACCACCCCGTTTGTGAAGTGCTCGGCCGAGATGCAGAAGGTATTCAGGCGGGTTCCGTACTTTTTGAGTATGTGGTTCCCTATGGAGTGGAGGAGGTGGGTTTTCCCGAGGCCCACTCCGCTGTGTATGAAAAGAGGGTTGTAGGCCATTCCCGGGTTCTCCGCTATGGCGTATGAGGCGGCGTGGGCGAACTGGTTGCTGGGCCCGACGACGAAGTTGTCAAACGTGTTGGATGAACTGAAAAAGCTTGCTGTCTGGGGATCGTGCGGTTCTCTGATTCCCCCGTTGTCCGGGACCCTGTCTTTTCTGCTTTCCCGGGCAACGGAGTTCTCCTCGCCCGCATCTATGGTTACCTGGAAGCCTTCTTTTCCGTAGAGGTTGCGGGCAGCGTCGTTTATCAGCTGCAGGTAGTGGTTTTTTACCCAGAGGGCCTGGAAGTGGGTTTTCGCCTCAAGCGTGACCATCTTCCCCTCGATTTTTGCGACTTTTATGGAAAACAGCCATGAGGGGGGGAAGTAAAGGTCTTTCTTGACGCCTTCGAGAACGGCGTCCCAGTCAAACTCTATTTTTTGTTCCGATTTGTAGTTTTCAGCAGCTAGGTTGTCGTGCGCAACTTCCTCTGTCTTTTTCAACAGCTCTTCTCCTGAAAAGCAAAGAACAACCCTAAAACGGATACTTCAGAAAAGATCCCAACCCACCCTTCGGAAAGTGGAATTTAATTCTAATTGCATCGGTTTTTAGTGTCAAGAAAAACAGTTTCTCCACCCGCCCGAAACCCCGCTTCTGTGCCTGTGTACAGGGGAGAAAAAATTTTTTT
>JAPPFE010000026.1 GCA_028823955.1 Candidatus Dadabacteria bacterium
CCTTGAGGGATTCGGGTTTTTACGTCCCTTAACGCTAATTATGGAAACATAAATTTTACAGGAGGTAAGGAGAGATGATTCAAGCCAGATGGCTTATAATATTTTTTGCCGTTCTCGGCATGTCGGTTCCGTCGTTCGCGATTGACTGGTCGCTTGGCGGATTTCCGAGCTATTTGAGGACGAGGGCGCGTTTCATTGACAACGCCACTTTGTTAAATGATGAGAGGATCAGTGTTGTTGATACGACGCTCAGGGTTACCCCGCAGCTGGGATTGAGCGACGCGGTTACGGTGAGAGCCCAGGTTGATGTTGCTAGCAACATGATATGGGGAGGAGCGACTTCCCACTTCTTCGGCGGTACTTTTGGAGAGGATGACAGCGTTGTGCTGTCTGACCTCAGGCCTAGCGACCGTTTTAACGGTGCTATCCTCACAGGTAACAAGGCAATAGATGATGATTACGGGTTTTTTACCGTTCGCATGCTTCACGCGGATATAGTTCTTCCGAATAACTTGGGTTTCGTAAGGATAGGCCGTCAGCCGTTTGACTGGGGTCTCGGAATCCTCGCAAACGGCGGACATGACCCGCATTCGGATCTCGGTTTCGTGGTTGACAGGGCTCTCTGGCTCAAGTCCTTCCCGGCCGGAGCCGGAACTTTCACGTTGGTTCTCGTATCTGACGTATTCAACAACGGCAACACTCTGTTTGCCGGGGATGATGGAAGCGGTTCAGGCTATGACATACTTGCCGCGGCTGGTATATACAACCAGCAGATGGGAGATGTTAACGTAACCGTCGGAGCGTACGGATTCCCGTACCTGCATCAGAACAATATATTCAGTGATATAGGTTTTGGTAACGATTTTGATGTTGACCGCACTTCGCTTTACTCCGGGCTTCTCGTACTTAAGGGTTCAAGCTGGAGTTTCACATACGAAGTCCAGATGTTCGGAGGAGGAGAACTAACCAATCCTGCGTTAGGTGCTCTTCCCGCTGGAGAATTTGAATTTGACTACGCTTTTGACATGGCGGCACGCCTAGAACTTATGCCTTCAATGATGGCACAGGTAAGCACGATAGGTCTTGAAGCAGGTTGGGCTCAGGGTGATGATGGTTCCACTCCTTTGACAATTGAGGGGAACGCTCTTCCGTTCAGCCCGGCGTATAACGTAGACAACCTTCTGTTCAAGCACGTCATTCCGACTGTTTACCAGATAGAGGGAAGCGTAATAAACGCCATATACGCAAGAGTGTACGCGAACATGCAGCTTGCCGAGAATCTAGGGTTCACTCCTCAGGTTCTTATTGCTTGGAATGATGAGGAAAATGCGGTTTCAGCATTCGACTCGAATTATCCTGGCATTGCGGATTTTGGTGGCGGTGCAGGTAATAGAGGTATCTCTAGCACCGAGGTTGAAAAATATCTCGGGACAGAGATTGAGGGAACGCTCAGCTGGACGCTTCATCCGGGCGTTAACCTTGACTTTATCGGTAGTCTGGTGCTTGCCGGAGACGGTCTTAAAGACCTGCTTGAGGCTCACGCAGTTGCCAATGAAGTTACTAATGCAACCGCCGATGACACAATCTGGGCATTTCAGTCGAGGCTGATGGTTTACATCGACCAGTTCGCGAAATAAGAACAAAATCAAATCAAAGCTAACAAAGCTTGAATGAAGCGGGCTCCCTAACAAAGGTTGCCCGCTTTTTTCATCCCCTTTTGATGGTAAGGACGGCATTCGGTAGAGCTATCGAAAGCGCGGGACTCGCGCTGATTCTCCCCGGCCCGTTTGGACTGCCCGCAGTCTTTGCCAACCCTAACACGGCGTAGCACCTTGAATCGTGCGCTTTCCCTCTTCCACGGCGCACTGAGAAATGCGGGCTAGAGCACCTCTAAAGCATCGGAGTCACGTTGATTGGAACAAATGGAACAGAACCCCTCGCCATCGGGGTCTAATCGTCTGGCTTCACTGAAGTCCTTTTGAGCCTCTTTGTGCCTCCCCAGTTCGGCTTTTGCCATACCCCGACTGTAATACGCTACGGCTGCTTTTGGACCTGATTCCAAGGCTTGGTCGTAATCCTTTATTGCTTCTTCATGCTTGCCCAGACTGGATTTGGCCTTGCCCCGATTATAATATGTCATCCCGTCTTGCGGATCCAGTTTTATGGCCTGATCATAATCCTTTATTGCTTCTTCATGCTTGCCCAGATGAGACTTGGCTGAACCCCGATTGTTATATGCCTCAGTGCATCGTGGGTCCAGTTTTATGGCTTCGTCGTAATCCTTCATTGCTTTTTCAATGTTTTTTTTCACTTGGTGCTTTAATCCGGAATAAAGCTTTTTTTCCGCCTCGGTTAACTCCTTTTGACTTTGAATAAAACCATGGATGTCGTTATAGATAGTCGTCCTTTCAATGTAAAAATGGTTTCGCAAATAATCGAGAAGTTCCCTTTTAAGTTCTTTTGGAATTCTGATGATTTTGCATTTCCCGGGTTCTATATACCCTTTTGCAGCGTGGACAAACACACTGCTCTGAAAGATAATCCGCGGATGTTTGCCGGTGGGAGCAATTATCTCGTAATCATTTTCCTGAGTGCTGTAGTAATCAACATCTTTCTTTTCTGCCGCTTCTGACTTATAAAACAGTATGATCCGCCCGTCTTTATCAGGACTTCCTTCGCAAGCAAAGAATAAGGCGACGGAGATGTTTCGCGTAAAATCAATCAAAGCGGTTTCGCCGCCATAGTGCTGTAAGTCCGTCAGAACTTCAATATTGGACGTGCTGGGACTGAAATGGTTCTTTGCTCTGTTAACTATGTCCTTTTCCATTTTCAGCAAAAGAGTAATGCTTTCGTAAGGAAGAGAATAGTTCTTTACATCTTCAGCCAGCTCTCCGTACCTTCTGTATAACTTGGAAGATATCTTGTCATAACATTCCTTCTCGCCGCGAAATATGTATTTCTCTTCATCGCATCCATCCCAAATTTCTTTTAATTTCTCCTGAAGTTCCATAGATGTTTTTCCTCCGTGCAGTTTATTTACACCATGCCCTCCAATTGCAGCGACTCTCAACAGATTCCCCGTGAAGTTCAAGCATGTCTTCCATCATCTCCGCCCTCCGGTTTGAAAGCAGTGCGTATGCTCCTCAAGCCTGACCTTTGAGAACTGCTCAAGACTTACACTCACATCCACATCCACACCTGGATAGTCCGTCTTTGTTGCCGTAATTTCGCCTACAATAATCACGCCGGAGCAATCAGGTCTTTTGAAAAAAATCTTCCGCACTGACCCCGGAGACAACCCGCCTTCCGTCTTTTGTGCCTTGTGAACTACTTCGGCCCTCTAGCTCGCATAATTCCCACGCCAGATTTGCAACGAACCTGCTTGATGACCCTTTCCCGCCAACCCTGACGCATCAACCGAAAGAGGAATCCGAGATGACGGTCACGCTCGGCACACCGAAAAAAGGGGGCGACCTTTGTTAGGAAGCCCCCTCCATTCAAGCTTTGTTAGCTCTGACTTGGTTGTTTTTTTAATTCATGAACTGATCGATGTAGACCATGAGCCTTGTCTGGAAAGCCCAGATCGTATCATCAGGATCGATTGCGCCTTGCTGCTCAAGCAGGTCCGTAAGACCGTCTCCGGCAAGCACCAGACTACCGATGAAGTCGAGGTTTGCACCTGGATGAAGCGTCCAGCTGAGCGTTCCCTCAATCTCTGTTCCGAGGTATTTCTCAGCCTCGATACTTCCATCATTCGCAATACCTGGTGGCCTGTCAAAAGCGGAAACCGCTTTCGTCTCATCATTCCAAGCCATCAGAACCTGAGGAGTGAATCCGAGATTGTCGGAAAGCTGCATATTCGCGTACAGCCTGGCATAAATAGCGTTTGTGACGCTTCCCTCTATATTATAAATAGTCGGAATGACATGCTTGAAAAGAAGGTTGTCTACGTTATAGGCCGCATTGAACGGAAGGACATTGCCCTCAAGTGTACCAGGAGTAGAAGCGTCGTCACCCTGCGCCCAACCGGCTTCAAGACCTATAGTACTTACCTGGGCCATCATTGAAGGCATAACCTCAAGGCGTGCCGCCATGTTGAAAGCGTAGTCAATGTCTATGTCAAGAGGTTCTACCTCGCCCCCTCCCATAAAATGGCCTTCGTAGGTTAGGCTCCAAGCTGGTGCCTTAAGTACAAGAAGACCCGAGTACCAAGCATAGCGATCAAGATCAAGAGCCCCTTCAGCTATGTTGTTCTGATGCATATACGGGAACGCGTATCCCCCTACGGTAACGTTTATATCTCCCATCTGCTGGTTGTACAGAGCCGCTGCTGCGAGTACATCATAGCCTGTACCGCTTTCGGCAAACAGCGTGTCGCCACCGCTCCATATATCGGACACAAGAACCAAGGTGAAAGTTCCGGCTCCGGCCGGAAATGACTTGAGCCAGAGAGCTCTGTCAATTACAAAACCAAGGTCAGAATGCGGATCGTGTCCGCCATTCGCCAGAATTCCGAGCCCCCAGTCAAACGGCTGACGGCCTATCCTTACGAAACCCAAGTTATTCGGAAGAACTATATCCGCGTGAAGCATGCGTACGTTGAAATATCCGAAGTCTTCTTGTATAGCCTTATCTCCGGTCAGAATAGCGCCTCTGAAGCGATCGTCCGGCCTGAGATCGGACAGAACGGCACCGTCGTGGGATTCACCAAAAAGCCCACTGGTAGCACCACCCCATATCATGTTGTTCGCAACGTCAACCTGCGCCCTCACAGTAACCGAGTCACTTAGACCCAGCTGCGGGGTGATTCTGAGCGTTGTATCAGTGATGTTAATCCTCTCACCGTTATCAACTGCGGTGGCGTTGTCAATGAAACGCACTCTCGTCCTCATGTAGCTCGGAAATCCGCCTAGCGACCAGTCAATCGCGAACGACGGAACCGACATGCCGAGAACGGCAAAAAATATTATAAGCCATCTGGCTTGAATCATCTCTCCTTACCTCCTGTAAAATTTATGTTTCCATAATTAGCGTTAAGGGACGTAAAAACCCGAAAATCCGGTTTCTCATCATTCGACCGCCAAGGGAATGCGCGAAACCGGATTTCAGTTGCGGTCTGTTCTGAATACGGGGGATCGGCACGGCAGTTTCCATCCTCAGTCCCCTGCGGTTATTTAGTCATTTGCAGCCGTAGCGGATACGCGCCACGGCGTTGCGTCCCGCAAGCTGCTCCCTGGCGTATGAGGCGGGCATTTGCGGGGACCGCCAGCGGCCTGCGATCTGCATGTCGACCAGCGTGGCTCCGCCGAGGGCCATGCTCTGCGCCGCCCCTACGCGCAGGGAATGACCGCTTACCCCCTCTATTCCCGCCTGTGCTGCGCGGGTTTTGAGTATGCGACGAATGGATGCCGGGGACAGGGGCGTTTCACCGACCCTGGAAGTGAAAAGATTCCCCCTCGATACGCTGCGAAACAGAGCTCCGTCATTTAAGTCCGCGGCTTCGCACCATGCCCTGACCCGCGCCATCGTCGGGCGGCCGAGATAGAGAACCGTCCCCCTGCCCTCCTGATCCGTTTTTGACCTGCGGACGCTGGCCCGTCCGGAGCCGTCGGTTTCCTCGGTAACGTCGGAGACGAGCAGGGCCGTCGCTTCCGAAATTCTCAGCATCGCGTCGGACATGACCGAGATCAAAGCCGCATCGCGGATCCCTGAAAGCGAATCCGCTTCTGCGCCCGCCATAGTCGCGATTCTTTCCGCCTGCGTCCAGGTGACGCCCCGCGCCTGGCCGCGTCCGCGTTCGGCGCCCTTGCGGCGGAATCCGCACATCGCCTTCGCCGTTATCCTGCCCACCGGAGATTCCCGTTCCCAGAGCTTCGCCGCGTAACGGACCGCCGCTATGACCATTTGAGCCGTGGCGGGAGCTTTGCCTTCCGCTTCGATTCTGGCGACGTAGCGGGCAAGCGTTATGTCGTCCAGTTTTTCAAGCAGCACTCTGATATTCGCCTCTTCTGCCGAAGGAATTCCCATAAAGACCACAAGACGGCCTAGGGCCCGGCAGTAAGCTTTGAGCGTATTCTCGGATACCGATTCCCGGATCAGGTTTCTCAAACCCGCAATCGTCTCCCGGCTTTCGGAAACGACCGCGGCCCTGCGTGCGAACACGTCCGCCACCCGCTCCGCCGTAAGCCCCGAGGACGTGCGCGGACTGAAACTGTATTCTCCACCTGCAACCTCGTAGTCCTTCGGTGGTTTCAATGCCGCTTCTGGATTCCGGCAAGTTTCCCGCCCTCCGTCCGTTTTGACCGTTTCCGTTAACCCCGGTTTGCGATGCGTGGTTCGTTTTGCCATTGTTTGAAACCTCCTTTAATTGGTTCAAGCAGTATGCGCATATACAGGACTGGTTTCCTCGGGGAACGGACAGGACCGGGGCCGTACAGGGTCTCAGTTCTCGTCGGCGGGGGGACGTTAGAGCGAATCTCCCCGCGAAGTCGGCGGCAAGGTTAAGTCCAGCAGGTGGTGGGGCAGGTACTGGGGAAAGTGGATAAATGGATAAGGCGGCGGATACGCGCTACAGTGTGGCGGTAGTGGAAGAGGGGGCGATACAAGGGGCTGCGCCGTCTTGGGGTTGGCAAAGACTTAACCCGCATATCTCACAAAAGGGTATGGAAAAAGCCGTTGTTTGTGTTATAATACAAGTGAGTTCAGCACGTTACAACACAGGAGGACAACGGCCTTATGAATACACAGTGTAACACGAACCAACTTGAATTTCTACCCTTCAAAACCCCTCGAACATCAAAAACCCTCAAGGTAACGGGCCGCTTCGACGCGGACAAGGTAAGTTCCGACGGAGGCATTGCCCTGTTGCGGGAAACAGAACACCGCTTCCGGGTCATAAGAAGTTTCAGCGAGTGCTTCACAGACCATCGCAATCCCAGCTACATAACCCACTCGGTATTCTCCATGGTCGCACAGAGGGTTGCTGGTCTTTGCTGCGGCTATGAAGACATAAATGATCACGACCGCTTCAGAGACGACCCCATTTTGCAGATGTTCTGCGAGAGGTCTTCTCCCCTTGCGGGGAAAAGCACTGTTAACCGAATGGAACTTACCGAATCGGACGCAGGCTCCGGGGAACGTTACAAGAAGATAGTCGCTGATTTCCGCGCCATGGACAGACTTCTTGTAGACCTGTTCATGAGGTTTCACAAGAAAAGACCGAAGAAGATAACACTTGACATAGACATTACTGATGATCCCCTGCACGGAGAGCAGGAGGGCAGGTTCTATCATGGCTATTACAGGGAGTACTGTTACGCTCCTTCCTACATATTCTGCGGGCGTCACCTGCTGGGGTGCAGACTCAGGGAGGCGAATCAGGATTCTGCGGCGGGAGCTGTGGACGAGCTTCAGAGAATAGTTTCCCAGATCAGGAAGAGGTGGAAGAGGACACGGATAATCATCAGAGGGGACTCGGGTTTCTGCCGAGATGAAATCATGAAGTGGTGTGAAGACAATGGGGTTGATTACATTTTTGGGATGTCAAAGAACCTTCGGCTGATGGGTAGGGTGAAAAAGGAAGTTCGCAAGGCCTGTATTGATCACAGGGAAAACGCAATGATCGGCAATGTCATTGACAAGCGTATTCAGACAGCAAAATATTATGTACTTGGATAACCTCCGTATGTTAGAATTAAATTGAGTCCTGAATACCATGCGCAGACATTGAAATCGGTTGCATTCAGTTGACAGACCCAAAGTATCGAAGAAATTTCTGTGTGACGAAATGCTGCGGATAAATGGCATCTTGTTTTTTCGTTGGAACTGGGAAATACGTGCATGGATCGGGGTTAATACCGCCAAGGGGTCTGCGTAGTTGCTGGTAGCCTGACTCTCGGGCGGAAGACGATTTACAGGTTTTGTGTATTCAGCGATGTCAACCGGTTTTATCCGCTGTGTGCGCAGGCCGGTGGAAGAGGTATTAGTGTCGTTGGAGGCGAGAATTTAAGTGGCACAGTCGGATTTGATCATCAAACTAATCAGAAGCGCTGCCGATTCGGATCAGACTGCTTTCCGGAAAGTGGCAGAGGATCTGATCTCAGAGGAAACCCGCAAGGGTCACCGCATTCTGGCGGAGCGCATGCGCAAGGCGCTGAACCCCTCTTACAACGGCAACAAAGGCAGCCAGTCAAACGGTCATGGGTTGAAACCGCAGGGTGAGCTGTTCTATGAAATTACGCCCGAGCGGGAACTCGGCAGCCTGCTCCTGCCTCCGGGAGTTGAGGAGCAGATACGTGAACTTGTAGAAGAGCAGCACCGGTCAGAGTTGTTGCATTCCTACAATCTCAGGGCAAGACACAGGCTGCTCTTCGCAGGACCTCCCGGGAACGGAAAGACGGCCCTTGCCGAAGCTCTGGCTTATGAATTGATGTATCCTTTGATCGTGATCCGCTATGAATCCCTGATCGGCAGCTACCTGGGAGAGACATCTGGTCGCCTTAAAAAGATTCTTGAATACGCGTGCACCCGCAGATGCGTGCTGTTTTTCGACGAGTTTGAAACCTTGGGAAAGGAACGCGGCGATACCCGCGAAACCGGAGAGATAAAACGCATTGTCAGTTCGCTGCTGCTGCAGACCGACCTGCTGCCGGATTACGTGGTGTTTGTTGCTGCAAGCAATCATCCCGAGTTACTTGACAGGGCGGTGTGGCGCAGGTTCCAGGTTAGAATTGAACTCCCCCTGCCGACCCACAGGCAGTTGTGCGCGCTGATTGACGCTGTGTCGGAACGTTGCGAAACCAAGCTTGGCTACAGCACGGAAACCATCGCCAAGGCGCTTCGGGGTGCGAGTTATTCGGAAGCCGAGCAGTTCTGTCTGGATATTGCGCGTCGCGCGGCATTGTCAAATCAAAGCGCCGATGCCCGCCAGATCACCGGGCGCAAGTTAAAACAGTGGAGAGCGAGACTGCGACCAAGCGGTTAAGAGTTTGAGACATGCCAAGAAAGCTCCCGCTTCTGGTTTTCCCCGAACCTATATCTATAAGTCCTCCGAAGGGCGGGGGGTATGTTCCCCATGCCCTCCCGGTACCCGGCCGCTCCAGACAGGCTGAGCGGCTGGAACCGCAGATAGATCAAGTAAGAGAAGAGTTTTCGAGGTTCAAGGGTTTGGTTGACGCGACGATGACCGGCGGAGAGCCGGAATCGGTACTGGTGCTTGAACTGGCGGACAGGGTCGATGACCTAGCGCGTGTGGTTGAAGCCGCGAGTCTTGAGTGGCTTGGCGAATGGGACATTGAAATAGACCCGGACGACGATTTTCCTGTGGAGGGCAGGAAAACGACTCGGGACGGGCGCCTGTTTGTTTCCATGGCCGACGAACGGGGAATGCGGGAACTGCTGTCGCTTTGGGATAAGTGGAAGCGGGAAAAGCCGCTTGGCAGGGGGAAGACCAAATGGCGGGATATCTTCGCCTGTCTCAAAAACATTCGGCGTTGGGGAACCTAGGAAACGCTGATTGAAACGGAAATCGAGGACTACATTGAAGATTTGGCGGATGAAGATACGGCGAGCATTCAGATTGAATGCTTCTACCGCAAGAGCCGGAGCAAGCGCAGGATTATTGAAGAAAAGATAAAGGCTTTACTTAGTGAAGCAGGCGGAGAAACGGTCAATGATTTTATTGACATGCCCGAGATTGCGTTTCACGCCGTGAAGGCGTGCATCCCCGCTAAGAAAGCCAAGGAATTGCTTAACAAGCCTGATGATACCGCCGCGGAACTCCATCTTCTCATATATCCGAGCATCATGTATTTCCGCCGCACTGGACAGAGCATGACAGCGGCAGTTGAAGGCGATGGAGAGGAAGCGGAATATCCGGAAACGCAACCCTCCGAACCGCCGATAGCGGCCATACTGTAGAGAGTAAGTTAAATGACCGGTTTCTAAACACGTGAGTTGACCGGTTTGAGGTGATCTGGATTTATCTCCTTTTAGAGCAAGGAGGAAGGAGATGGATCAGAGCAGGTATCTACAGATGGTAAGGACGAACCAGTTTCCTGACTTCGGCACATTCGTGTTGTAAGTAGCTGGAATTACACGCACGGG
>JAPPFE010000025.1 GCA_028823955.1 Candidatus Dadabacteria bacterium
AAACGAACTCGGCCTAAATATAAATTTTTTGCTTGATAAAGGGTAGGAAGTCCCAAGAGCCTCGTCGGTGTCGAAGCCGACTCCAGCATAGGCTTCTCCTCCGCCAAGAGGGCCCAGAGGCATCAGCTACCTTCATCGCTCCCGGCCGTCTGTCTCATCCTCATGCGCGTTCTCGTCCGTCTCAGTTCTGAAGTGCTCGGCAAGCAGGTACTGATACAACTCGATCGCCAGTCCCTGTTCGTGTTTCTCCATCCAGCTCCGGGCACTGGGGGTGAGCAGCATTGTGGAGCATGGCTCGTCCGCTACTATCATCGTTTCCGTGTCGGCCGCAGGATTCGACGGCCAGATCACGTCACCGGGGCCGCACTGGCGGAGCCGCAGGCCCGCGGAATCGTAGACGGATGCACGGCCCGACAGCAGCAACTGCAGACCTTCGCTCTGGAGACCCGGTCCCGCGATTATATCCTCGGTGGCATAATTCCGGGAGACAAGCCACGGGCGAAGCGTTTCTATGAGGTCCTCGAAGCGGATCTGCCTCTCCAGGTAGCGTTCAATGTCATCGACGGTGTGCTCAAGCAGCGAGGCCTGCTGCTCCATCGTGGCCGCACCCTCCCCCTTCCACGCCTCGATAATGAGGTCCTCGCAGCGCTCCAGGCTGTGATCGGCGTTTGGCTCAAGCCACAACTCGGCAAACACCGAAGGATCGATGTTCTTCTCAAGGCTGAAGCGCAGTTTCTCCGAAAGACCGCTCAGGACCACGCGCACCCCCGCCGCGTTTGCCCGCTGGATGAATCGGGCCACCACGCTCACCGCCGAAAAGTCGAACCCGGAGACGTCGGAGAAGTCGATTATCAGACAGGTGGGCCGCGACGGGCCGTCCAGGGATTTTTTGAGATGGTCGGCCAGGGCGCTGACGCTGCCGAAGAAGATGTATCCCTGAAGCTTGTACGCCTGCACCCGGTCTCCCTCCGTCTGGAGGATGGTACGATCGGGAACCGGGCGGATCTTGTTGCTACGATGCTCGCGCGCGGTGAAATGCGCCGCGATCGTATCCGCCTGGCTCAGACGCACTGCGAAGAACACCATGGTGGCCGCCATGCCGGCGCCCACGCCCTCTAGCAGGCCGAAAAAGATGATGACGACAAAGATCAGGAGGATGATTGCGTATTCCGGTCTGGGCAGGCGTTCGCGGGTCTTCACCAGTCCCTGGTCCAGCATGACGAGTCCGGCAAAGACCAGCATGCCGCCGACAAACGCGGTTGGCACCAGTTCCAGAATGCCGTCGCCAAACAGCAGCGCAACCCCGACGACGCAGGCTGCGATTACTCCTGTCAGCCGGGTGGTAGCGCGGAATATCTTGCTGCGGATCGATGCGGAAACGATTATGGTCGCCGCTGTTCCCCCGCCGAATCCGGCAATGATGCTGGCAAGGCCCATCGCCTGGAACTCGCGGTTCCACTCCATATCCTCGCCCACGGCGGCCTCGAGTCCGGCGACATCCACGATGACGCAGATCAGGGCAATAAGAATCAGTATCATCATGTTCGGTATCTGTCCGATAATCGCGGACCAGTCCACGTGCGCGAAGTCGCTCGGCCACAACGCCGGCCACAAGCTTCCCTTCGCCGTGCTGACAAGAAGCAGTCCATCCGCCCTGGCCTCGGCGCCGGAGATGCCGAGGGCCGAGAGAGCAAGATGGTACGCGGCGATCGCAAGCAGAATGCTTGCCGGAAGGATCACGGGATTTCCCCAACGCCTGACGGCGCCGTAAAGGAGCACACCGTAGGCGACGCCCGGGAACCATGTCCACAGCACGGTCGGCTCCAGCAGTGCCGCTCCCCTCCAGCCCGGACCTGCCCCCATCAGGGACAGGGCCGCCAGGCAGACGACTCCTCCGATCCCTGCCACAAACCCTCCCGCCACCGGATACGGGATGAAGCGCAGCAGGTTGGCGAGCCGGAACTGTCCAACCAGAAGGCAGCACGTACCCGTGGCCACGGCGCTGATGATCAGCGCGCAGGCCGTGGTCACGAAGAGAGCCTGGGCATCCGTATTCATCGTGGCCGCAATGGTTGCCATCACGGGCACAAACAAGGGAGACAGCCCCGCGATTGTGCCGCGGTACCCTCCTATAAGAGCGATAAGCAGGCACGCGGCGAAGTTTCCGAACAGTATAAGGCCGATGCCCTGGGAGGAATACGGGGCCAGCGCTCCGGAGAATATGAATGTTCCGAAGGCAATCTCGATGACCAGCAGACAGAGACCCGCGGTGATACCGGCCGACAGTGCCGGAAGCGCAAGAGAGAACAGGGTTTCGTCACCGCTTCCGCCCGCAAGATGCCTGAGAGACAATTTCACCCTGCGAACCTCTCGCCTCGCCAGCACCAAGGATTGTCGTCGTGGTTCGCCACCGGCAAGGAATTGCTAAAGCCGATACTGCATCCCAAGCCCGTATTGTCAAAACATTTTTCTTCGCCTGAAAATGTTTTCTTCATCTCTCACGCCTGCTTCGACAAAGACTTTAAGAGTTAAATTCGAAAGGCGCTGCCTGGCACTTTACCGGGAATTTTGAGAGCAGTCCGACGGCAACTGGCCAGTCAGCAAGAATTTTTATTACCAAATATAACATTGTGGGGACTAAATCGATAGCCTCATTTTTTTTGAGGCATTTGCGTTGCGCGAGGGAAAGTTCTGGAAGGGGGGAGGAGGCTATGACCTAGCTGTAAATCTTTCATAGTGTGCCAGCGGGTTCGGATTCCACCCGGCAAAGACAAGGTCAGTCAGCCGGAAGCAAGTTTTACATGGCATGCGGCGACGCATTTAGTGGAGCGTAAACAGCGGGCGGCAAAGCGCCGCTAATTATAACAGGGAGTTTACAGAAGATGGCTGCCGGAAAATGTTTCGATACCGAATGTACTGATTTCCGGGTTTGGCATCGGGGCGTTCTCAGAACCTGAAAGAGCAGGGACAGACTTAAGGCCGCCCCTGCTCAGCAGATATTTACCGCCATTTAGGAAGCCGGTATTTCCTGAAGCCTTCTACGTGCGCCTTCTCAGGAAAACGGCCGGGAACAGAACGGAAGCCATAACGAACAGGTTAAGCAACGCGCCTTTGTACGTATTTGCCGTACCCGCGATCGCGCATCCCCCGTCATCATCATCAACCTCGCACGCAGCATCTCCGGGATAAGTTCCGGAACCGAAGATATAGAGCTGCGGAGGGAGAGGGGCTTGCACCGCCGCGGTTATGTTTGCCACCTCGATATAGCTTCTCTTGCATGAAGTGCCTGGAACTTTCCCGGTTTCAAGAAAATTTGCAACGTTATCGTCCTCAGTCGTTGGGTCATCCCAGTGATAATTTACGTAAGTGGAACTCCCGACTTCTATGTCTCCCAGCTCCTGGCTGAACAGTTTCGCTATATTCTGTTCTCCTGACAGCCTGTCATCGTCGAGATCCAGGTTGGTGCCGTTAAGATCGAAGTTGTTTCCGTTTATAATCACCGTGGCGTTTTCTTCTTTTGCTTCCATTATGAAGGTATATATGTTCCCATGCCTGAGATCTCCTATCCTGTAGCAAGCGGATTCGTCATTCAGGTTTGTGAGTGTGTTTACCCGGATTTGGTCCTGAGTGCCTCCTTTCATCGCTGCTGCTCCTAATGCTCTTGCAAATTGAGCTTGAGCTACCCTGATAACCTCTTTTACGTAAGCTTCAAGCTTCTCGTCGTCTGTAGGGTCTTCATGTACATCTTCAGCTGAAGTTGTAAGTTCAAATCCGGGACAGACAGGCTCCTTAAAAGCGGTGTCATCCCCATCGTGGTGAAGACCCGCTATGAACGTTAAGGCTGCACCGGCGGCATCCACCACATTGCGCGCGCAGGCCCATCTCCCGGCGTCGCCGTATTGTTTACAGTCATCTTGAGAATTATCGCCTGCGACCTCAATTAAATCTGATATAGTGCCTGCGACATCGGAACCCGAGGCATCCGAGACGAACCTGTAACCGAACAGGTCGGGATATCTCGCGTGATTCGTCACTATATTTCTGTTGTTTATGCTCAATGAATAAACTTCACCGTGCTTGTAGTCTCCTTCCTGCCTTACCGCCCTGTTGTATAATGTGACTTCTCTGATCAGCACATCGAGATTATCCGAGTCAAAGTTTGCGTTATAAACTTCGTTATAATCATGTACTATCTTATCAAGAAATTCCCTCACGTGCGTCTCGTTAGCAGGGTCAACATCTTCCGCGACTCTACCCGTATCGTCCCCGTCAGTGGCGGATGCCTCCATGCCGGAAAGAAAGAGCAAGCACCCCCCCCCTAAAACAAAAAACAAGCCCAGAATCATTCTCCTGATTTTTAAATTCATCCTTATCATTACCTCCATGGTTTTTCCGCATGCTGAAATGGCGACCTGAACCCAGCATAGCCTTATACTTAATAGTAAACCATAAAAGCCCCACTGAATTCAAGTGCGAAAATAGCCGTTTTGCCTGCTCGGGCGGTTTTAACGCGCAGGAACAAATAAAGACTGTCCCTCGGGACTCCGGAATCCCGAGGGGCGAACAGAAATCTCCCCAAGGGCAAAGCGATTCATCATACGAAGAATCGGCGGGACGGCGCCTTCGTTAAAGTATTCCGCTTAACTCGCGGGGATATTGTCCCTGCCTACATCCGCCGCCCGGTTGTTTGACAACGCCGCCTGTTTCTGTAATCTAACATCTCCGCTTAACTTATTGCCGGAGGCAGCCCGAAATAGATATTCTTGACGTGGTTTCCGAAAAGCTTCTCGAAAAAGAAGAAGACATAACCTTCGAGGACGCGCTCGCGCTTGCGGAACTTCCCGCGGAGCGTCTCTCGGAACTCATCTCGCTTGCGAGGAAGGTGACTCTCAAGTACAAGGGCGACGGCGTGTTTTTGCGCTCGATAATAAGCGCACAGACGGGAAACTGTCCCGAGGACTGCTCCTTCTGCTCCCAGTCGGCCCATTTCGACACGGAGGTGGAGGCCCACCCGCTAATGGCCGCGGAGAGGATTCTCGGGGCCGCGAGGCAGGCGGAGAAGATGGGAGCAATGGATTTCTGCATAGTCATAAGCGCAAAGGGCCCGACGCCGAGGATATTCAAAAAGGTTCTCGAAGCCGTTGATCTTCTCTGCGCGGAAACGAACCTCAAGGTCGGCTGCTCCCTCGGCGACCTGACGAGGGAACAGGCATACGAACTCAGGGACCACGGTGTGTGGAGATATAACCACAATGTCGAGACCTGCAGGAGCCATTTCCCAAGCATATGCACCACTCACAGCTACGATGACAGGCTGAAGACCGCCCTTCTTGTGAAGGAAACCGGAATGAACCTCTGCTCGGGCGGCATACTTGGCATGGGGGAGAGCATACGCCAGAGAATGGAGTTTGCTTTCGAGATAAGGGATCTTGATCCCACATGGGTTCCGATAAATTTCCTTGACCCGAGACCCGGAACCCCGTTTGAGAACCTTGAGACCATAGAGCCGCTTGAAGCTGTGAAGACCATATCGATTTTCAGGCTGGTGCTGCCGGACAAGATAATAATGACGGCAGGCGGAAGGGAAGTGACGCTTAGAGACCTCCAGGCGATGGGTCTTGTGGCCGGGGCGAACGCCATGATCCTCGGCAACTACCTTACCACTCCGGGACGCTCTCCCAAGGACGACCTGCGCATGCTTGACGATCTGCAGATGCCGGTCAGAAAAGAAATTCTAAACTAGCCACGCAGCGGCGATTCCATTATATTCTTTGCACCGGCGGTATCTTAAAAGACACCACTGCGCGAAGCGATATGAGTGAAAAATCCAAACAGATAGCCTCTTACGACAGGGAATTTGTCTGGCATCCGTTTACCCAGATGAAGGATTACGCGAGCAGGGATCCCATAGTGATCGAGCGCGCGGAAGGGTCGTACCTAGTGGATTCAGAGGGAAAGAAGTACATAGACGGCGTTTCCTCCCTCTGGGTGAACATCCACGGCCACGCGGTGCCCGAGATTGACGGGGCCATAAAAAAGCAGCTTGAGCTTGTGAGCCACAGCACGCTTCTCGGCATTACAAATCCTCCGGCCGCCGAGCTTGCGAAGCAGCTTGTGGATATCTGCCCGCCGGGACTCAAGAAAGTGTTTTACTCGGGCGACGGGGCAAGTGCCGTGGAGGTTGCGCTCAAGATGGCGTTTCAGTACTGGTGCCACAGGGGAAGGCCCGAGAAAAGGGCGTTTCTGTGCCTTGATAACGGCTATCACGGCGACACCCTGGGAGCCGTCTCGGTAGGGGGAATAGATATTTTCCACAAGGCTTTCTCGCCGCTTCTGTTCAAGACTTACAGGGCTCCTTCCTATTACTGCTACAGGTGTCCGCTGGGGAAAACCTGGCCCGGATGCGGAATCGCGTGCGCGGATGAAATGGGGGAGATACTCAGGGAGCGCCAAGGGGAGATAGCAGCCGTCATACTCGAGCCCTGCGTTCAGGCCGCGGGGGGAATGGTGGTGGCCCCCGACGGCTACCTGGCGAAAGTTAGGGAGAACTGCACGCGTTACGACGTGCTGATGATAGTTGACGAGGTGGCTACGGGCTTCGGGAGAACGGGCAGGATGTTCGCGTGCGAACACGACGGGGTGACGCCCGACATGATGGTTCTCGGGAAGGGGATGACCGGGGGATACCTTCCGCTTTCGGCGACGATAACTACCGATGAGATATACGAGCAGTTCCTGGGAGACTACGAGGAATTCAAGACGTTTTTTCACGGTCACAGTTACTCTGGAAACCCTCTTTCGTGCGCGGCCGCTATGGGAAATCTCGAGGCTTTTAGAAATAACGACACACTGCCCTCTCTTCCGGAAAAAATTGAGTTCCTCGAGAACGAGCTTCGGGAGTTCGAGGGCCTCTCCCACGTCGGAAACGTAAGAAACAAGGGGCTTATGGTCGGAATCGAGCTCGTTGGCGACAAGAAAACCAAACAGTCATACGAGCCGGAGGAGAGGATGGGGTGGCGGGTCGCCGAGGAAGCGCTCTCTCACGAGGTTCTCATAAGACCGCTTGGGGACGTGGTCGTGCTCATGCCTCCCGTGGGAATCGGGATGGACGATCTCGCGAAGCTTCTGCGGGCGACTTATCTCTCCATAAAAAAGGTTACCGAAGAGTGGTAGTGCGGATGGAAGCCCCCGATTGCCTTGAGTGGATTGAAGATGAGTTGAGGGTCATACGGGGGGAAAATCTTTTCAGGACGCTTACGGAGATCGCCTCGGGGCAGTCTCCCGAGATAGTAATCGGCGGGAAAAAGCACCTGCTCCTAGCTTCTAACAACTATCTGGGTCTCTCCACCGACCCGAGAGTGATCGGGGCGGCGGCCGGGGCCCTTTCTGATTACGGTACGGGCTCGGGAGGGTCAAGGCTGGTCAGCGGGAGTTCCGACCTTCACGCCGAGCTTGAGGAAAAAATAGCGCGGTTTAAGTCAACCGAGGCCGCGATCCTTTTCTCAAGCGGCTATCTCGTGAATGTGGGAACGATCGCGGCGCTTGTCGGGGAAGGGGACACGGTGTTCAGCGACGAGCTTAACCACGCATCAATAATAGATGGCTGCAGGCTCTCCCGGGCCAGGGTGCGGGTGTATCCCCATCTCGATACGGACAGCCTTAGGCACATGGTTTCCCGAAGCCGTGGCGGCGGAAAGAAGCTCATAGTCACGGATACTGTGTTCAGCATGGACGGGGATCTCGTTGACCTCGGGGAGATCTGCTCGATCGCTGAGCGCTACGGATGCATGCTCATGGTGGATGAGGCCCACGCCATGGGGGTTCTCGGGGAGAAGGGCAGCGGAGCCACCGAGCATTTCGGAGTCGAGCGGAGGGTTCCCGTGGTCATGGGTACTCTTTCAAAAGCCGTCGGATCCCTGGGCGGATACGTGGCCGGCAGCCGATCTCTTGTCGATTTCATCAGAAACAGGGTAAGGAGCTACATTTTCGATACCTCCCTTCCCGCAGCTTCCCTCGCCGCGTCAATTGAGGCTATCTGTATCATAGAGAGCGAACCGGAGAGAAGAAAGCATCTGATGGAGCTTGTCGATACGTTCAAGGCCGGTCTTTTAGAGATGGGGTTTTCCGTGCTTCCCTCCCAGAGTGCTATAGTTCCCGTGCTTACGGGTGAGCCGGAGGCGACACTCAGTCTGGCGTCGGCACTTAGGGACAGAGGAATCTACACTCCCGCGGTAAGACCTCCATCGGTTCCCGCCGGAAAATGCAGAATAAGGGCGTCGCTTATGGCGACCCACACGAAAGACCAGATATCCTGGGCCCTTGAGGGCTTCAGGGATTCAAGATCGCTCGTTAAGAGTTTCTGACCAGGAACTGTATCCGCCTCGCGGAGTTCTCCTTGCGTCGGTGCTTTAAATGGGTCAGTAAGTCTGCGGCTGCGCGCAGCTTTTTCCCGGAACTGCTGGAACCTCGATATCGCCGTTTATTATGCTGGTCCTGTACTCTTCCAGACGATTTTTTATCTTGTCCACGAACCCCCCGGACGTTGCGTAGTCGACTCCGCCGTTTGAGAGATCGTTTCTCACCTCTCCGCCCGTGAATTCGCCGTTTTTACGGGCTTCGATGATATTGTAGACCGCTGTGTCCACCCTTTTCAGCATGGAAGTCAGTATGTGCTCCCGCTCGGATTCACTTGCGGTCCTGTACTGGTCTGAATCAACCCCTATAGCCCAGACTCCGCTTCCCCGCGCTTCGCTTATGTCCTTTGCCGCCTTGAAAAGTCCCGGCCCCGAGGCTCCAGACGCGTGAAAAATGACATCCGCTCCGGCTGCGAATATGCGTGTCGCAACCATCTCAGCTTTTTCGGCATTGTTAAACCCCGTCTGATCATCCCAGTGAGACAGGTATTCCGTTTCAATCGTGATATCTGGGTTTACTTGCCTTGCCCCGGCTATAAATCCCGCCTCGAATCTTTCGATGATCGCATCAGGAGTGGCGCATACTCCTCCTATGAAGCCGATCTTGTCCGTCTTTGTTGTAAGTGCCGCTGCGGTGCCGACCAGAAAGGAGCCTTCTGTCTCGTTAAAAAGCAGGCTCGCGAAATTCACAGGAGGGTTCTTTCCCTGCTGGATGTCCACTCCGGCGAAACTGGTTTCCGGGAATTCAGCAGCGATCTTTTTTATCTGGTCCTCAAATGAAAACCCGACGGCTATAACGAGGTCGTTATTCTCGGCCAGGGACCGGATAAGTTCCTCTCGGTCGGTTCCGTCAGTTGTATCTTCGTTTACAGAAATTCCGAGTTCCGCCTCGGCCCTCTTGATCCCTTCATAAGCGGACTCATTGAATGACTTGTCCTCCTTGCCTACGGTGTCGTAGACTATTCCCACCGCAGGGCCGCTATCGTCCTCGTCGTGGCATGAAAGGGCAGAAAAAGATATAAGCAGCACTGCTGAGAGCAGAACTAACAGGAATGCGTCTGCTTTCAGGTTTTTTTTCATCTTTTTCTCCGGCTAGCTGACTGGCGGAAGCTCTCTTCAGGTTTCCCGCTCCGCGAAAATCTGTAACCAGAGCAAGTATATACCAGAACCTGCGAATTGCATTAAAAGCGTGAAGAAACCTCGTGGTCGGAGACATAGGTCCGGGCGGTCCTTCCCCGAGGCCCCCGGAGCGCGTTTTTTCGTCTCAGGTCTGTTTGACATGCGGCGGGTATTGCTCTAGAGTTTAGCGAAACGGACGGAGAAGGAGAGTATTTATGGACTGGGGCATGAAAAACAGGATGGCCCGCATTATAAGGCCCGATACGGGAAGA